>CAYHAE010000042.1:0-16624 GCA_964354545.1 uncultured Planctomycetia bacterium
CATAGACCTCCCTCGCGCCCGACTCTCGCGCGAGCTTTCCGATCTTGAGGGCCGTCCCTATGCTCCTCCAGGAGGGCTCGACGACCGTCACGAAATAATTGCATACCTCGGCCGTACGCCTTCCGAGGTGCTCTATGCCCGCTTCCATATCGAGGACGATGTGTTCGCCCTCGCCTACTATGATCCGGCTGAGGAGGTTTCGCAGGAATACGCTCTCGGGGCATACGCATCCTCCGCCGCTCTTTTCGACCGTGCCCATCACCACGAGGCGTATCGTGCCCATGCGTTTCGCGAACGCATCGGGGATATCGTCTATCTTCGGGTTCAATTTGTAGAAGAGGGGGTTTTTGTCCTTGACCTCCATCCTCTCGTAAATGAGGTCCTGCATCTTCGAGATCGGCGTTATTACCGCTGCATCCTCGAATCCGAGGACCGCGGCAAGATTTGGATTTGGGTCGCAGTCGACGGCGAGCACCTTGTGGCCGTCCTTCGCGAGATTGTGTATGAGAAGCGCGGCAAGCGTCGTCTTGCCTACACCGCCTTTTCCCGTGAACGCGATCTTCATATTCCCTGCTCACGCCTTTCCGCTCGTGACGCCATTACGGCAATAATCCCGCTGCCTCGAGCACGAGCGGCACCTTCTTATCCCATCCTATCGGCATGATATGTATGCCGTGACACAGCGGTTTCAATTCTTTAATGAGGCGGGCCGCGATCTCGATCGATTTCTGCACCTTATCCTTTGCCCCCTCCATTTCCTTGATGAGGTCTTCAGGGACAAAGACGCCGGCCACATTCTTGTTCATATAGCGAGCCATACCCGCGGATTTCAAAAGGACTATTCCTGCCATTATCGTCGTCTTGATATCGTGCTTCCTTACCTCGTCGAGGAACGCCTTGAATTTTTCAATATCGTATACGGCCTGTGTTTGGAAGAACTGCGCTCCCGCGCGCACCTTCATCCCCATCTTTATGACTTCGGGCTCAAGGGGGTCGGCGCCCGGGTTCACGACCGCTCCCATACAGAACCGCGGCGCGCCCTTCAAGGGGTTGCCTCTCATGTCCTTCCCCTCCTGAAGCGTCCGCGCAACCTCCAGGAGCTGGACCGAGCCGATGTCGAAGACCGGTGTCGCGTCAGGATGGTCCCCAAGCGCGGGGTGGTCGCCGGTCAAGAGGAGCACGTTCTCTATGCCGAGCGCTGCGGCCGACAACAGGTCAGATTGGAGGGCGAGCCTATTCCTGTCGCGACAGGTAAGCTGGAATAACGGTTCGATGCCTTTGTCCTTTAGGAAGTGGCATACCGCAAGCGACCCGATCCTCATCACGGAGCTTTGGAGGTCGGTCACGTTAATGGCGTCCACCTTTCCTTTGATCAGCTCCGCATCGTCGAGGACCTCTTTTAGGTCGGTTCCCTTTGGGGGCCCGATCTCGCTCGTGACGAGAAATTTTCCTGCTACGATTTTTTCGCAGAAGGTCATAGCGCTCCTTTCACCTGTCGCGTGAGAAAGAAGACCTTTCTGGAGCCCCACGGGTACGCCTGCCGTTGGCAGGAAGCCCGCGGGGACGGCGCTCACGACGCTCTCCGCCGCTCACCGCGGGTTGCGCCCTCGGAACTTTCGGTAACTATGTTAAAGCGAGAACTTAGACTCTTTCTTCCCCGTCTTAAAAAGCTTGCTCTCCACCTCTTGAACGGCGACCTTGAGGCTCTCGATGATCTTCTGTGCCTGATCGTCGTTGTATTTGTAGCCGGCGCCGGACAAATTCCCGATCAACCGTATCTTGTCAAGCGCATTGTTGACCCTGTGGGTCGCGAGGCGCTTGAACTTCTCTTCCGGAGTTTCGTTTACAGGACCCTTTTCAGTTTTTTCTGCCATGTGTACACCCCCTATCATTTCTTTGTGAGACCGATATCGCGGGCATGAGGATCGTACCGATCCCTCTCGCGTCAGCGCATTTTACACGCCTCAACGACATTCTTCATGAGCATCGTCACCGTGAGAGGGCCGACGCCTCCCGGGACGGGCGTGATATGCGATGCCTTCGCGGAAGCCTTGTCGAACTCGCAATCGCCTACTATCTTATCGCCGACCTTATTGATGCCGACATCTATAACGATCGCTCCCTCTTTAACCCAATCGCCCTTAATGAGGCCCGCCTTGCCTACCGCCACGACCAGTATCTCGGCGCGCGCGACGTGCTCCGGCAGCACTCCCCGTTCGCCCGTGCCTATGTGGCACACTGTTGTCGTCGCAAATTTAGCGAGAAGCATCAGGCTCAAGGGTTTCCCCACTATCTCAGAGTGGCCGACGACGATCGCCTCTTTGCCGTAGAGGTTCACCCCTGTCGACTCGATAAGCGCCATGCATGCGCTCGCGGTACACGGCGCGACCGCCCATTTTCCCAAGAGGACCTTCCCGAGGTTCGAAGGATGCATCCCTTCGGCATCTTTTTCGGGTGCGATGAGATTCAGGAGCCTCTTGGCATCGATCTGTTTCGGGACCGGAAGCTGGAGGATGACCGCATCCATCGCAGGGTCGCCGTTGAGCCCTTCGACGACCTTCTCCGCATCGCGCTGTGCAAGTCCTTCCGGCATTACCTTTAATTCATAGGCGATCCCCAGCGCATCTGCGGTCTTCGCCTGCGATTTCACGTAGACGCTCGATGCCTGGTTCTCGCCGATCTGGAGCGCGACCAATTTGGGGGGCCTTCCGTATTTCGCGGTGAGGTCCGCAACATCCTGCTTTAACCGCGCCTTGATCCCTTCTGCAATTACTTTACCTTCGAGCAATTGTGCACTCATACGCTTTTTTCCATTATCGTCCCGACCTTCCTCTCTATTTCGCCTTTCAATGCGGCGACTTCCCTGTCCATCACCACAAGTCGCTCGCGCGTTCGGAGAACGAACTCCTCTCGCTTGATGCTGTTCAGGTTGATCGCGATGTTGTACTTCGCCCCTCCATATGAGGACGACAGCAGTCCGCATGCCACACCCACATCTGAGATAAGGTTCGGGTTGCATGCCGAGGCGAGCCGCGCGGCCAACCTCAGGCCTTCACGCGCATCTTCGGCAATCGTGAGCGGCACCCGCGTCGCCTCCCGGAGCGCTTCGTCGAGGCCCGCCCCATCTTTCGCCTTAAGGACGCGCGAAAGGGTCGTATATGCCTCAACGTCGGCATCGACGGAATTCATGAGGCTCTTTCGTAAAACTCCGGCGTCTTTCAGGATCGCGAGGGCGCTCGGCTCATACTCCTTATACTTCTCCTTGCCGACAGTGAAGTTTGCCGTCATCTCAAGGAGCGCCGCACCGAGTGCGCCCGTGAGCGCAGCTGCGCTCCCGCCTCCGGGCGCTGGTTTTTTTGCCGCGAGGTCGTCAACGTAAGCGCGTATCGGGCCGTCAATGTACACCGCACACCCCCGCTTCTAAAATAACCCGACTACCCTTCCTTTCGAATCTATATCGACCTTTTCGCCTGCGGGGTGCGAGGGGAGGCTTGGCATCGTCTTCATCTGTCCGCACAGCGGATATAGGAATCCTGCGCCCACGGATGCCCTCACATCCCGTATCGGCAGAATGAAGTCCCGGGGCCTGCCTTTCAGCTCCGGGTCATGCGAGAGGGAGAGGTGCGTCTTTGCCATACAAATGGGGAGGTTCCCCCACCCTAACTTTTCATAGAGTGCGATCTTCTCCTCCGCGAGAGGCTCGTACGAAACGGCCCTCGCTCCATAGATAGTCGTCGCGATAGTTTCGATCTTCTTCTTAATGGGCATCTCCAGGGGATACAGGAACTTGAAGCGCGACTTCTTCTCCGCCGCTTTCACCACCGCCTTCGCAAGGTCAACACCGCCGCGAGACCCGCGGCGCCACAGCTCGCTCACCTCGCAGTTGTCTGCGCCGTGTGAGAGAGCGATCTTCCTTGTGAGCCCGAGCTCTTTGGCCGTATCCGTGTCGAACTTATTTATCGCAACGACGACCGGGACGCCGAAGGCCCTTATATTCTCGATCTGTTTGACGAGGTTCTCTGCGCCGCGCTCTACCGCATCGAGGTTCTCTTTTAAGAGACCCTCGTCCAGGGGTTTGCCCGCGACCACGGTGAAGTCGCCCGAGTGCATCTTGAGCGCCCGTATCGAGCATACGAGGACGACAGCGTGAGGCTCAAGGCCGCTCTCCCTGCACTTTATGTCAAAGAACTTCTCCGCGCCGCAGTCGGTGCCGAATCCGCTCTCGGTGACGACGTAGTCCGCGAGACGTAGTGCGATCTGGTCGGCGAGGATCGAATTGTTGCCGTGCGCGATATTCGCAAAGGGCCCTGCATGGACAAAGCAGGGCGTGTTCTCAAGCGTCTGTATCAGGTTCGGTTTTATCGCGTCTCTCAGGAGCACGGCCATAGCCCCCGCTGCGCGCAGGTCTTCTGCGGTGATAGGCGTGCCGTTTTGTGACATGGCGACGACGATCCTGCCGAGCCTTCTGCGCAGGTCTTTGAGTCCCGAAGTGAGGGCGAGGATCGCCATCACTTCACTCGCCACCGTGATGTCGAACCCTGTCTCCCTCTCTACGCCGTTCTCCCCTCCTCCCACCGCGATCCGTATATTCCGCAGCGCCCTGTCACTCACGTCAACGACCCTGCGCCAGAATATCTTGTCGAGATCGATGGCGAGCTTGTTCTTTCGCGCGAGGTGGTTATCGAGGAATGCGGCGAGCAGGTTGTGTGCGAGACCTACCGCGTGGACGTCTCCCGTAAAGTGGAGGTTGAAATCCTCCATGGGGATGACCTGCGAATACCCGCCCCCCGCGGCGCCGCCCTTGATGCCGAATACCGGCCCGAGCGACGGCTGCCTAATGCAGGCCGCGGTCTTCTTGCCGATCCTGTTCAACGCCATCGACAGGCCTATCGTCGTGACCGTCTTCCCTTCGCCGAGAGGCGTAGGGGTAATAGCGGTGACATCGATATACTTTCCGCACGGCCTCGACTTAAGACGCGCAAGGATAGAGAGATTTATCTTCGCCTTGTAATTCCCATAGAGCTCCAATTCCTTTTCCCGTATCCCGAGCGAACGGGCGATCTTAACGACCGGCGCGATCTTCGCTGCCTGCGCTATTTCTATATCGGTCTTCATAGACATCTCCTTCTCTTATAGGGCATACATAATGATAAAATTATAGTACGGGAGTGAGGAAAAGTCAACGGGGAAGCGTCGATTGCAGAGGGGCGAAACGCTGCGCGAAGGGCGCGTGTGCAGGGACAGGGGGCTGTGCGCATCTCCTCCGTGCCGGTCAGGCGTCATCGTGCGAGGAACCGTGCCCGCGATCCTTTTGACCTGTAGACTTACGGTGCATCTTGGCGATGAAGGCATCGAGGTATCTGTCCGCTTGCCGCATGTTCGCGAACAAGGACTCGGGGAAGGTCTTCACGGCATCGAATATCTTCTTTACGTTTGGCTGGGGGTTTGTAACGACGAAGGCCCCGCCACCCTTCTCGACCGCCTGTTTTGTCCTATATATGATGCCGAACCCCATACTGCTTAAGTAGGTCACGCCTTCCAGATTAAAGATGACTGCCTTGGGAGACGAATCTATGATCGGGGTAACGCTTTTTTCCAGCTCAAGGTACGTATCGGAATCGATGGACCCTGCCGGATATACCACATATACGCCCGCCTGTCTCTTTTCTACGGTAACCTTAAGCCCCATTCCCCCTCCTTTTGGCTCGAGAAACTCACCCGTGGACGCAGCAATTTCGGCTTGAACTCGAAACGCACCTGGTATAGAATTTGAATCGGCGCTTTCTTGTATAATAATACCTATATCGGAAGGACGCAAGGAAATTCTGTTGTTTAATCTTAATTTTTGTGTCATACTATCACAAAAAGGACCGAGGTAGCCCATGAGGTTTTGCGTGAGAGTTGTCCCCCGTGATAACAACGTCTGCAGGGCGTCCTCTATGCTTTTGGCGAGCAGAAGGACCGATGTGGGGCCCCGCGGGTTTACGCCCGTGGCACCTTCTGATTCGGGGTTCCGCGGGGCGCGTCCCCCTGATGGCGGACAGCCCCGCACCGTCCCGCAGAGCGGGACCGACGCGCGGGTAAAAATCGTGTATTTCATTCTGGCGCACCTGCTCCTTTTTGTCGCATACGCATGGGCCGGCGATGCTGATTCGGATGGTTTTTACGTGAACACGTGCCTTCAGGTCGATCACCCGTCTCCGGCCGTATCGATAGGAGCAGCGGGCAACTTTGTGATGGCATGGCAGCGCAAAGGGCAGGATGGCACGGTTTATACCTTGACCGAAGAGTATAATGCAAGCGGTGCCAAGGTGAGTTCGGAACTTACGTGGGCCGACCATCCCGCAACGCCGCCCGCGCTCAACCTTGACTCTCCTGATAATTTTGCAGTGGTACGAACGACCCGTTTCAAGGACGGCTCGTATGACGTCTTCGCCCGGCAGCATGATTCAGTCGGCACCGCGGTGGGACCTGAAATAAAGGTGCGCGGGTCCGGGGAAGAAGATATGCCGCCTCCGTCTGTGACGCTGGACCCTTCCGGCAATGTAGTGGTGGTGTGGTAATCACTGTCGGCGCAATGCGGTAAAAGATATCCGATGAGGAATGGGGCTTTATGCTAAGACTGGTTAACCGTCTGCTTCGGTACTGTGTCGGGGGGCTCGCCCTTCTCATGGCCCTGCTCGTTATCTTCAACTTCGCGAAACAGCTTCCGGAGCGTGGCACCGTATCCTATCAGAAGGCGCAGCGGTACCTCGCGCTCGACCAGACAGACGATGCGATTCAGGAGCTTGAAAGAGCGGTATGTCAAAAAAGAAATTTTTCGGAGGCGTACGCACTTTTGGGAAAGGTACATATTTCAAAAGAAAGATATGCCGGTGCGCAGCCGTATCTCAAAAAGGCGCTCCAGATCAGGGGCGGAGACTACCCTCAGGCGTCGCTTGACCTCGCGCGGGCATATTTTATGCTGGGGAACATCGAGGATGCGAAGAACGTGATCAAGCATGCCCTCGCCCTGAGGCCGGAATTCGCCGGCGGCATATGCATGCTTGGGCAGATCTTCGAAAAGGAAGGAAACAGGTCTAAGGCGCTGCGGTACTATGTGAGGGCAATGGAACTCAACCCCCGGCTCGCGGAAGCTCATTTCAGGGCCGGCCTCGTCTATCTCAAGGAGGGGAATCCGAATGCCACCCAAAAGGAGTATCTTGCGCTCCTTGAGTACGGCGGAGATTTGTTGCCCGAGTGGCAGAAAGAGAGCGATAGGATAGTCTCGGAGAAGGAGAGGGAAACGCCCTCTCTCGATTCGGAATCTGCGAGAGCGCGCGCGGGCGTTGCCCCGCTCACGGCCGCTGCCCAAGAACTCAAAACCTCTGGAGCGATCCGCGAGGCGACAGAGGCCTATCGAAAAGTCGTGAGTGAAGCTCCTCGCAATAGCGACGCCCTTCTCAATCTCGGGATCCTCTACAATGCAACGGGCAGGTTCAATGACGCTGCGGATGTTCTCGCGCAGCTTGTGACGATCGAGCCCGGCAATGCGAATGCCCACTGTTATCTTGGCGAGGCATTCGCAAACCGCGGAGAGCGCGAGAGGGCACAAGAGGCGCTCAAGAGGGCGCTTGCTCTCGACCCCGGCCTGGCAGAGGCATACATCGCCCTCGCGATAACGCTTTTGGACGACGGCAAAGACAGGGATGCAGAGGGCTATCTCGAGCGGGTGATCAGGATCACGAACACAAACCCCCAGGCCTACTATTATCTCGGTATTGCGTACTATCGCCTTGACAAGATCGACGATGCGCGAGATGCGTTACAGCGCGTGCTCATGATCGACCCGTATTATGCGGACGCGCACCGCCTGCTGTGGCTCGTCTGCCAGAAAGAGTCCATGATGAAAAGGGGCGACAGCTATTTCAAACGTTTTCCGTATAGGAAGGCGTATCTCATGGGCGTCGCCCTCTACCGCGGCTTACGGTTCAAGGAGGCGATTGAACGGTTCGACGAGGCGCTGGGAACGAACCCGCGATCGATCGAGGCCCAGCTGGCAAAAGCGCTCTGTCTGGTCAGGCTCGGGAAAGTTGACGAGGCGGTGCAGCTCGTGAAAGGCATTCTGAGGGACAAGTCGCGCTATCTCCCTGCGAAGGTCCTTCTCGCCGCGATTTACCGTCAGAAAGGCGATGAGGGAGCGTACAAGGACATGATCGAAGAGGCCACGGGATCTTTAGGTTCCCCCACGAAACACTACGCGGAACCGGATTCACAACGCCCGTAAGGACCCCGGTGCATACGCCCTAAAGGCGGGGCTGTTACGTTTTGGTCTCATCTCGCGACTCGAATTTTTCAAACAGATACTGCAGCGTTTCAAGTTCGAACTTCTGAAACCATATCGCGTCACATCGCCCGCACCTGTCGACCTCTATCGGATACCCCAGCGAATAGAAGCCGCGCGCCATCTTGCCGCCGCAATGGGGGCACGTGAGCGCATACACCACGTTGAAGCGCCGCGTGTATATCCCTTTTGAGTTCGTTTTCAGGGCGAACTCCGCCGACTTCTCGATAGAAGACGGAAACGAGTAGTCTTTTCTCACCATGATCCTCAAGACGGACGTGGAGCGCGCGAATATGCCGTCGCAGTAGTAACATGTGAGCACCGGCGTCCCCTCATAGAGCACCTCCCCCAACGGTTGCGTGCATTCAGGGCACATCTCCCCGCTCGCGATGGGCTTGCCGGCCAGCTTCGCCTTGAGCGCTTCGTTGAGGACATCGACTTCGGAGGCCTGCGAAACGGTCTTTTCGCCGCGCTTTGCGACCCAGGAATTCGGAGCAAGCCCAAGACCCGCGAGCTCATCGAGCCCGAAAGGACCCTGCCACATATTCTCCCGGTATATGAACCACTCCTTGCCTGGTTCGCCGCTCACCGTGACGATACCGTCTTCAACAGCCACGCGCGCCTTCGGCCGTATGACCGGAGCGAGCGCAGCGAGATCCGCATGTGCCATGGAGAGGAGCATCTCAAGGCGCCTATTGGTAGGCGGATGCGTCGAAAAGAGGTTGGCAAGCAGCCCCTCCGATTCATCGAGGTTCTTATAGTCGGGGCTCGCGAAAAATATAGGAGAGAGCGAATCGGGTATTTCCCCGATCCCCCGCCACCCGCGCGAGATGATATAGAGCGCCTCGGCAAGAGCGAGAGGGTCCCTCGTGAGCCTCACCGCGACCGCATCTGCCCGGGTCTCTTTCTGGCGGGAGAGGAACATATTGACGAGCAGCCCCACGCCCTGGACTACCACGAGGACGAGGTAGATGATGACCAGGTAGATCCACGCCCCCTCCGATCTCCTCCCCCGCCACACCGTAGGCCTCTCAAGCGCCCTGCTTGCACCCGCAAGGAGCGCCGCGTAGATACCGAAGAGAGAGCAGGCCATCGTCGTCGTGAGGCTGTCTCCGGAGACGATGTGCGCAGCCTCGTGGCCGATAACGGCTTCTAGCTGGCTTCGGCTTAACCTCGCGAGGAGGCCCTCAGTGACACCTATGACCTTATTCCCCTTGAAATCGGAGATCGCGCACGCGTTGAGGCCGGATGACGGGATGACGCGCGCGTCTATCTTCATTCCGCCGGTCGCGACCGATACCTCGTCGACGACGTTCCTGAAGACGGTGTGATAAAAGTCCTTGGGGTCAGGCGCCGTTGCACCGACGACCTGAGCGATCCTGTCCACCATGTTCGCGGTGGAGGCTCGCCAGTGGATGAGCGCGGCGGCAAGCGCCACGGCAGATACGATCGCCGCCTCATTCCATGAAAAGAGCGCCTCGTTGCCGAGGACTATCTCTTTGAAGAGGAAATAGAGCTTTGTGACGAGCCAGAGCGCTTCTGCGAAAAGGAAATAGAGGAAGACCAGGAAGAGGAAGACCGCTCTTATGACCCACCGCGTCTCTTTTTCTATCTCGATGAATGAGTACGGCATCGTACGCCGGCTAAAAGCTTATTTTCGGCGGCTCCTTCTCGGAAAGGTCCTTGAGCTCGAAGAGCTCCTCCCCATGGAAGCTGAATACCGAAGCGATGATGTTCGTGGGAAAGCTTGAGCGGGAGGTGTTATAGTTTGTCACCTCGTCGTTGTAGTACTGCCGCGCAAAGGAGATCTTGTTTTCGGTCGACGTGAGCTCTTCCTGCAGCTTGAGCATATTCTGATTTGCCTTGAGGTCGGGGTATCGTTCTACCACCGCAAAGAGCGACCGGAGTGCGCTTGTGAGGAAATTCTCGGCGTCCTGCTTCTCCCTGATCGCGGTCGCCTGCGTCGCCTGCGTGCGCGCCTTGATCACATTTTCGAGGGTCTCCTTCTCGTATTTCATGTACCCTTTTGCCGTCTCCACCAGATTAGGGATCAGGTCGTGCCTCCGCTTAAGCTGGACGTCGATCTGAGACCACGCATTCTTCACCCTGAACTTCTGTTGAACAAGTGCGTTATACGCGACTATGATCGATCCTGCGAGCACCGCTACGAGCGCCGCAAGCACCATGAGAATAGCCTTCATTGTCCCCCTCCTTTCGCTTAAGACATCGTGATCAATCCGACTTCAAGACTATCGACACGCGAGGCTCGTGAGTGAGCGTCGTGCGCACAGGGCAGTTCTCGATGAACTCAAGGAGCGCCTTCTTCCTTCTCACGTCGAGGGCAAGGCCCGGGACCTCTATATGCACGTCGATATCCTTCAGGTGGCGTGGCGGTTCCGCGCAGATCTCGGATTTTACGATGATGGAAAAATCGCTGAACGGTATCTTCCCGCCGGTCAGATACCGTTCAAGGTATACCGCGAGGCAGCTCCCGAGAGATGCGAGGAGAAGGTCAGGCGGGCTTGCGCCGCTCGCCGCCTTCCCTTCCTTTGGGAGCTCTACGCGCAACGTGAAATTGCCGGACGTGACCTTATACGTGTACGTCCCTTCGCGTGTGAGCCTTATCGCATACATATCTCACCCCTCCGTGCGTACGCGTGCCCTGGGTGCGATGCGGGCAACCTGACAGGAGCTTTCAATGACCCCCGTGACCTCATCCAGCGTATCGACGACCACGTCCGATCCCGCGAGGTATTCACGGGGCAGGCTCGTGGTGAGGGCGATGCAGAACATGGCCGCCCTCTTTGCCGCCTGGATGCCCAGCGGCGCATTTTCCACTACCACACACTGAGACGGTAAGACGCGCAGGGCCTTTGCCGCCTTCAGGTAGGGCTCTGGGTGGGGTTTGCCGTTCGCCACCCGGTCCCCTGTGACCATGCAGCTGAAAAGCCGCGCGATCTTCTTTGGCAGGATCTCCTTAACCTGATTCGCCGGGGTTCCTGTCACGAGAGCGAGGGAATACCCTTTCCTCCGCAGGCAGGAGAGAAAGTCATATGCTCCGCAGAAGACGTACGGTTTAAAGTATTTCACGAATATCTTCTGGCGCGCCGAAAAGATCCTCCTCATGGTATCATTCGAAGGCTCAATGCCCGCCTTCACAAGAAAATCATTCAAGGATTTTTCCCACCGCTCGCCCTCCTTGGCGTAGATGTCGTAACAGCTCACCCTTATCCCGGCCGGACGCAGCGCCTCATACCAGGCGATAAAATGATACGGCATGGAGTCGACGATCACTCCATCCATATCGAATAACACTGCCTTTGGCGTGAAATTTAATTTTTGCGTCTTTCTGGGCGAACCAGTTATATCATGGGGAGCGTACGCGGTGCCGCTGGTCCTGTGTCCGCGGAGCCGCGTGTCGCGCGGGTGCCATCCGCAAGGCAGGCCCAGGTCCTCTACGACAATCTCACCGCACAGTTCCGGACCTCTGCCTACGAGCATGCCGCGCTTTCGCGCGATGAACGTGACCGTCTTATTCGCTTTCACGGCCGCGCCACGCACTTCGCCTCCGGTCGCATCGAGGCCGGAAGGTATGTCAACGGCCACGATGTATGCGCGCGAGGAGTTCATCGCGTCGATCAGGTCTTTGGGTATACCGCGCACCTCGCCCTCGAGGCCGACGCCCAACAGCGCATCGACGATCACGCCATAGCGCGCGAGGTCGGTCTTTACGCCACGCAGCGTCTCGGGGCGCACCTCGACTATCCTCTGCCGTGCCCGGGTGAGTATTCCGGCATTCACGAGCGCTTCGCCTTTCAGGTCGCTTATGCGCCCTGAGAGAAAGACGTCGGGCTCCAGGCCGCGCGCGATGAGGTGTCTGGCCGCCACAAGGCCGTCTCCGCCGTTATTGCCCTTCCCGCACACAATCGCGACTTTCCCCTTATTGCCCAATGCCTTCACCGCCTCTTCTGCGACGGCCCGTCCGGCGTTCTCCATGAGTACGAGAGCGGAGATCCCGAACTCGTCTCTCGCATATGCGTCCACCGACTGCGCCTCACACGCGGTCAACCCCTCGACCTTCCCCGGCCCGATCCCTCGGCTTCGTCCTTCGATCCTTCGACTTCGCTCAGGATCGAACCCTGAGCTTTTGTCGAAGGGTTCGATAAATTCAGGACGGATCCTCGGCTTGTCGAACCGAGGTCGGGGCTTGAGCGCCGTCGAATGGGTCAAGGGTGGTTGCGGAATGCGTCTGTCCATGGGGGGGTAAGACCTCTAAAGGTTGGAAGGCGTGCGCTTCGACTTCGCCTTGAGCGTACACGCGATATCGGTGGCGAGTTCCGGAATTTCAAGGTGCGCCTTCCCGTCTTTAACGTTCAGGGTATTGCGTCTGGCCACATCGCCTTTATAGGTGTCCCACCACTCGACCGTATATTCGCCATCGGTCAGCTCGCACGCGTCGAATGAGAGATCCTTAAAGGTGCGCGGTTCGATCCCGCGGGAAATATTGTACCATCCGTGCCCGATGTTCTGTATCCACATGACCGCCTCGCCCTCTCGCACAAGCCCTATGACCCTCACGCCTAGGTACGAGTTGTCTTTGTAGTTCGTAAGGGTGATGCGTTCTATCGTTGCCCAGTCCGGACCAGTATTCTCCAGCCGTATCGCGTGGGGCCCCGGGCTTATGTCAACGGCGATGTCCTCATCGTAACGGCACCACCATATGTCCCACTCTTTCTTATATTCGCTCTTCCCCTCTTTTCCGGCCACATGTTCTGCTGCCGGCATTTCCTTGCTCACTACCTTCACCCCGTCAACGTAGAAAGATATAACGGCCCCCTGGGAGACCGTGCCTATGTGGACGGCGAACGTGCCCGCGATCGGGTAGTTTACGTTGAAGACCGGGGTTACCCGCAGGTCCTCTTTGGGTAGGCCATGGAGATATTTATTGGGCGTGCCGCCTATCACCTGACCGTCATTTCGGATCGTGTACTCCGGGACGTCAACCCTGCGCCATTCATCCTTACTTTTTACGACGAGGTCGGAATACAGGCTCCCGCCAGCCGCCTCGGACGCGCCCTGCGCCCCTCTCTGAATCACGGGTGTCGTCGCGAGCCTCTTCCACGCGGCCTTTGACCACTGGATCCCTTTCACAAATTTCGAGAGCGCATTGAAATGGGGGTAGAGGTCTTTCTTCTCTACGTACTGGTCCCACCACCAGTTCATCGCTCCGCCGAACGATCCGGAGCACGCGGCCGCCCAGAGGCCGTTGTGGAGGTTGACCCCTGTCCCCGCCCTATCGTAAAATCTGTCATCTTTGCCAGAGTCTATCCCGAATTCGGCGACGAGGCAAGGCTTACGATACCGCCCGGTCCTGTTGAAGCACTCGGCACTCAATTCCGGAATGAGATCGCGCAGGTTCCCCTGATATCCGTAAAGGTGGATCTGGGTATAATCGATATCATCGAGGTCCCAGATGTGCGATTCGCGGTACTCAGCTGACGGCGGGGCGCCGAGGCTGATCGTGACGAAGTGGCCGTAGGGGTCGAGCTTTTTTATGAATTCCGCCATCTCCGCGACCCATGCCCGCGGTGCAGAGACCTCGTTCCACAGCTCGAGGGCGAGGAGGTTTTGCGAGTAGCCCCACCTCGCCACGATGTACCGAAGCCGTTTCTTATAAAGACCTTTCGCCGCCTCATCCGTCCACATATCTGCGGGAGTCCGGCAAGGCCCTCCCTGCGCTGCATTATAAGGGTTGTAGAGCCACTTTTGCTCGTTCCAGTAGCCCTTTTCAATCATCAGGTCGCCGTACGTTCCGAGCGTGAGCACGATGTGGATGCCGCGGTCCTCGGCCATCTGAAGGACCCGATCGAGCCGCCATGCGTTCTCCATCGAATACTTCCCTGTTCCGCCGAAGTCGCCCTGGGCGTTGGGGTCGCTCGGGCTCCACTCGATCGCAAGGCCCCAGGTCGCCATCCACACTCTCGCATAAGTGCAGCCGCTCGCGGCAAGTTTGTCAAAATAGCGTTCGTAATCGTATATCTGCTTTCTCTCGCTGGCCCACGCCACGTTCTCTCCGACCGCAAAATAATCCTTTCCCGAATCGTACACGAGGTAGTTCGGCACCACGGTCGATCGACGGACGAATCCGTCGCGCAACGAGTCCCGGACGGTAAGGGTGCGCGCGGGAGATTGCGTCTGGCCCGTCTTATCCTTGACCGTGACGAAATACGTATACGTTCCTGTCTCCTGGGGCGCGAACCGGACCTTCCATGCACCGTCTCCCGTGCGCTCGAGCGTCTCGGCGCCGTCAGCGAGGCAGGACGTAAAACCTTCGTAATAGAAACCGGGGATCCGCACGGCCTTTCCTGAGGGCGAGAGGAGGGTGGCACCGACATCGATTTCATCCGGGTCATAGGGATTATCGTAGCGCGCCGAAAGCTCAAAGGTGAGCTCGCAGCGCTCAAAGCGCCCTACGGTATCTGCGGAGACGTGAACGGCGCGCACGGTCGGCCCTTGCGTCGCATACGAGCAGCCTGAGATGCCGAGCATGACGAGAGGAATGACAATCACTAATTTCACCATAGTCGCGAACTCTTACCTTGCGATCGCCTCGGTCGCTTCGCTCGCCCAGCTCGCGTTGCTCGCTTTCACAGGCGCATAGCTAAACCTGTGCAGAGGGGAAGGTCCGTGGCGAATGAGCGCCTCTTTATGACGCTTGGTCGGATAGCCCTTGTGTTCCTTGAATCCGTAGATCGGATAGAGCACATCGTAGAAGCGCATTAATCGGTCCCTTGTCACCTTGGCTATGATCGAGGCGGCAGCGATCGACATGCTCTTCGAGTCTCCGCGCACGATGCATTCTTGGGGGCAGGGTGTCAGGACTTTCATCCTCCCATCGATGAGGACGTAGTCAGGCGGGACGTTCAGGTTGGCGATTGCGCGCTCCATCGCGAGCCTGGTCGCGTAGTAGATATTTACCCGGTCGATGCGCGTTTCGTCGACAATGCCCAGGCCCACGAATGCCTTATCCGCTATTTCGTCATACGCGCGCTCGCGGGCCTTCTCCGTGAGCCTCTTTGAGTCGTCGATACGCGCTTTGAAAGCATAGCTCTTCAATATGACCGCGCTCGCGACCACAGGTCCCGCGAGAGGGCCGCGGCCTGCCTCATCGACCCCGGCGATGGAGGAGTAGCCTCTACTCCTTAGCCTCTTCTCGTAGGTCAGCAGCCGGCGCTTCGGCTTCGGCAGTACTTTCGAACTTCTCTTCGACCCTTGTCGCCTTTCCAATCTTCTTCTCTAGGTAGTAGAGCTTCGCGCGCCTCACATCGCCTTTTTTGGTCACGGTGATTTTCGCGACCGAGGGCGAATGGAGCAGAAAGACCCTCTCGACGCCCTCGCCGTACGATACCTTCCTTACGGTGAAGGTCTCCCGGAGGCCCGAGCCGCGGCGTGCAATGACCGTGCCCTCGAACGATTGAAGGCGCACCTTCCCTTCTTCGACGATCTTTACCTGAACTTCGATCGTGTCGCCGACATTAAATTTCGTGATATCTTTTTTGAGGAACTGCGCCTCAACCAATTGTATTCGCTTATCCATGTGTATCACCTCGTTTAATCTCTTTTGCGAGAAGGTCCGGCCTCCTCGCCATCGTCCTCTTCACCGCCTCTTGGCGTCTCCACTTCTCCACCGCGCCGTGGTCGCCTCCAAGCAACACGGCCGGGACCTTGAGGCCCCTGAAGACACGCGGCCTCGTGTAGTGCGGATATTCCAAAAGAGAGCTTTCGAATGACTCGTCGACGAGCGATTCCGGATCGCCCACGACGCCCGGTATGAGCCGCGCCACGCTATCGATGAGCACCATCGCCGGTATCTCGCCGCACGTGAGGACGTAGTCCCCTATCGATATCTCGTCAGTCACAAAACGCCTTACCCTCTCGTCGACGCCCTCGTAATGCCCGCATATGAGCACGAGACGCTTCTCCCCAGACAACTTCCGCACGAGCTTCTGGTCGAGGTGTCTTCCCTGGGGAGTGAGCAGGATCACCCGCGTTCCGCTCCCCTTCTTGTGCCGCGCCCTCAATGAGGCGAGGGCGCGGCAGATCGGTTCGACCATCAAGACCATCCCCGGCCCGCCGCCGTAGGGGTAATCGTCCGCGGTCCTGTGCCTGTCGCGCGCCCACCTCCTCAAGTTGTGGATGCGTATCTCGAGGAGCCTTCTTTTGAGGGCCCTCTTGATCATGGACTCGGTGAGGACGCCCTCGAACATCTTTGGGAACAGGGTGATGACGTCAATTTTCATA
>CAYHAE010000043.1:0-16114 GCA_964354545.1 uncultured Planctomycetia bacterium
CGAGCACCACAGGCCTTGTCGCGGCGCTCCAGACGTTCAACCTTCCTACTTCTATAGTCACTACGCCGGAACTCGCAAGGCTGGTGGCCGTGCTCCAGAGCCCGATCACCGACACTACCACACAAGATATCGCTGACCTGCTCCATGTGAATCCGTCTCAGATAACGCCTGCGTCAATCCAGCTCATGCAGGCGGTCGTCGCGCCTCAGGTTGTACAGGAGAGGGCGAGTGAGACAGGATTTCAGATCGAAGGACAGAGAGAAGAGTTCCTAACCTCGTTAGAGTCAAATAGAATATTGCCTGAAGCGGTGCGATACGATTTGAGCCGACTAATGAGAGACAATGTTTTGACCTTTGACCAGGCGAAGAGCATCACAGATGCGTTAGAAATACTTCCCACCATCGGCTCAAGCTATACACACATGAGAGTCGACATGGCTCTCCTCACGATGAATACGTTATTGGTGACATTGACTGAGCCCGATGTCCAGAGGGTAGTGAGCGAGGAAGACGAGAAGAATATCGTGAGCTCTATTCCCGCACTCATAAGTTCAAGGACAATGACCGTACAAACGATAAGAGAATCGCTCATTGACAATAGCAGGTACCTCAGATTGCGGCTTCCGGCACAGGTATGGCTCATCGAAAATACGACGAGAGAGAATAATGCATTCAGGGGTATTATAGACGAGAGGATGCTCGGCAAGATTGCGAAGGACATTGTCGAGGCCGCGATAAATAACTTTACGCTCCCTGCCATAATCACGGCCCTCTCGGCATCGCAGATAATGCGTCTACCCCCCACCACATTGCGCAACGCAATAGAGCGTATGCGGGAGAGCGTATCTCTATCCCCGATTACGCAAGCGACTCTTATCGCGAAGCTTGAAAACAGGCAGAGACAGACCTTGCCGCCGCAAGAAGCGCCCGGAGTTTCGCCTCTATGGGCAGCAAGAGGGGTTTCTGAGCCCGCTGTTGCTCCGGGTGTGGCGGCGAGAGAAGAGATGCTGCGAGAGGCGATCGCGAAGGGAGAGCTCCGGCCGCCTTCAGCAGAAACCGTTCCCGGCCTTGTGGTGCCCACCGCAGCGTTCGCGCCATCTCCCATGGAGGCGCGCTTGAGCACGAGCGGAAGTCTCGAGACCGTGCTCGATACTATTGGCGCGAAGATAAGGGCGCTGAGGCCTGAGTTCGAGCTTCAGGCGCCTCATGAGAAGGCCTTGAGGGACGCGGTCGCCCAGGCGAATAGCGGCGTGGTGAGGGAAGGGCAGACGGTCACCGTGAGATTTGGCGATGAGGTCCACGTGTTCGATAAGGCAGGGACGAACCTTGCGGAAGCGGTGAGGGCGAGCACAACAGGCCTCACCGCAGCCGCACGGGAGAATATAGAATCTGCGATCGCGAGCTTCGGCAATGTCCTGCCGTACGAGATCACCTATGCGGTATTTACCGACGGAACGGTCAGATTATCAACGAGCGGAGAAATAGCGTTTGGCAAGGACGGCACGCTCCTTCACATGAACTCCACGGAACGCGTTTCGTCTGCCGACCACGTCGTCTTCCGCGGCCACACCCATCCGCACGCTGCCGACAGCGAGGCGGAATTCTCCGCCGATAGGTCTGCGATGGCGCTGAGGGCGAGGATATACGGCAGGTCGGTCTCCGAGCTGCCCGAGTACGTGCTCCAAAGAAAGCTCGATGGAAGCATCGCGCTTGCGCAGCTGAACGTCACCGCAGAGGACGAAGCGCTCTATGCGACCGAGCAGGCGGTGAGAGGGGCCATGTCGCGGTTCGACGACGCTACGCAGCAGCATGTCCTCTATGAGGTGGAGCCGGTCGACAGGGTCGTTGCGTATGCGATCAGGGAAATATCCTCCGCGTCCAAGGCACGTGAGCCTGTCAAGAGATTAAGGGAGGCCAATGTGTTCGAGGGTAAGCTCGGGACGGTCATAGGGATCGACCTTATCGTACAAGCCGACTCGAGCGGTACGCCTGTCTCGGTGAACAGGAATAGCGGGTTCGAAGAATTCATGCGGCTTGAGGAGGCGTTCCGGGCCTTGGGCGAAGATATGGGCGAAGAGATGGGCCTCGTCCTCAAGATAGCCGCATTGCCTGGAGATGAAGCAAAGATAGAGTTCCTGGCCAAGACGTTCGGAGATTCCGTACGCGAAATGATAGTCGAGGTGCGTGACGGCTCGATCAGCGCTCAGGCGCTCAACGCGATAGATCCCACGGGCGCTACCCGGGCCAGAAATGTATCGATCGCTTTGTCCACCGAAAGGGAGAATATCGGAGAGAGCATCAGGAGCGACATAGAGACCGCGGGCCTTGCGAACGTACCCAGCTTCGTACTCGTCGCGAATCCGGAGGCTGCGTATCGGACGAACGAGTGCAACATCGCAAATATCTTCATGCGCATGAGGCGCGAGGTCGATACCGTTCACGTGCTCGCGATAGGTTACAGAAAGGACCCGGACTGGCTGGTCGATATCCACAAGTTGGGAGTGTTGATAATCCGCAAAGACATAGGCAAAGAGATCGATTCGTATATCGCACAGGAGTACGCTGTTGCCTCGGCGGTATAATGCGCACGGCAATGGATGACAGGGAGCGGATCACATGAGATACAACGGTCAAACAAGTAAATCGATGCACGCCCGGCACAGGAACGGGGGGATGGGCCTGGCCGAATCGTGCGAGCTCCTCAAGCACATCAGGATGAACTACGAGGATGTGATAAAGGTGATCATAAAGATCGTCGAGGAGCGCGATGCATATACGAAAGGCCACTCTAAAAATGTCACGAAGTACGCCGTCATGATAGCCAAGAAGCTCGGCCTCTCCAGGGAGAAGATAAACGAGATACGGGAGGCGAGCCTGCTCCACGACATCGGCAAGATCGCGATCAGCGAACGGATACTGAATAAACCCGGCCCCCTCACCTCCCAGGAGTGCAAAGAGATCACGGGCCACCCGGAAATAGGAGCGCGGATCGTAAATCAGTCACGCGCGTTCAAGTCCCTCGTCCCCGCGATACGGCACCACCACGAAAAGTTCTCAGGAGGAGGCTACCCCAATCCTAAATTGAAGAAGAGGCGCATACCTATCTACGCGAGGATAATATCCATTGCCGATGCGTGGGATGCGATGCGCTCGAATCGGGCATACAGGAAAGCGCTTACAAAGCGCCAGGCCATTACCGAGCTCAAACGCTGTGCCGGGACCCAATTCGACCCCGATCTCACAAAGGTCTTCTTAGGCGTTATTTAAATCGAGACCTCTCTGAAACTACATTCGTCACCGCACAACCGTCCGCTACACATCGTCCGCGGACACCCGCCGAAGTTTTGTGGCGGGCGCCAAAATCCTCAAAGACGCAAAAAATCCGTAGGCTGGAACTTTTGCGTTTTGCGGCCCTTTCGCGTTTTGGCGGTGCATGCCTGGTTTTTCAGCGCTCTCAAATTCCGAGATCCACAAACTTCTCAAGGTCTCCAAAAAATCCCCATTGTTATCGCAGAATACCTCATTCTACCGCCACCCTACATATTTTCTTAAAGCTATATATAATAAGCAGTTAAAAAAATCTGTGTTCTTATCTGAAATAAAGGTTAAGTAATAAAAAATCTTGATTTGGTCCCTTGACTATTAATTATATTAGTGTATATTTATTTGGTTTACTTGAAAGGGAGGTAAAATCCGTGAATGCTTGGCAGGCTTCACACACCAGAAATCCAGATACTTCTTCAAGAAGTATAATGGAGGGAAAAGAGAAGACCCTCCTGATGGACTGGAGGAGCCAGAGGAACAAAAGATGGATACGACTGGTCGCTCTCATCTTGGTCGCAGCGTTCATCCATCAAGACTTGGTATGGGCTCAAGGTGGGAGTCCTGTCTGGCTCGAGCACAAGTCTGACGGGCTTCCCCATAAGCAAAATGCCGAAGCGATCGGCATTTCTATCCCCAAAGACATTGCCGTTACCAAAGAGGTGAGCACCCTAGGTAACGGCAATTGTCTTGTTATAAACATCCAGGACGCCCACGCATCCCTCTCCGCACAAGAATCGATCACCAAGATACTCGACGCGTTGGTGACCAACTATGACCTGAGGCTGGTCGCAATAGAAGGTTCCGCGGGCTATGTCGATACGTCCCTCCTGCGGACGTTTCCGAACGAGGAGATACGAACGACGACCGCGAAATATCTCATGGCGAAGGGAAAGCTCTCCGCGGGCGAGTTCTTCACGATCACGTCCGGAAAAGAGATAGCGCTCTACGGCATCGACGATAAGGACCTCTACAACCAGAACGCCGCGCAGTTCGCCGCGCTCTACGAACGCAGCGAAAAGACGAAAGGGGATATCGCGGCTCTGAAGAGGGCTGTGAGAAAGCTGGAGGATGCGTTCTACCCCGATGCGGTCAAAGAGCTTGAGGCGCACTCGAGCCTCTTCAACGGTTCACAGGTCTCCTTTTCCGCACGGTGGGAGTACCTGCGCGCACGCGCCGCCGCATTGGGCATCGACTACGCGTCGTACCCGAACATAGCGAAGCTCGCGGGAGCGATGGAGCGTGAGAAGCTCATCGATTTCGAGCGGGCGAACAAGGAGCGCGACGTCCTGATAGATGAGCTTACGAAGGCCCTCCAGAAAGAGGAGCTGGAGTCCCTCGTCCTCAAGGGCCTCGCGTTCAAGACGAATAAGATATCTCAGGGCGAGTTCTACACGTACCTCTCCGCCCAGGCCAAAAAAACGGATATAGATACCGCCTCGTACTCACACCTCGCCGCGTACACGGACTACATCGCACTCTACGAGTCTATAGACTTGCTCGAGGTCTTTGAGGAGCTTACGCGCTTCGAGGACGCGATGAAAGAGAAGATATTCAGGACCGCGGACCAGAAACGCCTCCACAAGCTTTCGAAGGCCATCGCCCTTATCGAGGACCTCTTCAACGTGAAACTCACCACAGACGCCGTCTCGTCTCTTAAGGCCGCCCTTAGCGAGGTGACCCCGGACTATGTATCCCGCACCGTCAGGGAGCTGGCAGAGAGCTCCGCGATCCCCATCGAAGGCGGCTACGACCTCAACGCGATATTCGAGTCGGTACCCGCCGCGCTCGATTTCTACGCAACGGCCGAGAAGAGGAACGGTGAGATGCTCGCGAATACGATCAGGCGCATGGGAGAGGAAGACCAGCGTGTCGCCGCCCTCATCACAGGCGGGTTCCACTCGCGCGGGCTCGCCGAGCTCTTGCGCGAGAACAAGACCTCATATCTCGTCATCATGCCGAAGTTCAACAAGGATAGGGAACGACCCTACGTCGCGATCCTCACCAATAAGAAAGAGCCCTATGAGAGACTTCTGGAATCCGGGCAGTATTTCCTCGCGACCTCCTCATATTTCGCGAACGGCCACTTCGACTATAAGACGGTCATGGCCTTCATGGAGGAGAGTATCTTCGTTGCCCTCGGCCAGGCAACCTTGCGGGGCGAAGACGTTACGGCTACGAAAGAGCTCTGGCTCAACGCGTTCGGACGGACGCAGGAGAACCTGCGCGAGCAAGGTCGAATACAAGGCGATGAGATCATCACCAAGGAAAGGCTCGAAGCGATCCTGGCGGGCTTCGAATGCGAGAAGATCGCGCCGCGCGTCGCCCTCATCAAGACGCGGGACACTGCCGGCGAGGACCATTATGTCAAGGTCGTCACCGAGGATGACACGATCGGCCTCGAGGTACCGACCGAGCGGGAGCGGGAGAAGTTCGAACTTGCGCGCGGGATATTGGAAGGCGAGAAGCGCGCGAGATTCGAGGCAAGCCAGGAGAGAATGGATGAGACCCGGATCATCGAGCGGGCCACCGAGAAGGCGATCGCCCTTGGAGGCGAGGTTGCGGTCGACGAGGCGTACGCATGGGCATGCAGAGTAGCGGGAAGAGAGCTGCCGGAAGAGATGGCCCGCGCAATAAAACAGGAAGTAGCGAAGCGGGTGGCTGCCGATGCCGCTTCGCGCGCGCCGGCGTCCCAGGAAGATCTGACTGAGATGCCCCTCGCACCGGGCGCACCGAGCGGAGCGAGCCGCGAGTCCACCACGGGCGCGGTCGCACCTGAGGTAACCATTGCAGAGGATACGGTCGCCCGCACAGAATTAATGGTCCAGCCGATAGAAGAAAAGGTAAGTCCGCAAAGTGAAAAGAAAACGGTTTTACAGATGTATCTCGTGCCTGTAGTGGCCGTAGCCAGCATAGTGGCCGTGTTTATCATGCACGGCCCTATGCTGGCAATTGTCGCAGGCGCGGTTACATTTTTCAGTCTTTTCTTGGCACTCACAATAGCATCGAAGCTTCGCATCGCTGCGGCAGAGAGGAAAGCGCAGTCAGTAACCGTGCGGATAGAGCGGGTTCCCCTCCGCCCCGCCGCCCAGGAGGCGTTCTTCAGGATGGTCGAAGGCCGGTATGCAGAGTGGCTCGCGCGCATGCGAGAGGAAAGGAAGAAACCGAGACTCGACTCGAGGATCTCGCACGTCCTCTACCTCGTCGAAGATACGCTTATGTCGTTCGCGCAATCGCACTACGAGATACCCAATTTCCTCGCGATACAGCAAAAGGTGGAAGAGATGGTCGGCGCAAAATCAGAAGGCGCGAAGCGCCGAGTCGCTTCCCAGCTCAGCAAGCGCATGAGAGGGCTCTTCACGAAGAACAGGCACCAATTCCGTGACTATCTGAACACGATCCTGGGGAGCCCCGAGGATTCTATCATCGCGCATCTCATCTTCGATGTCGCCATGGAAGGGGAGCAGGTGCGCGACGGACTGAGGGAGGCAGTCGCCGATAATATAGGAGACCTCCACAACGCATTGATCGACCTCACGATAGCGACCTTTGAGGACGACTGGCTCTTGTGGGAGCTCGACAGGATACAGTTCCTAGAGGCGAAGGGCGGCAGGCGGCTTAAGAGCGAAGAGAGGAGGCTCCTACAGCGGGCTCGCTCCAATGCCGAGCGGGAGACGGAACTGCGCGCGGATATTGATAGACACAGACGGACGATCGATGAATTGCGCTCGGAGATCGTTCTGTCCGCGAGAGAAGATAGGTCATCCCAGGAACCTGCCGGACGAGGCAGGCTCGCACGGACGCTCGACAACGTCCTCGGGCGATTGACGAGGCCCCGGTTCCTTCGGGCACTCGCCTTGAGCGCTTTTCTCGGGCTTTCGATAGCATTCTCATCGGGGGCCGCCATGGGTCAGGCAGCATCGTATTCCCCGGCCCCGCCCGCGGCCGCACACTATGATGCGCGGTACGCGGCTGCCCAGGGAATGCCGCAGATCATGATACCTTCATACGGCGCGCAGTACGCACCAAAGCAGGAAGGCGGCGTGACGAACTGGTACGGCAAAGAGCAGCTTAGCCCCGGAACTCGTATCGACCTGCCGCACGGGAAGGCCTTAAGGCTTCCGGAAGGCGGTTGGAAGATCTCCTTTCCGGAGTACAGGAAGAAGGTAGGTTTTAACGGACAGACAATAGAGATGGTCGCGGGGGCCTCTGCCGTCATCACGAGCCCCAAGGGAACGATGCTCGCAGAGTGCTGGTGGGACCGACAGCACAAGACCACGATAGTCTATATCTACGAAAATGGCGTGAAGATATCAGGCCATATCGTCGCACCGCAGGAGGATGGTTCCCAGATAGTCGCGGACGTTTCGAACCTTCTCGCCGTGCCGTTCAGGGCTATACCGGGAATGACCGCAGACGTTTCCACCGCGCTCCTCGCATATGATTTCTCCAAAGACGCCTCGACCTTCGCGAAAAACATACTCGAGATCGCACAGTATCCTGAATTCGGCACGCTCATCGAGTCGAGGGTCCCCGGCTTCAGCGCGATGAAGAACGAAGAGAAGGCATCCCACGTGGTCAGATGGGCATGTTTCTTTGCGGAAGTGAAGACCTGGCTTTCCCTCACCGATGCCGAGACGAAGTTCCTTATGAAAGTAGTCCAGGACAATCCGGAGATCAAGGCAGGCACCGGGGGCGTGAACTGGGAATTCATGAGAGCGCTCTTCCGTAAAGAGGCAGCAGCGAGTGACGTGAGAGGATGGATCATCGGCAAGCTCACGGAATATGAGCGGCTCATGAGCGTGGGCAATTCCGCAGAGGCGAACAGGCTCATACGGATCGTCCTCATCGCGCTCGATGAGCATAGGATGCATTTACAGGCGGAAGACGGAAGGGGCAATCACAAGGCTGTGAGGGACTACGAGTGGGTGCTCAACGAGGCGGAAGATGTCTACTCCCGATTTGGAAGGGGAGCGAATCCCCGCGACGGCGCCTTGCAGGAGTTCCGCAGATTGTGGGGCATCACGGCAGAAGACCTCACTGGCGAGACCTGGAAGTCTGAGGACGGGACTGCATCTCACGCTGCGGGGAACGGAGAAATAAAGGTCCACTTTTCCCTCAAAGGCGTCGGGACAGTACAGAAAAGAGGCGCTGCGTATGACATCGGGATAGAATTTGACGAAAGCGGCGGCAGAGACCTGCTTGATAAAGTCTTCGTCGTCGACATGCGGCTTTTCAGCCGGCAGTTCAAAGACAGGTGGCTCCAGGTGATAGCGGAGGACGTGTCCGGCAACGAATACGATGTGAGCGACAGAGTTGGGCTCTATCGCGAGAAGCAGCCGTTCATCGGATGGACGTCCGCAAGGATCCGATTTGAAGAGCCGCGCGTGGGAGGTTTCAACCCGCACGCGGTGAAGAGGATATTTTTGAGGATCAATGGCGAAAAGGTAGAGGATACCGAAGGCGACCTCGTCATGCGCAACCCGCGTATCCAGACGAGGCCCGCCATGGACGCCGATTTCTACCCGAAGATCTATGGCGAGAGGGAGACTCCCGGCGCGACCGAGGACTTCGAAAAGATGATCGGAAGGACCCTGTTCGTCTTGAGGGCGCAAGAGGCGCTGCATTTTCTCCTCTCGGCGCTGGGCGTCTTCATGGGCTTCCTTTTCCTGCGGGTCATCATATGGCTCGCCTCGAGGCCTTCGGGATCCTCGCGTTCAAGTCCCGGAGGAGGAGTTTCTGCGCCTCCCGCCGGAACCACCCCAAGGAGGACGCCGTCCCGTACCCCTGGGCGCCCTTCGGGGACTCCCGGGTCACGCCATTCGACGTCAGGGGCCGTTGATTACGACGGGATAGATCGGGCTCTTGGTGACGTACGGGGCAGGTTGATCAGCGCTCTCGATAAGGCGAATATGGCGCTTGAACCGGACATGTATGAAGGCCGAAAAGGCCCACGATTTTTCATTAAGTCCAAACCGACGTGGAAGGCAGGATGGTTCGGAATACTTTTTGGGATGATTCCCGGCGCCTTACTCCTCGCTGCAAACACGGTGAAGGCATTCAGCATAGGAATTAACGGACCCTGGTATCTGGGATGGGGCTGGGATGTGTGGGCGATCGGCCTTGCGCTCTTTGTGATCGGCGCCGTTGTAAATTCCAAATTTATCAGGGAGAAATTGAATTTCGGCCGATATACAAAGGACGACTACAAGGCAACACAGGCGGAGGTCATCGACGGGCTCATTACCGATCTGCGCCAACTGCAGGCCGACCTCGAAGCCCTGCAGGGCCAGTACGGCCTGGATGAGAGGAAGCTGAATCGGCTCTTGACATTCCCCGTGATGGCGCCCTTTGGTCATCCGCATGACAGGGTCCGGACCACGATACAGGCGATCAACCTCATCGAATACGTGGGCTACTGCATCGAATGGCTCGAGTTTGTCCGCGACCACAACGGGGACTATGAAGTCCTCTCAAGGCCCCACTATCCTGCGTACAACGCGCTCCCGGGCCTTATCCCGACGCTCTGGCTCAAAGGGCCCACGTTCACCCACCTCAAGCGCCCCGCAAGGCCGGGGAGAGCGCCGGAGTTCGTAGGCCTCATGCCGGGCGGCGCCACTCACCATCACGGATGGTCTGAAGTCCCTTTCCAGGAACAGGACAAACATAACGGCGAGAGGTCGTATGAGGATTTCACTACCACGATGCCCCTCTCCAACCTCCCCATGTATCTGTGGACGCTGAGGGACAGGATTATGAAGATGAAGGGGCTCGAGGCGGATGAAGGCGCATCCTTCGAGGTCGCCTCACGGCAGGAAAACCACGTGAGGGCGCGGACCGTATCCGATACGGTACAGGCGCACAAAGGGTACGGCGGCCCGGGGCCGATGAGCTCGAGCTACCTCAGGGTGAAGGAGAGGCACCGATTTACATTCTGGTCCTTCGTCGCATTCTTCTTTCCTCTCGCCGTCGTCCTTTCGCTCGCCTGGAGGATCGCTCTCACGAGGTATGCCTTTTCCCTCGACAAGGTTATCATGATCCCCGCATATATCGGCCAGATGTCGACCCTGCAACTCATTATTGTGGCCGCGGTCATTGCCTTTGTCCTCTGGATGATCGACAGCTCTGTGAGCAGGAGGCTGCGGTTCGGATACAAGTCGTTCAGGCCTGCGGGTGCCTTCAACCTTCTTGTCTTTCACGTTCCTGTCGCAGCGCTGTGTACATGGCTCATCCATTCCCTATCATCGTCCCACATTTTTCATCTTTTGATACCTCAGGTCCCTGAATTGAACCTTGTGATGCAGGCGGTCATCGTCGGACTCGCAGCGATCACAGGGTACATGACCATCAACATGTTCAGCAAGATGCAGCTCTTTACCTGGTCGTTCAGGGGGGGCAGGGAGACGGTTACAGATGAGGATATCATAAGGTTCGTCCCCGTGGGGATATTGGCCGGGGTAGTGAACGAAATGCGAAGGGCGCATGTGAGCGATCCGAACATCGTCCGCCGGATCTTTAACGGGTGGTCGGTTCAAGCGCGGGGCCTGCGCAAGTTCTGGAGGCTCATTATACGTAAGGAGAAGCCCTCTGAGTGGCCGATATGGAGGATGAAGCTGGAGAGGGTGGCCCCGGTCCCGAATTCTCCCGATCCGAGGGAGAGGTTCGGGCTGCTGCCGAAGTATCCGCTCTATGAAATTATCTACCTTGCGACGAAGGCGGATCGGGCGGGGCTCTTACGCGCCTTGAGGGAGGTATTCGACGACGGCAGGTTCAACGGCGCGAGCGAGGACTATCCCCCCGGTCGTTTTGACAATAAGGACCTGATCGAAAAGCTGAGCCTTGAGGACGTCCGTACGTTTTTGAGGGCGAAGGGGGAGGAGATACTCCACAAGTTTATGATCATGGACACCTCGTTCGGGGGAGAGGCAGGAGACAAATTGAAGAGGATGTCTGAGAGCGCATTCGCGTCGTGGGCCGGGCCCATCGACATATTCATCGTCCTGGACGATAGTGACAGGGACGGCCAGCGCGCCATACAGGAGGTCCTTGACGACTCGAGCCCGGACAACGTCGCGCACTTCTTCAGGGACCATATACACGTCCTTACGTTCTCAGAGCACGGAGCGAATACAGGACTCACCCAGAGGAAGGTGAGGATGAAGCCTCCCATTAACGCAGAGGCGATCCAGCAGGTCAAGCACTATTATGCGAAGACGGGCGAGCGGCTGCCGGATTCCCTCGAACTCGTCGACGAAGAAGACAGGCTCGGCTTCTTGAACTTAAGGTCAAAGGCGTGCGTATGGCAGATGAGGGGCAGGACGATCAGGGATCAGCTCGACGCGCGCTACTCGGCGGGGTCACGCATACCGGACCTCGACGACGCGGAGCGGTGGCTCATCAATCCAAAAGAGATACGAAAGATAGGCGGAGAGTTTGACCGGGTCGTGAGGTCGCTCGCTGCCGCTGCGGGGATCAAGAGGGGCGCCGTGCTCGGTCTCCTCAACGTTGACGAAGCGACCGCGCGGGGGTGGCTAAACAGGAACGAGGAATACAGGATCAGGTACCAGCTGTGGGCATTCCTTAAGACATATGAATGCGATCCCAGCGGTATCGCGGCGACCAGGCTCGACGAGGTGAGGGAGAACTTCGTGAGGAGCGAATTCAGAGAGCGGAACCTGCCCTACGTGATACAGTCGGAACTCAGGCTCATACCGATGGAGAACCCGAGCTGGTCTTCGCTCGCGTACATGGATTACCTCATATGGCATTCGACCATCCAGACCGGACAGACGCAATCGGGATTCCTGTTCCTGGGAGGAACGGGGAACAACTTCAGGTGGACTCTCCTCGCAGGGACGCGGTACACCGTGGACGGGAACGGCATTGTTGTTCGAGAGGAAGAGCTCAACGACCGCATGAGGCTGCAGAACCTCCTCAGGCCGCTCAGGGAGGCGCTTCAAGAGGAGGAGAAGAGGCACGGGTCGGAACCGAGGGTGAGGGCGCCGCAGAGGACGCTCAGAGAACACCTCACGGTCTATTCATCCCCCGGCGTCTGGGACCTCTACAATATTATCGAGGACTCCGAGCTCGGGAGAAGGACGGCGCTCTACAGGCTGAAGAACACCCGCCTCGAAGGAAAATACACACAGATACTCGAGGAGCTCCTGCCCACCACGGGAAAGTTCTGGTGGTACCAGCGCTCACGCTGGATCATCCCGCAGACCTTCGGGGTAGTGCTCTCCTATATGCCGGCGGCATTCATGTTCATAGGCCAGTACGTCGCAATGGGATTCGGATGGGCGCTCGTCGGTTCCCGGGCGGGCGTGCCCCTCGGAATTATCGTCGCTCTTGCGATGTTCTTCATCGGAGGGTACCTCTTCTATTGGATCGGAAGGGGGTTATACCGTATGGGGACGGGCCTGGGCATAATAAGGAATGAGCAATGGCAGGTGGACCCGTTGAAGACGATGGGGTGGTTTAAATTCCAGAATATCGCGCACCTATCGTCCGCGACGCTCGCCGCGGTCTTCACGGGCATAAGCTACATCATCACCGTCGTATATCTCGTGGTGATGGTCGGCGCGGGGAGCTCCGGCCTGGAAAATCTGGGAGGGATCGGGCTCTTCCTCTTTAACCTCTGCAGCCAGCTGAGCGGCCTTGTGCCGATATTCGAAGGGTGGCTCGCGACCGCGATGGTCGGGGCCATCGTCTTCATCGCACCGCCGTTCATACAGTCGATGATGGGCTGGGTAACCGCTATCGTAAGGGCATTTGAAGACGAAGAGTCAACATCCGAGGCGGTGAAGATGAGGCTCGGCCTCGGCAAGAAAGAGTATACCAAATTATTGGGCATTGACGTCGTTGCCGATATGCTCGGCATAGATATGCTCACCTACAACTATAGCGATGACGCGGTTGTCGGCAGGCTGCTCGACGAATACGAACGCTATGTAGACAGGCTCCTCGTGTACCTGAATGCGGGCCGTACCCCAGGCCCCGCGGGATTCTATGAATTTTACGAGGGCTTTATCGGCACCCACCCGGGCGGCGTGGAGGCGTTCGTCTGCGACGTACGGCTCCTCATCAGTGAGCTCCGAGCGGGGCGCAGGGTGAGCAACCGCGCCTTCGCGCAGGCCCTCGTGGACGGTTTCAATGCGGTAAGGGCCCGGAACGGCCAGGGCCCGATAAGGTCGAACGATGAATTTACGGCGCTCCTCTATGAAATGGCCTTATGCGCGTTCTACGATACGTCGATGAGAGAGCTCAACGCCTTCAGGCGAAAAGATAACAAAAACCTCCCCGCGCTCGATCCGAGAGCGGAAAGGGACAGGAGGGAGATCGCGAGCCTCGTCGAGGACGCGGTGCTGGGCGAAGTGCGAGACATTCGGCGAACGATCCACGGCGAGGTGGATGTGGGGGCGAAGGCAGCGATCTTTGGCATTATCTTGGTGGGCATCGGCGGCTGGATCTGGTTCGGGGGGTTATCACCCCTCTGGATCGCCGAGATCATCGCCGGAATAGGCCTCTTCTATCTCGGCCTTTACCTCTTGTCGCTATTTTCGAAACACGTGCTCGGTTCGCCGTTCATGTCGCTGGGGAGGATCTCCGCCCACGGCCTCAGATATCTGCTCTCCATTCCAAAGATGATAGATTATTTTAACCACCTCATCCCTTCGGCCATCTTGAGTTTCTACATGACAACCCATAAGTGGGTCATCGAGGCATTCTGGCCCCGCGGAAGACCCGAGACGGTGCCGAGATTTTCAGAACAGTTGAACATGGGGAGGATCTGGGGCGATTTCCTGGCCGTGCTCCGGTCTCGGGGCGATGAGCGGGCCGAGGCGAGGCGGAAGCTCGCGGCGGACTTCTCGTCGTACAGAAGAATGGTATCCGAAGAGTTCTATAATAGAGGCATCCTCCGGATCGTCTTCGTGTACCTGCCGTATATCGCGATCCTTGCGATTCCGCTTAAGATCGCTGCGGATAAGTACGGGATAGACCTCTCGAGGATATTCTCGATAGAAGTGCTCACGAACGTCATCACGTACTTCTTCACCCAGGGAGGGCATCTCTTTGCAGCGAGAGAAGGCACAAAGGCGGCCAGGGTGAGCGGGCTGCTCGGGCTTTTGGGAGTTGGCGCTGGTATTGTCGCAGCCTCCGCTATCCATCTTCCCGCGCTCGCCAATACGGGGCTCGCGATAGGGATCGCGGCGGGAGTAGTCCTCGGCATCGCGACGATCAGGTATTTCTTCCTGGGCAGGGCAACGTACAACGCGTGGATAAAGGAGGGCCTCGCCTCCGAAGAGGCGCGCACCAGGCCCATCGCCGAACGCCTGCCAGACGGAACCATACGCTACAATAAAGCCTTTTTCAACCTCTCCAAGAAAGAGCAAGACCTTATAATCCTCCACGAGACATTCAAGAGCCATTTCATCGGTATGGTTGCATTGATACCCGGACTCAGCTCTTTGGTCATGGGCCGGGTAAGAAGAGAGCGCGCCCGCGATATCGAGACGGGGTTCGCGGAGGGTCCGGAAGAGCCGCAGGTCTCGGACACGGCTGGTTCTGCGGTGAGGGCGAGCACATCGGGTACAGGGATGTCGAGGGGACATTTCCTGAAATTGATCGGGACAGGGGCTCTCGTGTTGATGACGGGAGGGTTAGGTATTCTTACGCCCACAGAGTCCTCCCGACCGGCGGAAGTGGTAAGCGTGGCGCAGACGGTCGTTGCCGCGGATGAAAATTTCGGCGTGAGTTGTTACGTCAACCCCGCGACATACGGAAGGGACGTAGGGATTGCCGATAACATACGGCCAGAGCACGTCGGTTTCAGCGCAAATAGAGAGCTCGCAGGTCTCTTTAAAAGATGGAGGGACGCGGGCGTCGGCCTTGTCCGCGTCTTTACCTTTGCCGATCTGAGGTGGAACGCAGGCGTCAGGTTCGATCAAGACGGAACGCCTGTCGCGTTCAATGACTATGCATTGCAGGACCTCAAGGCGCTCCTCGATACCGCGGCCCAGAGCGGGATCAAGGTAGTGCCCGTCCTCTTCGACTTCACGACCGCGGACGGCGTCGCGACCGAAGGCACCACACAGGTGGGCGAACATGTCGAGGTCCTGAAAGACCCGTCCAAGAGGAAGGCGCTCGTCGAGTTGTTCGCGCAGATCCCTGATGAGATATGGAACCACAAAGCGGTCGCTGCATGGGAGGTCATGAACGAGCCGGAAGGCGCAACCGCCGTATCGAAAGAGGATGTCTATGAGTTCGTGAAGGGGTTCGCGAAGATGATCGCGCAGCGTTCGGATAAGCCGATTACCGTCGGCTGCAGGGATCCGAAGAACGTCGCATCATGGCGGTCGCTCGACGAGGAACTTCGCTCCCTCGACCCGCAGGGGCGTGCGCGATTCTGGTATCAGGCGCATGCCTATGTACCGCGGCAGGAGATCCCGTCGAGAAAAGAGCTCGAAGGCCTCGGGCTGCCGGAAGGCGCTACCCTCATACTCGGAGAACTCGGCGTCGAAGGCATACCAGAGCCTGAGAGAGAGACAGCATATACGAAGGCCGCGGGAGAAGCACGCGGCGCGGGATACGACAAGGTCCTCATGTGGGCATATCCCGGCAAACCGGAACTCGCGCCTCCGCTTGAGGCGGTAAGGGCGGCAATGGCAGAAAAGGTGCGCGAAGGTCGCTCGTCCCCTGCGGGGACGCCTACGCATGCTGAAACTCGCGAGCGGCAGTCCCCTGCGGGGACGGCTACTCACGGCGATACCCGCGAGCGCCAGTCGACAACGGG
>CAYHAE010000044.1:0-16066 GCA_964354545.1 uncultured Planctomycetia bacterium
AAATACGACACTTCTACTTTGGCATAATACGACATTATCATTTTGGGATTACAGGAATTTTCACGTTATGAAGGCGCGCGTTCCCGTGCGGGGCAAACAATTTATTCTTGACAATAATAGTCAGGTATGTTACTATATAATCACACGATGAGGCTATCGACGAAGTCGACATACGGCCTGAGGGCCATGGTGAACCTTGCGCTCTCCTACAACAAGGGCGCGCTCCCGATCTCTGAGATCGCTGCGCGAGAGGATATATCAGTTTCCTATCTGGAACAGCTCTTGAATAAGCTCCGACGCCATGGCGTGATCAAGAGCCAGCGCGGCCCGCGAGGAGGATATGCCCTTTCGAGAGGTCCTGCGATGATCACCGTCGGCGATATCGTGAGGGTCCTCGAAGGAGACACGGCACCGGTCTACTGTGTGGCGAACAAGAAGGGCTCGATACGGTTTTGCGATCGCAGCAAAAGGTGCGTGGCAAAAGGGGTGTGGGAGAAGCTCGGGAAGGCCATCGACGGCGTGCTCGATTCCGTTACCCTCGCGGACCTGGTGCATGAGGTGAAACCGGAGGAGATTCATGAAAAAGATCTATCTCGATAATAACGCGACGACACGGATGAGGGAGGAGGTCTTGGAGGCGATGCTCCCTTTCTATAAGGACGTCTACGGGAATGCGTCGAGCGTCCATGAGTTCGGCAGGACCGCGAGAAAGGCCGTCGACGACGCAAGGGCAAAGGTCGCGAGCCTCCTCGGCGCATCGGGCGCCGATGAGGTCGTCTTTACGTCCGGCGGGACGGAATCGGACAACTTCGCGATAAAGGGAGTTGCGCATGCGCTCAAGCGCCAGCGCGGGCGACACATCATCACGTCCTCCATCGAGCACCACGCCGTCCTCAATACGTGTAAATTTTTAGAGAAAGAAGGATATGAGACGACATACGTGGGTGTGGATCGAGACGGGGTGGTGAACGTCGACGAGCTCAAGGGGGCCATAAAGGAAGGGACGATCCTCATCTCGATCATGCTCGCGAACAACGAGGTGGGGACCATAGAGCCGGTCAGGGAGATCGGAGAGATCGCACGGGATAAAGGGATTATTTTTCATACCGATGCGGTCCAGGCAATGGGCAAGGTCCCGGTCGATGTCTCGCGACTGAATGTGGACCTGCTGTCCCTCTCAGGCCACAAGATTTACGGGCCCAAAGGGATCGGGGCGCTCTACATACGGAAGAAGACCAAGATCACGCCGATCCTGCAGGGCGGGCATCACGAGATGAATAAGCGTGCGGGAACGGAAAATGTGGCAGGGATAGTCGGATTGGGCAGGGCATCGGAACTTGCGAAACAGGAGCTAAGGAAGGAATCGGAGTACGTGATGGAGCTGCGCGACCATCTCTACACCGGCATTGTAGAGAGGATCAAGTTCGTGAGGCTCAACGGCCATCCTGAAAAGAGGCTCCCGAACACGGTGAACGTGGGTTTCAAATATCTTGAGGGCGAATCGATCATATTGAACCTCGACATGGAAGGCGTCGCCGTTTCAACCGGTTCGGCATGCACGTCAGGCAGCCTCGAACCTTCGCATGTGCTCACGGCCATGGGGGTTGACCCCGCCGATACCCAGGGCTCGATTCGATTCTCGTTGGGCAGGGACACCACGAAGGAGGATATCGACTACGTAGTGCGCGTCCTGCCGCCCATCATTCAGAGACTCAGGGCGATGTCTCCGCTCTACGAAGGGAAGGGAGAATAGTTCAAAGTTTCCCGCCTACGCTCGATGAGCTTCGGCGGGTCCGCCGTAGCCATAAAAGGCAAAGGCGGAAAAGTTAAAAGTGTAAAGTTTCCGCTGAAGACAGATCCGCGCTAATGAAGGGGGTTATGGTGGACGGACACTATTCAGAGAAGGTGATGGAACATTTCAGGAACCCAAGGAACGTCGGCGAGATCCCTGACGCAAGCGGCACCGGTAACGTCGGGAACCCCGTATGCGGCGATATCATGCGTCTCTACATCAAGGTGGATGAGCATGAGGTGATCACCGATGCAAAATTCAAGACGTTCGGGTGCGGTGCGGCCATTGCAACGAGTTCCATGGTGACTGAGCTCGTCAAGGGAAAGACCGTGCAGGAGGCGCTCAAGGTATCTAACCGCGCCGTGGCAGAAGCGCTCGGCGGGCTACCTCCCATAAAGATGCATTGCTCTGTGTTGGCAGAGGAGGCCCTGAGGTCCGCGATATCTGACTATTTGACTAAAAAAGGGAAATCGTAGTATAATATGATCATAAGGGCGCTCGTGCGATTGCGATGAAGGATAAGATTAGAAAGGAGATCTTTAATAGATTAAGGACGCAATCGAAAGAGGAGCGCGCTGAAAAGAGCAGGCGTATCAGGGATATACTTTTTCAAGAGGAGGATTTCAGAAACGCACGGTGCGTGATGTGGTACGTTTCGACCGAAGAAGAGGTTGACACCCGCGAGATGATCAAAGAAACGTTCAAGATGGGAAAGAAGGTGTGCGTGCCGGTCATAGTGAAAGATTCGAAAAGGATAGTGGCATCTGAGATAGTAGATCTGAGCGCCCTCACGAAGGGCCCCTATGGGATCTATCAGCCTGAAGGCGATTCTATCAGGCAAGTTGCTTTAAAGGATATAGATTTAGTAGTCGTACCCGGGGTTGCCTTTGACGCGTGCAAGGTGAGGTTGGGCCGGGGGCACGGCTATTACGATAGATTCCTGAAGGACCTTCCAGGAGGCGCCAAGACGATCGGGCTCGCCTTTCACTTCCAAGTCGTTGAGAAGCTTCCACGAGATTCCCACGACGTTCCCGTCTCAAAGACCATCACCGCATAACTTATAGCGTATTATCCACACGCTATCACGGATCTCGATTCGCAGGTATCTATGGGGATCCCTCGCGAATATCCGCTGATACGTGTGATTATAATAGATAGGAGGACTGTATATGAATACGCATGAGGAGGTAGCTGTCATTTACATCGGGTTGGCATCGTTGAGCGCAATCGCATTCTTCGCGTTCGGATATATTCTGCGAAAGTACCAGATGAAGCGAAAGCTGAAGGGTGCGGAGGAGAAGGCGAAGAAGGTACTGGAAGACGCGAAGGCGGAGGCCGAAAGGACGAAGCGTGCCGCCGAACTTGAGGCGAAGGACCTGCTCTTGAAGATGAGAGCAGAGTTCGAGAACCAGACGAAAGAGAGGCGACAGGAGCTTGTGACACATGAGAGGCGTCTCATCCAGAAGGAGGAGAACCTCGACCGGAAGGTCGACATCCTCGACAGGAAAGAAAAAGATGTCGAAAGAAAAGACCGCGACCTCGCCGAGAGGGAGAAGGGCATGCGGGGGAAAGAGAAAGAGCTCGACATGCTCCTCGTCGAGGAGAAGGAGAAGCTGCAAAAAGTATCGGGGATGACCAAGGACGAAGCGAGGGCCGTGTTGTTAAAGAGGCTGGAAGACGAGGTGAAGCAGGAGGCGGCCCACATGATCAGAAGGGTGGAAGAGGAGGCGAAGGAGAAGGCGGATAAAGAGGCGCGCAAGATCATAGGGCTCGCGATCCAGAGGTGCGCCGCGGAGCACGCGGTGGAGACGACGGTGAGCGTGGTCAATTTGCCCAACGACGAGATGAAGGGGAGGATCATAGGCCGGGAGGGAAGGAATATACGCGCCCTCGAGGTCGCGACCGGCATCGACGTGATCGTGGACGATACCCCCGGGGCGGTCATCCTGTCCGGATTCGATATGGTGAAGAGGGAGATCGCGAAGATCGCCCTTGAGCGCCTCATCCAAGACGGTAGGATCCACCCCGGACGAATCGAAGAGGTCGTTGAAAAGGTGAAGAAAGATGTGGAGAATTCTATCAAAGAGGAAGGGGAAAAGGCCCTCTTCGATACGGGTCTCCACGGGATGCATCCCGAGCTCATCAAGCTCCTGGGCAGGCTGAAATACAGGACGAGCTATGGGCAGAACGTGCTCCAGCACGCGAAAGAGGTTGCGCATCTCATGGGTGTGATGGCGAGCGAGCTCAGATTAGATTTTACCCTCGCGAAGAGGATAGGGCTCCTCCACGACATAGGAAAGGCGGTGAGCCACGAAGTTGAGGGGACTCACGCCAGGATCGGCGCCGAGCTTGTCAAAAAATATGGAGAGTCGGACAATATCGCCCACGCGGTAGAGGCCCACCACCAGGAGATCGAACCGAAGACGCTTCTGGCGGTCTTGGTTCAGGCCGCCGATGCCATAAGCGCGACAAGGCCCGGGGCAAGGAGGGAGACCCTTGAGACCTACATCAAGCGCCTTGAGAAATTGGAATTGATCGCGGATTCGTTCAAGGGGGTTGAAAAGGCATATGCGATTCAGGCCGGACGGGAGGTCCGCGTCATAGTGCAGCCGGATAAGCTCACCGACGCGCAGGCAGCGGTCCTCGCGCGGGACATCACCAAGAAGATAGAGGAAGGCCTTGAATATCCCGGCCAGATAAAGGTGACGGTGATCCGCGAGACGAGGGCGATAGAGTACGCGAAGTAAGTGAATAGTGAATAGTTTTACACTTTACACTTTTCACTTTACACTAATAGACCTATAGCGAGGGAGATGGCATGCGCATATTATTCATTGGTGATGTGGTAGGCTCACCCGGAAGGACTGCGGTCAAGGAGCTTCTCCCGAAGATACGAAAGCGTGAGCGGGTGGACTTCGTCATCGCAAACGGCGAGAACGCGGCAGGCGGAAGCGGATTGACGGGCGAGCTCGCTGACGAGTTATTCGGGTACGGCGTCGATGTATTGACGAACGGCGACCACGTGTGGAAGAGAAAAGAGATAATCGAAAAGCTCGAGAGCGACAACCGGGTCCTGAGGCCCGCCAATTATCCTCCCGAATCGCCCGGGTTCGGTTCCACGACCGTGAAGTCTTCCGCCGGAGTGGCCGTGGGCGTCGTCAATCTCATAGGCAGGGTCTTCATGGATGCGGTGGAATGTCCTTTCAGGGCGGCGAAGGAGCATATCGCAAGGATCAGCAAGAATGCGAAGGTGATCGTCATCGATATACACGCAGAGGCGACGAGCGAAAAGATCGCGCTCGGCTGGTTTCTCGACGGAATGGTGAGCGCGGTGGTGGGGACCCACACCCACATCCAGACGGCTGACGAAAAGATACTCCCCAATGGGACGGCGTACATCACCGATGCGGGAATGACCGGCCCCTATGATTCTGTGATAGGGCGCAGGAAGGAACAGGTCCTGTCCCGTTTCATCACCCATATGCCCGTGCGGTTCGAGATGGCTGAGGGAGATATACAGCTTCACGGGGTCGTCATCGACGTAGACGAAACGACCGGGAAGGCGCGCTCGATTTCGCGCGTGCAGGAAAAGCTCATGCAGGACTCACATGCCGTATAGGGTCCTCGAGGCGACGCGTCTCAATTCCGTTACCGTCAAGATGGTGCTCGAGGAGCGCCTGATCGCGAGGAAGGCCAGGGCAGGCCAGTTCGTTGTCCTGCGCGTCGATGAGAAAGGCGAACGCATACCGCTCACCGTCCACGATTCAGATCCGGCCAGGGGCACCCTTACCATAATATTTCAAGAGGTCGGGCGGACGACGAAGAAACTCGCGCAGCTGCACGCGGGGGATTCCGTGGCGGACCTCATAGGTCCTCTCGGCAGGGCCTCCGGCTTTGGGCTCGTGGGGGATATCGTATTTGTTGCAGGCGGGGTAGGCATTGCCGAAGCCCTGCCCGTGGTCAGATATGCGAAGGCATGCGGAAACAGGGCGACCTGCATCATCGGTGCAAGGACTCAGGAGCTTCTGATCCTGGAAGATGAGATGAAACGTGCATGCGACAGGCTGTTCGCGGCAACCGATGACGGCTCGCGGGGGCGCAGGGGACTCGTGACGGATGTCATGAGGGAGCTCCTCGGAAAGGAATCGTTTGGGCTCGCGTATTGCGTGGGGCCCGACGTGATGATGAAGGCGGTCTGCGAGATGACGAGGCCCTATGGGCTGAAGACGCTCGTTTCGCTCGACGCGAATATGGTGGACGCGACGGGCATGTGCGGCACCTGCCGCGTGACGGTAGGAGGTAAGGTGCTGTTCACCTGCGTCGACGGGCCGGAGTTTAACGGGCACTTTGTGGACTGGGACGAGTTTCTCAAGAGGCAAAAACGGTTTTCGGCCGAAGAGAAATCCTCGCTGGAATTCCCCGAGCACCGCTGCGGGATGGTAAAATGAGGGAACAGGACGCGCGGACAAGGATAAGAAATTTCGATGAAGTCGCGCTCGGGCTCACTGAAGAAGAGGCGGTCGAGGAAGCAAAGCGCTGTCTCCAGTGCAAGAAGGCCTCGTGTAGCGTCGGATGCCCCGTCGAGATAGATATCCCTGCCTTTATCTCGCATGTTGCAGGAAGAGATTTCGCAGGGGCTCTCGACAAGATAAGGGAGAAGAATTCTCTCCCTGCGGTATGCGGGAGGGTCTGCCCCCAGGAAGACCAGTGCGAGAAGGCCTGCATCCTCGCAAAGAAGAAGACGCCTATCAATATAGGCGCCCTCGAGAGGTTCGTTTCTGACCGGGGGATGGAGAGTGGGCCGCAGGCCGCAGACCAAAGACCGCAGGGGAAGCAGCGCATAAAGGTTGCAGTGGTCGGTTCCGGGCCAGCCGGGCTCACCTGTGCAGGCGATCTCGCAAAGATGGGATACGGAGTAACCGTATTTGAGTCATTGAATAGGCCGGGAGGCGTCCTTATCTACGGCATACCGGAATTCAGGCTTCCGAAGAAGATAGTGGAGACCGAGGTGCGCTACCTGGGGTCCGCTGGGGTGATGGTAGAGGCGAATGTGCTCATAGGAAAGACGATGACGCTCGACGATCTGCGCGAGACCGGTTTCAAGGCCTTCTTTGTCGGCACGGGAGCAGGTCTTCCCTATTTTTTGGGAATCGAGGGTGAAAATTTAAATGGGGTCTACTCGGCAAACGAGTTCCTCACAAGAGTAAACCTTATGAAGGCATACCTCTTCCCCGAATATGATACACCCGTGAAGGTCGGTGAGAGGGTCGGGGTGATAGGCGCAGGCAACGTTGCGATGGACTCGGCGAGGTGTGCAAAGAGGCTCGGTGCGAAGGAGGTCTCCATCATCTACAGGAGGACAGAGGCGGAGATGCCCGCGAGGGCCGAAGAGATCTCGCGGGCAAAAGAAGAGGGGATACTCTTTGAGCTCCTCACGAATCCCTTACGTTTTTTCGGGGACGAAAAGGGCGCCCTCAAAGAGGCGGAGTGCATTCGAAACAGGCTCGGGGAGCCCGATTCGAGCGGCAGGCGCCGGCCCGTGGCGATCGAGGGCTCCCAATTCCGAATGAAATTGGACACCGTGATATGCGCCATAGGGCAGGGGCCGAACCCACTCCTTCTACAGACGCTGCCCTATTTGAAATTGAGCGAAGAAGGTACTATAATAGTGGACGAGAGAGGGATGACCTCTATCCCGGGTGTCTTTGCAGGCGGGGACATAACGACAGGCGCGGCGACCGTCATCGAGGCGATGGGCGCGGGCAAACGCGCCGCCCGCTCGATCGACAGCTATTTGAAAAACCGAAATGCCTGACCCCCCTGGGAGGCTTCCCCTCTCGGGGTTGTTGCTCACGGGAACGCGCAATTTTCCCCAGCGAGGAAAATTGCGCTCGCGGAAAACCACTCGCTCTCCCGCCCTTTTGGGTGGCGGATAAAGCGATAGGACAAAAGGGCGGGAACCATGCCCGCTCGTGGTTTTCACGTCCCGCTCGCCCCAACCCCTCGGGGGCCCCGCGGAGCGTAGGGTACGAGCATGCAGCATTTCCGAACGTCGATTGCTGTAACGCTCCCACACACTCAACACGGAAAGCGGGCGGGTGACCGGATTCTGTATTTAGTTATATATGGCGATTAGGTGTAGGGTAATTTTATCCAGTCACGTACGCTATTAACGCGTTGAGCGTGTGGTAGAATAAATGGATGACTCGATTTTGCGGGTGCCAAGTGGCAGGACCCGCAAAATATCATGATTTGTACGTTCCCGCGAGAAAGAACCCCGAGAGGGGAAGGAAATGGCGAATAGCGAGCTGAAAGAGAAGCACATATATACGGTAGGCGAGCTTACGAAGTACGTCCGCATGATACTGGAGGACTCGTTCCCCGCGGTGTGGGTGGAAGGGGAGATATCCAATTTCACGCTCCACACGTCCGGGCACATGTACTTCAGCATCAAAGACGCGCAGGCGGTCCTGAAGTGCGCGATGTTCAAGAGGGCGAATGAGAAGCTGAAGTTCAGGCCCAAGGACGGAATGAAGGTCATATGCTTCGGCAAGGTGAGCGTCTATGAGCTGCGCGGCGATTACCAGTTGATCGTCGAGGCGATCGAGCCGAAGGGCATCGGCGCGCTCCAGCTCCAATTCGAAGAGCTCAAGAAGAAGCTCCACAAAGAAGGTCTTTTCGACCCTTCCCACAAAGTGCCGATCCCGTCTCTCCCGACACGGATCGGGGTGGTGACAAGCCCGACCGGGGCGGCGATCAGAGACATATTGAATATCACGAGACGCCGCTTCTCGAACGTCGAGATCATTATAAACCCCGTGAAGGTGCAGGGCGAGGGCGCTGCCGAGGAGATCGCCGGCGCGATACGCCAATTCAACCGCCTCAAGAACGTCGACGTGATGATAGTGACGCGGGGCGGCGGAAGCCTCGAAGACCTCTGGGCGTTCAACGAGGAGATCGTGGCGAGGGCACTATACGATTCTGAGATACCCGTCATAAGCGCCGTCGGCCACGAGGTCGATTATACGATTTCTGACTTTGTCGCTGATTTCCGCGCGCCGACACCGTCCGCAGCCGCGGAGCTCGTGATCCCGCGCAAGGAAGATCTCGCGGGTGCGATCAGCGCGTTTCGGGGGAGGCTGAAGAGCGCGCTCACCTCCAAGCTCGATATCATGCGGGAGAGGCTCGCGACGCTCGCGACGAGCTACGTGATGCGGCAGCCCCTCAACATCATCGTCCAGTACGAACAGAGGGTCGACGATGTGCGCAAGGACATGGAGGTGCGGATCGGCCACATCGTCGAGATGTATGAAGAGGGATTCAGGTCCCTCGCGGGCAAGCTCGAGGCCCTGAGCCCGCTCGCGATATTCTCGAGAGGGTACTCTGTAACGATGAAGCTTCCCGAAGGCGTCATCCTCAAGGACGCTCGATCTTTGAAGAGAGATGATATGGTCGAGACGAAATTGGGGAAAGGGACATTCCGCAGCAGGGTTGAGGAAGTCGAATAAAATAAAGGCATGCTCTAGTCGTTGGTTGTTGGTCTCTAGTCGTTGGTAGAAACTATAGACTAACGACAAGCGACTAACGACTGACACAGCGGTCCCACGGAGGCATTATGGCGGAGATGAAATTTGAAGACGCGTTAAAGAGACTGGAAAAAATTGTCGAGGAGCTCGAAGGCGGAGACCTGCCGCTTGACAGCGCGATGGAGAGATACGAGGAAGGGATTAAATTGGCGAGGCTCTGCGAGAAAAGGCTGGAACTCGCGAAGAAGAAGGTAGAGATATTGCTCAAGGCAGACGATGGGTCGGTAGAGCTCAAGGCCTTTGACGAGAAGGCCGCAGAGGAAGGTTCCGAGAAATCCGGCCTCCCCTCTTCCTTGAAGAAAAAGAAAAGTCACGAGGGCGATCTCTTGTGAACCTGACACAGCATCTCGGGCGCACGCGTTCCCTTATCGATGCACGGTTAGATGCATATCTTCCCCCCGCGCACGCCTATCCGCCTACGATGCACAGGGCCATGAGGTACAGCGTCTTTAGCGGCGGCAAGCGCGTGAGGCCGATCCTCGCGATAGAATCATGCAGGGTATGCGGTGGGGATGCCCGCGCGGCGCTGCCCGCCGCATGCGCGATAGAGCTTGTCCATACCTATTCGTTGATCCACGACGACCTGCCTGCGATGGATGACGACGACATAAGGCGCGGAAAGCCCACGCTCCATAGGCGATATGGCGAAGCGAATGCGATCCTTGCCGGCGACGCGCTGCTCACCCTCGCGTTTGGCATCGTCGCCCGTTACTCTGACGCGAGCTCCTCTCGCACGGTGGCGGAGGAGCTTGCAAGGGCCGCAGGCACCTCAGGGATGGTGGGCGGTCAAGCGATGGATATCGAGTACGCAGATAAAAAGAAGAGCAAAAAGATGGTCGAGTATATCAATCTCCATAAGACCGCGCGGCTCTTCGAGGTGTCCGCGAAAATTGGAGCTGTTGTTGCGCATGCGGCCAAAGCCAAGGCAGACGCGCTCGCTCGCTTTGGGAACTTGTTAGGCCTTTCATTTCAGGTCGTCGATGACATGATAGATGGCGGTGATTATGTGAAGGCGTATGGTCTCGCCCGCGCGAAGGAAAATGCGTATCGGCTCGCGAAGAAGGCAGGGGAGTCTCTGCGGATATTCGGGGCCCGCGCCGCGGTCTTGCGCGCCATCGCGGCCCACCTTGTGTGCAGGACGGAATAGAGATATGGCACGGCTATTGGACCAGATACAGGACCCGAAGGGCTTGAAGAGGCTGCGCCCAGGCGACCTTGCACAGGTGGCTTCGGAAATAAGGGACGAGATACTCCGTACCGTGTCGAAAACAGGAGGGCACCTCGCCTCGAGCCTCGGAGCAGTTGAGCTCGCGATCGCACTCCACTACGTCTTGGATACTCCCCACGACGCGATCCTCTGGGATGTCGGCCATCAGACATACGCGCATAAGATAGTGACAGGCCGGCTTTCCAGGTTTTCCACGCTGCGGCAGCTCGGCGGCCTAAGCGGCTTTCCGAATAAGGAGGAGAGCCCGTTTGACCTCGTCACCTGCGGTCATGCCTCCACCTCCATTTCCACCGCGCTCGGGCTCGCAGCGGCGAGGGACATAAAGAACGAGCGAAAGAAGATCGCGGTGGTCATCGGCGACGCATCTCTCGCGGGAGGAATGGCATTCGAGGCGCTGAACCACGCCGGGCACCTCAAGAAGGACATGATCGTCATATTGAACGATAACGAACTCTCCATCTCTCCTTCCATAGGCGCCTTGAGCAGATACCTCAACAGGATCATCACGAACCCCACCTACAACAGGATACGTAAAGACGTTGAGAAGGTGTTAAAACGGATACCGTGGTTCGGGTTCAGGTCATACATGGCGGCGCGGCGCCTTGAAGAGGGCCTGAAAAACCTCCTCGTGCCCGGCATGCTCTTTGAGGAGCTGGGCTTCAGGTACTTCGGCCCAATAGACGGGCACAATCTTGGAGAGCTCGTGAGCACGCTCAAGAACATCACTCAGCTCAACGAACCGATACTTATGCACGTGGTCACGAAGAAGGGCAAAGGGTACGCCTTCGCAGAGGCGAGGCCGTGGGATTTCCACGGGACCGGACCGTTCGATATCGCGACGGGTACAAAAGTGGCGGACTACGGGAGCGCCTTTACAGAGGCTTTCGGGAAGAAGATCGTTGAGCTCGCTACGAGAGACCCCCGCGTCATCGGCATCAGCGCGGCGATGATCGACGGGACCGGTCTCCACGAATTTGGCGCGAAGTTTCCGGATAGGTTCTTCGACGTCGGAATATCAGAGGAACATGCGGTCGCATTTGCCGCAGGCCTCGCCCTCTCGGGATTCAAACCCTTCGTCGCTATCTATTCCACGTTCCTCCAGCGCGCCTACGATCAGATAATTCACGACGTGTGCCTCCAGGACCTCCCCGTGACGTTCTGCCTCGACAGGGCCGGCATCGTCGGGGAGGACGGGCCCACCCACCACGGGCTATTCGACATCGCCTACTTGAGACACATGCCGAACATGGTCCTCATGGCTCCGAAGAGCCCCGACGAACTTGAGATGATGCTTGAGTTCGCCCAGAGCTACGGGCGCGGGCCCCTCGCGATCAGGTATCCCAAAGGCCTATCTTACGGCGCGTGGACGATAGTCCGCGGCCAGCCTTTGCAGTTGGGCAAGGCGGAGATGCTGAAAGAGGGCGACGACGTTACGCTCTTTGCGCTCGGGAGCATGGTAGATCTCGCAATGAAGACGGACGAGCTTCTGTACAAGTTCAGGATCAATGCGACCGTGGTGAATGCGCGGTTCGTAAAGCCCCTCGATATGGAACTGATAGAGAATCTCTGCCGCCGCACCAAGACGATCGTCGTGCTTGAAGAGGGCGTCGCAGATGGCGGACTCGGAAGTGCGGTCCTCGAATTTATTGAGCGTGCGAACATCAAGGGGGTGCGGGTGAAGCGGATCGGGCTTCCGAACACCTTCATCGAGCATGGAAAGAGGACCGAACTCTTATTGAAGTACAACCTGACGCCCTATGCGGTGGCCGCCGTCATCATGAATGAGGTGTTGAGGTAATAACCCAATGCGCAGACCTACCGTGAGAATCAATAAAAACAGATGCAAGGGTTGTTTTCTGTGCGTCGTCAACTGCCCTCACGACTTGATCAAGGTGTCAAAGGCCTTGAACATCAAAGGCACGCACTATGCCGAATTCAGCGGAGGCAAATGTACCAGCTGCGCAATGTGCGCGGTCATCTGCCCCGAATCCGTTATCGAAGTGTATCGAGAGGTTGTCAATGTCAAGAAAGATACTGATGTGCGGAAATGACGCATGCGGTGAAGGGGCCATCCTCGCCGGCTGCCGGTTCTATGCCGGCTATCCTATTACCCCTCAGAATGAGCTTACCGCCTATATGGCGAAGAGGATGGATGAGGTGGGAGGCGTCTTTATCCAGTCCGAGAGCGAGCTCGCTGCGATCAATATGGTCTTCGGTGCCGCGGCTGCCGGAGAGAGGGCGATGACGTCGTCGTCGAGCCCGGGGATCAGCCTGAAGCAGGAGGGAATATCGTATCTCGCCGGCTGCGAGCTCCCCGCGGTGGTCGTCAATGTCCAAAGGGGCGGGCCGGGTCTCGGGAACATTGCGCCGGCGCAGGGCGACTATTTTCAGGCAGTGAAAGGCGGGGGTCACGGCGATTATAAGACGATCGTGCTCGCTCCCGCATCGGTCGAAGAGATGCTCCAGTTCACGTACGAGGCGTTCGACCTCGCCGACAAGTACCGGATTCCGGCCATCGTGCTGGCCGACGGGTTACTGGGCCAGATGATGGAGCCGATATCGCTTCAGGCTCTGGGGTCCCGCCTCAAGAGAGTGCACTACGATAAGGCGTGGGCCCTCACCGGCTGTAAAGGCCGCGCGCCGCGCGTCATACGGTCTCTCCTCCTCGCAGAGGGCGCCCTCGAGGCGCACAACAGGAAACTCCAGGAGAAGTACGCCGCGATAAGGGAATCGGAGACCCGTTTCGAGTCCCTCAAAGAGCGCGACAGTACAGTCATGCTCGTTGCGTATGGTTCCATTGCGAGGATCGCGAAAGCGGTAATGGGAAAGGCACGGTCGAAAGGGCTCAAGGCAGGCGTCTTTAGGCCGGTCAGCTTATGGCCTTTTCCGTATCACGCGCTCGGCGCGCTCGCGGAGAAGGTAAAGAAATTTCTCGTCGTGGAGATGAGCGCGGGCCAGATGGTAGAAGACGTAAGGCTGGCAGTAGGGGGAAAGGCAACGGTAGACTTCTATGGACGGATGGGGGGCGGCATACCTACCGAAGAAGAGATACTCGAGCGACTTGAGGCACTCGCATGAAGAAGAGACTCAAGACATCGAAGAGGCGGCGGGCAAAGCGAACGAAACGAGTCAAGGGGCAAGGCGGGTCCTTGCGACCGGCACGCAAGGGCGCGGATACCCCGGCCCACGTCACTACGGTATTCTCCCGCCCGAAGAGTCTCCGCGATGTCGATATGCATTACTGCGCCGGGTGCGGGCACGGTATTGTGCATCGGCTCATCTGCGGGGCGATAGACGAGCTTGGCATCCGGGAGAGGACCATTGGTGTAGCGCCCGTGGGCTGCGCAGTGATCGCCTATGACTACTGGGACGTCGATGTGACCGAGGCTGCGCACGGCAGGACGCCCGCTGTTGCCACGGGGATTAAGAGGATGCGGCCGGAATCCATTGTCTTTACGTACCAGGGCGACGGGGATCTCGCGGCGATCGGGACAGCGGAGATCATCCATACGGCGAACAGGGGAGAGAACATCACCGTCATATTTGTGAATAATGGCGTCTATGGTATGACGGGGGGCCAGATGGCACCCACAACGCTTATGGGACAATCCACGAATACCTCGCCCCAGGGGCGAAGGCCGAGGAGAGACGGATATCCGCTTAAGATACTGGAGATGCTCGCGGTGCTGCCCGGGGCGAAATATCTGGAGCGCGTGTCCGTCCATTCATCCCACGAGGTGCTGCGGGCAAAGAGGGCCATTGTGAAGGCATTCAGGACCCAGCTCGAGAATAGAGGCTTTTCCATGGTAGAGGTCCTTTCGATGTGCCCCACATATTGGGGCATGTCTCCGATAAAGTCGGCAGAGAGGATAAAGAACGAGGTCTCGACTTTCTACCCCATCGGCGTGGTAAAGACTTACTGACTCAACCTATGAAGAAGAGACAGAGGAAGGAAAGCGTTCCGCGGATAAAGTGCGAAGAGATACTCTGTGCCGGATTCGGCGGCCAGGGGATCATGTTGATGGGAAAACTTCTGGCCCAGGCTGCCCTCGTCGAGGGAAAACACGTGACGTGGATGCCCTCATACGGGGCTGAGGTGCGCGGCGGCACCGCTCATTCGATGACGAAGATAAGCGAAGAGTACATCGCGAGTCCCGTGGTGACGCGCCCCACGGTATGCGTTGCGATGAACTATCCATCGCTCCTGAAATATGAGGGGACCGTCGCGGAGGGCGGGCTCCTCATTGCAAACAGGTCTCTCATCCCGAAGGTGCCGGAGCGTAAGGGAATAGATATCGTCGCCATACCGATGACCACCATCGCATCAAGGCTCGGCAACGCGCGGGCTGCGAACATGGTCGCGCTCGGCGCGCTCATCAAGAAGCGGAAGGTGGTATCGAAGGAGAGCGTCATCCGCGCGCTCAGGGAAGCGATGAAGGGTAGAGACGATTTGATCGCGGTGAACAAGAAGGCGTTTGAAAAGGGGTATGCGTCCGTCCGCCACTAAATCTTCGGCGGACGCGCCCCTCGTGACAAGGAGACGATATGGTGAGGGTGAGGTTCGCACCGAGTCCTACGGGGTACCTGCACATAGGCAGCGCGAGGACAGCGCTCTTCAATTGGCTCTACGCACGACGGCAGAAAGGCACTTTCGTGCTGCGCATAGAAGATACCGACAGGGAACGTTCCAAGAAGGAGTTCCTCGATGAGATAGTGGAAGACCTGCAGTGGCTTGGCCTGGATTGGGACGAAGGGCCCTTCTTCCAAAGTACGCGGTTCGACGTCTACCGCAAGGCTGCCGAGGACCTTGTCAGGGCAGGCAAGGGTTACCGCGAGGGCGAGGCCTTCATCTTTAAGGTGGAGAAGGGAAGGACGATCGACCTCGACGACATGATCCACGGCACGATCACCTTCTCTACCGACGAAATCAAGGACCAGGTGATGATCAAATCCGACGGATCCCCGACGTACAATTTCTGCTGCGTCATTGACGATGCTCATCTGGGGATTACGCACATCATCCGCGGAGACGACCACGTCTCCAATACGCCCAAGCAGGTCCTCTTTTATGAGGCGCTCGGGCTCAAGGCCCCGCAGTTCGGCCACATGCCGCTCATCATGGGTGCTGACGGTGCGAAGCTTTCCAAACGGCACGGCGGCGTCTCGGTCGAAGAGTACAAGAAACAGGGCTTCCTCCCTGCGGCACTTGTCAATTACCTGCTCCTCCTCGGGTGGTCGCCGGGCGATGAGCGCGAGATCATCCCGCTTCAGGAGGCTGTTGCGATATTCGATATCAATGATATGAAGGGCGTCCAGGCGAAGTTTGATATCCAAAAACTCAGGTGGATGAACGGTGAATACATCATGGCCAAAAAGACCGAAGAGCTTCTTCCCCTCATCGCGCAGCAGATGGCAAGCGCGGGCGCGGCCCTCCCTCCGTCAGACGATGTGCTCCTTAAG
>CAYHAE010000045.1:0-16003 GCA_964354545.1 uncultured Planctomycetia bacterium
AGTATTTTTACAGATATGATCTTCATGCCCATGCGTTATGACAATGCCATTGATCCGGGACGGATCCAGTTCAATGCACTTCAAGTCTTTTTCGATTTCCTTTAAGCCAATGCCCGCACAATCAATCAGAATACCGGATCTCGCCGTCCAGATAGCGGTGCAATTACCGCTGGAACTACTCCTAAGCACACATACTTTTAAATACGACACTTCTTCCCTATCCTTTTTTATGTATTATAACACGATATCTCGCTTATGGATATACATCGCGGTTCTGTCTTGTGATCATAGGAGACAAATCAGGGATTGGCGGAGTTCGAATCCTCTCGGGACGGGCAGTCAACCCTTCGACGCATTTCATTTGCTCAGGGTTGATACTGAGCGAAGCCGAAGTATCAAATTGCACGAGGGGACGACCTCTCCGTATACAGCATAGGATGAATTTGATAGGCCTTTGCTGTCTTCCCGAAGTCTGTTAGGACTTTGCAAGCTTCCTAATCAAGTCTTTAGCTACTTTCTCTCCTGCAAGAAGCATCCCGCCAAATACCGGCCCCATTCGTGGACCGCCGAATACCGCATTTGCACACATGCCGCACGCATACAAACCGGAACAGACTTCTTTCGAATTTTTCACGATGGTATCTTCTCCTACATCCGCCCACATAGATTGTTCGCCCATAGTCTTCCCGGTTTTTGTCTTAAGCCTAATGCCGGATTTTTTTTCGATGATACGCGCTATCTCGGCAGGATGCCCTGTGGCATCCACAACAAATTTAGCACGCATAGAAATAGGATCTACGTGCAGATTGGCCACCTCAACTGCCGTCCAGTTTAATACCAGTCCTATTACCTTTTTATTACGTACCATAACGTCTTCGGCACTTATTAGATTAAAGATCTTAAGCCCTGCCTTTACAGACTTGGAGCAAATGGTTGAGACTGACTCGATGGAATCCGCTAGATAGTAACCTTTTTCATAACGCTTCGTTTTAATACCAAACTCATCTAGCAGTCTTTTGGCCTTTTCTTGCACTACAATTTCATTAAACATTATGCCGCCGCCCCACATCCCTCCGCCAACAGAAAGTTTTCTTTCAAAAATAACTACATGCTTCCCTGCCTTTGCTAAATAATAACCACAAACCATGCCGGCGGGTCCTGCACCGACAATTGCCACATCAACATCCAGCGCTTTTACAAGTTTGTCTTTATAAGATTCGATTATTGCTCTGGAAATCACTACCTCGTCCAATTTCATATGTCTCTCCTCCTGTCTTAGATCCCTCGCTTCCCCTTCGGGGAGGCTTCGCACTCGCTCGGGATTATTTCCTGCCTGCCGGCAGGCAGGCGGCCATACAACTTATGTCACTAGCGGAGAAGTAAGGTTCCATAAGTTGTGGCCTCAATAAAAAAACCCTTATGCTGACCGCATAAAGGTTATCAGTTTTCATACCCCCTCTCCCTCCGCTGGTATTATCCAGATCATTCTACTTCGCTCAAAGCCTTTCGGCTTTGAGCTTCGAAGAAATGACCCTACGAAGCCATACCATCACTTAATTGATTGAATGGCGTAGTAGGTCAGGTTCATCGGGTCATCCGCTTGAAGCTAGCGGAACTCTCAGGCCGGTCTACCGACCTCCCCTTACATAACACTATTCCTATTAAATCACGAGATCATTTTTATTTCAAGCAACAAAAAAATGTTCTACTTCGCCATTTAACTACTAATAGCCGGTATGGCTTCGTAGGAACTATTCCTTCGAAGCTCAATCGTGAAAACGATTGAGCGAAGAAGAATGGTTCTACTTCGCCATCCAATTCGATATAGCCGGTATGGCTTCGTAGGAACCATTCCTTCGAAGCCCTACCATAGTAAGGCGCCTGAAGGGCGAAGAAGAATGGTTCTACTTCGCCATCCAATTCAATATGGAATGTGAGAGCATGTTTCCAAGGGGAACGTCCCCCGAAATTGCGAGAAACTGACAAAGCTATTGACGGTTCCACCTCCTTGATATAAACTAAGGTCAGTTATACTAGAGCAGATATCTGGTATGCAGGGTGGGATAAGATGGGGTCGCAAACCTTATATTTTATTCCGCCCTTTTCTTTTATCTATAATACTTCCGAATCCTCTCTTTATTGCAATCGGCGTCGTCCTTTTCCTTATAATATATCTCTACGAATTCTATCTTGCCCTCCGATTCAAAATACGCATATACGACCCTGATGCCGCTCCGTGATCCTTTATTCAATGACTTGCATCGGAAACGCATTACTTTATGAATTTCGGTCTCGATGCCAAGCCCTGGAATCCGGTACACAAGTGGTTTATAACCGCGCGGATAAGCGGTCAGAAAACGTTTTAATCCTTCCAGGTCGTCTTTGAGGCTGGAATATTTTCTATGGAGTTTTTCAAACTCTGCGTCAAATTCCTGCACCGATGTATATTGCATGCTCGCTATTCCTCAGGATAAACCCTTACAGAGTAGGCTGGTTTTCTGTAGAAAACGGCTTCATAATCTATAAACTCCTTATCCTCTGCCACCTCCCAAGGAATATCGCTATGCGAATAATCGCTTATGGTCGTCGCGTCCATCGATGATAATCTTTCAATGACGCTATCGATGACCTCTTTTTCCCTGGCTGCCCAATTCCACTTGTCGATCTCTGCCCTGACAAGTGGAAGGTACTTTTTCTGCGCTTTCCCGTGATAATCAGCGGTAACCTTCTTAAGCTGGCCATCGGTGATCATCTCTTCGACAACCTTCTGAAAATCGCATGGCGCCGGGCCATAACTTATTTTTCTATATGAAGCGCCGGTCAGGTAATTTTCGTACATTTCATAATAATCAAAATCGGAGAAATAGAGGAGTTTATAAAGCACCGTTTCGCCTACGTTGGCTCTCGCACCGCATTTTTCCAGTATATAGAGCAGCACCTGCTTAAACTTATCCTTATTGAACTTCGGCATTTTTGACTGCCTCTTTACCTCTCTATGCTCTTTCTCCTCGCTCAATAGCTCATCAACAGAAATATCGAATATCTTTGAAAGTTTCGCCAGCTCGATACTGCTTATATCTCTCTGCCCGGATTCAATCTGAGAAATGGACGGACGGGGAACGCCCAGTCGGGACGCAAGCTCCTCCTGTGACAGATCCCTGTCTTCTCTTAATTTCTTTATCTTTTCGGCAAGCTTATGCTTCGTAATCATGTCCCCACCTCCCATTGTAAAGTATATCATATGTCAGATATATTGACAAGTAGTGTAAGATTATATTACATTTTATCGCGTGTGTCAAACACTAATTTTGAGGGATCGGCTGAGTGCTATTTTATAGCCCTACGCCACAGGAGGAAGTGTACCCTGTATGATCGCGGGGAGCGGCTGGCACGGAGATTCTGTTAGGCGGAGTATTTCCTTTGCGCAATTGTAGCTTCAACTCGTGCAATATTATATGGTGAGGGAATTCAGGAACAACGACTCTTGCTATCCTTGCCATGGATAGATTTTAGTCATTTCACCCATATCTATGAAGACAATCAGTATTGTGTCCCCTGATTTCCTGATTTTTATTTCAAGTAACAAAAAGTTGGTTCTACTTCGCCATCCAATTCGATATAGCCGGTATGGCTTCGTAGGAACCATTCCTTCGAAGCTCAATCGTGAAAACGATTGAGCGAAGAAGAATGGTTCTCCATTCAATCCGATATGGAATGCGAGAGTGTGTCCCCAGGGGGAACGTGCCCAAAATCTGTACGATACCACAGCTCATCCGCGCTCTTTTACTTTTTCCTCTCTTCTGCCATTCTTAAAACTTCATCTATGGTAATCTGGACTTTTTCTCCGCTATCTAAATGAAGAAGATAATAATTATTAAGGAAACGATCTTCTATCATTGTTTTTCTGTCCTTGCTAATGCCCATAAAAGAATCTGGCTTTCCATAGATGTCATATTTTTCTTTATTATATGTTACCCAAGGCCTACCATCTTCTGTTCTGCCTGTTACATAATAATCTTCTCCCTCTTTACCTTTAGACATCTCACGAAAGATAATTGTTTTACCCTCTTTCGTAAACATAAGATCGCCGACGGACAGAACTCCATCTTTTGATTTGGTTAATCTTTTTTGGTTATTCCCATCGGGATCTGAAACGAATATCTCGTATTTTAGCTTGTCAAAATTCTCCCAGTTTTGTGCGAAATTACTGGGTTTAGCCATATCAATATTCAACTCACTTATACAAGCAATGAATACCGTTTTATCACCATACGTATCAGTAGGGCCTATCACCCTATCACTTTTAAGAAGGTTTATATTCTGATAATCTATCTCCTTTGGACTGACGATTACAGGTAATTCCGAAGATTTAGATTCCCCTTCTTTAATTCTCTCTGTTTCGAGGTTAAAATAGTATATGAGTTTTTGGATCGCCGTATATGTTGAAGAAATCTCATCCCGCGAGAATGGTATTGTTTCTATGGCATCCTTGTAACCGGTTTTGGAAACCCTGAGTATGTATAGTCCATCCGTTGAACAGCTTTTACCTCCAAGAGCATCATTAAAACATTTATACCTCACATACAGAGGAACTCTCTCGCAGGGGGTTCTTCCCACAAGCCTGTCATTAATATAAATTTCAGCATCGCTTGGTGCAGAAAAAACTTTCATGTAAAATGTGACGGCTTCTTCCGTTTCATACCCTCTTCCCATTCGCTCAAGAGTTGCACACCCAGTCATACTAAGAATTAATAAACCCGCCAAACCTATCAAAGTTAACTTTAAAAATTTCATACTCATACTACACCTCCAGAAATTTCATCAAACAGACGTCGTCTACCTCATTCGTGTCCCCAAGGGGAACGCCCCCGAAATTGCTTCGTGAAATGTATTTCGATCGCTAAATAGAACCGTCCCCTTTATCTTTTCTCTGATTAATATAACCATCTAATGAAGTATGCTCAATGGCAATAGCCTCACCTTTGTCCTTGTAAATAGCGTCAATCCTCATATCTTCTGGCACCCTATTATCATCTTCAGGATAATGGTTGAGTAAAAAATTGACATTGTTCTGTTTGTTGCAAAATCGCACAAATTTTTCAATAACTTCTCTTTCATGATTTAATCGACACATTTTATTGCCTCGCAACAAATATACTAGGAACAGACACCTATTTCCCAAGGCTATATTAATCGGGGACGTTCCCCGAGGAGCCACCCTTTCGTGTTAAAAATACGTAAGCCCTGTCCCAGCGACAACCGAAACAGGGCTTTCTACCTCAAAACCCCGGGGTCGCCGAGGCATCTAAAAAAACTGGGGTGGGCGAGGGGATTTGGTCCTTCGTTCGCAGAGCTCACTTCGGACCGGCCAAATTTCTGTCGGCCAGAGGCCTTTTCCTCCCTTTGGTCGGCGAAATTTGGCTTCAAATCCCAACGCGTAACCTCAAAATATTGGGGTGGGCGAGGGGATTTGAACCCCCGACTCCCTGGGCCACAGCCAGGTGCTCTATCCAGGCTGAGCTACGCCCACCGTGTGTGCACTAGTTTTTTGCAAAGATTGCTTTAATTTTCTAGCCTTAGAACTCTTTAGGTATTTTTCTCGTGCCAAAGCCGTTTGCAGGGTTTGATGTTTTTCATAATGCACGACCTCAAAAGGAAGTTTATTCTTTGTTGATAAGACCCTGCCGCTATTATGTCTCTTTAGCCGTTCCTTAATATTTGTCGTATATCCAGTATATAAAGAGCCGTCCTTTTTGCTTCTTAAAATATAAACAAAATACTCCATCTGACCTCATTAGGGCCACCCTGGCCTGCCCTGGTTTAAAACCCGGTTTAAGTAGGCCAGGGCGGGCCCTGGCCTGCCCTGGTTTAAAACCCGGTTTAAGTAGGCCAGGGCGGGCAGCCAGGTGCTCCCTGGCCTGCCCTAATTTAAAATTCAGTTTACGCCGGCCAAGGCAGGCTATCCAGGCTGAGCTACGCCCACCGTAGAAAGTTTAAAGTTTTAAGTGTAAGGTGTTAAGTTTCCCGCCTACGCTCGTTGAGCTTCGGCGGGTCCGCCGTAGCTGATCAAGCGAAGGCGGAAAAGTTTAAAGTAGACATTGCTTGATCCGTACACTTTACACTTTTTTATCAAAACCTTACACTCACACCACACTTGGCACTATGAAACATCTTCTTTCATCGCTTCGGCTTCGGTCTTGTCGATGATGCCGTCGCTGTTCGTATCGTATTCCTTTTCGATCTCCGTGTCAACCTTCGCCTGGCCGTGCGTTGCAATGAGAGCGTGCTTATCTTTGAGCAGCTCCTTCACCTCGCTCGGCTCGAGCCAGCCATCGCCATTTAGGTCGTACTTCCTCTCGAGGTCCGTATTCACTCTTGCCTTCGCGTGCCTCCATGAGAGGCGTCTTTCCTTAGCATCGATGACACCGTCATTATTCAAGTCGATGCGTTCTTTCTCCAATTGCTTCCATTGAGTAAGCTCGGTCGCGTCGACCACGCCGTCGCCGTTCGTATCTGCCCGCTTCTCCCACCACGTGTTGACCTTACGCGCCTGCGCTTTCACTTCCGCGGGTTCTACAACGCCGTCCTTATCCGCGTCGAGCTTCTTCTCCCATGGGGTATCGGCCTCATGTCTTTCGTGCCTGACCTCCGCCGCATCGATCTTGCCGTCCCTGTTCTCATCGAGGTCCTTCGCCCGCTGCGTGCGTTCCCACTGCCTCTCCTTATGCACCTCCCTCGGCGTCACCACGCCGTCCTTGTTTCTATCGGCATGTCTGGCCCTGACGACTGCGGGCGGTTTTGCCCATGCGCACGCGACGATTATAAGACCAAGCGTAATGACAAAAGATACTGCAAGACATATTCTCTTTCCCATGCATCTGCCTCCTTTCTTTTCACTTATGTCCCTCGCCTAAGCGTCCCGAAAATTCCTACCGGAATTTTCGGGACAGGTTTCGGGACGAATTTCGCTTATGCGTAAAACCAAGGCGAAATTCAGTGGCGCGCCTAGGCCGGATCGGTCGCTTCGGCTTCGCTCAGCTCTAAATCTCCTCTTCCACATAAGGGAAGGGTTCCCCAAAGGGAAACCGCAGGTTTCCCTTTGGGAACGTTCGGACGCTAGTCCCGCCTTCGTTTCCATTGTTGCGGGGCGGAGGCCCAAAAAGCAATTCCTCACTTTTTGGGGCCGGAGCCCGAACGTTCTAGTGGCGTCCCTGGCGTGATTCGAACACGCGGCCCTCTGCTTAGAAGGCAGATGCTCTATCCAACTGAGCTACAGGGACGCACATTAGTTTCAAGTTTTAAGTGTAAAGTTCACACTTAAAACCTTACACTTATCCGCCCGTGGCGGATCCGCCTTTGGCGGAAAACTTTACACTTTACACTACATTACACTTCACACTTAAAACTTTACACTACAATGGTCGGGGCGGACAGATTTTCCCGCCTTAGCCCGACTCTTAACAACTCACGGCGGGACCCCGCCAAGGCCTTTTAGGCCGCCAGGCGGGGGAACCGTCTTGTGAATTGATTTGGTCGGGGCGGACAGATTTGAACTGTCGACCTCTTGGTCCCAAACCAAGCGCGCTAAACCAACTGCGCTACGCCCCGAAAGTCAACATTATTACAATGAGCAACTATTAATGCGTTTTACCATACCTAAAAATAATCTATTTGAGAATAGGATTCTCCCGCCGGTCGCCTTACGGCTCGGCGGGGGAACCCACGACCTCTTGGTCCCAAACCAAGCGTCCGCCACTAAAGCCTCGGCGGACGCCCGCCGAAGAATCAATGGCGGGCGCGCTAAACCAAGCTGCGCTACTTCCCGATAATTCCTTTCGATATCAAAACGTTTCTTCCATCACCGGATTTTAGGTACCGCTCTCGCCTCATTGCAAGAGACCTCGTGGGGAATTCTTCTTTGCAAACAACGATCCAATTCGTGCACTGTGCCGTGGCCCTACTGTAGCCACTATTATGTTGACGCAATCTCTTTCCCAAATCGTTTGTGTGGCCGATATAAATACTTTGTTTGGACTTGGACCTCAGCACATACACGGTGAACATTGTAGCCCCAAACCAAGCGTCCGCCACTAAAGCCTCGGCGGACGCCCGCCGAAGAATCAATGGCGGGCGCGCTAAACCAACTGCGTTCGCTACTAAATCTTCAGCGAACGGTCGCTGACGCATCAATGGCGACCGCTACTTCCCGATGAATCGCTTCCCCGAATCGCTTCGCCTGTCGGCTTTTGCCCGCCGAAGCAACGCTTCTCTGAATCACAGAAGTTGCGTAGGCGGGCTACGCCCCGATATTACTAATATAGTGCTTTAAAAACGCGCGGACCTTCCTAAGCGCCTTTGCCCGGTGGCTCATCCTGTCTTTCACCTTCGGCCCGAGCTGACCGAACGTCCTATGATATTTCGGGATGACAAAGAGCGGGTCATATCCGAACCCGTATCTGCCGCGGACCTCAAATCCGATCCTCCCGCTCACCGTCTCCTGGATGTGTGCGATGATCCTGCCTCTGTCCGCTATCGCCGCACTGCACACAAAGTGCGCACGCCTTCTCACTGCGGGGACTCCCCTGAGCAATTTCAGCAGCTTCGCGTTATTCTCTTCATCAGAGGCGTCGTCGCCCGCAAACCGGGAAGACCTTACCCCCGGCCTTCCGCCCAGAAAATCCACAGCGAGGCCCGAATCGTCGGCAACGACGAGGCCGCCCGTAAACCGCGAGATCGTGCGCGCCTTCTTTTTGGCATTCGCCTCAAACGTCGTCCCGTCCTCATGTATGTGAGGCGCCCCCTTGATGTCGACAAGCGAAACGGCCCTCACACCAAGAGGCCTTAAATATCTCGTAAGTTCCCGCAGCTTCTTCGCATTGCGCGTTGCGACGACAAGCCCCCTCATAGGGTAAAGACGTCCTTGAGCGCTCTTTTTTGCAGAGAGACGATCTGTCTGACACCCTTCTCAGCGAGCGCCGTGAGCTTCGCCATCTCCTCTTTCGAAAACGGGTCCTTCTCTGCGGTCCCCTGGACTTCTATGAAACGTCCTGAGCCGGTCATGACGATGTTCATATCTACCTCTGCCGCGGAATCCTCCTCATAATTCAGGTCCAAGAGAGGATAGCCGCCGACTATCCCTACGCTCACCGCGGCCACATAATCTTTCAGGGGGATGTCCGCACACACCTTCTGCTCCTTGAGACTATCCATCGCCAGGCAGAGAGAGATGAAACTTCCGATAATGCTTGCGCAGCGCGTCCCGCCATCTGCCTGGATAACGTCACAGTCCATCCAGATAGTCCTCTCCCCCAATTTCGCCATATCGGATACGGAACGCATACACCTTCCGATGAGCCGCTGGATCTCATGCGTGCGGCCTCCCGGCCTTCCTTTGGAGACCTCCCGCGGCGTCCTCGTCTTGCAGGACCTCGGCAGCATCCCGTACTCGGCGGTTATCCAGCCCGACCCGCTGCCCCTTAAGAAAGGAGGAACGCCCGTCTCAACCGACGCGGAACAGATAACCTTGGTGTTGCCTACCTCGATAAGGCATGAACCTTCCGCGTACTTCAAATAATTCTTCGTTATCTTTATCGGCCTCAGTTCGTCATTCTTCCTGCCATCGATCCTTTTCATGCGTACACGTCCCTTCCTTTCGCATCGATCCCGACTATAAGCGGAAAATCAACAACCTCCAGCGCGTAGACCGCCTCCGGCCCAAGCTCCCTGAAGAGTATCGGCTTCGCCTTCTTGACTTTTGTCGCGAGCAGAGCCCCTATCCCTCCCGTCGCCAAAAAATAGACCGCTCCGTATTTCTTTATGGCGGACTTCACCTCGCTGCTCCTTTTTCCTTTTCCGATCGTCCCGGCCACGCCGAGGGCCAAGAGGGCCGGCGTGAACGCATCCATCCTGGAACTTGTCGTGGGACCGCACGAGCCGATGACCCTGCGGGGCGCCGCGGGAGCCGGCCCGCAATAGTATAACACAGAGCCCTTAAGAGGCACCGGGATGTGCCGGCCTCTTTTTATCATATCGGCGAACCGCTTATGGGCCGCATCCCGCGCCGTGAATATCGTCCCGCTCAGGAGCACCAAGTCCCCCGCGTTGAGCGCACGGCGCACATCGGCAGACAATGGAGTTCTGATCAGGATTGGTTCCTTCATATATGTGCGACGGTTAAAATCCGAAATCCCAATAATGCCAATACTACCAAATAAATCCCAACCTCAAAATCCTAACACTACTTAATCAGCGACTTTTATTAATAATTGAGCTTAATATATTTACCAGTTCCTGACACTCTTTAATATCAGAAGCAACCTCTGATTCCTTAATGTACCTTCCCGATATGATCTTAAGCCAATATTTTGCTTCCTTTGCCTCTTTCCGGGCAATGACCATCTTGCTTACGAAATCTTTTTTAGTTAAAGTACCATCGGCTTCTTCTACATTAGCACCGATAGAAGTTCCGGCTTTGGTTAATTGCTTGCGGATAATTTCGCATTCGGGTTTTTTAGGCAACTGCTCAGTTACATCCAGCGTCCTTTGAGCAAATTTAAAAGTTCTATCTCTTAAATCGTATACTTTTTCGCTCACCACCGCTCCCTTTTGAACTTTGTAATTCTGACGGCTCTGGCCCCGCTGCATAGAGTTCCTGGAACACAGTTGGGATTTGGTAGTATCTGGATTTTGGATTTGCCATGTGAATATGCGTATTGACTACAACTAATCTCCCCACCGGCTCAGATGACCTTCTCCGCGCTGCGCGTCACATGGCAGCTCACAGTAACGGCGACGGGCAGGCCCGCAATATGCGTGGGGGCGTCCATTATCTTCACTCCCAATACCGTCGTCTCCCCGCCCAAGCCCATAGGCCCGATATTCAATGAATTGATGGCGGCGACGAGTTCCTTTTCCAATTTCGCCAGCTGTCTCTTTGGATTTCGCATATCGAGCCGCCTTACGACGGCCTTCTTCGATAGCAGGGCAGCTTCTTCGAAGGTCCCGCCGATCCCGATCCCGAGGACGAACGGCGGACAGGCATCGGGGCCTGCCTGCCTCACGACATCGAGCACAAACTCTCTGATCTCATCGGGCCCTGCAGTGGGATTGAACATCCTTATGGCGCTCTTGTTCTCGCTCCCGAACCCTTTGGGGGAGACCACTATCCTCACCCTGTCCCCCTGTACCATATCGACGTGGATGACGGCGGGGGTGTTGTCCATCGTATTCTTCCTCACGAGAGGATCGCTCACGACGGACTTCCTCAGGTATCCGTTCCGGTAGGCCTCCCTCACCCCTTCATTCACCGCAGCGTTCAGGTCACCGCCGACGAACGCGACGTCCTGGCCGATCTCCAAGAATACGGTGACCATGCCGGTGTCCTGACAAATGGCGATGCGCTTCTTCTTCGCCAATCGTGCGTTCTCGACTATCGACCCGAGGATCTTCTTCGGCAGCTCGGCTTCTTCTTTTTTGAAGGCCCTCTTGATCGCTGCAAGTACGTCGGGCCTCAGTTCGAAATTTGCCTTGAGGCAGAGGCCTGACACCGCATCGTGTATCTCAGACACATCTATTTGCCGCATTACGTTCGCGCTTTCTTATACTCCGCTCTCACGGTCGTCTTTATCCCGCCGCGGGGATTGAACTCGCCGACGATCTCGGCCCACCTCGGCATACACGACTCGACGAAATCGTCGAGCATCTTGTTTGCGACGTGCTCATTGAACACGCCGACGTCCCGATAGAAGAGGACGTAGTATTTCAGGGATTTGAGCTCAACGCACCACCTGTCGGGGATATACCGGATCGATATGCTCGCAAAATCGGGCAGCCCCGTCTTGGGGCAGAGGCACGTGAATTCCGGGATGTCGATCGTCACCACATAGTCTCTGTCGCCGTACTGGTTCTTCCACACCTCTATGGAAGGCGTCTTCAGCTCCCTCACCTTCTCCTGGAGACCTTCGTACGGGCTCTTCCTGCTCTTTATGGACTTTTTCATCGAACCCCCACTATCTTGTGGACCTGCGGTACGACCCTTACGCTCTTCAAACCTTTCTGTGAGGCCAGCGTCAAAAAACTGAACAGCCTGTCGACGGGGACCGCGTCGCGCTCTGAGTGCACGGGCTGGAGGATGAGGGGGACCGCCTTATCCGCCGCTTTCACAAGCGCAATTGCCTTCCCTACATCCTCTTCCGTGGTGCGGCCCGTAAGCACCATCTTTACGAAGACCTCCTTCTCACATGCGACCTTCAGGAATTCCCCATGCGCGCTCCAGCAGCTCCCCTCGAGCGTCGATGAAGGAAGCTTGAAATCCATCGCTATTATGTCGACGAGGTCTATCACCTTGGCGAGCTCTTGCGGGAGAGTGCCATTCGTCTCAAGGTAGACCTTGATGCCGCCCCCCTTGAGCACGCGCAAGAATTCTTGCAGAAAATCCGCGTAGAGGAGCGGCTCGCCCCCCGTAAGCGATACGGAATGATGGGGCCCGTCCTTCGCCTCACATGCGCGTATCTCGTCCATGAGCCCGGACACGCTGTATTCTATCGAAGGAAGATCAGGGGGAACATCGCAATAGGTGCATTTCAAGTTGCACCTCTTGAACCGCACGAATATCTGCTTCACGCCCAGGTAGAGGCCCTCGCCCTGAACTGATGAGAAGATCTCTGTGATTTCAGCTTTCATATATTAACGATAGTGTCAAAAACTATGCTGACTTTAATCTCTATTTTAACGCAGATATTCGCAAATCAAACGCGGATTTACGCAGATATCTGCGACAATCTGCGTTTCCGCAAGAAGGCGAATCCGCCTCCTGGCGGAAGATCTGCGCAAATCTGCGTTAAGAATGTCAACAGGGTTTATTACGGCATCATATTAACGGGTCCTTCACTCCCGCCTCCGCAAATCCCCTGGCCCTCACGCGGCATGAGCCGCATCTGCCGCAGGGGCGTCTGCCTCCGCCGTAACATGACCACGTGCGGTGAAAAGGGACCCTGAGCCTGAGGCCGAGTCTTATTATGTTCGCCTTCGTCATCCGGATGAGCGGGGCCAGGATCCTTATGGGCCTGCCCTCCGCCCCTGCCCTCGTCCCCGTGAGCGCCGCCTTCCGGAACGCACGATAGAACTCGGGCCTGCAATCAGGGTACCCTGAGAAATCTATTGCGTTCGCCCCTATGAACACCGCCTCGGCACCGATCGCCTCGGCATAGGATATCGCAAAGCTTAAAAATATGATATTGCGTCCCGGGACGTAGGTCGACGGTATCTGCGCGGCCTTCATACCCCGTCCGGGCGATACGGGCAGTGCCGCGCGTCTATCCAATAAGCTGGACCCTTTCCAGGGAAAAGAGATGCGTAGAAGAACGTATCTTCCCGCCGCGTGCCGCGCGATCGTCCGGGCAGAACGTATCTCCCGGGAGTGGCGTTGCCCATAATCGAAGATGAGAGGATAGAGCCCATACCCTTTCTGTCTCGCCAAAAACAGCGTCGTCGCAGAATCAAGGCCTCCGGACAGAAGCACGACCGCCTTCTTCCCCACCCTCTAATCCCCTCGATACTCGGCGCAGGAATTCTCCGTCTCCCACACCATGACCTTCGATACCTTCGCGCGCGGGACTTTCGCGCCGACCCTGTCAAAGACAAATTTAGCGATCCGCTCTGAAGACGGGTTCGCTCTCTTGAAGGGCTCGAGCTCATTCAGGTACGCGTGGTCGAACTCCTTCAGGATCTCCCTCAGGGCCTTCTTCAAGACAGTGAAGTCGATGACCATCTCGTGCTTATCCAGCGCGGGAGAAATGACCGCGACCTCCACGACCCAGTTGTGGCCGTGCAGCTTTTCGCATTTACCCCTATAGTGCCTGAGGCTGTGCGCGGCGCTGAAGCCTGACTTTACCCTCACCTCGTACATGCTAATCCGCCCTCTTCACGCAGTGCACCTTCTGCTTTAAGAATCTTTCTCCTATCTCGGAGAAATGCTTTGGGTCGTCGCTCACAAAATATTTATGGGAGGGCCGTGTGCTCGACCGGTTCGCGAGACCGTGCGCGTCCAGGATCCTGTCGACCTCTATCGCCACCTCTTCCGCCGAATCTACCAGAGTGACGCCCCTTCCCATGACGGCACGTATCGCGGGCTTCAAAAGCGGGTAATGGGTGCACCCCAGGATGAGGGTGTCTATCGCCTTTGATTTCAGGGCGCTGAGATAGTGCCGTGCAACCTCAAGGGTGACCTTAGAATCGAGCCACCCTTCTTCCACAAGCGGTACGAAAAGCGGGCAGGCCTGGCCGAAGGATACTATCTTTGAACTGGCGTACTTCAGCTCCTTTTGATAGGCGCCGCTCCCGAGCGTCGCCCTCGTCCCAATAATACCGACCCTGTGATTCCTGGTGAGGGCCGCGGCCCTCCGCGCGCCGGGCCTGATGACGCCGACGATCGGCACCTTGAAGCACTTCTTGAGGAAATCGAGGCTGAGCGACGACGCGGTGTTACACGCGACGATGACTGTCTTCACGTTGTGTTTGATCAAGAATTCGACGTTCTCGACAGAGAACTTCGTGACCGTATCTTTTGACTTCGTCCCGTAGGGCACGCGCGCCGTATCTCCGAAATATACTATGCGTTCCCGCGGCAGGTGCCGTTGTATCTGGTTGACGACCGTTAAACCGCCTACGCCCGAATCAAATATCCCGATGGGATCCGATGCGTCCATTCCTTTATCCCCCTATCCGCAAGACGCGCACTTAAAAAGGGCCTCGCCGCGGACGGTACCGCGCGAAGGACTATGAGGTAAAACCTTTCGTCCTTTCAAATTCACTTCTGTATGAGAAGATGCCATCCGCGAGCGCCTTCGACACCCGTTCGAGATACCCCGCCTCCCTCATCCTGCGCGCCTCGAGAGTATTCGTGAGGAAACCTACCTCGACCAGGACGGCGGGTATACGCGTATTCTCGAGGACATAGAACTTCGCCGACTTGACACCCCTATTCTTTATCGACAGGTTCGCCTCGGCAGCGTCGCAAAGGGCGCGAGCCAGCTCCCTCGATTCTCTCCTGTTCTCCGTAAGGACCATATCCCATAACGTGGTCGTCAGGGCCCTCGATCGCTTCGCGAAAGAGGACCCTTCGAGGTCGAGAGGGCCGTGTGCCGCGGCCTCCGATGCCCGCGCATTGTCATCGACAGAATCTGAAAGATAATAACATTCGACCCCGCTCCCCCGTCTCGTCCTGGAGGAATTCACGTGAATGCTCACGAAAAGGTCTGTCCCGCTCTCGTTCGCCAAGGCCGCCCTTTTAGGCAACGGGAGAAACCTGTCCGACTCTCTCGTCAAGATGACGCGCACGCCGCGCTCCTCCAGGATCTTCCTTAGCCTTTTCGCGATCGCGAGCGTCACGTCCTTCTCCCTCACGCCAAACCTCCGCGAGCGCGCTCCCGCATCTTCGCCGCCGTGCCCCGGATCGAGCACGATGGTGTTAATGGTAAATAGCCCCTTCTCCGCAACGGGCGCCTCGGTTCCCGGAGTCTTTACGGCAGGTACGGGGGTAAGGAGGCCGAGGACGGAGGGGACGGGCACGTAGAGGGCACCATTATGAAGCAACGGAGGCGCGACGAGCGACCCCTGCACACCGTTCACCAGGATCACAGGACTCCCCTCGCGAATAGATATCCTCTTATCCATGCCCTTTACGATAGCTGTCCCGGAGAAAGGATCCCAGCTCCATTGGAGCTTGTACAGATCGCACACATGCGCGAGTGGAACGTAATCAAAACCGCCGAACCTGCCTACGTCCTTCTGCGCAATACCTTCCAACTTAAGATAGGGCGCCCTCGTCGCACATCCCGTAAGGACAATTGACGCTATTATACTGCAAAAAAATGCGTAGGTATATCGTTGAAGAGAGATAACCATCCCGGTCCTTCAGACCGACAATTTCTATGCCCTTCCACATAAGGAAAGGGTTCCCCAAAGGGAAACCGTAGGTTGCCCTTTGGGAACGTTCGGACGCTAG
>CAYHAE010000046.1:0-15317 GCA_964354545.1 uncultured Planctomycetia bacterium
CGACCCCGCCACAAACAACCACATGACCTATGACGGCGGAGCCTTCTTCGGGATCGCGGACGGCATCGGCGGCGGCAGTATCGTAGGTCACCCTGTCATGGAGGCCTTATCCAGGATCCTCTATATCGACCCGCAGGGCAACGCGGGCGTCGCGGGCGGCGACTTGGTCGGCGTCTATTCCCTCGAAGAAGGAGCCTATCTCTTCTTGGGCACCCTCCAAGGCACTCAGATGGCCTCGGCTGAGGACGTCGGCGTCGAACCGGCAGACCTCCTCGATTCCTTGTACCTGACAGAAGGCGAAGGCCGTCTCGCGGGGTCATTCACTACAGGCGGAAGCATTACCGCTGATGAACGCTTTCAGACCCTGTCGATAGTCAACGATGAGTCAGGCGTCCCGCAGGACTGGGGCATCTACGCCGAGGAATTCCGTGGAAGCTTTTCAGACCCGGAGACCGCCTCGACGTCGTGGACTGCGGAAATAGGCGGATATGATGCTTTCGGTGCGCGACTGGACAGGGAAAGCGAAGAATTCTCTGATGATTACGACGGATATTGGACAGCGCGCGTCACGCAGGGGACGTGGAAGGACTTCAGGCTCGAGGCTGCGCTCGACGGGGATTTCATCACGCCTACAAAGATGGGGACCCTGAACGGCGGTATCCTCGGGACATATGTCTATGACGATGGCACGGAAGGCGGCACGTGGCAAGGTGTCGGCGAAGGCGTATGGGAAGGCGCGCCGTTAACATTTAGCGGGGAATGGGGTGAAGAAGAGTCAAGCCTCTACTATAACTCTTCCGGATATCGCACCTTGTGCGGTGAGGAGAACGGTCTTATAGGCTCTACCGTGGAAGGATGGTGGAACGCGGAGTCATTCCCGGTCCTCGCCATGGGAAACTATTGGTTGGGCAACGATAGCGAAGGGAATCCTATCGATCGGGGCATCTGGAACTCTCCGGTCCAGAGCTACAACGCGCCAAAGGAGGACAATACAACTCTGGACGGCGGCGCGTTCTGGGGATTCACCGCCGGTCTATGGGACAACGAGCAACTCGACGGGGCGATGGCCGCGCTCTACGTGTCTCCTGACGGTACGCGCGCAGGGGTCGTGCGTGGCGGGGCGCTTTCCGGGAATTACTTCCCCGGGATCGGGAACAACAACCATGAGCGCCTCGAATATGGCATGTGGCAGGTGGGCGGTGAATTGAGCCCGACCGAATACATATCAGAAGGCGAATTCGATCCTACGCGACTCTACAATGGGGAAGGCGGATACATCCGTTCAAGCGAGATCAGGGGGAACAGGGGCTTCTACGGCGCTTTCCACAATGAGGAAGAGGCATGGGCCGGTGAGATACGGGGTTATCAATATGCCAGTACCAGCTATTCCATCCCGGAGGAGAGCGGCAGGGATACCTGGGGGATATACAACATAACGCTGGGCAACGGAAATAGCTTCGACAACCCGAACCCGGAGGCGTATACAGAGTGGTCTGCGGTAACGGGCGGGGAAGATGAGCACAACTCCTACTGGCTGATGAACTTCGACGGGACATGGGAGGATAACGAGATCCGCGCGGCGGTGAACGGCCGCTACCTTCACTATGAAGCGTTCGGCACGATCGCAGGCGACTTCTTCGGGGTCAATAACGGCGGCACCAATACATGGATAGGGACTTCCGTGGGGGTATGGAGCGAAGAGCCGCTTGCCACAAGCGGTCAATTCGAGGGGGCCTCCTATTACTACGATTATTGGGATGATGAGCTCTGTGACGAGGGCTATATAAACGGCATCGTCGGCACGACCACATCGCCGTACGACGCGAGCGCGACCCTCCACATCATGGGCGACGCCTACCCGTATGGATGCCCGACGTTCTGGGGCGAGGTCGACGGAAGCCATGCCGGAGGCGACGACGTCTTCTATGGCTGGATGGGAGGCCAACTCGGAAGCGTCGGGGAGACCTCCTTCTCACAAGGGCCGTACGGAGGCATCGTGGCGCTCTATATCGACGGATCGATGAACGCCGGGATCCTCCAGGGAGAGTTCGACCAGGGAAGTTACTACGGTTCGCTCGGCATGTGGGAGGCGACAGGAACCATCACCGGCACACAGTACTTTACGTATGATCCTGACGACCCGGAATCGTTCCTCTCCTTCGAGAATGTCGACTACGGCACGCTCGATGGCTACCTTGCGGGCCAATTCAATGGTGAGGGAGAAGGCGGGGTCCTCTACACCGAGTATCCGCTCTCTGATATAGGTTCAAGCGAAACGCTCTCGTTCCGAAATGCGCTGCATGCGGAATCGTGGGGGATCTGGAAGACCGAGCTCGGCGGGTACTATGAGGGCGAGACATCCGACGACTGGACCGCATATATGGGAGGAACCCAGGCATCGGATGAAGGCGAGAAGGGGATAAATTATTGGCTCGCCACGATCCATGGCGACGAGTGGTCAGACGGATTCCTCTCGGGGACTGTAACGGGAAAGGTCATGACCGACAGCAGCTTAGGCACCATCGATGGTAGTGTCTACGGAAGTTACGATCCATACGACGAGTACGAAGGGACATGGGAGGCGGTAGGCCTCGGAAAATGGACTATGGAGCTTCTTGCGACGACCGGAAGATTCTATGGCAATCACTTCTATTACCCGGGAGGGGAGAGTCGTCTATACCAGGATGGGGAGACGCAAGGCATCGTAGGCACCCTTGATTCACCATATGGTAACACCACGACGACACTTCACCTCATGGGCGAGGCATATCCGGACGGCCATCCGACGTTCGTGGGAACCGTAGAGGGAAGCTACGACGCCAACGACGGGAACCCATTCTATGGCTGGATGGGCGGGACCGCGGCCGTACTTTCTCTCGATGAGGGAGAAGAGCATTCCGCCGAGTGCAATGTGCGGAGCGGCCTTAGAGCCCTTTACATCGACGAGTCGGGCAATGCCGGCATCTTGAGCGCGATCATCGGAGGGGACTATAAGGACTATAGGGGTAGTTACAACGATTACATAAACATGTGGTCTGCGACAGGCGAGATCACAGGCACGCAGTACGCGAGCAGATACGATCCTTCGCTCTTCGATACCTATCTGAGAAGCCACTCCAACGACGGATATCTCGACGGCGCATTCATCGATGGCGAGGGTGAACAGACCGGCAGGATCTACAACACGTATAGCATCTCCGAAATGGGCGGCACATGCGATATCCTCTCATTTCAAGATGAGCATTGGGGGATATCAAAGGCGACGGTCGGCGGCTATTACGAAGGCTCCGTACCCGACAGTTGGGTCATACACATGGGAGGCGCTGAACCGCCATCAGAAGGCGGTTATGGGGCATCCTTCTGGCTTTCCACGGCCCAGGGAGGAGAGTGGTCGGAGCACTACCTCTCAGGCATTGCGAGCGGTAGGTTCCTGAGCGACCGCGCGCTCGGATCGTCCGGAGGAGAGGTCTGCGGCAGCTACGACACCTACGGCGAAGGCACGTGGGAAGCGGTCGGGCTCGGCGTGTGGTCGGAGGTACCTCTTTCGTTCGCGAGCAACTATATCGATACGACTGCAAGGCGGGAAGGGGGAGACGAGGAGACGGGAATCTTCCATGCCGTATTTAGTGAAGGCCACAACCCAGTAGAGTTGCAGAAGGACGGGGATATCCAGGGCTTGATGGGCGGTATCTCGACCCTTTGGCCCGAGAACCCCGAAGACGGCTCGCATGCGGTCTTCATGGGGACTTACGGGACAGAAGGATCTTCCCCCTACAGCATATGGGCAGCGAAGACGTGGAGCCACGATTATGAGAGGGATACCGATACTACGTATAACGGAGGCGCGTACTACGGACTGGTCGGCGGCGCTCTGCAAGACGTACGCATTGCCGACAATCCCATGGCGGGCCTCGCAGAGTTCCTCTACGTCGACCCTTCGGGCAACCTGGGCATACTTTCAGGAAAGCTCGACGGCACGTCGTACCCGGGGTTGGGCATGTTCGAACTCGACGGAGACCTCGCGAGGGTCACACATGTGTGCGGCGTCGAGATCTTTTCCGACGGCTTCGAGATCGCTCCTGAGGACCTGACCTCCGCGATAGATGAAGATACGAGTTTTGAAGGCTTTGCGGGGACGTTGTTCGGCCAAGACACTGCGGTTGTCGGGTTCTACGAGGGGATCCTGATCGGCATTACCACCGATCCCGAGGAGGACAGTCACCTCGGCTGGGGTGTGCTGGGACTCGGGATAGCAGGGTACTATAGCGAAACAGAAACCGCGCCGATACCCGCGAGCTGGAAGTCGAGCCTTACAGGGTTGTCGCATTCGTACTCTGAGAGCGATGAGCGCACCTATATCGACGGCTGTCTCCTTGGTATCATGGACACCGCGTCGTGGAAAGATCACGCTATCGAAGGGACAATGAAAGGGTTCTATCTCGGCCTCCACCAGGACGGGGATTTTTCAGGGGCCGTTTTTGAAGGAGATGTGCTCGGCAATTACAACGACGGGATGTGGCAGGCGCTGATGGCCGGCGCGGGTATAGAAACGGGTGACCGTTATTCAGACCCCGACGATGCCATCGAATACCTCTCAGGGATCACAGGGATCCCGGTCATCAAGGACGGGTACTCTTCTCCTATGGTCCTCAGCGGCACTTTTGAAGACGGACAAGTCATGGGCACCATGGATATGAGCTCCTATGTGATCCCGAGGTCCGCGCTCGATGGTTTCGATTCTCTCCTCGGCATCTGGGCGGCGAAGCTGAACGGTACATACGAAGGCATCATCCCCGAGTCCGTAGAGTTCGGGTACTCGGGGCTCACGTATGACAATGAGGTCATTGATGGATCGATCCTCGGTGTCATGGATATCGACGCGCACTTAGACGGCCGTTACGTAGGGGAACTCAACGGAGAGGCGTGGGGGATACGGTTGAACCTTCACGGCGACGGGACAATGGGCGGGGACATCTTTATGGGAGGCGTCGCAGGGGGCTACGTCGACGTAGACGAAGACGGCGTCGGCACCTTCGCGGCTGCATCGGGAGGGGAATGGGTCGAGGTCGAGCAGCTCCTCGACACCGCGACCATGGAGACGCTCAACCAGAGCATACTGGACCTCGCCGAGCAGGCGAATATCCCCATCACCGTCTACTCATCGGCCCTGGGGATGACCGGAGGCGCAGGCCCGATCTCCGCGGTCGATATGAGCATCAACTTCTACGGCCTCTCGCAGGCCGCTCTCGACGGCATATGGGCCTCGCTGATACAGGGGACATACGCAAGCCTTCCGACCGACTCATGGAGCGTGACGGTCAACAATCCGAGCGGTGACAGCGCGACCCTTTCGGGAAGCACGCCGTGGACCGACAATTCCTGGCAGGCGGGCGTGACCGGCACGGTGACCGACACGACGAATAACAGGACGTTCAATTTCAACGGCGCTGCGACCGGCACTTATACGGATCCATCTCAGGAAGGCAGCGGAAACTTCTCGGGCGCAGGGACCGGGACCTGGACCCAAAATCAGAATCCGACATAAGGAGGCTCACGTAATGATGCGGTTGACATTTTCGATCCTCCTCGCCATCAGCATAGCGCTTGTGGGGAGCCTTTCTTCTAATGCGAAGCAGGAGCAGTCCGACTCCAAGATCGGCATCATCAACGTCCAGAAGGTCGTCATGGAGTCGAAGGCCGGCAAGGAGGCGAGGGAGGCCTTTGAGAGGGACCTCGGGAATAAGCGCGCGGTGCTCAGGGTAAAAGAGGAGGACCTCAAAAAACTCGAGGCCGCGCTCAAGGAACAGGCCGTGAAGCTCACGCCGGAAGAGCGCCGCAAGAAAGAGGAGGAGTTCGCGCAGGGCCTCAAAGAGCTCCAGCGCCTGAAACAGGACCTCGAGGACGAACTGAAGAAGAAGGACAGGGACCTCTCCTCGAGCATGCTCAAAGAGATCTTCGAGGTGACACAGAAGGTGGGCCAGGAGAAGCAGTTCACCATTATTTTACAATCCGGCCCCCAGATCATATACCGCGACAAGACGATCGACATTACCGACGAAGTCCTTAAACGATATGACAGCCTCCATTCAAAGAGATAGGCCTCCTGCGCACAGGTTCTCCTCTGACATCGCGCGCACGGTAATGCTCTTTTCTGCCCTCCTCACCCTCGCCGGCTGCAGCAAAAGCGGCCCGGCCCTCAAAAAAGACGTGCTCGCCTCTGTGAACGGGGAACCGGTATTCATGTCGGACCTCAAGAGGGAGGTCGCGCTCAGGGCGCGGCAGGACCCCACGTTCAAAGTCACGCCTGATTCCGCGACAGACCAGTTGAATACCATCATAGACAGAAAGCTCATTATCCAGGAAGCGATGGAGAAAGGGCTCGCGCGGGAAGAAAGGTTTGTGAACACCATCAAGTCCTTCTGGGAGCAGACCCTTATCAGGGACTTCTTCGAGTATAAGAAACGCTCGTTCCAGGACTACCTTTTCGCCACCGACGGAGAGATCGGGCAATTCTACGACAAACTGGGCATGCGGGTCACGTTCAAAGTGCTCAAGAGTACGTCGAAACGCGATATCGATGACGCGTTCAAGAGATATGCGAGCTCCGCGAGCGAAGCGGGCGGCTGGGAGACCATAGGGCCTGTCGGCTATGAAGAGATCTCGTCGAGCGTGCTCCAGGACGCGTGTGACATGGTACCGGGCGAAGTGAGGCGGTGCGACGATCCGCCTTATTATTATCTCATCGCGGTTACGAACAAGGACAGGGTAGAGGTCGAGCCCCTTGAACGCATTAAGCCGGAGATCGAGAAGAGGATACGCGCGATGAAGGAGAGGCGGCTCTTCGACGAGTGGCTTAAGGAGAAGCGGAAGCGCTCCTCGATAAAAGTCGAGCCCCGCGCGCATGCGGGTGACATCTCTCAATGACAGGGTCTCTTCCGCGCGTTCGCGCGTAAGGAGTGATCGTTCATGCTGAGGAGAAAGAACTACTTTATCAAGAAGAAATTCCAGATCCATTTCCTCTCCGGATTTGTCGTACTCCTCCTCGTCGAATCGCTCCTCATCGCGGGGCTCTTCATGTACGTATCTGCCAATACGCTCACGACGGGATATTTCCACTCCCAATTGACGATCGAGAGGACATCGAACTTCTTCTTCATCTCGTTCCTCCTCATCACGCTCATCGTCGTCATCGGGATAGGTCTCATCGGCATACTCGTATTCATCCTCCTCTCGCACCGCATCGCAGGCCCGCTCTACCGGTTTGAGAAAGTGCTCAAGGAGATGGGGCTTGGGGATCTGGCGATGCGGGTGGACCTGAGGAGGACAGACCAGCTTGTGGAACTCAAGGAGGCATTGAACACGCTTTTGGAATCCCTCGATGAGCGCATGGGAAGGATAAAGGGATACGTGGTCGAGGTCCAGAACCTCCTCGCAAAAAAAGACAATCCGGAGGCTGCCTCGCAGCTCAACGCGCTCATCGCTCTCTTGAAAAAGGAGATCGACCACTTCAGAGTCACCCCGGGTTCCCGAAAATAGGTGATGAACCGTCACGCTGCGTACCCCATATCCCTGGCACTGCTCCTCTTCTATTCACACACCGCGTGTGCGCTCGCCCCTAAGACATTCACCACGAAATATTCCGTCATATACTACGCCGAGGATAAGGATATAGACGATTTTCTATGGCGCCTCGGGGGACAGAGGATCCAGTTTGCCGTCGACAGCGCCCTCGCAACTCAGCGCGTCGACAGGATAGTCGAGCGCGTAGAGACGATCCTCGATATGCGGCCCCAGAATTTCAACGTGAGCATCTACCTCTCTCGTTCGCTCGTGGGGCCGAATAAGGCCGCGTTCTATGAGCAGAGGACGAAATCCATCCATATCTCCGTCGAGCATGCAAGCGACGGTATCCTCGGCCACGAAATTGCACACGCGGTCATCGGCCAGTATTTCGCCTCCCCGCCCCCGAGCAAGGTCCAGGAAATCCTCACGCAATACGTGGACAAGTATCTCTGGAGCGACTACTGAGGATAACGACCCGCGAGGATCAGATGAGCACACATCAATGGCAAATCCCAAATTCAAATACTACCAAATCCCAAACAATCTCGAAATCCCAAATCCAAAAATTCTCCTTATTGGGATTTTGAGATTTGGATTTGTTTGGTAGTATTGGGATTTTGGATTTAATAGCAGTATTTTCTCTTGATAGTCCCCATGGCCTGTGTTATACTACTACCCGTATATCAACTGAAGAGGAGGTATCTATGCAGTATATGAAGAGCGTGTATGGGGGAATTGGCCTGGCAGCGATAGTGTCGACGGTTCTCATGGGATCGGTCCGGGCCGACGAAGAAGATACGCGCAATATTTTGAAACAGGGGCTCCTCGGCGCAGGCGTCGGCGCGATCTCTGCGGAGGCATCGGGCGGAAAGGCCGGACAAGGGGCGCTCGTGGGCGCGGGCACCGCGGTGATCGGCAGCGCTCTCCTCGACGCGATAACCGAATCGCCGTCCCGCTCGCGCAGAAGCCGCGCTGTCCGGAGCGAGCCTCCTCCGGAAGAGGAGTACTACTCTTCCGAAGAACCGGAGGACTATTATTACTACGAGGAGGAGCCTCCGCAAGAATCCTCGTCGCAGAAAATCTTGAAACAGGGCCTCGTGGGCGCGGGCACAGGGGCGATCGCCGCGGGCGTCTCAGGCGGCGATGCAGGAAAAGGCGCCCTCATCGGAGCGGGGACAAGCGTCATCGGAAATGCGCTCCTCGATACATTGACCGAGCCGCCGCGCCAGAGGCAGGGAAGGGTGTACAGGAAGGTCCCGCCCAAAAAGCGGTACACGAGCGACGAGAGCACCGCGACCACTGACGAAGGGCGCAAGAAGATCATCAAGAAGTACGACGAGAGCGGAAAGCTTGTATCTGAGGAAGAGATCTATTATTAACGCGCGAGGCTGCACGCTCGAGGAGGAACCATGAAGAATTTAATATGGGGTTTGGCAGCATTGATCATCGCTGGCGGAGTCATGCTTGAATTTCGCTATGACGTAAGGATAAATTCGCCCATCGTGGCGAAGCTCGACAGGTTTACAGGCGATACGTGGATAGCAAATGCCGGGGTGTGGCGGAGAGTCCAGCACGCCGAAGAGGACGTCCAGGGAGCCCGTGCGGCAAAGCCGGGCGAGGCCGCAAAGCCAGCCCAATAGTCTTGCCGTCAGCCTATCCATTGAGCCGCGCTCAAAACCTTCGCCTTCCTCATGAGCAGGGGAACGCGAAGGTTTCATTTTGCGGCTGCGCCGGGTTACGATACCGCACATGAATCAAGGATATCCTAAACGGAATTCTGGATCCCCACGGGTTAAGCCCGTGAGGCCCACACTGAATACGCCCCCTGTGGGGCGACATCCCGCTCCACCATGCACCCGCGGACCGACCGCGAGTGCAACCCACAGGCGCAGCCTGTGGAACTCTGGTAACGGGGTTTGGGGCGCACGAGCGACGCATGCGGTCCTCGCCTGCGTCGCGCTCGCGGCCTTCGCGCACGGCACAGTGGCCGCCGCGCAGCAGGTAAAGGCGCAGGAGCGCGAGGCGCTCTATTACCAAAAGCAGGAAAAGGACGCCGTAAAGTGCGTCCTCTGCCCGAATTTCTGCGTCATACCCGAAGGGAACAGGGGGTTCTGCAGGGTGCGGACGAACAGGGGCGGTACCCTATATTCTCTGGTCTATGGCGCCCCGTGCGCCGTCCACGTCGATCCCATTGAGAAGAAGCCCTTCTTCCACGTGCTGCCCGGCACACTTTCCTACTCTATCGCGACAGTCGGATGCAACATGGGGTGTGTCTTCTGCCAGAACTGGCAGATATCCCAATCATCTCCGGAGAGGTCGGTCACATACGATATGCCCCCGCAGAAGGTCGTCGAGGGGGCGATCAAAGAGAATTGCGCGACCATCGCATTCACCTACACCGAACCCACCGTCTTCTACGAGTATATGCTGGATATCGCCAAGCTCGCGAAGGAACGAGGGGTCGCGTGCGTCATGCACTCATGCGGCTATATTAATCCTGAGCCGCTCAGGGAGCTGTGCAAATATCTCTTCGCCGCCGATATCGATCTCAAGGGCTTCAACGAGGATTTTTACAGGAAGATGGGGCAGGGCCACCTCGAACCGGTCCTGGAGACACTCAAGACGTTAAAGAAGGAAGGGGTCTGGATAGAGATCACCAATTTGATAATCCCCGGAGAAAACGACGAGCCGGCCCAGATCAGGGCGATGTGCGGGTGGATAAAGGAAAACCTGGGAGACGAGGTCCCGGTCCATTTTTCTCGGTTCTATCCGTCCTTCAAGCTGCAGAACCTCCCTCCGACCCCTGTGGAAACATTAGAAAGCGCGAGGGACATCGCTCACGAGGTGGGTCTAAAATATGTCTACGTGGGGAACATACCTGCCCACCCCGGCGAGAGCACATATTGTCCACAGTGCAAGAAGATCGTGGTGCAGAGGCTTGGTTATACCGTTCTAGGCAATAATATCGTCGACGGCAGGTGTAAGTTCTGCGGATACGAGATAAAGGGAAAATGGTCCGCGAAGTGACACCTGCGCAGGGCGTTCGGGCCGTCTATGGTGAGCACAATAATTACCGCGGTGCAACTCTTTGCCATCGGCATCACGCTCGGCTTTGGGTCGCAGTGCTTTTTTATCTGTGCGCCCCTGCTCCTTCCCTATGTGGCAGCGGTCGATAATAACTGGAAGCAGGCTGTCAGGGACCTCGCCCTTCTGGTAGGGGGGAGGCTCCTCGCGTATGTCCTCCTCGGCGCTGTCGCGGGCGTATCGGGGGGTTACGTGGAGAAGCTCGCTGCGTCAGGCGCCGCGGGCGCGGTGAGGGCCGTAAGCGGGGCACTTATCATAGCGTGCGGTCTCGCGATCTCTCTCGGGCTCAGCTTTAAGGTAGATGCGTGCGGCTATCTGAGAAGGAGCGCGTTTTCGAAGGGCGGGCTCCTGCTCATTGGTTTCGCGATCGGCCTCGCGCCCTGCCTTCCGCTCATTTCAGTGATGTTCGAGATCGCATTGATGTCCCACTCCGTTTTCGCGGGCGCCGCGTATGCCCTGTGCTTTGGAGCGGGGACGGCGGTTGCGACGGTCGTCACCGTAGGCCCCCTTGCGACCGCACTCGGCCATCTGCCCTCGAGGATCCTCGCGTCGCGCCTGCGACAGACTCTCTTCCGGATGGCCTGCGGGGCCCTGCTCATAGTCTTCGGCGCTCTCTTTTTGCTGTCAGGCACGCTATAACGCATGAGGTGACTATAGATGGAAAAAATACTTCCTCGTCTTGGCAAGGTAGACCCCGAATTTTTTAACAGTGTGATATTCCCGCGCCTGGGCGCACGGTCGCTATCGACCATAATAGGGCCGCGGCACGGCGTCGACTTTGGGGCGATCAGCGTCGGCGGCAAGGTCATCACCATATCGACGGACCCTTTTTTCATCGCACCTGCGCTCGGATGGGAAAAGGCGGCGTGGTTCGCCGTCCACATACTCGCAAGCGACGTCGCAGTGAGCGGCATCTCCCCGACGCACCTGTGCATAGACCTGAACCTTCCGCCCGAGATAGACGAAGCCACCCTCGAGCGGATATGGCTCGTCGTGGACGATGAATGCAGGAAGATGGGGGTTACCGTCATATCGGGGCACACGGCCCGCTACGCAGGGTGCAATTACCCTATGGTGGGCGGTGCGACGATGTTCGGCGTCGGGGAGAGGAAAGACCTGAGGGACCCGAAAAATATAAAAGTCGGGGATGAGATCGTGATCACGAAGGGCCCCGCGATAGAGACCGCGGGGCTCATGTCAACCCAGTTCCCGGAGTTCCTGGAAGAGAGGTTCGGCGCCGCGTTCCTGAAAAAGGCCCACGCCATATTCTATCAGATGTCCGCCGTGGAAGACGCGCGCGTCGCCTCGAAGGTGAAAGGCGTCGTCGCCATGCACGACGCAACGGAGTGCGGCATATGGGGCGGGCTCTATGAAATGGCGAACGCGGGGGGATGGGGAATCAGCGTCGACAAGGGCGCGATACCGCTCGATCCGACAGTGAAAGATGTGTGTGACTTTTTTGAAATAGAGCCATACCGTGCCATCAGCGAAGGGACGCTCATCGCAGTAGTAAGGAAGAAAGACTCGAAGCGCCTGGTAAGGCTCCTCGAGGATCACGGGATACCGGCTTCCGTATCGGGAGAAGTGATCCCCAAGGGCAAGGGGCTGAACATCATCGACGGCACAAAGACCCATCCTCTCATCCATCCCAAAGAAGACCCGTTCTGGATACAGTTCGAAAAGTACCTCACGATCCAGCGCGAGAGGCTGCAGAAGTGCGGCCGCGTATAAACCGGCAGGCGCGCCTTGTACTCACGGCCGCAGCGCTCCTCGGCGCCCTCGTCCACGTCGGCGTGAAACCCTCCCTCACTCAGCCCGCACACGCCTTCTTCGTCGCGAGGGTAGTGGACGGAGATACGATCGTTCTCTCGGACGGTTCCCGGGTCCGGCTCATCGGCATTGACACGCCGGAGCTCCACTACAGCGAGAAGCTGCTGAAGGACTCGAGGCGCAGCGGGAAGGACATAAAGACCATCCAGCGAATGGGCAAAAAGGCGAAGGAATTCACCGCACGCCTGTGTCTCGACAAGAAGGTGACGCTCGAATGTGACGTAGAGAAGAGAGACCGGTACGGCAGGACCCTCGCATATGTCTTCCTGGAGGACGGGACGTTTGTGAACGCCGAGATAGTGAAAGCCGGGTATGCCCAGATCATGACGATCCCGCCGAACGTCAAGTATGCGGACCTCTTCCTGAAGCTCGAGAGAGAAGCGCGGCAGGGCTCACGAGGCCTCTGGGCAGAAGGATAGCGTCAAAAACTATACTGCCTTTAGTCTCTATTCTAAGAATGTCAACAGGGTTTATTGCGGCATCGGCAGAAGAGACGTCTTGACAAACGGCGAGCGGGATACTATCATAAGATAATCACGCGCGTGGTGGCGTAATTATCATAGGCTCGATCGTCGCAGCGGAGCCCTTAACCAGGGGTTGACGTCTTGCAAAAATTCAAATTTCTAGTCGTCATCATCGTCTATATAGTCCTATGCATAAGCGGATTTAACACCCTCATCGTCCAGCAGGAGGATATCCTCCGTAAATACTTCATCACGTCCCCCCAGGAGAGAATAAAGGAGTATAACCTGACGCTCTCCGATTCTCTCTTTAAGTACTTTGTGAGGGAAAACAAGGACGCCGACCTCGCAAGGGTCGCCGACTACATCAAGAGGTACGGCCGCACGTCCCTCTTCGAGACCTCCTTCGTCTATAAGGATGAGCACGATAACCTCTTTGAGATCTCAAAGGCGGGCGTGGAACCGATATCGCGCGAAGCCATTGACATCAAGTCCGAAAAGGTGTACGCCGTGACCGTCGACAGCGGAAAGGTCGACGGCTACCTTATGATCGAGATCAAGGATACCAGAGATACCGAATACGAAGAAGGGATGAAGAAGTACCGCTTGATCAGCCTCTCGCTCAGGATCCTCTTCCTCTTGTTCGTCTTTGCGCTGGCGATCATCGCCCTCTACCACAACTACTCCCGAAAGATGTCGCTCGCGAGGGATATCGCGGAGGCAAAGGCATCCAACGACGGCCTCACAGGCCTCTACACGCACGAGTATTTCATCAAGCTCCTGCAGATCGAGATCGAAAGATTTCAGATCTACGGCCTTCCGATAGGCCTCATCATGCTCGACGTGGACAAGTTTAAATCGATCAACGACGAGTATGGCCACGTGGCGGGCGATAAGATCCTGCAGGAGGTCGCCAAGACGATAAAATCGACGACACGCGCGACGGATATCTGCGCGAGATACGGGGGAGAGGAGTTCTCCATTCTTGTGCCGTCCACCTATACCTTTGAGGCGAGCCCGGAGACAAAGAGCATAGAAAACTTCATCGCTCAAACAAAGAACATGGCCGAGAGGATCAGGAAGAACATAGAGGAGCTGCAAATAAGATTGGCGGACAATAAGACCGTGCGGGTGACGGCGAGCATCGGGATATCCTTCTGCCATAAAAAGCGAGAACCGCCAAGCCCAACGGCATTGCTCGAGAAGGCAGATGCTTCTCTCTATAGAGCAAAAGAGGGCGGACGCAATAGAATCGCGGTTGACCAGGAATCAGTTGTAGCTTAGATTAATTAAGTTATAAAATAGCTAGATTATTACTTTTTATATCCTATTTTTCTGTGCTATACTTTATTATTAGAGAAATAAAAAGGTATATTTTTTTTGCCCACTTTTTAAATTGCTTTACTAAGTCGCTCGATTATTGCGGGAAGGACCGGAATGAAATTAAGAGTACTCTCATTGATCATCATTTGTCTTGCCATGCTGGCGCATGCCGATCATGATCAACTTACCGCCCAGACGACCGCCAAGGAAATGCCTAATATCGGGCTCGCATCGTGGTATGCGGAATTCTCTCCGGGTATAAGGAAGACAACTGCCAATATGGAACTCTTCGACGACTCCGAATTGACCTGCGCGATGTGGGATGTGCCCTTCGGCACCATCATCAAGGTAACAAACCTCGAAAACAATAAGACCGTCATTGTGCGCGTAAATGATCGAGGCCCCGCGAAACGATTGGTGAGGAATGGCCGGATCATCGACCTCACACAAGCCGCTTTTGCGAAGATCGCTGACCTTGGGGAGGGGCTTATCCAGGTGAAAGTGGAAATAGCGAATCCTGGCGAGCGGGGAGAGCTATGAAAGAGGCTGTCTGATGAGACGGGTCATGGAGATACGTTCCAGCGAGGTGACTTCCTTTGGTCTTTTGACTTTATAAAATTACCGATCAGCTCCGCGTCTTCCTTCTTTACTTCTGCAAAATTGACTCCAAGCCGATAGTGACCTACCGATTTCATTACGCACGACCTCACCTCGCCGATGACCGCGATCGGATGAGTACGGGCCTGTGCCAGCTCCTGCGCAAAAGGGGCGGCATCGATATCGATCTTCAGGAGAGTGCTCGGAGGAATCATGTAGGGGGAGTCTACGCCGCAGCCGCGCGGGCTTATGTCGTAGAGCTTTACCGTAACACACGTCGCCGGTATATTGAGCTTCACCGAGCTCGACATCGTCTCGTGGACGCAGAAAGTAGCGCTCACCTCAATCGGATGACGCTTATTGGACCTGGTGTCAAATGGCATGTATGATTTTGTGATTTAGTTCAAGTATATAGTAAAACATACAGCCTGTCAATTTTTTATTGAGCACGCGGTGTCC
>CAYHAE010000047.1:0-15169 GCA_964354545.1 uncultured Planctomycetia bacterium
CCCGACGATAACGGCAAGATCCGGGGTAAACCGTCCCGGACCGCAACCATAATCCAGCACTGTCTTATCTGAACTGTCCACCATCGTTTTAAAATAGGGATAGAGGATATCCTTTTGCAATGATGTAATATTTTCGTACTCATGGGCCCCGTGGTCTAAATTCAGAACCGCCCTCTTCCCGTACCGCCGTGCCCTGTCGATCCAAAACTCTGCGGATAAGCCGTCGATGGACGGAGCTTCGCATGGGGCCGTTCTATGGAGATCGGATATTTTAGAAAAGACGGCGCGCAGGATCCTTAGCATGCTACCCCCGGAAGCCTATGGACTCCTTCTTTTCACGAAACGGTACCCCATTGGATGAACGCGGGACGATCCGCTGTGCCTATCACCTTTGGACGCGGCTCTTTTCTTTTTAGTAAATTCCCTAACCGCAACCCGTCATCTACACAGGTGTCCATACTTATGTATTTGAAGGCCCCCGTCCGTCCTAAAATAAAAAGGTTTTCATATGAAGCGAGAAATTCCCTTACTGCATCCAATCTCTCTTGAAAATGTATGTCATAAATCGGATATGCATATTCCAGCCTCTCCACGCAGTGGTCATCCACCTCGAATTTCTCCAAAAGAGGAAGATCTCTTATCACCTGATGGGCGATTTCCGCATCAGTCATCTTCCAGACATCGCTATCGCTGTTGCAGAACAGTTCTACGCATATCCCCGTCTTATCCTCTGGCGCAAGGAGAGAGGACCAGTTCTTCGGCTCATGGAGCCTACCGAAGATCTGGTTCTCGGAAAAATATATCCAGTGGTTATCGGTATATCTCTTTCTCTTCAATACTAAGAATACGCAGATCATGCTCCTGTATCTCATATCTTTCGAGAACCTTTGGACCGCCTCGGGGGCTTCGAGAAGGGCCGCAAGGCGCGTAATAGGCATGGTTGAGACTATATGGGAACATTCCAAATCGTACAGGTCATTGATGATGACGCTCTTTATCCTGTTATGTGAGCGCACAAATCCTGTGACTTCTGAATCTAACCGGATATCGAGGCCCCGCGAGAGACGCTCGGCGATCTCTCCTATCCCTCTTTTTGGATATAAAAAACTTTCCGTGAACGACTTTATCTCCTTGTGCGTTTTGAACAATGCACACATGATCACCTTCTTGAGCGAGACGTCCTGCAGCCGTACTTCTGCCAACTCTTTTGACAGCGCCCTGCACTCCAGGCCCCATACCTTTTCCGTATAGTTCTTAAAAAAGAGCCTGTACAATCTTTCTCCGAATCGATTTATTGCCGCTTCCTCAAAAGAGCTCTCCTGCAAAGGCAATAATTGCCGCCGGAGATAAGTCACAAAGGTGGAGAGGATGTCAAGGGGGTTTAAATGGAATACAACGGACATCCTTAAGGGATAGTCCAAAAATTTTCCGTTCCGGAATATCGTGCTCTTACGTCTTACCTCCACCATTTCATCCGGTAAAAGACCTTGGATGAAATCGTTAAGAGATTTGTCCTCTGAATAAAATCTGTGGCCTCCCAGGTCAAACCTGAACGAACGGAATTCCTTCGTTGCCGCGAGCCCTCCCGCGTGGGAACTCTTTTCAACGATAATGCACTCATCCCTGAGGACAGAGCCGCAGGACAGGCCCGATATTCCCGCTCCGATAATTATGTCCTTTTTTTCCATCTGATAAGGGTATTATGTATCGCGCGCCGGAAGGCCGGACACCGCCAACGGCGATCGTCTGCGCATGCGCGCGCCAGGCGGAACCCTGCACATGGTACCGCAGAAAAAACCCTCTCTGTGCGACGAGGCAGATCGTGCAGTGGCATGAGGGGTGGACATCACCTGTAGATTATACATCACGAACAAGTTAATTTCAATGGAACCCCACGGGCATGCCGCGCGCGGACCGGAAGCCCCTCTTTCATACGTACGGCAAGATGGCGGGCCGCCCTGATGGGATCCGGAAGACGATAGCGCCGTGTGCATGCTGAACGCGCGGTTGGACATATAGACTGTACGTGTCGAGAATATGAAAGAAGTAGGGAGGGTCCCCGAGGGGCGGCATTGAGCATTCATACGAAACGACGACCCGAGAGGGTGTCACTTTATGTTGATTGTATGTGTTACTAGCAGTACTTGTCTTTGATGAGCGAGACGACCGGATGCCTTTTAAGTTTCTTCCTTCCTTTTAGCGCGGTGAGCTCGATGAGGAACGCAATGCCTGCGATCCTGCCGCCCATCTTTTCGATCAAGTCTATAACGGCCCCCGTAGTCCCCCCGGTGGCGAGGAGATCGTCCACGATCAGTATCCGCGCGCCTTTCTTGAACGCGTCCCGGTGGATCTCGAGGGTATCCTGACCGTATTCCAGTTCATACGTGACGCGATGGGTCTTATGGGGAAGCTTTCCCTTCTTCCGCACGGGCACGACGCCCGTCTTTAACGCGTACGCGACCGCGGAGCCGAATATGAAACCTCGCGCCTCCACGCATACGACCGCGTCTATTTTCTTGGACCTGAACTTTTCCGCGAGCGCGTCAACCGCCTTTCTGAAGGCCGCGGGATGTTTCAAGAGCGGTGTGATGTCCTTGAATATGATCCCCTTCTTGGGGAATCCCGGGATGTCGCGGATATGTTCCTTCAGGGATCTCATGCGGTCTCCTTTGACATGACGACCTTCTTTTCCTGCTCGAGGAGATTTTTCATCTTCTTGATGGCCGCCGCCTCGATCTGACGGACGCGCTCGCGCGTGATCCCGAAGTGCTTCGCGGTATCTCGAAGGGTCCTGGGGATCCCGTCTTTAAGGCCGAACCTGAGGGTCACTATCTTCTTCTCCCTCGGAGACATCCTGTCCAGCAGGTTCTGGATCCTCTCCTGCATAAGAAAGCCGGAGATCTCGTCGAGTGCCGACACCATGTTCTCGTCTTCTATGAGGTCCATGAATTCGGCAGAGCCTTCGTCGCCTATGGGCGCGTTCAGGCTCGAAATACCCGTCACCATCCTGTTGATCTGCTTCACGCGCTTGATGGGAAGCTTCATCCGTTTCGAGATCTCGCTCAATTTCGGTTTCCTCTTGAGCGAGTTCGAGAGGGCTTCCGTTACTTTCTTGAAACGCATCATGAGCTCTATCACGTACACGGGAATGCGGACGGTCTTCCCCTGGTTGGCTATGGCCCTCGTGATGTACTGTTTTATCCACCACGCCGCATACGTAGAGAACCGGTAACCCTTCCTGGGATTATACTTCTCGACGGCCTTCATGAGGCCGAGGTTCCCCTCCTCGATGAGGTCGAGCATCGAGACGCCGAGGTATCTATACTTCTTTGAGATGTTAATGACGAGGCGCAGGTTCGACTGGATCATCCTCTGCCGTGCGGCCTTGTCGCCCTTCCTTATGCGCTCGGCGAGCTCGCGCTCCTCCTCCGCGGTGAGGAGCGGAAGTTTCTTAATGTCTTTGAGATACAGCTTTATCGCATCCATAGTCCCTCAGGATCCTATTTCTTTTTCTTTTTCAGATACATGACCGCGGCCTGCTTCGGGCACACGACCACGGCCTGCGCTGCCGCGAGCCGCGCGATCGGTACGCGAAAAGGCGAACAACTTACGTAATCCATCCCCACTTCATGGCAGAGCCGGATGCTGTCCGGATCCCCGCCGTGCTCACCGCATATGCCGACCTCAAGGGTAGGCCTTGTGGCGCGGCCGCGCTCGATGCCCATCCTGATGAGCGCACCGACCCCGTCCTTGTCGATCGTCTGGAACGGATCCCGGGGCAATATCCCCTTCTCCAGGTAATCCGGAAGGAACCCTCCGATATCGTCCCGCGAAAAACCGAACGTCATCTGGGTGAGGTCGTTCGTTCCATAGGAAAAGAATTCGGCAACCTCGGCGATCTGGTCAGCGGTGATCGCGGCCCTCGGCACCTCTATCATCGTACCGATCATGTAGTGGAGCCTGACCTCGTATTTGGCCTGGACCTCCTCCGCCTTCTTCTTTATCACGTCATATTGATTTCTTATTTCCGCCTTCGAGCCGACGACGGGGACCATCACCTCCGGAAAGACCTTGACCTTCTCTTCCGTCAGTTCCGCCGCCGCTTCGAAGATCGCCTGCACCTGCATCTCGGTGATCTCGGGGTACGTGATCCCGAGCCGGCATCCGCGGTGCCCCAGCATGGGGTTGAGCTCGTGGAGTTTTTGGATCCGCGATTCCAGCTTCTCCAGCGAAATACCGAGCTCTTCTGCGAGCTCGCGCTTCTTGTGCTCCTCCTGCGGAAGGAACTCATGCAGCGGCGGATCGAGCAGGCGTATGATGACCGGCAATCCTTCCATCGCCTTGAGTATGCCCTTGAAGTCCTCTCTCTGGTACGGGAGGATCTCCGCGAGAGCGGCCTTCCTCTCGTCAACTGTTTCTGCGATGATCATCTTGCGCATCGACTTTATCCTCGCCGGATCAAAGAACATGTGCTCGGTGCGGCAGAGGCCTATCCCTTCGGCGCCGAACCTCCTCGCGATCGTCGCATCTTCGGGCCTGTCCGCGTTCGTCCGTATCCTCAGGGTCCGGACATCGTCGCATATCTTCATGAAGCTCCTGAACATGACGTCCTTCTCCATATCAGGCTCCACAAGCGCGATCTTCCCGAGGTAGACATTGCCCTTTGTCCCGTTGAGCGTGATCCAGTCGCCCTCTTTCACTACCGTGTTCCCTACGGAAAATTGTCTGGACCTCTCGTCAATGTGCAGCACGCTGCATCCGACGATACAGCACTTCCCCCAGCCCCTTGCGACGAGCGCCGCGTGCGAGGTCATCCCGCCTTTCCCGGTGAGGATCGCCTGGGCAGAGTGCATGCCGTGGACGTCCTCCGGGGAGGTCTCCTCCCTCACGAGTATGACCTTCTTGCCCTGCGCGGCCCACGCCTTGGCGTCGTCGGCTGAAAAGACCGCCATTCCGACCGCTCCGCCGGGGCCGGCCGGAAGCCCCCTCGCGATGGGCCTAAACTCCTTCTCTGCCTTGGCATCGACCATCGGGTGCAGGAGTTCGTCGAGCTGCGCGGGTGTCACCCTCATTACCGCCTCTTTCTTTGCGATAAGCTTCTCCTTCACCATGTCCACCGCCATCCTCACGGCAGCGGGGCCGTTCCTCTTTCCGACCCTGCACTGGAGCATGAAGAGCTTTCCCTTCTCGATGGTGAACTCGATATCGAGCATATCCCTGTAGTGCCCCTCCAGCCGCCGCTGGATGTCGTAGAGCTCTCTGTAGATCTTCGGCATCACCTTCTCGAGCGTCTTCAAATCCCGGTTATGCTCGCTCGTCGAATAGGCGTTTATCGGCGCAGGGGTGCGTATCCCCGCGACGACGTCTTCGCCCTGAGCGTCTATGAGGTACTCTCCGTAAAATTCATTCTCGCCGTTGCCCGGATCTCTCGTAAAGGCGACGCCCGTACCGGAATCATTCCCCATGTTCCCGAAGACCATCGTCTGGACCGTCACCGCGGTCCCCCACTCGTCCGGGATACCTTCTATCTTCCTGTATGAGATCGCCCGTTTCCCGTTCCAGGATGCGAACACTGCTCCGATGCCGCCCCACAACTGCTCATCCGGATCGTCGGGGAAAGGTTTTTTCAGGACCGCCTTCACCCTCTCTTTGAACCGCGCGCAGAGCGCCTTCAGGTCCTCGACAGTGAGATCGGTATCGCTCGCGCACCCCCTCTTCTTCTTCATCTCGTCCATGAGGCGGTCGAGCTGTTTCCTGATGCCGAGGCCGTCGGCCTCAGGCTCGATCCCTGCCGCCTTTTCCATCACGACATCCGAATACATCATGATGAGCCGCCGGTAGGCGTCATAGACGAAGCGCGGGTTTCCGGTGAGCTTTATGAGCCCGGGGATCGTGGCTTCGGTGAGCCCTACGTTGAGGACGGTCTCCATCATGCCCGGCATCGACCTTCGCGCGCCGGAGCGGACCGAGACGAGCAACGGGTTCGCGGGGTCACCGAACTTCTTATCCATGAGGGCCTCGATCTTCTTCATCGCCTTCTCGACCTGGGCCCTGAGCTCCTTTGGATATGTCTTCGCATTTCTGTAGTAGTAGGTGCACATCTCGGTCGTTATCGTGAATCCCGGCGGGACCGGGAGGCGCAGTTTCGGATGCCCCGCCATTTCGGCGAGGTTCGCCCCCTTGCCGCCAAGGAGATTTTTCATGCCCTCATTGCCGTCTGCCTTACCGCCTCCGAAAAAATACACATACCTCCTGCGCGCGCTGCTCATGTGTGCCCCCGTCTCCGAACTCCTCCTTGCACTCTTAACACTGACAAGCGACATCTACGTAGCCTCCAATCTGTCGAGAATGTACTGCGTAATATGTGAAAGGTCGATCCTCTCCTGTCCCATGGTATCCCGATCACGGACCGTCACTTTATGATCGGTAAGACTTTCGACATCCACCGTGATACAATACGGGGTCCCTATCTCGTCCTGCCGACGGTACAGCCTTCCTATCGACGCGGTATCATCGTACATCACCTTGCATCGGCTGCGGAGGCCCCCGGCGATCTCCCGCGCCATCTTCACAATCTCGCCCCTGTTGCGCAAAAGCGGCAGTACCGCCGCCTTCAGGGGCGCGAGGCTCTTGTGGAGCCCCAATACGACCCGCGTCTCCTCCCTCACCACCTCTTCGCGGTATGAATCGATGAGGAACGCGAGCACCGCCCGGTCGACTCCGCCGGATGGTTCTATCGCGTAGGGGATGTATCGCTCGTTCGCCTTGTCGTCGAAATAGTCCAGAGGTTTGCCGCTCGTCTTCGCGTGCTGGACGATGTCAAAGTCTTTCCTGTTCGCAATCCCCTCGAGCTCGCTCCACCCCATCGGGAACAGATACTCGATGTCCGTGCATGCCTTTGCATAGTGCGCGAGCTCAATCTTAGAGTGTTCCCTCAGACGTATATTCTCTTTCTTGATGCCGAATCTGATATACCACTGGAACCGGTCGTTCACCCACGTGCGGTACCACTCTTCGTCGGTCCCGGGCTTCACGAAATATTCGATCTCCATCTGCTCGAACTCGCGCGAGCGGAACGTGAAATCCCCCGTCGTGATCTCGTTCCTGAACGCCTTGCCGATCTGCGCGATGCCGAACGGCACCTTCTTCCTCATCGTGTCGACCACGTTGTGGAAGTTCACGAAGATGCCCTGGGCCGTCTCGGGCCTCAGGTACGCGAGGCTCTCGGCGTCTTCGACCGGTCCGGCGTGCGTCTTGAACATGAGGTTGAACTGGCGCGGCTCGGTGAAGCCCCCGCCGCACTCCGGGCATCCCTTCGCGCCCGAGAGCTTGTCGACCCTGAAGCGCCTCCTGCACTTTTTGCAGTCAACAAGGATATCGACGAAGCTCGCCACATGGCCCGACGCCTCCCACACCTTGGGATGCATGAGGATACCCGCGTCAAGGCCCTCGAGGTCGTCGCGTTCGTATACGTTCGAGCGCCACCAGGCCTCTTTGACGTTCCTCTTCAATTCCACTCCGAGCGGCCCGTAGTCCCACACGCTGCCCATTCCGCCGTATATCTCGCTCGACTGAAATATGAAACCCCGCCGCTTGCAGAGCGAGGCTATCTTTGCCATATCGACGCTCATATGCCGTTCTTCTTTTTGGACACTGGAGCCCCACAAGTAAAACCTGTGGGACCCAAACCGAATACCCTCCTTGTGGGGCGACGTCCCCCATGAAATCCGAAAGATTTCGGTGATTAAATCCCGGACCGCTCTGCCATTCACCAGCGAGCGTAGCCCGCGGAACTCTGGTAACAGGACTGGCTTTCATGGTACCATATTATGACACAAAATGCAAGCGATGGGCCTGCATACCGCGCATGGACCCTTCCTGCACCGCGGCGACGTACCAGCCCTGGGGCCCCTCGGCGCTTAACGGCCGATGGACTTCAGGAATGTGACCGTACTGAGGCGCCTCTCGATGTGATAATCGAGGAACTTCCTCAGGAGTGCCTCCAGCTCCCTTCCGACCCTTTCCGAAACCTTTATCCGGGAGACCATATCGAGGTCGGACCTCTCCACGTGCTTGATGAATTCGATAGTGCCCGGGAGGATAGATCCGGCGGTCCTGTCTGCTCCCGCGCATTTTCCGCACACCACGCCGCCAAGCTTCAGGCTGAACCTCGCGGGCCCTACGTCCGAACCCCGGCACTGGACACAAGAGTTGACGACAGGCATGATACCGAGGAGGCTCAGGAGCCTGATCTCAAATATCCGCGCCACGCGCCGCGCGCTCGTCGTGCCCGAGAAGAGCTCGAGGCACTTCAGGAGCAGCCCGAAAATATGCTCATTCTTGTCTCCGAGCGGCGTGAGCGAATCCAAAAGCTCAATGAGATACGCCGCGTACCCGATCCTCTCGAGGTCGGCCCTTATGGGGTAGAAAAAATCGAGGAGGTCGCACTGAGAGACCAAAAAGAACTCGCTCCTCTTGCGCTCGTAAAAGACGATCTCATCGTGCGCGAAGAGCTCGAACGCCCCTCCGCCGTAGCACGCGCGCGACCCGCGGACCCCTTTTATCACGCCGTGGACCTTCCCGAAATCCTTGGTGTAGAACGTGAGCATGAGGCTCGTCTCTCGCAAGTCACGGCTTCGCACTACGATCGCTTCGCTCTTAAGCACTGGCATGCGCGTCAAACCCTTCTGGCTCGGACAGGACCCATGACGATTACGTAATAGGGCATGCTGACATTTGAACGCAGATAATCGCAGATCGAACGCAGATTTACGCGGATATCTGCGAGAATCTGCGTTGCATCTGCGGGAATCCGCGTTCACACGGACAACAAAGTCATCACGGTGTGCAACGGTTTCCTCACTGCAACAGCTGGAAGAGGACGGTCGTCACCAATATGCCAAGCAGGCCGCCTGCCAGGACTTCCCACGTGGAGTGGACTTCTTCCTTCACCCTGTGGTGGGCGATCAAGAACGCCATTATGAAGACAAGGACGGAGACCACTGAATTCGTGGTGATGAAAGTGATGATGGTCCACATGGTAAATGCGAGCGCGGCGTGCCCGCTCGGCATTCCGCCGCGAAGGGGCATGCCTTTATGGAAGAAGGCCTTCCCTAAGATCACCGTGCTCAGGACAAGGAGGAGTGCGATGAACGTGATGTGCCAGGGAGACTGTCTCAACCGCAGGATGCCCTCTTCTATACTGTAAGGGAACTTCCTGGTCAAGAGGATATATCCGACGATGATCGCGTTGATGGAGGCCACGAGGACACACCCGGCGGCGACGTCCTTGATCACCTTTGCCATGGGATGATATTCACTCTCCACCAGCATATCGACGACGAGCTCGACGACGGTATTTACCATTTCGGTCACGAGGACTATCGTGATGGTAATGCACAATACCATGAGGTCCATTCTCGGAAAGTTGAGGTAGATCGCAATGAGCACGATCAAGACCGCAGCCAAAAAATGGAGCCGCATGTTCTTCTCGGTCTTTACGGCGTAGATGAAACCCTCTAAAGCCGCGTTGAGACTCTCGATAAATCTCTTGCCCTGCATAGATCGGTCAAAAGCTCCTCTTCTTTTTTCCTCATCCTCGCCCTCTCCCGGGGTCTCGTATCGTCATACCCGGCAAGGTGCAGGATCCCGTGGATGACGTAGAGGACGATCTCTTTCTCGAACGAGGAATTGAATGCGTCCGCGTTCTCTCTCGCCGCATCCGGAGAGATGAATACGTCTCCGAAGGATGCACGTGAACGCGAGCTGCCTCCCTCCAACCGGAAGCTGAGCACGTCTGTGGCAGCGTCCCTGTGTCGGAACTGCCGGTTCAGCTCCCGCATGCGGGCTTTGGTGAGGAAGACGACGGAGATCTCCCGCTGTGTCACCCTCACCCTGCGCAGGATATCGCGCGCGAGAAGGCCGAGGAACCTCTCATCGAGCCGAAAGGCCCTGTGCAGATTCGCTATCTTTAATCTCATTCACGCTCGGCTTTGCCTCTTCCTTGCGGGGGTACTCTGCCCTCACGTGGAAAGCGGCGATCAAGACCCTCACGAATGCGTCCGATATCTTGTAGAGGTCGCGCAGCGTGAGATCACACTCGTCCAGCTGGTTATCGATGAACTTGTTGTTGATGATCCTCTGGACCATGTTCCGTATCTTACCCGGCGTCGGCTCACCGAGCGTCCTCGATGATGCCTCGACGGAATCGGCGAGGAGCACCACCGCGGCTTCCTTTGTCTGCGGCTTGGGCCCCGGATACCGGTAGTCCTGTTCTTTGAGCGGGCCCGCTCCGTTCACATCCTCGAGCGCCCTTTTGTAGAAGAAGTACATGAGGCTCGTGCCATGGTGCTGCTGGATGATATCGACGATCTGCTTGTTCAAGTGGTACTTCTTGGCGAGGTCCACCCCTTCCTTCACGTGGTTGCCTATCACAAGCGAGCTCATCGAAGGCCTCAGCTTCTCGTGTTTGGACCTGAAGCTCGTCTCGTTTTCGCTGAAATATTCGGCCTTTTCTATCTTGCCTATATCGTGATAATACGACCCTATCCGCGCGAGGAGAGGGTTGGCGCCTATCGCCTCACACGCTGCCTCGGCGAGGTTGCCGACGAGATGGCTGTGGAGATATGTGCCGGGCGCCTTCACCGCGAGCTCCTTCAGGAGCGGATGGCTCATATCGGAAAGTTCGAGGAGCGTGATATTCGTTGAGAGCTTGAAGAGATGCTCCAGGACGGGCAGGAGCCCCATGACCAGGAAGCTGGACAGGACGCCGTTCGCGAAGCTCCACATTACATCGGTGAGGTACATCGAGAACTGGAGGTTGTTCGCGAGGCCGAGCGCCACCACGACCACGGCGCCCGCGAGGCCCGCCCCCAGGCCGGCAACGATGATCTGGAACCTCGACCGCACGTTCCTCACCGCGTGTATCCCGACGAGCCCGCTCACGAGGAAGATGAGCATGATGTCCATTTTGCCGCCTACTATCAGGCCGCACAGCGCGGCGAACATGATGACGGATATCATGGCCGTGTTGCTCGATATGAGGATCGCGAGGAGCATCGCGACGCTCGCAAACGGCACCACGCGGATGGGAATGGCAAGGAGCACCGCGGCCTTGCAGAGCGCGATCAGGAAGAGCCAGAGCGCGCCCGTCATCGTCAAGTATTTGAGGCTATTGACGATCCTGGGCTCGCTTGACCTAAGGTATCGATAGAAGATGGCGATGAAGACGAGGAGGACGAGCGCGATGCCCATCGTGGAGTGGAAGCCGTTAGTCACCCTCCCCATGAACCTGTTCATCTCTTTGAGCATAACGACGTGCGCCTTCGTGACGCGCTGACCTTTCTGGATGATGATCTCGTGTTTCTTCACTTCCTGGGTCTCGTATATCGGCTGCACCATGTCGGCGGCCGCTCCCTCGGCCTCCTTGGTATACGCTTCGTTGAGGACGATGTTCGGCTTCATCGAATCCTTGAGGATCTCGACGAGCGTGTTCCTCAATTTTGCGTCCTTGGGCAGCTGCTCGTCGAGCTTCTTCTCGAACCGCTTTTTTATATCCTCTCTCGTGAGGATATCGTCGACCTTCACCGTCCTCTCTAAAAAGGATTTCGGGTCTCTCGCGACAATATATCCCATCTTCCCCGACGCGAGGGCCTTCTTCGACTCTTTATCGAGTATGAGGGATTCGTATATGAGGGCGAGCAGTTTATGGAGCTTGTTCTTATAGGCCGTGACGTCTTCGCTTCCGGCAGCTCCTCTGATGATGGGCTCGGACCTTTCTACCGCTGCCTGCGCCTCATCGATGGCGCTGTCGACAATGTCATAGACCTGCAGGACCGACTCGGAGGCCCTCTTCCTCACGAGGGCGGTCTTGGCCTCGTCGACCTTGGACGGATACGAGAAGTCGAACGGGGCGTATTTCGTCTCCAGCGCCACTTCTCCCTCCCGCGGTAACGACAGCGAGGGCCTCAGGCCGGCATAGATAATGATCAGGGAAGCGAGGAAGAAGACGATGCCGATGACGAACTTCGCGAGGATCGTGAAGAACTTGACGTCGGTCTCTCTGTAACGCGAGCCCATGGACCTATTCCTTCATATTTTCGTACGCCTTGATTATTTCCTGGACGAGCTCGTGCCTCACCACGTCCTCGCCTCTCAAGTGGATGAATTTTATGCCGTGTATATCTTTGAGGATCGACTGGACTTGTATGAGGCCGGAAGGCCTGTGTGTCGGCAGGTCGCTCTGCGTCACGTCTCCGGTGATGACCGTCTTTGAGTCGAACCCGAGGCGCGTGAGGAACATCTTCATCTGCTCGGGTGTGGAGTTCTGCGCCTCGTCCATGATGATGAACGAATCGTTCAAGGTCCTGCCCCTCATATACGCGAGCGGCGCTACCTCTATGATACCCCTCTCCATGCACTCCTGGATCTCGTTCACTTCCATCATATCGTATAAGGCGTCATAGAGGGGCCTCAGGTAGGGAGTCACCTTTTCGTTCAGATCTCCCGGGAGGAACCCGAGGCTCTCCCCTGCTTCCACCGCCGGACGGGTGAGGATGATCCTGGAGATGATCCTTTTCTTTAGCGCGTTCACGGCCATCGCCATCGCAAGGTAGGTCTTGCCCGTGCCCGCGGGCCCGATGCAGAAGACGATGTCGTACTTCCTGATCGCATCGACATACTCCTTCTGGCCCTTGGACTTCGGTGTGATGTAAAGACGCTTGGAAGAGACCTCTATCTTGTCGAGGTAGATCGCATGGAGATCGAGGTTGCTGTCCTCCTTGATCGCCTTTATCGCGTAGAGGAGTTCGTGCTTTTTTATGAACCCCCCGTTCCTTATCGTGAGGAGGAGCTCGTTGACGAGGTTCGATGCCTTCTCCACCTTTCCCGCGTCGCCGCTTATCTTGAATGCGTCCCCCCGCGCGACGATGGATACGCCGAACTCCCGCTCTATCGCCGTGAGGTTTTCGTCGTGCGGCCCGAATAAGGTCTTCGCCTCGTCCGTGCCGTGCAGCCGGATCGTCTTTTCCATCGAGTTCAACCCATTTCTTTATCGAGTATGAAGATATATCAGCCCTATAACGCAGATAATCACAGACCTCGCGCAGGCTGACGGTATCACTGATGATCGCAGATAGCGGTGACCATCTGCGCAGGGATGCGAGCATCCGTGAGTACAGTGCCTATTTCTTGATCCGAATGCCAAGCTCATCGAGCTGTTTCGCATCGACCGGCGACGGCGCATTCGTGAGCGGGCAGTACGCCCGCTGGGTCTTCGGGAAGGCGATCACATCCCTTATCGACTCGCTTCCGGTAAAGAACGTCATGAGCCGGTCGAGCCCGAACGCGATCCCGCCGTGAGGCGGGGCCCCGAACCTGAACGCGTCGAGGAGAAAACCGAACCTCATCCGAGCCTCATCCTCTCCAAGGCCCAGGATCCTGAATATCTTCTCCTGCACGTCCCTCTCGTGGATCCTGATGCTCCCCGATCCCATCTCCGTCCCGTTGAGCACGAGGTCATACGACCTCGCCCTCACCCTGTCGAGCCCCTCGCCCGAATCTAACAGCGTGACATCGTCCGGGTGGCAGGAGGTGAAGGGATGGTGCTCCGACTCCCATCTCTTCTCCTCTTCGTTGTATTTGAACATGGGAAAATCCGTGACCCAGAGGAAATCGAACCGTTTCTCGTCGATAAGTTTCAGCCTTTCGCCAAGGAGCCTGCGGAGGGCCGACATGGCGTCATACGCGACCTTCCGGCTGTCCGCGACGGTGAAGACCATATCCCCGTCTTTCGCGGCGAGCGCGTCCTTGACGCCCGCGAGTTCGCTTCCGGAGAAGAACTTGTCGATCTGTGAACGCAAGGCGCCGCCCTCGACCTTGAAGTTCGCCAGCCCCTTCGCGCCGTAGGTCTTCACGAATTCTATCAGCTCATCGATCTCGCCGCGCGAATACGCCCCGCACCCGCTCGCGGCGAGCGCGATGACTTTGCCGCCCTTCTTCACCACGTCTTGAAATATCCTGAATCCGCTCTCCTTTACGATATCGGTGATATCGGCGAGCTCCAGGCCGAACCTCGTATCCGGCTTATCGCATCCGAACCTCGCGAACGCCTCGGCGTACGCCATCCTCGGAAAAGGGGTCTTGAGGTCCACGCCGACCGCCTCTTTAAAGATCTTCTTCATCAACCCTTCGGAGATCTCAAAGATGTCCTCCTCGTTCACGAAGGACATCTCGATGTCGAACTGCGTGAATTCCGGCTGCCTGTCCGCCCGCAGGTCCTCGTCGCGAAAGCATTTCGCGATCTGAAAATACCTGTCGAGCGAGGCGACCATCATGAGCTGCTTGAAGAGCTGCGGCGATTGGGGGAGCGCGTAGAAGGTGCCCGGGTTCAGCCGGGACGGCACGAGGTAGTCCCTCGCCCCCTCGGGGGTGGACTTCGTCAATATCGGCGTCTCGACCTCGACGAAATTCCTCTCGTCGAAGTAATCCCGCGCGAGTTTGCACACCTTGTGCCTGAGCCGCAGGTTCCGCTGCATCGCAGGACGCCTGAGGTCGAGGTACCTGTACTTCAATCTCGATTCCTCCGTCACCGCGAGGCTGTCGACGATCTCGAACGGCGGCGTGAGAGACTTGTTCAGGACCTCTAGGGTCTCGACGCACACCTCGATCGCGCCCGTCGGTATCTTGTCGTTCGCGGTACCCGCGGGCCTCCTCTCGACCTTCCCTCCCACCCTCACCACGAATTCGGCGCGCAGCTCCTCACCCTTCTTGTGCAGTGCGGCGTCATGCTGCGGGTTGAAGACGATCTGTGTGATGCCGTATCCGTCCCTCAGGTCTATGAAGATGAGATTGCCGTGGTCGCGCCGCGACCCGACCCACCCGGTCAAGAATACGGACTTCCCGATATCCTTCGCGGTCAGCTCCCCGCACGTATGTGTCCTCAGCATTTCACTCCTTATCGTTTACTCTGGAAAGACCATAGACCATAGACTATAGACCAAAGACCTTACGCGCTGTACGCAATACTCAATACGAACCTGTGACCTGCAACGTGTGACTGGTGACTGGTGACCTTGTGACTTGGTGACCCATGCTATTCTAGTGCTACATTAACCGCTATACGCTAAACGCGTCAGACCAAAGACCATAGACTATAGACCAAAGACCTTAC
>CAYHAE010000048.1:0-7726 GCA_964354545.1 uncultured Planctomycetia bacterium
TCCCGCCGAGCCCGTGAGGGCGATAGGCGGGATTGGCCCCGAAGACCAAACGCTCAAGTGGTGGTGAGGGAAGGATTTGCACCTTCGTAGGCACAAGGCCGCCAGATTTCAAGTGCCCCCGAGTTACCTCGAGGCTTGGACTATCTCATCACCATGGCTCTTTAAGAGCTGTAGGCGGCGGGCGCTTAGTCTCTGCACCTTCCCCGACGTAACGTCGGGGCTTGGCTCAGGATTCCCCTTAACGCGAGCGTTAAGGGCTCCCCTGAATTCACCCGCTTTTCCACCCCGACATTTCGTCGAGGCGCTGCGTTTTTCACAGTCTGGTCCGATTGGCTGCTCCGGCACCTCACCGTGTATTCGTACTGCGTACAGCGTACTGCGTATTGCGTCGGGGACGAGTCTGATCTCAATTTTAAAAACGTCCTAGTCGCCCCTAACCCCTATACGCTATCCGCTATACGCTAAATCTTTTCGTACAGATTCGCCTGCTCGCGAGCTTCGATTCCCTTCTCGTACAAATTTCGCAGCTTCGCAGAGCGATGGCGAAATTTGGAGCTAGCAGAGGGAATCGAACCCCCGACCCACGGTTTACAAAACCGTTGCTCTACCGGCTGAGCTATGCTAGCGTCCTGAATGCTTCGGGCAGTTTATGTAAAAGATCTGTGGCGATCAGGCTCACCACCCCTTTTTCCTTTGCCGCAAGGTCTCCTGCGAGGCCGTGAACGTGGACGCCTAACATCGATGCTTCATAGGGGTCGAGGCCTTGTCCTATGAGGCCTGCGATGATACCGGTGAGGACGTCTCCTGCTCCCCCGGACGCCATTCCCGGGTTTCCGGTCTCGTTTATATATACATCCCCTCGGGGATTCGCCACGACCGTCCCGTGCCCCTTTAAAACCAGCACCACATTATACGCTTTGGAAAAATGCAATGCAATATTTTTTCTATCCGCGCGGATAGCGCTCGCCTCTTTTTCGATGAGGCGTGCGAGCTCTCCCGGATGAGGCGTGAGACACGCGGGGTGCGCGAGGCGCGTGAGGAGATCCAGGTGCCCGCGAAGCGCGGATAGGGCGTCCGCATCCACCACGAACGGTTTCGGTACCTTCGTGAGCAGGTCCCGGACGAGCTGCATCGTTTCCTTGTTGAGGGAAATTCCGGGACCGACCGCCAGGACGTCGGCCTTTTCGGCGAAGTCGATGATGTCCCTCTCTGCGCTGAGTCCGAGCGACTGGTCGCGTGTCTCGCTGAACGGGCGCACCATGACCTCGGTGAGCTTCGCTGCGAGGATAGGATAAAGGCTCTGTGCGATCCCGAGCGTGACGAGACCGGCGCCCGAGAGGAGCGCTCCCTGGCTTGCGAGGTACGGCGCGCCCGTGTATGCGCGCGAACCTGCGAGGACAAAGACGTGGCCATAGTCCCCTTTATGCGAATCGGGCGGCCTGTGTACGATCTTTTCGGCTATCGCGCGTATCATCTTTTACCTGACCGGAACAGGATGGCGGTTGCGACCGCGTAATTCTTTGAGTGGGAGAGGCTCACGAGGACCTCGTCGACACCGCGCCGCTTCATAAGCCTCAGGGCATCGTCATGAAATCCTACCGTCGGCTTGCCGTCTTTGTCGTTCAATACCTCTATCTGGGTCCACTGGAGAGGCCACCGTTTGGGGATCCCAAGTGCCTTTACGCACGCCTCTTTTGCCGCGAACCTTCCCGCGAGATGCTGGTGAGCGAACCTCCGCGAGTTCGAATAGGCGACCTCTCGGGGCGTAAAGATCTTCGACAGAAAATTCTCCCCCCACTTCTCTATCGCCGCGTGCATCCTCTGTACTTCAACAATGTCGATGCCTGTTCCGATTATCATAGGTCGCTTAAGACGTCATGAAGCTGCACTATGCGCGCAGGGATCATCGTATGATACGCACCATCTCTCTCACCGCGCTCTCGAGCCCCACGAATATAGCCCACGAAATGATGGAATGTCCGATATTGAGCTCATTAACGCCGTCGAGCGCGGCAACGGCCTTCACGTTCTCATAGGTGAGGCCGTGCCCTGCGTTCACCACCATACCGTGCGAGCGTGCGTATCGGACAGCGGATTCAAGTTCCTTGAGACGCCGCCTCGCGCCGGAAGGTGTCCGCGTGTTGCTGTATTCTCCCGTATGGAGCTCGATCGTCTTCGCGCCGACCCGCCTCGACGCATCGATCTGGTCATGCCGCGGGTCTATAAAGAGGCTCACCTCGATCCCGCATGAGGAGAGGCGTTCTACGACAGCGCGTATCCTCTTTTCTCCGCCGAGCACGTCGAGGCCGCCTTCCGTAGTGATCTCTTGCCTCCGCTCAGGTACGAGGGTAGCCTGGTCCGGCCTTACCTTGCACGCGATGGTGACGATATCGCGTGCGACCGACATCTCGAGATTGAGACGCGTCCTCACCACCTCTTTTAGCCTGCGCAGGTCCGCGTCCTTTATGTGGCGCCTGTCCTCTCTCAGGTGGCAGACGACGGAATCACACCCTCCCCTCTCGCAGATCATGGCGGCCGTGACGGGATCGGGCTTACGGCCCTTCCTCGCCTCTCTCAGGGTCGCGACGTGGTCTATGTTGACGCCCAATTTCGACATGGCCTTTTTCCTACGGCGACTTTTCAATGGGAACGGTGACCGTGACGAGGGTCTCCTCGAGATAGGTACCGGGCGCGATCGACTTGAGCGCCACCGCACGGGTCACGACCTTGTCCGCCCCCGATATGTCGGCCGGCACCGTCTCTATCTCATCGATGCCGGCGAGGACTTTCTTCGGCCCGATGACGATGCAGTACGATGGCGTGATCTCGATCTTGCCCTCGAGCGCCATGAAGCCCCTCTTCGGCTTTCCGATGAGAATGGGTTTGATCGTCAGTTTCTTTGTCACCATGCCGTATGAGGGGAGCAACTGCTGAATGACAAGCCGTTCCTCTTCCGTCCCCTTATTGAGCTCGCTCACGATGTAAAACCACAGTCCCACCGCAAGGACGAGCGACACGACCTTTAAGAAAAAATTCTCGCTGAACAGCCTATTAAAAAAGACAGGCGTCCTCATCTTTATGCGGACAGCGTCCTCCCCTTTCTCCTCGGCCTCGAAAATATGCCTTTCAGGACCTTCTCCACGTCGGCCTCGTCCAGGCTCCTGGTGAGTTTTCCTCCTATTGAGATCGAGACCTCCCCCGTTTCTTCGCTCACCACGACGACCACCGCGTCCGTCTCCTCGCTCAAGCCCATCGCGGCCCTGTGGCGCGTGCCGATTTCGTGAGAGATCCCCCCGCCCTCCCCCAGAGGAAAGAGGCACCCCGCTGCCGCGATACGGCCGGACTGGATGACGATCCCTCCGTCGTGGATCGGCGACGCGGGAGAGAATATCGATGCGATGAGCTCCTTCGTCACCGCCGCGTCGATCGGGGTGCTCGTGTCGGTATAGGGCTTCAGGCTGCCCTCCCGCTCGATGGCGATGAGCGCCCCGCTCCTTCTCTTGGACAACAGGATCGCCGCCGAGGCAACTTCGCCCAGGATCCCGACGTTCTCCTGGAATATTCCGAACTGACCGAGCCGCGCGAGCCCCTTCCGGAGCTCCGGCTGGAATATGACGAGGAAGGCAATGATCGATATGGCGAAGAACCTCGTGAGGACCCAATTGATGACCTCAAATTCAAAGTGTTCGCTCACAATGAATATGAGGACAAGGATCACGATGCCCTTGAGCAACTGTGCCGCGCGGGTCCCTTTTATAAAGACGAGCGTGATGTAGATGACGTACCATAAAATGCCGATCTCGAGAACGATCTTCCAATGCGAAGTGAGATAGCTCAGGTTCACGACCCGCCCCTCCTCACGATCGCATCGACGATCTTGGCCACGTCTGCCATCTCCTTCACGTCGTGGACCCTGATGACGTTCGCGCCGTTCGTAATGGCGACCGCGCACGCCGCCGCTGTTCCCATGAGCCTCCCCTTTACATCCCGGTTGAGGATCGTGCCGATGAAGGACTTCCGTGAGACGCCGACCATGACAGGCCTCTCGAGGGCCGCCAGTTCTTCCAGCCGCGCGAGGATCTCCAGATTGTGAGCCGCCGTCTTGCCGAAACCTATGCCGGGGTCCACCATGATCCTTTCGCGTTCTATGCCCGCCTCCCCGGCGATGCGTATCGACTCTTTCAGGCAGGAGACGATCTCCGCGGCTATGTCCTTATAGACCGGGTTGGCCTGCATTGTGCGGGGCGTACCCTTCATGTGCATGACGATAAGCCCCGCCCCGTATTCTGCGACCACGGACGCCATCCGCGGGTCGCCTCTCAGGGCCGTCGCGTCGTTGACGATGGAAGCGCCGTTCTTTATCGCCTCTTCCGCAACGGCCGACTTGGACGTATCGATCGAGATAAGGACGTTGGTGATGCGCGACGCATTGCGTATCACGGGGACGACGCGGTCAAGTTCCTCGTCGAGGCCCACGCCTTTGGACCCCGGCCGGGTCGATTCGCCGCCTATGTCGATGATATCCGCACCGTCGCGGACCATCTCCTCGATGTGTCTGGCCGCCCTGTCGAGTTGCCGGAAGTATACCCCGCCGTCGCTGAAGGAATCGGGCGTCACGTTGAGGATGCCCATGACGTGGGTACGCGTGCCTACATGGAGCGTGCGCCTTCCGCACACGAACTCATGCGGGAGGGGTTTTGTCTGGCTGGCTCTGTGTGACGCTGCCTGCGTTCGAGGGCTCATTCGTCTCCAGTCCCAAGAGTTTTTTTAACTCAGCAACCTCTAAGACTTCCTTCTCTAACAGCGTCTCGGCGAGAAGCTTGAGTTTGTCCTTGTGTTTGATGAGCTCGCTCTTAGCCCTCTCGTAACAATCGTCGATGATCTTCCGGACTTCCTGGTCGATCAAGAATGCCGTCTGGTCGCTGTAATTTTTTTCTTCAATGATATCGCGTCCCAGGAAGATGTGCTCCTGAGGATGCCCGAACGTGAGGTTGCCGAGCTTCTCGCTCATGCCGAACCTCATCACCATCCTCCGTGCGGTCTCCGTCGATACCTCAAGGTCGTTCTGGGCGCCGGTCGAGATCTCGTTGAAGCTTATCTCCTCGCTCACCCTGCCGCCCATGATCCCCGTGATCCGCCCGAGGAGCTCTTCTCTGGTGACTATGTACCTGTCCTCGGTGGGAAGCCGGATCGTATAGCCGAGCGCCATCCCGCGCGGGAGGATCGAGACTTTATGGAGCGGGTCCGCGCCCGGAATGACGAGTGCCAGGAGCGCATGGCCTGACTCGTGATACGAAATGATCAATTTCTCCTGGCGCGAAATGACCCTCGACTTCCTCTCGGGTCCCGCCATGACGCGCTCAATGGATTCTTCGAGCTCGTCCGTCGTTACCGTATCCTTGTTCCGCCGCGCAGCAAGGAGCGCCGCCTCGTTCACGAGGTTCGCGAGGTCGGCCCCGGAAAAACCGGAGGTCTGCCGCGCAAGCGAGCTCAAGCCCGCCGATGCGTCGAGCTTCACCTTCTTCGTGTGGACCTTCAATATTGCTTCCCTGCCCACGATATCGGGCCTATCGATGACGATCTGCCGGTCGAATCTCCCCGGCCGGAGGAGCGCGGGATCAAGGACGTCGGGCCTGTTTGTCGCCGCGATGAGGATGACGCCTTCCTGGGTGTTGAAACCGTCCATCTCGACGAGGAGCGCGTTCAGGGTCTGTTCCCTCTCGTCATGGCCCCCGCCTATGCCCGCGAACCGCTGCCTCCCCACCGCATCGATCTCGTCGATGAATATGATCGCGCCACGCGCGGACTGTTTCGCGGAGCGCTTCGCCTGGTCGAACAGGTCCCTCACCCGCGAGGCGCCGACCCCTACGAACATCTCTACGAAATCCGAACCGGAGATGCTCAGGAAAGGCACGTTCGCCTCACCGGCCACCGCCTTTGCGAGGAGCGTCTTGCCGCACCCCGGGGGGCCTAAAAGGAGGACGCCCTTCGGGATCTTTCCTCCGAGACGCTGGAACTTCTTTGGGTCCTTGAGGAACTCGATTATCTCCTTCAGCTCCTCCTTCGCCTCATCGACGCCGGCGACGTCCTCGAACGTCACTTTAGTGAGGCTTTCGGAGGCGAGTGTTGCGCGCGATTTCCCGAACGACCAGATCCTTCCCCCTCCCCCGCCCGCGCTCCGGTATGAAAAGAACCAGAGGAAGGCGATGAAGAGCAGCATCGGGCCGAGAGAGTAGAAGAGATTCACCCACAGGGTCTTCGGCGGCCGTATCTGAAAATCGGGGACGTTCTCCCTCAGCAGCTTGATGAGGTCCTGGTCGCTCTCAGGGACGTTCACCGCAAATCGCGAGCCGTCGTCAAATTCCCCTCTCACTACGTTCTCTATCAACTCCCCGGTCTTTATCTTATGGGTCGACTGATTGTCCTTCAGAATATCGAAGAACCTGCCGTAGGAGAGGACGGCCGGCGGTTTCTCGAGGGCTAGCTTAGGACCCTGGAAAACATAAAATAGCCCCAGCACAACGAGGAGCCATATCAAAAGGTTCTTACCGTTACTTGCAGCGTTCTTCTGTCTCTTCTTCATCCTATGTACCTATTGCTGTCATCGTCCTGTGAACCCTCCCGCACTGCCAGGTGCGCACATAAAATTATGGAGTAATTGTAGCAGATAAGGTGAGCGAATTCAAGTCTTTAATCGTGCGCCCTCCCGGGCCGCCTTCGCCAATCTGAAAAGGTGGAGCGCGGACTCATCCCTCATCATCCGTATCCCACCCGGGAGGTCGATGGACTTGCCTTTCCTCTTGGCGCGGATAAAGTGGTCGATCTCCTTCCAATGGGCATAGGAGAGTTTTTTGATCTCTGCGCCTATCTCATTCAAGGCATCCCGCACGATCTCCTTCACAAGCGCCTTCGGCTGCACGACGATGTCTTTAAGCGAGAGCGATATCCTATCGCCTCTCTTCGAGATTATCCGGCTCGCCTGCCGTGCCTTTTCCGCCTGTATAAATGCAAAATCCTCGCGCAGATGCGCCGCGAAATTGAAGAGAGCCTTTTTGATGCGCGGATTGAACTTTTCAAGATACGGGATCACCTCATGGCGGACCGCGTTCCTGAAATATTCGGGTTCCGCATTTGTGGCATCGACGCAAAAGTCGATCCCGCTCTCCTTCAGATAATCGACGATCTCGCGTTTCTCCAGTTCGATCAACGGGCGTATGACCTTAAGGTCCTGCGTCTCTGTCCGGACAGGGGGTATGCCGCAGGCGCCCTTGAGCGACGAGCCTTTGATCAATCGCATGAGCACCGTCTCGGCCTGGTCGTCGAGGGTATGGCCGGTCGCCACCACGTTCGCGTCGAGGCGCTCCGCGCACTCTCTGTAGAATCTATAACGTTCGGCCCTGCCCGACTCTTCGATCGAGAGCCCTTTCTCCCTCACGGCCCTCAGGGTGATTTTTTTGTGGAGGAAAGGAAGTCGCGAGACCTGCGCGAGACGTTCTACAAAATACGAGTCGCGTTCGGATTCCGGACCCCGCAGGCCATGGTCGAGATTGCAGGCAGAGACCTCGATGCGGAGCTTCTTCTTCAGGTAGTCGAGCGCATGCAGGAGAAAGACAGAGTCCGGTCCTCCCGAGACGGCCACAAGCACCCTGTCTCCGGGCCGCAGCATATCATAGTTCCTGATCGCCTTGAGGACCCGTTCGATCAGCTTACGATGGGCAGGTCTCAT
>CAYHAE010000048.1:7826-15005 GCA_964354545.1 uncultured Planctomycetia bacterium
GATATTGGGATTTTCCGCCTGAGGCGGATCGGCTACGGCTGACGAGCTTTCCACCAGAGGCGGATCCGCTTTCAGCGGAAGGATTTGTTTCGGATTTGGGATTTCGTGTTTCGGATTTGAACCTAGCACAAAAGATATACTTCCTCATATCACATTTGGCAGAGCTCGCCATGTCCGGCGCATTTTTAAATGGGGCCGTCCCATGTCCCGGCCGCGATGCCCTGAAGTTTATTGTCGCCCGTATTATACGTACCGCCTGCCTCGCCCGTAAAGTTTGCGACCTCGCCCGGGGTGCCAGGGCCTGCGCCGGCGACGGTCGCATGCCATGAGCTGTTGCTCCACTGATCCCCCGTCAGGGTCATGCTGTAGCCCCCGCTATAGAGCGTGTGCGACCAGTTGGAGGCGACGCTTCCGGAATAAGAGCCTTCGACTATGCCGGTCCAGATCTTGGCCGTGCCGTTGTCGTAGAAGCGGATATTGGCCGAGGAGTTGAAATTTATGTCCAGGCCCGACATCTGAGTAGCGTGAACTTCTGTGATCGGGACAGATACGAACGTCTGCAGGTTGCTCACAGTGAAGGTGAGGTTCGTCTCCGAGAGCGTGTCGGTGACCTGGACCCACTCCCCGGCGCCGATGGCCTCCCAGTTGGTCGAGTCGTAATCCCCGGCAACGGAGCCGTTCTCGATTAAACCTGCGGTGACCCTGTGGTCGAGGGGATCGTCGACCGTCTTGGAGAGCCAGATGCCTTTGAAAGAACCCGAGAGAATATTTGAGCCCCATTCGGTCCCGTTGACCGTCCCGATCCAAAAACTCTTGTCGGAATTGACGAGCCCCTGCTCGCCGCCCAGCGCCAGTCTCCACGATGAGTTCGTCACGCCGCTGTAGTTCCCCATGAACTCCATGTACCATATGCCCCAGCGATAGCCGGTAAGGTTCGTCGTCTTCCCCGACAGGAGGCGGGAACCGAGGTCGCCGCACACGAGCGTTCCGCCGGTGAAGTCGAAGCTTCCCTGGCCGCGCCCTTCTATCGCGAACTCTTCCACGCTCGCGGTGTAGAGGTCTCCCGCGGCGATCGGAACGCTTTCCCTCTGCGTGATATGGTAGAGGGGATTGGGAGAGACGGTGAATGTCCCGTCCGAATTGGTGCCGGTACGTGTTCCCGAAAAATATGACGTGATGGTCCCCGCGTGTCCGGAGGGGTCGATGTAGATCGCGGCGAGTTTTCCCCGCAGGCTGCTCCCCACCATGCTGGCTCCGATAAGTCCCCTGAAGCTGCCGCCGTCAGACAGGGTACATTTGACCGCATCTCCGACCCAGAGCTTATAGTGCAGGGGATTATTTGAATAGGTCCCGCTGAGGTCGCCGTAAACCGGCGTTCCGCTTGCCTCGTTGTCCCACACCGAGCTTGCGAAGGAAGCGATCGTGAAGGTGCCGGCGACAGTGCTTCCGGGATCGGTGACAAGTCGCGCGACCGTTTCTCCGCCGGGGATACCGATGTAACCGAAATATGCGGCAAAGGCGCGATTTTCCGAGACGGTAGTCGTGGTCGTCTGTGTCCCTGGAGTTGTGATAACCTGGTTGATCGGCACGCTGTCGAAAGGCTTGTCTGTCACAGGCGGTTTGGCGGCATTGTCTACGACAGGACCCGTAGGACCTGTGGGTGTGCCGGAGACCGTCTCTCCGCTCACGGGTGCCGTATCGGGTGACGTATATCCTTGTGCGGAAGCGGCAGCGGGGTCTCCGCTCCACGCCTCATCCATATTCAATCGCTGTTCGTTCGTGGTATATGCGGGGGCAGAGACCGTTCCCGTGTTGTCGGCGACGGAGTTCTGCCCTGCCTCGACCATCGTGCTCTGTCCGGAGATGGTGTTTGTCACCTCGCCGTATCCGCCTTCGTAGTATGCCGCGGTGGCGGTCGGCTGTACGTCGAGGTACATTACGGTGCCCCTTACTCCGCACATCGCGGTGGGCGTCTTCACCTGGAACGTCGAGTTTTTCCCGAGCTTTTCAACAACGGCCTTGATCTTTCCCGTGCTCGACTCGAAGGAGTTCTCATAGTCACCCGTCTTCGGGTCTCGCCTGAGTATTTTCAGGACTATCTCGGAATCGGGCTGGAGAGAGAGGATGTTCCCGTTATCGAGACGGATCTCCACCCTCCCGTCAACCGAGGTCTGGACCTTTGACCCTTCGGAAACGACCTCATTGAGCCTTGCATAGTGCCAGTCGGACTCGCCGCTTGTCTGCACACGCACCCCGCCGCTCATCACTGTGATGGTCCCATACATCTTTGTCGCGTCTTTGGCGAGCATCTTTATCGCCGTCACGGTGGGCTCTGTATCTTTTTTGTAGCGCGAGAGTTCGGAGTCGTAATAGGGACGGATCTGGGCAGGCGGATTCTTAAACGGGACGAGCGCACAATCGCCTTCTATGACCTCTTCTTTCTTTTCGGGAAGGGCCTGATTCAGGATCGACATGTGCCCTTCTGTCACCAGGACGCCCGTCTTTCCCGCCTGATAATAGACAAATATATCAGACCCCTTCACGGTACCGGCCGCGTTAGGGGTCACAATGGTGAAGGAGTCGGCCTTTGACGCCTTGGCAACTATTGCCCGTATCTTTCCGCGGGTTATCTTTATCTTGGCGTCTTGCCTTTTGTCTTTGCCATCGAGCTCATACTCCGAAACTTCAATGCGGGTGCCCGGAGCAAGCCTCACGACGCTGCCATCACGAAATGCGATCGCAACTTTCGAGTGGCTCTTCGTCCTGATGCAATCTCCCACATAGACGAGATCGCTATCTTTTAAAAAGGTTGCTTCACCCTTTGCGCTTCGCACAATGTCTGCCCTGCCCTCAAGATATGAGACCCTTCCTGCTTCGCGAACGTCCGCGTTCGAGAGCGAGTGAATAAATACGAAAATGGTTATCAGGCAACATATTTTTCTGGTCATAGTATTTTCCCTTTCAAAAAGAGTTTGGAAAGTTAGGAAAAAAAATAGTTATATAACTCAAAATAAATGGAATGCGTTCTCACACATCCCATAGTACTTAATAGTATAGCATATATTTTATGTTAAGTCAATAAAAGCTCATAATTTTATTATATACCTAAATTAAGCTAAAAGTCGTACCTTATGCCCATGCTGTAGACATTTCGTTTATATTTATAAATACCTAATGTCGATATGTTGTTGATATAGGTATATTGCAGCTGCAGCTCCAGGTCCTTGATTATCTCGATGGCGAGAAGGTTCGAAAGCGTGAGCACATTATCAAACCGTTTTTTTTCGTATACGGAGTTCGTCTTCTCAAACAGCTGAAGAAAATAGTCCGCCGACACATTGAGCTTCACCCTCTTCATAAGGGGTATCGTAGATGTGACGCTGGCCCTGTTCCCGAGATACCTCCAGTTATTCCCTTTCGTATCGTCGAAATTCAGAGCGTACCTTATGTTCGCGAATCCCTCCTGATTCTTTGCGAAGAAGTAGAACCATCCAATGGACCACAGGTACTCGTTTGAATCCCTGTTCTCGTCCGCAAACTGCGGTTGCCATAAGTAGTCCTTCCTGTTGTATTGGAACGAGAGTTGCGCCATCTGGTTTCTGGCGAGCGTAATGCTGTTGACGTTACCGATCCCGGCGAGCCCCAGGTACGCCTTGTCGTTAACAGTCACATGGTTAAAATGGGCCGGGAACGCGATCGCCGCGCTCTTGAGGTAGAGCGCCGGCTGGAGTGAAAAGTCGTTGCTCACAAGGTCATAGAAGCCGAGGTCGGTCTGCTTTCCGTTATAGAAGGCGTACCCGGGCCTGATGGCAAAGTTTTCGGCGGGCTTGAATGTATAGTCTGCCTGGAACGTAGGCGCCTGGCGCCAGTCCCCTTTGTTCCCGACTGCGGTGGCGAGCGTCGAATCGTCCGGCTTCAGGATGACGTTCGTATCGTACTGGACCGCATACCCCACGCTTGCATGGAAAGGTTTGGCGGCTTCCTCTTTTCTCGAAATGGCATCGACGTATTCGTTCGCGAGTGCGGCGAGGTCGGTAGAAGGTTGGCGCGTGACGATCTGCTGGAAGACGTCCCGCGCCTGGGAGAGCTTTTGCGACTGGAGGTATGCGAGGCCCTGATAATATTTTATGGTCTCTGTGAGCGACTCGTCGAGCTCGACTGCGCGCGCGAACGCTACCCTCGCCCCGTCAGGGTCCTTGCCCTCCTTTAAGAGTATGAGGCCCTTGAAAAAAGCGACCTGTGCCGGGTTCACGCCTTCCTTCTCGGCTATCTCGAGCCATTTCTTGGCTTCGTCGGTCTGGTCGGTCTGATAGAGCACATCGATGAGCTCAGGCAGGGCATTTTTAACTTTGGGCTGTAGCGTGAGCGCTGCTTCAAGGTGGGGCCTCGCCTCCACGTAGTCCTGGAGCTGCTTGTAGGTGATCCCGAGGTAGTACGCGGCCATTGAGGACTGCGGGTCTTTGTCTCGGAGCTTTTTGAGGAGCGTGAGGGCTTCCTCGAAGTTTTCGTGCTTGTAGAGCCATATCGCCTGTTCGAGATCACCGTCGCCCTTCGGGGCTTCTTCGGCATGGCCTGTAAGCGGGCATATCCCTGCGAGCAACGCCAGGGATATGACTATAATGATATGCGCGGTATGCCTTCCTTCTCTTGCCATTGCGAGCGCTTTCTTCAGCTCATTCCTCCTTCAAAGATTAAAGTTCCATTCGTACACGCGGGAGCGTCACACCTTATCTTCCTGGATCGCGAGGCGCCCCAGGTTGAAATGGATGACGATATTGAGCGCCACCCTCTTCCCTTCTCTCGTGTTCTTTGCATACTGGTTCATTTTTCGCACGCACTCGTCGATGGCGAGGTTCAGCTTTAGGGCTTCTTCGAATCCCACGATGACGTTCAATGTCTTTATGTTGAGCCATACCTTGTTCAACCCCGGGCTTATGCGCGAGATCTTGCATCCTCCGAAACTGAGCGCCTTGATCTTCATGGGCCACCTCCTTTTGCTCCAATGGCGATTGACGCATGTCGCATGTATCCCTGCTACTATTGTAAATTATACACTATAAATCAAAAATGACAAATCAAAGAGGGGATCTGCCGGGGAAATGGCCCTGCGTGAAGGCGCGGGGGAGGTTATTCGAGAACGGGATGGACGGGTTTCATATCATTTCTCTTGTAACAGCCTTTCAACCTGGTGCCGTTGTTCGACATAGTCCTTTCTCTCCATCTTCTCGAACCGGTGATTAAGGACGGCCGTATAGAAGCTCGTCATTAACAATAACACAAGCAGATTGATCACTATTGAAAGCATATTCACCCTCCATTGCTTTTGATGACGGGCGCCCCCTCTTCCGTGTCGGCTAGTGTATATGTATCGCCACCCATTGCCTGAGTCCCTGGAAAGTCGACGAGAGGAATATCCTCTCCAGCAAGAGCGCGAAGGCCGTGCCGAAACAGATAGAGAGGGTTATGAGCATGGCCGTCAGCAGCACCGAGCCGCCGAAAGTCCTTAGATATTCTTTCACATGCGCGATCCACCACTCGAGCGTCAACTCCGGCCGTATGCCGGATACGGTAAAGACCAGAAAGGCCGCCACGAACATGACAAGGAAAAAAACGAACATCCGGAGAGCAACGGTGATAACGGCGAGGAAGAACGGCAGCTGCGAGAAAAAGATCACGGCGATCAAGAGCCAGGTCTCGATGATGAAGACCATCATGACGAATACAAGAAGCGCGCGCAGTTCTTGCAGTTCCATAATCTAAGGGCCGCACATGGGGCCATCCTGAGGAATAGACAGCAGTATTATATCACCTTGACATGCCTCCCACAACGCATTTTTCAACCGAACCCGGTCGACAATGGCGAGGCTCGCGGATATCTCCTTTGGCCGTAGATGATGCCGTAATAAACCCTGTTGACATTCTCAACGCAGATCTGCGCAGATCTAACGCAGATCGTCGCAGATATCTGCGTAAATCCGCGTTTGATTTGCGAATATCTGCGTTAGATTATAGAGATTAAAGTCAGCATAGTTTTTGACGCTATCCCGTAGATTTACGGCTTTAATACACGTTATTTTTGTGCTATAATACATGCCACAGGTCTCCTGCGCTCTTTCTTGTGCCGCATCCGCGGTGCTTCGCCATCGAGATGCAAGGCCCGTGCAGGCTCGACAATCCGCTTTCTATGGCCAATAGGAATTCTCATACAGTGCAGCTTATGAGGGTACGAGATCTGTTCCGAAAGGAGGACGCATGAGGGGAGCGATAAAAGAGAGGATCCTGGTGATCGGAGAGGACAAGAACGTGCGCGATACTTTGCATAGCTGCCTTAAAAAAGAATATAGAATTGATGTTGCATCGTCGTTCAGAAAAGCACTTCCTTTGATCCGGGTCAAGGCCTATAATGTGGTGATTGCGGAGATAGAATTGCCGGACGCCAAAGGCGTGGAGATTATACACAAACTGAAAGAATTGAAATCCGATATACCCGTAGTTGTCATAACAATGCACAGGTCCGTCTCTTTGGCGGTTGAAGCTATGAAGGCAGGCGCATATGACTATATCACCGCACCGTTCAATCGGGAGGAGTTAAAGCTTATTGTCCTGCATGCATCCGAGTGGCGCAAATTAGTAGAAGAGGTGAAGGAAAAGCGAATTTTCCAGGAAATGGCCCTCATGGATGGTTTAACGCAAATTTATAATCGGCGCTATTTTGATGAATTATTGCGGCGCGAAGGAGAAAGGGCCACCCGGTATAATCAGAAATTTTCCCTCCTGCTGTTGGATATAGACGATTTTAAAAAATATAACGACCTATATGGCCATCCAGCCGGAGACGAAGTCCTAAGGCATGTTGCCGATTGTCTTGTCCATCAGACGCGAAGCACAGATTTTTCGGCTCGATACGGCGGGGAGGAGTTCGCAGTCATCGCCCCGCATACCGATAAAAAATATGTGTCGTTCCTCGCCGCGAGGATATCTCATTTTATTGCCACTAAAGATATGATGGTAAATGAATCCGTCAAGACTCAGGTTACGGTAAGCATAGGCGTTGCTACTTTTGGAGCAGACGCCTCCTCGGTAGAAGAGTTGGTTAAGCGTGCCGACGAAGCCCTGTACGAAGCAAAAAGGTTAGGCAAGAACAGGATATGCATGTTCGGCACGGCTGCGGGGTAGTCC
>CAYHAE010000049.1:0-14130 GCA_964354545.1 uncultured Planctomycetia bacterium
TCACCGTCTTCTCAAGCTCTATCACCTCTTCCCTCATCTGATCGGTGAGCGGGACCGGAGCCTCGACGACCGTCCCTGAGGTGCTTTCGCGGCCTCCGGCATTTGCCCCGCGCTGCGTGGTATCTCCATTGCTGTCGCGATGGCGATTATTGGAATTATTGGGAGGCATATTCGCCATCAGTTCGTCTCGCCGCGCCAAGATCCCCTCGCGCAGCTGTACCAACGCCCTGTACGACCCGCGGTATCTCAGGAACTCGAGAGAAACCCTCTTGGATGCCAGCCATCTCTCTCTCCACTGTTTGTACTCCGGACTCGTGAAATCAAAGCCGGTCTGCAACTCCATATTGAGGAGGGCTCCTTCTGTGCCGACCGCAAAGAGCCGTGCGTTCCAGAACGTACGCTTTTCACGCGGCAGCGTCTGCCCGGTCTCGTCCACCCATATCTTATCGGCGATCTCCTCAGTAATGCCCCGCTGTGTGAGCCAGTGTTCCAGCTCCGCCCGATCGCTCCTGAAGCGGTCAAAGAGTTCGCCGGCCCATTGCTCTGCCGACCCGGCCGCCAATATCCGGTCTATCGGCCCCTGCCCCAGCTGGAGCCGTTCCAATTTCGCTTCGGGTTCCTCTCCTAAGGAACCTCCCATCCATATCCTGTCCCCATCCTTCGGGCTTAATCCTAATTTTCGCACCTTCACATCAAGCGCCTCACCCATGATGGTATCCCGCTTTCCGCTGTCGAATATGCTGAAGAATACGATCGCATAGCCATCCGTACCATCGACGTCAGTGAATGGCCACCCCAAAGCGACGGTACCTGCCTCAGCATAGAACTTGGCGTCTGCACGCATCTCAGGAGGAAGATCATTGGGATCCCACACGACGTTGAACAGCATAGCTCCGGACTTTATAAGGCCGGGTCCGACAACATGCGAGTAGAGCACCGCGGAACCGTCCCGGACGACCACATCTCTTCCTTCGAGCACAGACTGTACCAACTGGCACCGTTCAATGTTCATCTCTACGTTATCGCCGCGATAGGAACCTATCTCATTGGTGTGTGCATCGGGATATATCCTCTTTGCGAGGTTGTCTCCCATGAGGATCGCGTAGTGCGCGATGGTCTGTCCGGAATCGAAGAACGACGCTACTCGGGGCTTTATCGCATAGAACCTGTTCCCGTCGAGGAGACGCAGGAGCAGTTCTCTCAATTCCCTCTTCTTCGATCCGCCCTTGCTCACAAAAGCATCGGGGCTCCGCCGCGCATCCTCTGTCATGGAACAGAAGACTTCATCGTAGAATTCCAAACCGCCTCTCCCTAGAAACGCGTTGATGTCCTGTTCGGAATAATATTCCTGATCCTGCGGGTTGTTGACGACCATGGGTATCGGAGGCTTCTTAAATACCACTCTTCCGGTTTCATCGGTCACTCCGCTTAAGACCGACCACCCCTCCATGAACTCGGGCCCCGCAATGAAAAGGGCGGTGTCCATCCATACACCCTGGCCTAATTGGGGATGGGAAAAGATGACGCCCGCATTTTCCATCTGAGCGACGCTCGGCTTTTGCAGGAATCTATCGACCTCGGCTATCCCTGCCGCAGCCTGAGAAGCCCCGGGCGCCTCCCTGAGCTTGAAAACCCCGTGTTCGGTTGCGACAAAGGGAGTCCCGTGGACACCTGCGCCTATTACCACGTTCCCCTTGCTCAATATGCCAAGGTCTGTTTCATGGAAAGAACCCGGGATGTCGGCGTCTCCCGGTATCGAAATAAAGAGGGGCATCTCCTCTGGGATACCGCTCTTGTCGATCGCATAGAAGACGCTCGCGACGAGCGCCCAGATCTCGTCGAAGAGGGTCGAGGGCTCATCATGTTTATCGAATCGGGGATGGGCAAAGGGCAGGAAGAGCTTGCCGACGAGAGTACCCATGGGGTTCCTCGCGCTGTCTCCGCCTGTGGGCATGATCACCACGCGAAGGCCTCTTTGCTTGATCTTATCTCTCTGCCCCGCGTTGACCAATTCCGTGATCTCGCCCTGTTTCGGTTCCCGGAGCGTGCCATCTTCGTCTATAACCTGCGTGACTTTGAGGAGGTCTTGTACCGTCATGGCTCGAGACTCTCCAGTGGCTGTATCCATGACGTACACGCTCCCGGTAGCCGTATCGAGGAACGCCTCTCCGCTTCTCGTCTTCTTCACCAGATTGTTATGGAGGGCATGCCTATATCCTGTCATCTGCGAGCCGCCGCTGCCCACCTTCCAGGCATAAGAGGCAATGATCGTATCGGTAGGCTGAGGGGTTGCGGCGCTTGCATCGAGCGTTAAATTCCTGGGGAAATACTTCCCTGTCCGATACCGCGGTATGAGCTGCTGGTTTCTGCTCTCTACCGCCTGCCCTTGATCACCGAATACTAAGCACACGTAATCGGCACCCGGGAATTTCCCCTCCACCATATCCACCAGTATGTCATGCCTCTGGCGTATAGCTTCTTTGAGGTCGCGCGCCTCCGCAATGAGCCTATGCGTTGCGGTTCGCGCAGCCTCCTTCACGCGCTGCTCGACGGGCCTGTCGGTCGTGCCGAGCGTCCGCACAAAACGGATGTCCTGGCTCGCGACAAGGGCATCGGTCAGATCGGCAAGGGATCTCTCGTGAGCCCTGTTCTCCGCCTCCACCTGGACAATCCGATCACGAATATCCTTCTTGTGTTCCTGTGCGCGCTGGATCTCCTCGTAGAGATAGTAGGGATGCTGATAGAGATACTCGCACACCGCAAAGCGGAAATGGTATGTCATGTCCCCTGGGTGCGGGCTTAAGAATTTCTGGAGGAACATGATATCGTCAACGCTCGGGTTATCGCGGATCGTATCCTGCAGGATGTAGTGGTTGAGGGTGCTCACCCCGGAAGCCCGGTCTTCTTGGCTGGATGCATAGATCTCATCGCCGGTCGCCATGGAATGGAGGTCATGCTCGACGTTGCCTTTGTATTCGTGCACGAGCAAACACGCGAAGAGATGCGCACCATCGACCTTTCGTGTGACATAGCGCTCAGGCTTGTTCACCACGCTGTCATAGAAACCTTCGGTCACGTTTATAAATAACGTGCGCCTCAGGTACCCTTCCCTGATGAGGGCCCTTACGTATTCGAGCGGGGATTTCCCTTCAGGGTGTACCGCGTTCACGATGTCAAGAACCTTTGAGTCCGATTCGCTATATGCAAGCCTCAGGATCTCGTCCCTTATCTTTTCGACAGGTACATGGGCAAACCTGCCGAGCGAATCCGTTTCATCGAATTCAAAGAACTCCGGGAGGGCGAGGAGATCGGGCGGGAAACCTTCTTCGCTTTTGGCTATACTGATATTGAGCAGCCTAAAGTACCTTCTCAATCTGGAGGGCTCTATCGTCACCGCACCATATATATATCTATTTTGCAGCCCTGACTTTGGATCATATGTCCCAAAGCCTTTCGCACGGTGCTTCACCACGACCCATTCCTCCTGACGAGAATATGCACAATCGATATCTTGTATCACGCGGACCTGTATCTGCCCTGAACGCAGCATAGGCAGCAGGCCCTCTGCATATTCCCTCTGCAGCCTCGATGCTATCTGCGCAGCTTCGGGATGGACGTCCGGGTCAGGCGTATTGAGCGGCATCTGCTCTATAGCCTGCAGGACATCAGGATGGTCCTGTGCGAGGTTTACCGTGAAATATTGACCGTGCGCGACACGTCTTCCGATGAGCTCTTCGATGTCTCTCGGGACGGGATGGAGCACCCATGTCCCCGGCGTCTTCTTCATATCCTCGCTTGGCCTGGTGCCTGTGGTACTCTGTCGTCCAACGGTACCTTGAGGGCCCGGCGCCGTGGTGGTACCTGTCGTGCTCTGCCTGAGCTGCTCCATATACTCGGCCGATCGCTGCAGTATGCCATTCAGTTCATTGAGCGCGTCTTGACCGGGCGCGAGAAGTTCAAATCCGACGACGAAACGGTTCCTCTCCGCGAGCGTATCCATCGTCGATATCTGCTGCGCGGTACCCGACTGGTTGAGCGAGAGCCCTTCCTCCTTATGATTCTCTGGCTTGCTCTTGAGCTTGGGAGATGCGTGAATGGCGTAATCGTCCATATATGTATCGTGGAGCCCCCTCACGAACGTGAAAATGCCTATATTTGCACCGTCGTAGAGGAGTTGGAAGAGGAAATGTTCCATTATCGGCCCGTAGGAGAGCATCGTCGGAAGTCCCGTAGCCACCCTCACCCTGTCCATCGCCTGGCGATAGATAGTCTCATATCGCTGGTCCGAGTTGAGAGGATACGGCAGAAGGCCCCAGTACGACCTACCGCGTTCCTGCGCGACCTGGACGACTGCGGCGTATATGGCCGCGATATCCTGCTGGTCAGCCGGCTTATTTAGCTCTCCCTGTTTTCCGATGCGAGCGAGCGCCTGTTCCACTGCCGGCCTCATCACCGCTTCCCCACCTTCTATCTCGAATACTCTTGAGTAGTCGAACCTCACGAGAGGCGTTTCGGTAGGCGTTCTGGTAGGCGTCTCGGCATAATCATGCCGCGGCGCAAGGTCCTCACCTGCCCTTATCTTGTCCAATGTGGCCTCGAGGTGGTTCTTGAGCGTATGGAACGCCGCCTCATCGAACGGGTTCACCCCCATGAACTTTCCTGCGATTACAGTGCCGAACTCGAAGAGGTAATAGAGCTCGCCGAGCGACTCACGCTCAGGCACGTCTATCACGAGTACCTTCTGCCCCATCTTCTGCAACGCCTGGATATGGGCATCGAGCGAGGTATCGCCTTTCGAGCGCAGGAAGATGAAGTGTCTGTCGGTGTTCGCGCTGAACGTTGCCTCAAGCTGATCGACTGCGGGGAGGTTCTCGTTCACGATCGGGACGATACCGGTAGAGTTCTTCCCGAGGTTCTCGCAGAAGACCATCTCTATCCATTTCTTGAAAGTACTGATATCCTCTGATGCGAATACCGTCATCTTATCCCTTCCCTCTTCGAGCATGGTATAGAGGTAGGAACCGAAGACGACACCCGGATTGAGCTCTGCGGGCGTGTAGGCACGGCATCTGGAGACCATCCGGTCCTCGCCCTTCGCGAGCATTGAGGCGACAGGCGCCCCTATCGCTGTCGCGCCCATGAGCATTTCCGGAGCCATAACACTGTACCGGCCTCCGATATTGTCCTTGGTATGCACCACATAGAACCGTTCGCCTGCCGCATTGGCAGCGTTTATTTCACCGTCGAGTGCGAACCCTTTATCGGTGACGATGATGAAGTGCCTGGAGTCCTCGCCGAAGAGGCCGTAGAGGACCTTGTAATCGGCTCGTGGACCAATGGCACCGCCTGCCTTGCTCGAGTAGACCACTATGGTCGACTTTTTCCTTTCGTCGGGAATGGTCTTCCAGACCGCATCGAGCTCATAACCGTAGCTCGAATCGAGTATGTGCATCTGCGGCCCATTCGGTTGCTGGAAGAACCCTCTATAGACATGGTTCCCTAAAATCGCTCCGCCGATACCGACCACGATGACATCAGTGATCGTATCCACGCCAAGCTCCCTCTTCCTATCCTCGACAGCAGCCTGGAAAACCTTGACCCGCTCCTGCATCTCAGTGGGGAGCATGATCCATGAATCTCTTGAGCGTTCCCGCTCGTACTCGTTCCATACGCCTGAGCTCTTCCATAGATGCTGGACGATGCGGTTTTGTCCCACCCAGTCGACCCTCTCTGCCATGACGCTCGTCACCTCTGGCGAGAGGTGGGATTTATCGAGATGGACTCCTGTTTGATCCAGCTGCGCGACCCTCGCGCGGTTCTGCGGGCCCCATACGCACTCCACGCAGGCCGCCGTATTGGCGAGGATATCTTTCACCTCGCTGTCGTCGGTAACTCCGAGCGTGTCTTTCACGAATTTCTTCTGATCGAGGTTCCACAATGCGCCTAATGCCTCATACCGCACCTCGAGGTCCTCTTTTCCGTTGTTGAATATTTGTCTCACCACATCAAGGGCCTGCGGCCTCGTCTTCCCTATTTCGCCGAGAGCCCTCACTGCGGCGGCCCTCACCTGCCAATTGGTATCGTGGACTGCCATGCTAAGGAGCATGCCGAATGTGGTCGAATCCGCCAGCCTCAGCTTCCCTGCCGCAAGCGCAGACTCGCGCCTCGTCTCCCAGCTCTCCCGGTCATTGAGGCCCTTCTGGATCGCAGCCGTCACCACACCGAGGTTCTCGTCGCTCAGGCCACGCTCGAGCGTTGGGTACGCGAGCTTCTTCGGGTCCTTCGCGTCCCTCATCATGATCATACCCAGGGTCGTAGCCGCGGCCCTCCTCTCCCGCCAGAAGTGGTAACCCGTTTCATTTATCAATATAGAGGCTGCCTTCTGTATCGTATCGTTATCTTCTCCGTCGATGAGACATAATTCTCCGGCGACCGTACATGCGAGACGCCTCTCTTCCTGAAGGAAATCGGGAAAAGGATGGACGGGCTTCGCGGGATCTGGGGACACCCTAGGAGCCAAATACGTATCGAGCGCCTTCAGAACTTTCTTCCTCAGATCCTGCTTTTCGGCCTCGGTGCGCTTGGCCATCATCTTAAGCGCAGCGGGGTCAGCGGTGTTGCCCAGATTGATGAGCGCGACGACCTTCACCTCCCACCTGCGGTCCTTCGGTTGCTCCACCATGTCGCAAAGGGTACTTACTGCGTCATATCCACCTATCCTTCCGAGAGCAGACGCAATGGACTTCCTGATGACAAAGCTATCCTGCTTGGATTCGAGCTTCGCAATATCTTCTACATAGAGAGCCCGGAGCGCGTCGACCGCCCTCTGGCCTCCGAACATGCCGAGCCCGTATATCGCGTTTGCTCTCACTTCCTCAGGATTATTGTCCTGGGCAAACCTGATCAACGTGTCTATGGTCTCGTTGAAGCTCAATTCCTGTATCGCCTCGACGAGGCCTTCGGTAAGCTCTTTTCCGCCTGCGATGAGCCCTCTCCTGAGAAGGCCTCTCGCCGACTCCTCTCTCTGGATACCGGTCGTGCTTGCCCTTCCGATACCCCGCGCCTCTACCCTCTTCATGAGCGCGCCTATGAGGAGCCCGAGCTCTCTATCCTCAAGGAGATACCTGAGTAGATTATCTTTGACATTCTTCTCGGTCACCTGTTTAAACACCGAGAGCGTCCTCATGGAAACGAGCCCGCTCGCCTTGACCGCAGAGACCGCCCACGGCCCGAACTCTCCCGTGAAGTCCTTCCTCACGTAGAAGACGAACCTGAATTTTCCGTCATTGGTCTTTACGATGAGCCCGTCGTACGCCTTCCCTTCGATGCTCAAGGTCTTGATGAACTCTGAGACTGTTTCATAGAGCGCGTTCAGATCAGTACCTTCGAAGACGATGCCGTTCGCGATGAACTTATCAAGTAAACCTATCGCGACTTGCTGCGCGCCGCTGCCAATCGTCCGCTGGACCTGGATCGCGGCGGTCTTCACAGGAAGCTCTATGCCTGTCACGCCCTGGAAGTGCATCGTATTGACGCTCGCCGCTCCTGCGCCACCCGACCCGAACCAGAGCGCCACGTCGGGATTGATGTCCGCGAATTCCAGACCTGCTTTTATGTGCCGTGAGGCGAGCACCTGGGGCTCGACCTCAGCGGCGATGAGCATGAATGCGTTCGGAGCCGGAGGGAACTTATTCACCCCAAGATAGTACTTCCTTCCGTCTAGCATCACCTCACCGATCACCTGCATCTCCCCTTCCGATTTTTCGGCATCGACCGACACGACATCTCTATAGAGCTGGAGTGACTCAGGGTTCATCGGAGTGTAGCTTCCCGGTATCTTCCTGAATATCTCGAACCGCGCTCCTCCTCCGGCGCGGCCTGGCGTCAGCATGACCATCACTCGCCCTGTCTTCAGGGCCTCAGAGGTAAGTTTGACCTCTTCGAATGTTCCATTGTCTTGCATGAGCGCTATCCTGTTGCTGTCATCCGGCTTTCCGGGCACGACTTCCATCGGGTCATATTCAATTCCTCTTTGCTTTCTATCCTTGATCGCGAGCGATGCCGTAAGCAGCCTCTCCCACCTGTCCGTGACGAGCCTCGCATGCGCATTTTCCGCGGGAGGCGTTTGAGGGGTCGCTCCTCTTACCAATTTACCGTTCGCGTCGATCGAGAATCCTGCCTTTTTGAGCATTGCGAGCCCGAATGCATAGCCGACCATGAGCTTAGAATCCCACATGCCGTGTCTCCACTGGTACCCGATGAGGGGGCCTCCCTTCTGGGACTTTCCCTTGCCCGCCTCGAGCTGGACGTCTATAAGTTTCATGCCGAGCCGTTTCTCGATCTCGCTTTGCTGTATCGGCATGGGCACCCGCTGGTCGTCGATCCTCACGTATTCATCCGCAGGCCCGATCGCATAGTCGAAGAGCTGTCCTGCCTGGGTGAGGTCGACGGCCGACTGCGCATGCCACTGGGCACCGACAGATATCCTGTACACCATCTCCATGAAATCGACTGCGGTCCATGAGTCCGGTTCGTTCTCGATGATCGAATTGGGGAACCATATCTTGACCGCCTCCGAAGTGCGCAGGGCCTCCCCGAGACCATGCGGAATGTTCGATACGGACTGCGGGCTCAGGATGACCACGTCGGCGTCCTTTATCGCCGCCTGCGCCGCCTCGCTCACCGCAAGACCTGCCTGGACCTGGGCCGCCCACTCTCCCACTTTCGCCGCCATTGCCATCGCCGCCTGTTCGAGCGTCCCGTCCTGGTCGAGGACGTCCTGCCGTATCCTGGCGACCTCGGCGACCTGCGCCTCGGTCGGCGTCCTGTCAAGGCATGTGAGTATCACGAAACCCGTGTTGCGCTTCAATTCGTTGAGGCTCGTTTCAACGGCGAAGAACTCCGCATCCGCGGTGACCGCGACGAGGTGCGCGCTCCGCTCGGTGCTCGGCACGACTCTCAGCCGTTCTGTATCGATGCCGAGGCCGGCCGCAAGCGCCTTTGCCGCCCGTACCCTGTCGCCTCCATTATCCCAGATCGCGCCGAATATTATCATGGTCCTCACAGGCAGAAACGCGACGGTCAATTCGAAATTACCCCGCCTTTCTCTCTCCTTGAGCCCCTCATAGAATAGAGTGAGATACTTCTTGAAGACCTCCCTAGTCTCTTCGGAAACCGCATTGTAGAGATCAATGAACTTCTTTCCGGAAGCGGTCGTAAGCTCCACGCCCTTTTCGCCGTTTATCACGCGTATGATCCTTCCGAGCTCGCCGTTGAAGGACCCTATCGATGAGCGCATAAGGACGTACCTGTCGAGGATCTCCTTCTGCCACTTCTTCTTCGTCTCCGCCGTAGCGTTGGGGGTCAGCCTCGTGGGCCCTTCGTAGAGCGTCTGGGCATAGAGCCCCCTCTCGTTCTCGCTTGTGAGCTGCGATGCATCGTCATTAAGAAGCGCCAACGCAAACCGCTTCGCATCGGGATAGAAATCGGCAGCGGTGCCGGTGAGCGTGCCCTCTGCCGCGCCTTCGAAGATCACCTGCCGCAGGGCCTCCACAATCGCGTCGTGCGCCCTTTTACCGTTCTCCTCCTCGAAATAGTTCATGCTGTATTCCCAGAACTTTTCGGCTTTCTTATCCGCAATGTATCCGCCGAGTGTCTTGCCGAGGTCAGGCCCGCCCGTATCGCCGGTGCCGAGCTCAGGGGCTGCGTCGCCTGCGAGTGGCCCGAGCCACCTCACGCACTGGAAGTAGGATTTGCCGTCGTCAGAAAGATTGAGTATCGCCTCGATCTGGGTATTCGACGAGACGAGCATGTCCATCATCTCCTTGCCGCCAGTTCCGCCGCGCAGCTGGACAACGCGCAATGGTCTGCTATAAGAAGGCCTTGCATCTCCAAAGATCGCATCGTATAACTGCATCGCCTCCGCCGCCGTATAGTCCTCCGGGAGACCCGTTGTAGTGCCCTGTGCTATCAAAAGCCGCGCCTTGAGGATATTCCTCAGGTCGTTTAAGTCCTTCACTAATGAGTAATCGCGAATATGGTCGAGCAGCGTGAGCGGCGTCCTGAACTTCGCGAGCTCCTTCCCGCCCAGCTTCGGAGACGCGACTCCGGGGGCTTTTCTTAACTCTTGGACGAGTGACACAAGTTCACTGCCTATGCCGCTGTCGGTCTTCCGCGGAACGGAGATCTGCAGGACATGCGTATTCTCTTCCTTGGCTGCAAGTGTATAAGTTGCCTGCGTCCCGGACACTGTCGCGGTCTGGCCCTGGGTCAGCGTGGCCTTCGTGCCGTCTTCCGCAGTGATCTCCACCTTACCCGTACGACATATGAGCAGGGTGTCGATTCCGCCTGTCTGGCCTTCCACAACTTGCGCAGGGCTCTGGGTCTCGTGCGCAAACCTCACCTCTTTGACAGCTACGTTATCCAGGTACGCTATTCTCGTCACCACTGTCCCGGATGCCGCATCGCCATCTACCCTTTTCAGTATCCTTCTATAGTCAGCTTCGGAAGTAGCCCTGAAACCTTTATGCGATGTGATGATGTGGAGCGCATGGGTCCGCTCATTTGAAAGCACGGGGTCTTTCGTCCTGTTCCAGTCCCACACCCTCCTCGTCTGGGCACCCCTCTCGCTCACCTCGATATAGCTCACCCCTTTACCTATATAATAGGGGGTGCCTGCAGGTATGACGAAGACATCTCCTTCCCTTGCAGGGATCACATTGCCGAGGAGGGAATCCTTATCTCGTTCATCGATATATCGCTGCGCAACATTGGCGGCCGCATCTTGAATATCTTTCACGAACTTTTCCTGGCAACGTTGATTCTCTATTCCCGCGAGCTCAGGTATGCGTGCGATGGTTATAGTTACGGTTTCCTCTCCTCTCTTAAGTTCCACGTTCAACGCGCCGTTTGGACCGACTATTCCTTCCAGCTTCTCTTCCAGCTTCTCTTGAGCACTTAAAGCGGCTTCTATCTCAGGAAGGACATCTTTAGGTATCGTCGCGAGAGGTATTCCTGGTAATTTCGTACCTTCTACATCTACTATGAGCTCTTCTCCTTTTCGTTCTACTGTAAAATTGGCACCCGTCTTGTCCTTCAAGTGGAAACCGATCCCGATGGAAACAGCGCCTTCATTGAACTTGCCCGTGACGCCTGTGACGATGACGGTAGTGTCCTGGGTCGACACGAGGAGCGGCGTATCCTCCTTTAGCGTGTCGATCGTCCGCGTAGCAACGGTCGTCACTCCTGTCGTGCTCTGCCGGATGGACTGCATCTGGGCGCGCCTCGCTTGTTCAGCCCTTTGCCATTCCCTGTTTGCTAAGAACTGTGCCCCGGAGGCCTGAGCAAATTCATTCTCACGTTCACTGCCACCTGCGAGATCGGATGCATAGTGGAACCTCACCTCAGGCATCGTAGGATAGTAAGTCCTCAAATATTTCGCGGCGGCCGCAATGAGCGCGTTCCCGCCTGCGTTGGGGACCATCCATCGACCCGTGAGGACCCAGTCCTGTATGGGGAGCCTCGGGTTATAGGTATCCATCACATTGGCGACAAGGGCGCCAAGGTAATTCCCAGCCCTCTCGAATATCGCCCTTGCCCTTGGGTCACCCTTTATGAACGCCTTCTGGATATCCTTCATCTGCTCTACTCTCGGCTTCTTCTTGAACTCCGTCGCCTGATCTGCCGGGACGAGCCCTGTCTTCTCCGCGGCACTCACAAATCCTTTCTGCGACACGTACATCGCGGCGACGCCGGTGACCCCTATATCTGTCCTGTATTCGGTCACTTCGCTGGGGAGGCGCTCATCGATAATCGCGCGTGAAAAGTAGTTCCTTAGATCGACCATCTCGCCGGTGGGACCGACGACACCTCCGGCGAGCGATGTTCCGATCGAGACGACGCCTATATTGCCTCTGCCCATCATGACCGCTGCATAGAGCGCACCGCCGTCTCCGTCGTTCATGATTCCGTAGGGGATCGCGCGAGCATCTTCCCGCTGCGCATGCGTCGCGTTATCATTCAACCCTGAAAGCCTATTAGAAATGATGCGCGCGAGAGGCCTTACGTACCGGGTGAAATGCTGCGCCGACAATCCCTTCGTCTTTACAGTATCCCCTCCCACGACCTCCCCATTTATGACAACGTCGGGCCAGCTGAACGCGATGCCGTCCGGTCTTGGGAGGGCAAGGGCCTTTGTCTTCAAGATGCCCTCTGCCCATACTGCGAGCGCCTTCAATTGCGCAAAGGTGAAGTTGGCCGCCTCATCGTTCACTTTTCCCTCTACATACTCTCTGTCAGAGACCATGTCTATATGTTCCTCGAGCTGCCTCATCTCCGGCGTCTTCTCTAACACGCTCATCGACACGAGGGCCAATTTTGCAAGCGCGAGCTTTGAGAGGACCTCCATTACCTCAAGATGCATCCTCCCGTCGCCGAACTCTTCCGGTTTCCAGTTAAACCTCTTTTCGAATAGCCGTTCTTTTCCACTATTGAGCCGCACCTTCACGTCAGAGCCACCCACGTCGATTCCCAGGATATTCGCCTCTAAATCTTCGAGCTCGGCAAGACCTTCTACTCCTTTGCGGTAGACCTCGATCTCCCGTGCCTCCCGCTCCCGCGCCTGCTCTGCGAGGCGGTCCGCCTCGAGCTTCGCCGTCATATCCGCGGTCGCCTCTACGAACCTGAACTCGCCGAGCGTCCGCTTCAGCGCATTTGCGGCTTCATTGTAAGGTTTGCTCATCAAGTCCTTTTGGACCTGCGCGAGGAGCCCGCCTATGTTCTCGCCTGGACCTGCATACGAAGTTATATACACCGCGCGCGGTCCTATAAGTTCCATCTTGGTTTTGAGAAAGATCACCGCATTTCGTGCGATCCGGTCATATAGTTCGCTCGCCACAGTGCCCTCGACAGGCAGGTATACCTCATATACGTATTGGCCCGCCGTCCCTGCGTCGAAGACAAACCTCACCTTCTTCATAAAGGAGGGGAAGTCCGCGCCGAGCTTATTCAATACCTCCATGAAATATTTCGGGTCCCTCAGATCCCTCTCGGGGAACGCGCCGGTGTACATATTCACTCTCCTGGCGACTTCATTCGCGAACGCCTCCTGGGACTGCGTGAACATTCCGTGGCGGGACGCAAGATACAGGGCCCTCGCAATCGCCGCTGGGTTCTCGCTCAGGGCATCGAGGGTAGATATATCGGGGACTGCTAAGTCCAAAAAGAGCGAATTGATGCCGAATTTCATGAACACGCCATCGGGGTCGTATTCGGTCCCCTCAAGCGGCGTCTCCATGTTCCTCGGGAAGACGATGCTGGTAAACCCTTCTGCATCGACATTCAGCGACACGTTATAGGGTACGCGTTCGCCGTAGAGCCTCTGGACCTCTGTCTCTACCTGCTGCGCAACTGCGGCCGACGCCTGTGCCTGCACTATCCTTCCTTCGACCGCGCCCCTTATTACTCCGTTGTCATCGACGCGTATCTTGCCGTTCGCTATGTTGCTCCTCAAGAGCTGCGGCACCTTCTGATATTGCGTATGGAGGTGCATGACACTCGCCGCTCCGCCTGGAGAATGGAATGCGCCTGTGTACTCATCTCCCAATGCCTGCGCGAAAAGGAGTGAATCCTCGATCCGTCCGCGGATGTCCTGCGCGAGCGGCTCTTCGCTCACAAGCAGGATATTGAACTCCCTCGTCGGGTGTATGTTCGTTGCGACGATATATCGATGGCCATTGATGACCGTCCTGAAGAGTATCTCCTGCTCGGGGAGCCTGCACAGCGGGCACCCTTGCGCGGGGTGTGGAGTATCGATCGCGTAAGGCTCTGTCTTCCTCGTCGCTCTTTGATAAGCTGCGCGATTAGGATTGACGACAAGATTAACCATCGTGCCCTTGTCAATACCATATTCCGGTAATGCGGGGAGGGCAAGCTCCTGTCTCATAAAGGGCTTTTGGACACCCATCAATTCCTGATATCTCTTTTCAACAACGCTCTGAAGGAAGCCTTTCTGCGTGTGCGTATCAACTGTGAGCACTGTCGCAGCAGTAACGTCTCCTGTGGTGCTCTGCCTCGTCTCCTGTTTAGCCTGCGCCTCGGTGCCCGTCACAAGGAGTATCGCCTCAGGTATCT
>CAYHAE010000050.1:0-13771 GCA_964354545.1 uncultured Planctomycetia bacterium
ACGTTATCGCGCAGTTGACCTTTGCGGGATACTCGCTTCACGATATTTTTACCTACGGTACAATGAACATGCTCAGATACGGTACCGAATTTCTCAGATTGGACGGTTTGCCTCGTATAGAGCCTGTATGCAGGATGCAGCGACTGCTCAGGATGCTTCCGAGACAGGGTGCGCGTTTTTTGGGCATTGATCTAGAATCAAAACTCGGCGTCCTTTATCCGTTTGCCTACCCATTTTCTTATGCGCGCATGCCAAAGGCACACGAACTTTTTTCATACTGGGGAATTTACGGATTTGCATTGGTCTGGCCTATCGTAATCCTGTTCGCTCTCGGGGTCCTACGGTCGTTCCCGCACAGGGTGCTCTCAATAGCCGCCATTTTATTTATGCCCGCCCTTTCCTATAGCGCACCTTTCGACGTGTGGCATGGGAAACATTTTCTCCCGGCAGCCCTTTTCGCGGTACCGCTCGTAGGCTGGGCCATAGAGAAGGTACGCAGTAAAGCGTTGAGGGCATACGTCTATGCAGTGGTTCTCATCGGCTGCATCTCAGGCCTCACTGCGGTCTTTTTTCGATGGGACAGCGCAGGCCTGGTGCGCTCTCGGTTCTCAGCCGAATCGGTATTTCAACTCGATAGGATCGGCCAGCTCGCGCAGGATGCTCGTTGGTATCGAGAGCCTTTACGGAATTACGAGAGACTGGTTCCGGGCAATGCAACGGTTGCGGTCCTCCTGGACCTGCCTTTTGAATATCCGCTCTTCGGGGAAAGGTTGACGCGGAGGATAATTCCCGTCAATACCTTCCGAAAAGGCATTACGGCTTTTCCCGCAGATGCTGACTACCTGTTATTTTCAATGAAGGTGATCGCCCGTTGTGGATCAGACACCTATTTGGGGTTTGACTGGTACTTGCGTGACCTCAGGCAGCGTACCCCTCGGTGAACTGTGGCATAGTGGAGTATGCAATGTGGAGCGTCCGCGGGTTCACACCCGCGGCACCTTGGAAAAAATCACGAGCCTGCCTGCCGGCAGGCAGGCGGGCATGGTTCCCGCTCTTTTGCCCGCCTCACCATCGTCCAAAAGGGCGGGAGAGCGAGCGATTTTTCGCGTTCACGCGAAATGACGACCCGAGAGGGGACAGCCTTGGACGCCGGGGACAGGTGCGATCTCAACTCGGGGATGATACACGACGACCGCGACCGTACAAAGTATGGATTTTAATAAGAAAGTCGAAGAGATCGTAGAGAAGGACCCGCGCTATCAGTTCGACGCCTATGAATTCGTCATGGAGGCGCTCTGGTACACGCAGGGGAGATTGAAGCGGAAAGGCCACATGACCGGCAGGGAGCTCCTCGACGGCATCAGGGAATTCGGTATCGAGAACTACGGCCCCATGGCGAAGATGGTGTTCGAACATTGGGGCGTGAAAGGGACCGAGGACTTTGGCGAGATAGTCTTTACCATGGTCGCGCATGGGCTCTTGAGCAAGACGGATACGGATTCCCGCGATGATTTCAAGGGCGTGTACGATTTCGACAAGGTGTTCGATATCGAGAGGATGTTATGAAATCATATACCCAGTATCTGTGGTTCAGCACCAAGAAGCGGCAGGAGTTCATCAACATAACGGCCCAGGTCGAGGAGGCGGTGAAGACAAGCGGCGTGAGAGAGGGCCTGTGCCTCGTCAACGCCATGCACATCACCGCGAGCGTCTTTATCAACGACGACGAGGGCGGATTGCACCGCGATTTCGGCGCGTGGCTCGAACGGTTGGCCCCCTACGGCAGGGATCGATATGAGCACAATCGCACCGGTGAGGATAACGGCGATGCCCATCTGAAAAGGCAGGTGATGGGCAGGGAAGCGGTCGTGGCCGTCACCAACGGCAGGCTCGATTTCGGTCCCTGGGAGCAGATCTTCTACGGTGAATTCGACGGACAGCGAAAGAAGAGGGTGCTCATCAAGGTCATCGGAGAGTAGAGTGAGGCGCGTGCGCTCGAAGACATTCGGATTTAGGCGTGTGACGCTCCTCATGGCCTTAGGTGTCCTTTTTTCATTCAGCCCTCTCTCACGACCCGGTCCCGCGTTCGCGGGGGGCGCAGACAAGGATGCGCAGATGGAGCTCATTATAGTTCCGGTCGGCAGCATAGATACGGGAGTCCTGGAAGCGTTAAAGGATGCGCTGGCCAGGGTATTTAACAAGGATGTCACTATCGGTCCCGCAATGCCGGAGCCTGAGTACGCGTTCAACGAGAGCCGGCGGCAATACCTCTCGACCGCCATCCTCGATAGAATCGCCCTGGTAAAAGAGTACGGTTCATACGAGAGGGCATTGGGGGTGGTCGATCACGACCTCTATGTCCCGGAACTCAATTTCGTCTTTGGCGAGGCGAGCCCGAGGATCGCTGTCATTTCCCTCACGCGCCTGAGACAGGAATACTATGGACTTCCAAAAGACACGGCTGTCTTTCGTACCCGAATGCTTACCGAGGCGATCCACGAGTTAGGCCACACGTACGGATTAGGCCATTGCGGAGATCCGCACTGCGTGATGTTCTTTTCGAACAGCCTCCTCGATACGGACAGAAAAGGGACCGAATTTTGCCCCCGGTGCAAAAGGGCGCTTGGCATGAAGGAAGGATAAGACGAACTGCGAGCGCGAAGCCACAGGAAGGAACGATGGGGAAAAAGATCCGGATAAGCGTGCGGGAGCTCAACATTAAACTGGAAGGTGTGCTCAACGATACGGACACCGCGCTCGCCATATGGGATGCCCTTCCCATTGAGGCAAAGGCAAATCGGTGGGGGGACGAAGTTTATTTTACTATTCCTGTCGCAAAGAAGCTGGAGCGATCAGCGAGCGATGTGGTATCGCCAGGCGATATAGGTTACTGGCCGGCGGGCAAGGCATTCTGCCTCTTCTTCGGGCCTACGCCCGCAAGCGAGGGGGATGAGATCCGGGCCGCAAGCCCGGTGAACCTCGTGGGGAAACTCACATGTTCCGGCCTCGAGGTCCTGAAGAAGGTGAGAGATGACCAAGGGATAACCATTGAGAGGGCAGGGGCATGAGCCGGGGCTGCCTGCGTACGATGATGCTGCTTTTCGCAATGCTCGGATGCGCCATTGACATGGGTGCCACCGAATATGATTTTATGGTGCTCAGAGAGAGGATGGTACGAGACCAGATAGAGGCCAGAGGTATCAGAGACAGGCGCGTCATGGATACCATGCGCAGAGTAGAGAGGCATCGGTTCGTCCCGACCGCGCTGCAGTATGTCGCATACGAGGATACCCCGCTGCCGATCGGGGAAGGCCAGACGATCTCGCAGCCCTATATTGTCGCGCTCATGATGGAGGCCGCGCAGCTCAAAGGGAATGAGAAGGTATTGGAGATCGGGACCGGGAGCGGGTATCAGGCAGCGCTCGCCGCTGAATTGGCCCGGGAGGTCTATACCATTGAGATCGTCCCTGCGCTGGCCGAGCGCGCTCAGAGGTTATTGAGTACGCTGGGATACAGGAATATACGGGCGAAGTGCGGCGACGGGTATCTCGGCTGGCCCGAATTCGCCCCCTTCGACTGCATTATCGTCACCGCGGCGCCGGAGAAGGTACCGCCTTTTCTCGTCGAGCAATTGGCCGAAGGCGGCAGGATGGTGATACCTGTGGGGACGATATATCAAGAGCTGAGGCTGGTGGTCAAAGTCGCGGGCAAGATAGAGGAGAGGGTTATTATACCCGTGAGATTTGTCCCGATGGTCCACAAACGATAGATTACAACCGAGGCCTCTCGTCGCCTTCCTTCAGAGAATAGACCCCCAGCCCCGGTACCTTCCCACCCGTAAGTTCCGCGCAGCGAGACAGAGAAGAAAAGGCATCGCGGTCTTCTCCCCACACAAGGTAATAATCGATGTGATCGTGTCTCAGCTGAGGGAGCAGGCCCTCGCGGTCCTTTCGTCGCCTCGGTATGCCGTAGTATTTGCTCTGTAAGTGATAGGCGATATATAAAGAGTTGTGCCACTCTCGATTTGATGCGATATTCCCCCTTATGTAATGCACGCCCTCCAGCCTCTTCGCCGCCGTGTATACGTCCTGGCCGCTGTGCATATTGTGGATCAGATAGTCCGCAGGCATGGCGGCAAATGTGAGCGCAAAAAGGATGCGGACAGCACCGTTTCTTCTCGAATCAGGAAGACGGCGCGGGAGTGAAAAGTCGAGCAGCTGACCCGTCATCAAGAGCAGTATGATGTGAGTGAACCAGAAATATCTCTCGTTCACGATCGCGAGGATATATCCCATGGAATAGAGTGCGACCGTCACGAGCGGGTAGAGCACCTTCTCCCGGGGAACGGCGCTCCGTGACGGCAGGAGGACGAGCAGGATATACGCAATGACGACCGCGGCCGACAGCGTCGATAGGCCCATATAGATGCGCAGCGCAAGGGCGCTATTATAGAGGACCTCCCGCAGGTACGCCTGAAAATCCTCCCGCGACCGGAACGGGTTCCATGGTTTCATCGGGATATAGCAGGGGTCGTCGGCAATGCTCACCGCTGTTTCATCCGGCGGCTTCAGAAGGCCCCAGTCGGGGATGGGGTTACGGCACGATTCCGTACCGATGTATCTCGTGATATAGTGCATGGCCACGCCGACACTGGGCCTGTGATATTTGGCGCTGATCAAGGCTATCCAGGGCCCGCTCGCGAGAAAGAATAGCGCATAGCCCCAGATGAGATTTCTCACCACGGCCTCCCTTCTTTCTCTCGAACCCATCCTCACATAGTGGAAGGCGTTGAACACAAGGAAGTGCACGATGAAAAAGAAGAACGCATATGCCTTGCACAGATACGCGGCCCCTCCCAGCGCTCCGGAGAGAGGCCCTGCGGAGCGATTTTCAGCGTAGCGGCCGTCGCATATGAGCGCAAGATAAAACAGCAGACAACACGCGAGGAGCATATCGGCGGTGATGACCGAGAACGCATAGTAGAGGATGATAGGAACGAGCGAAAAGAAGACGATCTTCTTTGTCCCGTCGGCCATGTCGAACCTGCGGGATAGCGCATAGGCGCCCGCCATGACCGCCATTCCGATGATGAGCGAAAGGAGTTTTGCCGAGAGGAGGGGCTCAAGGCCGCTCGCGAGAAACGGCATGAGCAGCCAGGAGAAGAGGGGGCCGAAGCTGCCGTTCAGGGCATGGTAGAAATCACCCCGGAGGTATTTCTGGGCGACGGATATAAGCGCAATTCCGTCAGGATTGATCTGGTGGCGATAGAAGGGCACGAGCGACAGTCCCGCGGCCGTATAGGTGAGGACTGCTGCGGCGAATGCGCGTCGGACGCCGCGGGACGGGCGGGGGCTTTCATTTTCCACGTGCGCGGCCGGCATATATCAACTTTCCCGCAGCTGTTTTTCCGCATCGACGATGCCGCGGTTGATGAGGCGTATCGTTTTTTCTATCTTTGCTTTCAGGCGATGCGACGCGGCGCTCGAGTCATACATCTCCCTAAGGATCTGTATGCTCATCCTGAAATATCGGACCACTTCGCCCTCATCCGTGTCCGTGAATTGCAGGATCCTGGAAAACTCTGCTCCATGGAGCCACGCCTCCATGGCGCCCGATAGATTGAAATACGGGGCCTTGCTCACGTCACGTATCCCGTATCGCAGCTCTCTCCGGTGTACCCTTTCGTATACGTCGTCGCATATTCTCTGGAGGGACCGGACCGATTTGGAGAGCCCCGCGATGCGTTGATTCTTCCTCGGCTCAAAGACGACCGCCGCTGCGAATATGCCGAGGCTGCGCTCGTCCAATTGCTCAAAGAACCGATCTCCGTAGAGCTCCGATAAGAGCAGTTCGTAGCCGTAGACGGCTTTCGCGAAGGTCCCTTTCTCCGTGAGGACCCCGTCTCCTATGTAGCCCGATTCTTTGAGGAGCGTGAGCTTTGCCTCCATGGACCTGAGGGCTCCTCGCTGCTCGTGTTTCCGAGCCTGGAAGTAGTGGAACGAGAGGGGGTAGACCGAGAAGAGGTCTTCCCCGTACTTTTCGTAGAGGTTGAGGATGGTGGCGTAGGTTGAGTTGAGCTGGCTCCTCACCTCCTCGGGCCTGCCGTAGATGATCCTCTGCACCTCGTCCGGGTCTACCCTCTGGAGGTTGACCCGGCAGTAGACGAAACCCTCGTTGTCCATCCCGCGCCTGCCCGCGCGGCCGGCCATCTGATAGAAGTCCCTCGTCTTCAGATTCCTCACGTAACGGCCGTAGAATTTCTTCATCTCGTCGAATACCACGGACCGGCTCGGCATATTGATGCCGAGCGCAAAGGTCTCCGTCGTGAATATCACCTTCAGGAGCCTGCTGGTAAAGAGTCTCTCAACGACTTCCTTCAGGGTCGGCAGCATGCCCGCGTGGTGATAGGCGATGCCGTTCCTGATGAGGTGGGAGAGCGTGCGCGCGCTCTTCTCGCTTCTCAGGTCAAAACGCTCGCACAGCGAGTCGTAGAGGGACAGGATCTTCGCCTGTTCGTCTGCATTCAGGAAATTGTAACCATGGAGCTCGAAAGCGAGGTCTTCCGCCCTCCGCCTTCCGAAGACGAAATAGATGCAGGGGAGGCCGTCCCGTTCCCTGATGTAGTGGATGAGAGTGCCCAGTTTGTTTGAGCCGCTCCACCTCTTCAGCCGGCTCAATTGCCCGACCTTGTCGAAGATGGTATTGTGGCACTGGAAGAAGATGTGCAGGGGGACAGGCCTCTTCTCCTCGATGACTACCTTCACTACTTTTTTGTGTGTGGACTCCACCCACTGCGCGAATTGCCCTATGTTCGGGATGGTCGCGGAGAGGCAGAGGACCTTCATGTGGCGCGGCAGGAATATGAGAGATTCCTCCCATACTGTTCCGCGTTCCGGGTTATCGATATAGTGTACCTCGTCAAAGATGACCCAGGAATATCGTGCGAGGCTGTCGGGGTTGTCCAGGAGCCTATTGCGGAATATCTCGGTGGTCATAATTATCACGGGCGCGTCCTGATTCAGAGAGACGTCTCCCGTGAGGATCCCGATACTATCCCGGAAATTCTCCTGAAAATCGCGGAACTTCTGGTTCGAGAGCGCCTTGAGAGGGGCGGTGTAGACGACGCCAACCTTGTCGGCGATGCACTTCTCAATCACGTATTCGGCGATCGCGGTCTTCCCGGCACCGGTGGGAGCGGACACGATCACAGAGTGGCCCTCGTTGATGTGTCCGATCGCCTCTTCCTGAAAACGGTCATATATCATATACGGGTATTATAATCTAAAGCTATTGATTTATCCAAATAAAAGAGTAAAATATGACTGTCGTGGCCGGCCGTCGGCCCGGAGGAGGGAGGCGCGAGATGACGTACGAAGCTGCGGTGACGAAGGCATGGGAGGAGCTGAAGGGCATATCCGCATCCGAGAGGCATTCCGTGCCGCTCCTCGGCGATACCTATGACGTGGACCTCAAGGAGATGACCGTCGTGTCGAATTCCTGCAACGTGACGACAAAGGACTATCTCACGATACTCTTGCTGCACTATCTCATAGGGTCCCTACGGCACCGCTACACACCCTCTGGAGAATGGATCTCTTTTAAGGAGATAGAAGGGGGAGAGATCTATTATCCCGCCTACCGCGAGGGGGTCATCGCGCCGCTCTTGAGGAAGTACGGGAACGCGCCGGAGAATCTGCTGGGCGTCGCGGAACGGTTCAGGGGAAGAAAGATCGATGTGGGGGACGTGGGGATAGAGATCGTTACCTTCGAGGATGTCGCGGTGAGGGCCGTGTTATGGCGGGGCGATGAAGAGTTCGGCCCCGAGGCGAATCTCCTTTTCGATAGAAATATCTCGCGGCTCTTCACCATGGAAGACGTCGTTGTCTTCTCGCGGTTCGTCACACACAGCCTTTAAGCGTTAAAGGGTGCCCTTATGGATTTTCTAGAGCTTGTCAAGAAACGCTCGAGCGTGAGAGAGTATGACAGCCGTCCCGTGAAGAGGGAAGAGATCGAGAGCTGCATCGAAGCCGCAAGGCTCGCGCCCTCCGCGTGCAATCTGCAGCCATGGAGGTTTATCATAGCAGATACGCCGGATGCGAGGAACAGGCTCTGCGCGGCGATGACAAGCGGTATCTATGGGATGAACAGCTTCGTAAAGAGTGCGCCTGCGCTCGCGGTGGTGACCGACAGAGCGGCGTGGCCCGTGACGATAGGCAATGCGGTGCGGGATACGAAGCTGCATCTCATCGATATCGGCATCGCATGCGAGCACTTTATCCTGCGCGCAACGGAACTCGGGATCGGCACATGCTGGCTCGGCTGGTTCAATGAGAAGGCGGTGAAGAAGCTCCTCGCGCTACCGAAGGCGGAAAGGGTACACGTCATCATATCGATGGGCTACCCCTGCATGCGCTCTCGTGAGCAGGGTGCCCTGCACGCGGAGGACTCCACGGGGGGCTACCCCTCCAAGGAATCTCGTGGGCAGGGTGCCCTGCACGCGGAGGACTCCACGGGGGGCTACCCTTCCAAGGAATCTCGTGAGCAGGGTGCCCTGCACGCGGAGGACTCCACGGGGGGCTACCCTCCCGCCGGTTTCCAATCGCTCGAGAAGGTACGCAAACCGGTCTCCGAGATACGTACGTATGCGGAGTGAGCGGAGTTCGCTGACACTCGCTCGCGCTCGAGGATGCGTTCGTGCACACGGCGAATGCGATGAAACCTGACGGACAGAGGAGAGAGAATATCCAAAGAGGGAAACGTGCGGGAGGCGAGCCCGCGACGAGCCGGCACCGATCGCCATTCATAGCGGCAGGTGCCATCATCATCCTGGGGTTCCTCATATACGGCAATTGCCTCAACGGCACGTTCCTCTGGGACGATCAATTCCTGATAAAGGATAATGTAGATATCAAAAATTGGTCGTCCCTATCGAAGGTCTTCACGACCGACATAGGATCGGGCGGCGGCAGTAAATTTTATTTTTACCGTCCCTTGCAGATGCTCACCTACATGGCGGACTACTCCCTGTGGAAGCTCGACGTACGGGGCTGCCTCCTCATGCGCTCTCGCGAGGGAGGCGTCCTGCCCATGGAGAACCCCACGCGGGACTACCCCTTCATGAGCTCTCGCGGGCAGGGTGCCCCACACGACAGGGAGGCTCCCGTGTGGGGCTACCCCTCCAAGGAATCTCGTGGGCAGGGTGCCCCACACGACAGGGAGGCTCCCGTGTGGGGCTATCACCTCACCAATATCGTCCTCCATATCTTGGTCGCGCTCTGCATCTTGTGGCTTGTCACCATCCTCTTTGGGGATAGGCTCCTCGCGTTCCTCACCGCGCTCTTCTTCGTGGTGCACCCCGTCCACACAGAGGCGGTCTCATACATCTCGGGCAGGGCGGACGTGCTTGCCGGGCTCTTCATGCTCCTCTCCCTCATAGGGTATATAAAGAATCTGCGGTCGCGCAGCCTCGGGTGCTCTCTCCTTGCACCGCTAGGGTATCTCCTCGCGCTCTTATCAAAAGAGAGCAGCATCATCCTGCCCGTCGTGCTCCTCCTCTACCACTATACGTTCAGGGTGAAGATAAAAATGAAAGATTTCACTCCCATTATGGTCATTGGCCTTGTGTATATCGCTGCGAGGCTCACCCTTTTGAGGGCGCTGGTGCCCGCAGCCGCGCACCCCGCGACCGCGTTCGAGAGGATCCCTGGATTCTTCGTCGCCATCACCGCCTACGTGAGGCTGCTGCTCTTTCCCTTTCACCTGCACATGGAATACGGGAACAGGACCTTTGATCTTTTGGACGCGAGGGCGATCACGGGGATCGCGATAGCCTGCATCGCGCTCGTCTATGCCGCGAGGAACAGACAGCGCCACGGCCTGCTCTCGTTCTCCGTATTCTGGTTCTTCTCCGCCCTCATCCCGGTCACGAACATCTATCCCATCAACGCCTACATGGCGGAGCACTGGCTCTATGTGCCGTCGATAGGATTCTTTCTCATCCTTGCGCGGGGAGCGGGTTACATGTACGGGACGAGGGCGCTCAAGGCCGTCGCCGTTGCGCTTGTGCTGGGCCTCGTGATGTTCTATTCTACGGCGACGGTAAGGCAGAACGGCTATTGGAGAGAACCCCTCGCCTTCTATGAGAGGACGCTTCGATTTGCCCCCGACATCCCCAAGATGCACTATAACCTCGGCAATGTGTTGAAAGACATGGGGAAGGCGCGGGAGGCGATCGTTTCATATAAGAGAGCGATCGAATTGAACCCTTACTATGCCCAGGCGCACACGAACCTCGGCCTCGCATACAAGTCCATAGGAAGGAAAGAAGACGCAGTGGTCTCGTATCAGAAGGCGATAGAGATCGACCCCGCGATGGCCCAGGCGTACAATAACCTCGGCATCGTGTACCACGATATGGGCAAGGTAGCCGAGGCGGTCGCCGCATATCAGAAGGCGATAGAGATCGACCCCCGCTATGCGCAAGCCTATAATAACCTCGGCACAGCATACCACGACCTCGGCAAGGAGGATGAGGCCGCCGGCGCCTATAAGAAGTCGATCGAGATAGACCCTCGCGACGCATATGCGTACAATAACCTCGGCATCGTTTACTACGACAAGGGAAAGAAGCAGGAGGCGATCGACGCGTACAGGAAGGCAATTGACCTGGACGCCGATTTAAAATACGCCTGTTATACGTATACCAATCTCGGGGTCGTATACGATGACCTTGGCAAAAGCGATGAAGCGATCGTGATGTTCAAAAAGGCGATAGAAATAAATCCCCGTCATGCTGAGGCGTATGGCAATCTATCGGTCGCGTATTTCCACACAGGGCGGTTCACGCTCGCGATCGAATATTATGATAAGGCGAAGGCCCTTGGTTTTGCAGATTCAAACCTTGCCAAGGCCCTTACGCCATACAGGGAGCGATGAGGAAGAGTCAGATGAGCGCAACGGTACCGAACTGCCGGACCGCGCATGTTAAGGTGATAGCCATTGCCTTGATAATAGTCGCGGGCCTTGTCGCATATGGAAATTCTATCGGCGGACAGTTCGTCTGGGATGACCAGTTTCTCGTGAAGGATAATGTGTATATCAAGAACTGGTCAAACCTCTCCAAGATCTTCAGCGAGGATATCGCGGCAGGCGGCAGGGAGCATTTCTCTTCCTACCGCCCCTTACAGATGCTCACCTACATGGTTGACCATGCTTTATGGAAACTCGGTGCGAGGGCGTACCTCTTCATGGGCTCTCGCGGGCAGGGTGCCCTGCACGCGGAGCCCCCCGCATGGGGCTACCCCTCCAAGGAATCTCGTGGGCAGGGTGCCCCATACGACAGGGAGCCCCCCGCATGGGTCTACCACATCACCAATATCATCCTCCACATTATGGTGGCATTATGCATCTGGTGGCTCATCGCCATGCTCTTCGGGGATGCACTCCTCGCATTCCTCACGGCAGTCTTCTTTGTCGTGCACCCCATACATACGGGCGCCGTCTCATATATCTCAGGCAGGGCAGACCCTCTCGTGACGCTCTTCATGCTCCTCGCCTTCATCTTCTACGTGAAGACCCTCACGGTCCCCATGGCAATTTCCTATATCCTCGCGCTCCTCTCGAGGGAGTCGAGCCTTATCCTCCCGTGCCTGGTTCTCGTCTACCACGCGACCTTCGAAAGGAAGATTACCCGTGAACCAGTCCCGCTTTGCGGGACTGTTCAGGGCTCCGCTCCGCAGCGGAACCCTGAAAAGAAAGAAGCCGCGGCTGTCCCGCAGGAAGCGGGTCCGCCTGTGGCGGAAAGGCCGCGGAGATTCACACGCGCACCGTTCGCCCTCATGGCGCTCCTCTCGCTTATCTATATCGTCTTTCGATTCACCGCGCTGAGATCGCTCCTCGCATATACCTCCTACGACACCACGGTTCTCCAGCGCCTCCCGGGGTTCTTCGTCGCCCTCGCCGCCTATGTGAGGCTTCTCGTCCTCCCTTTAGGACTCCACATGGAATACGGTAAACAGTTATTTTTTCCGACGCATCCAAAGGTGATCGCAGGCATTGCGGTCGCTGCGGTATCTCTCGTAATGGCGGTGCGGATGAGGAATAGGAGCAGGCCGGCCTTCTTCTCACTATGCTGGTTTTTCACGGCGCTTGCGCCTCAATCAGGCCTCTACCCCATCAACGCCTACATGGCGGAGCACTGGCTCTACCTACCCTCCCTCGGTTTTTTCCTCCTCCTCGCCCGGGGAGTGCGCTCCTTGTATGGGAACGCGCGGTGGAGGCTCATCGGCATTGCCTCCGCGCTCCTGCTCACTTCCTTCTACTCAACCCTCACGGTACTGCAGAACCACTACTGGCGCGAGCCCATCGCCTTCTATGAGAAGACGCTAGCCTGTGGTGTCCGCAGTGCGAGGATATGCAATAACCTTGGGATACTCTACAAGCAGATGGGGATGCGCGATAAGGCCATCGCGTTCTACAGGAGGGCGATCGTGATAGACCCGCGGCTGGCGCATGCATACAATGATCTAGGTCTTGCGCTCGCGGAAACGGGCGATAAGGAGCAGGCGATCGCACTCTATAAAAAGGCGATAGAGCTTGAGCCGAGGATTACGCAGTTCTACAACAATCTCGGGCTCGCATACAGAGACATCAAGGACTTCGATGAAGCGAAACGCTGGATTGAAAAGTCGGTCGAGATCGATCCCCGCTACGCGGAGGGCTACAACAACCTCGGAGGCGTCTACTACAGTATGAGGAATTTCGAAAAAGCACTTGAGCTATTCAAAAAATCCGCAGACATAAGTCCTCATCTAGCCGGCGTGCGGAACAACATCGGGCTCGCGTACACCGCGATGGGCAGAAGAGACGAAGCGATCGCTGAGTATAAGAACGCCCTCGAGCTCGATCCGCACTTTGCGGATGCATGGAATAACCTTGGCATCGCCTACGGTTCGACGGGAAGGCACGGTGAAGCGGTCACGGCATTCACGAAGGTGATCGGATTGAACGCCCGCCATCCAAAAGCGTACTACAATCTCGGCCTTGCGTATACCGCAACGGGAAGGAATGATGAGGCGATCAGATTCTTCAAGAAAGCGATCGAGGTCGATCCGCAGTATGCGATCGCATACAATAACGTGGCCGTGCTCTATTACAACGCCGCGCAGTATCAGCTCGCGATCGAATATTGCGACAAGGCGCAGGCGCTCGGGTTCGCGAACCAAAAACTCCTCGACGTACTTGTACCATATAGGAAAGATGCGACACGTCAAGAATGAAACAGGGCCGTCTGTAATTCGGAGGAAGGGCGGGATCGCTGCGCTCGCTACACGCGCCATTGCGCCCGGGCTCATCGTACTCTTGGGATTTGTCGCCTATGCCAACTCTCTCGACGGACGGTTTGTATGGGATGATGAACGGCTGGTCAAGGAGAATTCCTACATAAAGAGCCCGTCTCACATATCGGAAGTTTTCTCAGAGAATATCGCAGCGGGTGCGGGCCGGAAGACCAGCTTCTACCGCCCCCTCCAGATGCTCACCTACATGGCGGACTACTCCCTCGGGAAGCTCGATGTGAGGCCCCACCCCTTCATGAGCTCTCGCGGGCAGGGTGCCCCACACAACGAGGAGACTCCTGTGCGGGTCTACCATATCACCAATATCATCCTCCACATACTCGTCGCGCTCTCTGTCTTCGTGCTTGTCTCCATGCTTTCCGGCGACACGCTCCTCGCGTTCCTCACGGCAGCCTTCTTCGTCGCGCACCCCATCC
>CAYHAE010000051.1:0-13717 GCA_964354545.1 uncultured Planctomycetia bacterium
GTTGAGCTGAGATTAAACGCACAACGCAATACGCCGTACGCAATACGCAATACGAAACATCGCGCACCCACACGAATAAAGCCTGGGCTGGCGAAAGCTCGAGAGGTTACCGCAGTTTCCTCAATCGAGTGAGCTGGCCCAGGTTTTTAGTTGATAGCACTAGGAAAGGTGTGCTAAAATCTAAATGGCCTTGACGGCCTTGACGACCTTGACGACCTTGCCGGCCTTGAGGCATTTGACGCAGATCCTGATTCGCTGTGGGATGCCGTTCACGAGCGCGTGGACCGTCTTAAGGTTAGGAAGGAATCTCCTGGGGGATATGCCGGTGATCTTTTGGCCAACGCCGCCTTTCTTCTTGGCGAGACCACGGCGCACGATGGTCCTTCCGGCGACGGGTTTCTTACCGCAGATTTCGCATATTTTTGACATGCATTACTCCTTACTCGTGTGAAAGAGGTTTATATAATATCATCTTATGATGTGAGATGCAAGGGAAAACTGCTCTCGTAGATACTCCTGTCCGTTACCTCAAAGGCGTGGGTCCGAAGAAGTGCGAATACCTCTCGAGGCTCGGGATCCATACCATCCACGACCTTGTCTATTATCTTCCCCTGCGCTATGAGGACAGGGCCGCATTCTCATCGATAAGAGACCTGAACGCAGGAGAGCGTAAGACGATCCGGGGGACCGTCATCGCATTGTCGACCCGGACCACGAAACGCGGAATACGCTTAAGCGAAATGACGGTAAGCGACAGCACGGGTTTCATCCAAGCGGTCTGGTTCAATCAGCCCTTCATGAGCAAGGTATTCAAGGCAGGACAAGAGGTCGTCCTCTACGGAAAGGCAGAGCGGTATGACCGGCTTCAGATACAACAGCCGGAATACGAGATCCTCAAAGACGCTGAACAGGGTTCGATCCACATCGGACGGATCGTCCCCATCTACCCCCTCACGAGCCAGATCACCCAGCGCTATTTACGCAGCCTCGTCTTTGAAGCGGTGACGACATATGCGTCCCGTCTCCAGGAGAAGCTGCCGACCTATATAAGGGCGCGGCAAAAGCTCGTTGACCTGCGGTTCGCGCTGCGCAACATACATTTTCCCTCGACGTTCGAGATCCTCGAGAAGGCATACGCGAGGATAGTCTTTGAGGAGTTCTTTACGCTGCAGCTCGCATTTGCGATAAAGAAAAAGGATGCGAAGTCCGCCGCGCGGGGCGTAGGCCACACGCTCGAAGGGGATATGATCAAGGCGTTTGCGGCGAGCCTCCCGTTCGAGCTTACCAAGGGGCAGAAGGATGCGATACGCGATATCGAAAGAGACATGGCATCTTCAAAACCGATGAACAGGCTCCTCGAGGGGGACGTGGGCAGCGGCAAGACGGTCGTCGCGGCTCATGCGCTCGTGCTCACCGCGCAGAACGGGCTCCAGGGCGTCCTCATGGCTCCCACCGAAGTCCTCGCGAGGCAGCACTACATAGTGCTGAGCAAGCTCCTGACGCCCATCGGGGTCAACATTGCGCTCCTCGCGCGGGGATTAGACAAGGCTAAGAAAGAGGAGGTGCTGCGCGAAGTGAAGGAGGGGCGGGTGAATGTCCTCATCGGCACGCACGCGGTCATCCAGGAGGGCGTTGAATTCGGTTCGCTGGGCCTCGCAGTGATCGATGAACAGCACAAGTTCGGGGTAGAGCAGAGGGCGGTCTTGAGGCAGAAAGGCGGATCCCCCCACGTCCTTATCATGACCGCGACCCCGATACCAAGGACATTGGCGCTCACCGTATTCGGCGACCTTGACGTATCGATCATAAGAGAACTCCCGAAAGGCAGGAAACCCATTACCACGTACTGGGTTGAAGAAGAGAAGAGGGAAAAGGTCTATGGGTTCATCAAAGACGAGGTCTCCAAAGGGCGCCAGGTGTACATCGTCTATCCCCTCATCGAGGATTCCCAGAGGTTAGAATCGAAATCCGCATCTCCTATGTATGAAAAGCTCTCGAAGGAGGTCTTTTTTAACGAGAGGCTCGGCCTCCTCCACGGACGTATGAGCACAAGAGAGAAAGAAGAGGTGATGCAGAGGTTCAAGAATGGCGAGATCGACATTCTCATCGCGACCGTGCTCATAGAGGTCGGGATAGATGTCCCCAATGCCTCTGTGATGCTCGTTGAAAACGCAGAGAGGTTCGGTCTCGCCCAGCTCCACCAGCTGAGGGGGAGGATCGGCAGGGGTGATCAAGAGTCATATTGTATCCTGTTGGCCGACCCCAGGACGGAGAATGCGGAAAAGAGGCTGAAGGCGGTAGAGGAGACCGTGGACGGGTTCGAGATCGCCGAGGAAGACCTGAACCTTCGCGGTCCGGGCGAGTTCTTTGGCACATCACAGCACGGTCTGCCGGAAATAAGGTTCGGCAATATCGTGAAAGACTTCAGCATCATGGAAAGGGCGAGGAAAGAGGCGTTTGACCTCATTGCCCGGGACCCAAGCCTTAAGGAAGAGCACCACCGCTATTTAAAGGAGGATCTTGCCGCGAGGTTCAAGGGAAAGCTAGATCTGGTCAAGGTGGGATAATGGAAGTGTCCCGCCTACGCTCTTTTGAGCTTCGGCGGGCCCGCCGTAGCCATGAAAGGCGAAGGCGGATCCGCCTGGGCTTCGCCCACGGCGGAAAAGTGTAGGGTTCAAGGAACAAAGTAATAGAAGTGTAAAGTGTACAGTGTAAGGTTCAAACGTTTTGAGCTTTTCGCCCGCCGTTGAATCTTCGGCGGGCGTCCGCTGACGATTCAGTAGCGGACGTTTTATGCTTTGAGTTAACTTACAGTAACAGGCTTAGATATAACATGCGCATTATAGGCGGAGTATACAGGTCGAGGCTCATAGAGATGCCGAGAGGCGTTGCGATAAGGCCTACGCAGGATAAGGTGAGAGAAGCGGTCTTCAACATACTCGCCAATCGGATAGTGGGGGCACGCGTGCTCGACCTCTATGCGGGAAGCGGCGCATTCGGCCTTGAGGCATTGTCGAGGGGAGCGATGAAGGCGGTCTTTGTTGACAGCAACCCGCAGTGCATACGCACCATTATACGTAATGCGAAGAACCTGGACATCGAGGACGCGGTCGTCGTCCTGAGGGACGATTCGGTGAAGGCGCTCAAGATCCTGGAATCGTCCCAGGATAAGTTCGATCTGGTCTTCTTAGACCCTCCCTACGGAAGGGGGATTGCCAGAAAGTGCTTGATATCTCTAATAGGCTATGATATAGTAGCGCCTATTCATTCGATAATTGCGGAGCATCACAAGAAGGATGCGTTAGGGGATTTCGAAGGTCTCATCAGGACTGACGAGAGGTTATACGGCGACACCGCGGTCTCAATGTTCGAGAGCAGACCCCGGTAATCCCCGTGCCGCCGCGCAGGTGGAGGTAGCCCGTCCATGAGCAGAAGATCGTTAGCAGTCTATCCCGGGACGTTCGACCCGATAACCTTTGGCCATATTGATATCATCAAGAGGGCATCCCGCATATTCGACCGGGTCATCGTGGCGATCGCCCGCAATCCCCAGAAGGCGACGCTCTTCACGGTCGAAGAGAGGATTGCCATGGTCAAGGACGCGGTGAAACGGATGCCCAGGGTGACCGTGGGCAGTTTTGACGGCCTCGTCGTGGAGTATGCGAAGCGTGTCGGCTGCACTGTGATGATAAGGGGCCTGAGGATGATATCGGACTTCGAATATGAGTTTCAGATGGCCCTCACCAACAGAAAACTGGACGACAGCATAGAGACGGTCTTCATGATGCCGCACGAGACCTATTCCTACGTATCCTCAAAGCTCATAAAAGAGGCCGCGTCGCTCGGTGCCGACGTGGGTGTATTCGTTCCGCGCACGGTAAACGCGCTGTTGCGACAGAGGCTCGGAAGAGGATGATGAGAGATTTCTTATGTTCCATAAGGGAAAGATCCGCACGCAATCCCAGGAGGATAGTCCTGCCGGAGACAGACGACCCGCGGACCATCGAGGCGATACGCTTTATCGTCGACAATAAAATTGCAAAGGTGATCGCGATCGGGCGGGATGATGTGAAGGCGAAGGTCGCGGCCCGCAATGTGCGCGATATCGAGGTGCTCGAGCCGGAGCGCTATAAGGACATTGACGACCTCGCGACGATGTATTATGAGCTGAGGAAGCATAAGGGGATGACGCTGGAAGAGGCGGGCAGGATTGTGAGGAAGGAGTACGTCGTCTTTGGGGCCCTGCTCGTGAGGAGGGGGATGGCCGATGGGTTCGTTGCCGGCGCGAGCCATACCACGCCGGATGTGGTGCGGACCGCAATCCACTGCCTTGCGCCCGACAAGTCGGTAGGCGTCGTCTCCGGCGCATTTGTTATGGAGGTCCCGAACTGTGCGTATGGCGAATCGGGCGTGTTCGTATTCGCGGACTGCGGAGTGAACCCCGATCCTGATCCGGTCCAACTGGCGGGCATCGCGATCGCCTCAGCGAAGCTCTTCACGCAGCTCGTAGGCTCGACCGCGAGGGTCGCGTTCCTGAGCTACTCGACGAAAGGGAGCGCGAAAGGGCCGCTCGTAGAGAAGGCTGTCGAGGCGGTAAAGAAGGCGCGCGCGCAGGCGCCGGACCTCGCGATCGACGGTGAGTTCCAGGTGGACAGCGCCCTCGTCCCCGAGGTTGCGAAGAGAAAATGTCCGGGGAGCGAGGTCGGCGGCCGTGCGAACGTTCTCATATTCCCGAATCTCGATTCGGGGAATATCTCCTATAAATTGGTCCAGAGGCTCGCGAACGCGAGGGCAGTCGGCCCGATCCTCATGGGCACGCTGCAGCCATGCAGCGATCTGTCGAGAGGCTGCAGCGCAGACGACATCATTGACGCAGTCGCAGTCACATCGGTACGTGCGGAATGACGCCATGTTGATCCTCGTGATAAACTGCGGCAGCTCGTCGGCAAAGTACCAGCTCTTTGATATAGCGAGGCGCGCGCTGCGCGCGAAAGGCATCGTCGAGCGTATAGGGGACGCCTCGAGCGTGCTCAGACACGAGGCGTTCGGCGGCAGGGCCTTATCGAAGAATTTTCGGTGTCCGGACCATTACGTCGCGATAAAGAGCATCATCGAGGTCCTGCAGGACAAGACCCGCGGGGTCATAAAAGATACGCACGAGATAAAGGGCATAGGCCACAGGGTCGTCCACGGGCAGGAGGAGTTCAAGAACTCGACGCGCGTGACGCGTGCGGTGCTGCGGTCGCTGGAAAAATTCAGCGAGCTCGCGCCGCTGCACAACCCCCCGTCCCTCTTCGGGATCAGGGCATGTGCGGACCTTTTAAAGGGTATTCCTCAGGTCGCGGTCTTCGATACCGCCTTCCATCAGACGATGCCGCCTCATGCATTCCTCTATGGGCTCCCGTACAAATTCTACACCACGTATGCGGTCCGCAGGTATGGTTTTCACGGGACGAGCCACAGGTATGTCGCACGCGAGGCGGCGAGGGCGCTGGAGAAACCCATCGGCGGCATTAAGATCATCACGTGCCACCTGGGGAATGGCTGCAGCATGGCCGCGGTCGACAAGGGCAGGTCCGTCGATACGACCATGGGTTTTACACCGCTCGAGGGGCTTTTGATGGGCACGCGCACGGGAGACCTTGACCCTGCGAGCGTCTTGTACATCCTCGAAAAAGAGCGCTTCTCGATAAAGAGGATGAACGACCTCCTGAACAAGGAGAGCGGCCTCTTAGGTGTTTCGGGCGTCTCCAACGACATGAGGGACCTGAGGAAGGCGGCGCGGCAAGGGTGCGCGCGGGCGAAGCTCGCGATAGAGATGTTCATATACAGGATAAAAAAGTATATCGGGGCGTACTATGCTGCGATGGGGGGTCTGGACGCAGTAGTATTTACCGCAGGCATAGGCGAACACAACCGCTGGATGGTGAAGAGGATCGAGACCGACCTGAAGAACGTCGTCGGGAAAAAGACAGCCTTTTTAGTGATACCGACGAACGAAGAGCTCCTCATCGCACAGGACACGTACGAGATTATAAAACAAGCGAAAAGTGCAAAGCGAAAAGCGCAAAGATGAGACGTTCCGCCGAAGGCGGATCCACCTTTGGTGGAAAACTTTTAGCCTTCGTTTTTAGTTTTTCGCTTTGAGTTTTGAGTTACCGCAGCTATAACAACGGAGAAAACATGCCATTACCCAAAAGGAAACACTCGAAGTCGAGGCGCGATAAGCGCAGGAGCGCCAATTCGAAAATGACAATTCCCACGTTTTCGATCTGTCCGCAGTGCAAGATGTTGACCCTGCCGCACAGGGTCTGTCCTCATTGCGGATACTATAAGGGAAAGCCCGTCCTCGTGATCGAAAAAGAGAAGAAAGAGGAAAAGAAGTGAAAAGCAGGATGAAGATAGTCGTTGACGCGATGGGGACCGACAAGGCGCCGCACGTAGAAATCGACGGGTGCATACAGGCGGTGACCGAGTCCGATTGCGAGATCATCCTTGTGGGCGACAAGCCCCGCATCGAGGAGGAGTTGAAGAAATACGGTCCCCGCGAGGACCGCATCTCCGTCATCCATGCAACGCAAGTGATAGAGATGCACGACCCCGCGGCGCTCTCGGTGAGGAGGAAGAGAGACTCCTCCGTCGTGGTAGGGCTGGAGCTCGTCAAGCGGGGACAGGCCGATGCATTTGTGAGCGCGGGGAATACGGGCGCGGTCGTCTGTGCGTCGACACTGAGCCTGAGGCTGTTGCCCGGCATCGAGCGTCCCGGAATCGCCATCACAATGCCGAGCCTCACCGGCACGTCGGTCATCATCGATGTGGGAGCCAACATCGATCCGAAGCCCCTCCACCTGCTGCAATACGGGATCATGGCGGACGCCTACAGCCACTACATCCTGGGCAAAGAGAAACCGTCGGTAGGCCTCTTGAACGTAGGCGAGGAAGAGTCGAAGGGCACCGAGTTCCTGAAAGACGCCCACACGCTCCTTGCGGAATCGCGGCTCAATTTCATCGGGAACATCGAGGGCAGGGACATCTATGCGGGTAAAGCGGATATCGTCATCTGTGATGGGTACGTGGGGAACGTGATACTCAAAGTGTCCGAGAGCGTCGCGTACACGATCGTGGAACTTTTGAAACGCGAGATCAAGAGCAACATCATCGCCTCGCTGGGCGCGGTCCTCTCGAGCGCCGCGTTCAACGAGCTCAAGAAGAAGATGGACTATTCGGAGTACGGCGGCGCGCCGCTGCTCGGCGTTGACGGGAGGTGCATCATATGCCACGGCTCGTCGTCGCCCAAGGCGATAAAAAATGCGATCAGGGTCGCCACGGAATTCGTCGAGAGGGATGTGAATAAGCACATCGTCGAAGAGCTGGAGTCGTACTGATCGAGGCGCGCAACGCGAGAAAGATTTCCGGATCACACAAGAGCCGCTCATGTGCATTGAGACAAAGGTTGGAATAATCGGCCTCGGGGCGTATCTGCCCGAGAAGGTCCTCACGAATAAAGACCTGGAGAAGATGGTCGACACGACCGACGAGTGGATCATCACGAGGACCGGTATCCGTGAGCGCAGGATCGCGCGCCCGGACGAAGCGACGAGCGATATGGCGGTGGTAGCCGCTACGCGCGCGCTCGAGGACGCGAAGCTCACGCCAAAGGACATAGACCTTATCATCGTCGCAACGATCACCCCCGATATGTTCTTCCCCTCCACCGCGTGCCTCGTCCAGTCCAAACTCGGAGCGAGGCATGTGCCTGCGTTCGACATCAGCGTCGCCTGTTCGGGGTTCATCTACGGCCTCGCGATCGCAAACCAGTTTATACGTTCAGGCGCATACCGGCATGCCCTCGTCATCGGCGCCGAGAAATTGTCGTCCGTCACTGATTGGTCGGACAGGGCCACGTGCGTGCTCTTCGGGGACGGCGCGGGTGCGGCGGTGCTGGGCCCGGTCGCCGAGGGCGGGATAGTGTCGGTCTATCTGGGGGCAGATGGTTCGAAAGGGGACCTTCTGAACCTTCCCGCAGGCGGTTCGCGGATGCCGGCGAGCAAGAAGACGATCGAGGACAAGCTCCACTTCATAAAGATGGAAGGGTCGGAGCTCTTTAAGCACGCTGTCAGGATAATGGCCGACGCAGCGCGCGAGGCCACGCGTCCCCTCAACCTAAAGGCAGAAGATATTGATCTCGTGATACCTCATCAGGCGAATATCCGGATATTGATGGCGGTGGCGAAGCGTATGGGCCTGAGTGCGGACAAGGTCTATCTGAATATCGACAGGTATGGGAATATGTCTGCCGCATCGAGCGCCGTCGCGCTCGCCGACGCGGTCAAAGAGGGCAGGATAAAGAAGGGCAATAAGATACTGCTCGATGCGTTCGGCGGCGGCCTCACGTGGGGCGCGATTGTCATTGAGTGGTGACAATGGAAATCCGAAATACGAAATCCGAAATACGAAATTTACACAGTAGGTTACACGCGGAAGACTGACGAAATGGTGAATGTCGCATACATATTTCCGGGGCAAGGTGCGCAGCGCGTGGGGATGGGAAAGGACCTCTATGAGAACTTTCCGAAGGCGAAGGAGGTCTTTGACAGGGCAAATGAGGTCCTGAAGTTCGACCTGAGGAAGCTGTGTTTCGAAGGCCCCCAGGAAGAGCTCTCGAGGACCGAGAATTGCCAGGCCGCGATCCTCGCCGCAAGCGTCGCTGCGCTCAAGGTCCTCGAGGCCGGATCGAGGTGCCTGCCTGACGGCAAATATGCGATCGGAAGCGATTACGTCCCCACGTTCAGCATGGGCTTGAGCCTCGGTGAATATACGGCCCTCGTTGCGTGCGGCAGCATGTCATTTGTTGATGCCCTTCTCCTGGTGAGGAAGCGCGGCGAGCTCATGGAGGAGGCGTCGAGGAAAAATCCCGGCGCAATGGCATGTATCGTCGGCATGGAGCTCAAAGCCGTGGAAGAACTTTGCAAGGGTTTCGGATGTGAAGTCGCAAACGTCAACTGCCCCGGGCAGGTCGTCATTTCAGGCAAGACCGCGAACGTGGAACTCTTCGCAAGCCTCGCCAAAGAGAAGGGCGCTAAACGCGTCGTCATGCTCGACGTGAGCGGCCCGTTCCATTCGTCGCTCATGACGGGTGCCGCCGACAAGCTGAAGACCTATATCGATAAGGTTCAGGTCCTGCCGCCCGCCGTTGCGTTTGTGAGTAATGTAGATGCCCAGATTCAGACCGACCCTCACACGATAAGAGCGAACCTGATAAAACAGGTGAATTCTAAAACCCTGTGGGAGCGGTCGGTCAGAAATGTTGCCGCACAAGACATCAAGATGTTTTTCGAGATCGGGCCTGGCTCCGTCCTCAAGGGCCTCCTCAAGAAGATAGATCCGTCACTCGAAGTAAGGAACATAGGTACGATCGAGGAGATAAGGGCCTTTGTCCTCTCACAAGTGTAGCGGAGCCTCGGGATATCCACTATCAATCTCGCACTCACTCTTAATCCCCTCCGCAAAATCCCCGGCTTTTGGTTCGACGAGCTCACCATCCCTCGAACCATCCCGAGCCGTTCGACAGGCTCACGATGCCTCGAATGGTGCCGAGCAGAGTCGAGGCACGAAGTCGAGGGACAAGCCGGGAATGGGAAGTTGCGGAATAGGATTTTGCTTCGGGGAGGGAGCTCCGGCCTTTAGGTCGAGAGGGCTCCACTCTCACTCTTAGCAAGGAGCGAAATCCGTTTCACGCGGTCTACGAGGAGGCGCGCATGAGGATCTTCGGCATGGGGATACAGGAGATTTTGGTCATCGTCCTTATATGCCTGCTCATCTTTGGGGCGAGCAAGCTCCCGGAGATCGGCCGGGCCATGGGGAAGGCGATAAGGGAATTCAGAAAGTCGGCGAATGAAAAGGGAAACAGCGGCGGAGATGATGAGCGGAAGTCGCAGGATCCGCGCTCATGATCATTGAACGGCAGGGGAGACGGGAATGGAAAGTTTCGTGTCGCTCGCGGAGTCGCTCTTAAAAAAGCGGATTTCAAGGAAGCAGTTTGTAAAACTACTCCTTTCAGGGCTCGCGCTTGCCCCATTTTTCGGTCACTTTGTAAAAGGCGTATCGGCAGAGACACCCCCCTTCAACGGGAGGACTCCCGCAGGCGTTAAAGGGGAATACGACCTCGTCGCGGCGAAGGGAAACGATCCCTATGTCATCACCGTGAAGGCGGTAGAGGCGATGGGAGGGATGGAGCGTTTTGTGAAAAAGGGCAGCAGCGTCGTCGTCAAGCCGAATATCGGCTGGGACAGGGTCCCGGAGCAGGCAGGGAACACCAACCCGCATGTTGTCGGCGCGCTCATTGACCTCAGCTTCAAGGCAGGCGCGAAGAGGGTCAACGTTTTCGACGTGACCTGCAACGACTCCAGACGGTGCTACGCGAATAGCGGGATACAGGAGATGGCCAAGGAGAAAGGGGCCCACGTCTACTTCCCGGACGATTGGAACGTAATCGAGGCGCACTTCGGTTTCGACAGCCCTCTCGAAGGGTGGCCCGTGCTTAAGGACGCGATCGAGTGCGATACCTTCATCAACGTCCCTATCCTCAAGCACCACGGTCTCACCGGGCTGACGCTCTCGATGAAGAATCTCATGGGGGTGTGCAGCGGGAACCGGGGGCTCATCCACCGGGACATCGGAAGGAAACTCGTCGATCTGGCCATGTTCATTAAACCCGACCTCAACGTTATAGATGCCTACAGGGTATTGGTGAGGAACGGGCCGACCGGAGGCGACCTGCGCGACGTCGCGGAGAAAAAAATGGTCCTTGTGTCGACAGATCCGACGCTTGCCGATACGTATGCGTGCCGGCTCGTCGACGTCGACCCGTTATCGATACCCAATATCCAGAACGCAGTGAGCCGCAACTTCGGGATCTCTGACCTCGGTGCCGCGCGAATGGTTGAGATCTCCGCATAAGCGTGACCATGAAAAAGGCGATTGCCGCACGACGGTGTTCTCAGGCCCTCTCACTCGGCGCGTTCATTTATATCCTCTGGTCAACGACCTATCCGCTCAAGGGGCCCTTGCCTCCCGGCACATTCTTTAAATTCGACCCGCTCATCATGGTCGTTACCTCGGTAAGCGAAAGGGTGATCCTCCTGCGCGGGTTATTGGCGTCAGGAGCGATGCTCTTCCTTACGCTTATCTTGGGAAGGTTCTTTTGCGGCTGGGTCTGTCCTCTGGGGACGACGGTAGATATGGTGGCGGCCGTGAAGAAAAGACATCCCTCGACGAGCGACCCCGTAAACGCCGCACTGCGCCGCATAAAGTTTTATATCTTCGGGCTCATCATCCTTGTCTCTTTCCTGGGTCTGCAGGTTGCGTGGGTCCTCGACCCCATTGTCATCATGGCGAGGTTCATTTCGCTGAACTTCATCCCGTTTTCGACGTCCGTTGTGAACGGTATTTTTATAATCCTCATAAAATACCTGCACCTCGGAAGCCCGCTGCATGATTTCTATCGCATTCTGAAGGCCTCGATCCTCGGGGTCAAACCCTATTATTTTGCGCAATCAGGGGTCATCCTGTTCGTCTTCCTCCTCGTGTGTGCAGTGTCTTATGCCGTCAGGAGATCGTGGTGCAGGGCCCTCTGTCCGCTTGGAGCGCTCTACGCGCTATGTGCGAGGTTCGCGCTCCTCCGGAGGGTCGTGGCCGGGTGCACGGCGTGCGGGAAGTGCAAGAGCGAGTGCCGAATGGGTGCGATAAAGGACGACCTCGGTTACGTACGGGGGGAGTGCATCCTCTGCATGGACTGCATCTACGATTGCCCTGAGAGCGCGACCCGATTCACGTGGCTCGCACCGCAGAAGAGGGCTCAAGAGACTTCTGCGCGCGGACGAAAAGAAGGGGGGATATCGCGTAAGAATTTTCTAGTGCTCCTATTTTCATCTCTCGCCCTGGCCGGATTCCGGAAGGCGCCTTCCTCGGCGCACGCAGCGCGTGCGAATCCCGCGGACCTTATCAGGCCGCCTGCGGCCTTAAAGGAAGAGGACTTCGTGAACCGCTGCATCCGGTGCGGCAACTGCATGAAGGTGTGCATCACAAACGGCCTGCAGCCCGTGATGTTCCAATCGGGCCTCGAAGGTATCTGGACCCCTCAGCTCGTCCCTGAGATAGGATATTGCGAGTATCGATGTACGCTGTGCGGCACGACGTGTCCCACGGGAGCCATACCACGCCTCACGGTGGAAAAGAAGCAGAAGGTAAGGCTGGGGATCGCGGAAATAGACCGCGCGCTCTGCATACCCTGGGCGCAGGGGCAGGAATGCATTGTCTGTGAAGAGCACTGTCCTGTTTTCCAAAAGGCCATCACGCTTACGAGGGAGCCGGTGGGGAACAGGAGCGTATTAAAGCCGTACATAGACGAAACGCTCTGCATAGGTTGCGGGATCTGCCAGAACAAATGCCCGGTGCGCCCCGTGAGGGCCGTAAGGGTATTCCCCAGGAACAGCGACCGCACATAGCCCCTCGCGCTACGGCTATGTGCAGGGCATCCCCGAAGGGGATAAGCCGCTCGAGCGACCTGCCTTTTTGCCGCCCTCTCCTCAAATTATATTGACTAATAATTACGTGCTATGCTATATTAACATGCTATATGGGAAATATAAACATAGCGGTGCTCGGTGACGGGGGGTGGGGCACGACTCTCGCGTGCCACCTCTCAAAGAAGGGGTTCGTGACCAGGCTCTGGGGTGCGTTTCCCGAATATATCAAAATACTGAGGTCATCGAGAGAGAACGTCAAATTTCTGCCGGGCGTCAAGATCCCGGAGAACGTATCGATCACGGCCTCTTTGGACGAGTCCCTGGATAAGGCGGACCTCGTGGTATTGGCTATCCCTTCTCAGCACCTGAGGGGAGCGGTGACGCGGCTCAAGATATACGATATGAAGAAAATTCTCTTCGTGAGCGTCATAAAGGGGATAGAGAACGGGACGCTGAAGAGGATGTCCGAAATAGTAGAGGAGCTCATTGCGCCGAATGCGCTCGCCGTCCTTTCGGGGCCGACGATCGCATTGGAGGTGGCCAACGGCGCGCCTACAACGATAGTCTCTTCATCGGACGATCTCGCGGTTGCGAAGAGGGTCCAGGACATCTTTATGACGGACAGGCTGAGGGTATACACGAATACGGATGTCATCGGCGTAGAGTTGGGAGGTTCCCTGAAGAACATAGTTGCCATCGCAGCAGGCATATCTGACGGGCTCGGCTTCGGTACTAACGCGAAGGCGGCCCTGCTCACGCGAGGCATGGCAGAGATGGTCCGGCTCGGCATCGCGATGGGCGCAAAGAGAGAGACGTTTTACGGGTTGAGCGGCCTCGGGGACCTCACGACAACCTGCATAAGCCCCTATTCCCGGAACAGGTGGCTTGGGGAGCAGATCGGCAGAGGCAAGAGGCTCGAGCAGATACTGAAAGAGACAGAGATGGTGATAGAAGGAGTAGCGACAGCCAAGTCCGTATATGAGCTTCTCAAAAAAAATAAAGTCGAGATGCCCATCGCAGAGGAGATCTATAGCGTCCTCTATGCGCATAAGGACGCGCGGGCCGCGGTCCATGATCTGATGACCCGCAGTCCGAAAGCAGAGTAGTCTGTACGGATTTTTGACATGTGTAGTGGCGTCGGGGGGTAGCGCAGTCCGGTTCAGCGGCCGCTACTAAAACGTCAGCGGCCG
>CAYHAE010000052.1:0-13557 GCA_964354545.1 uncultured Planctomycetia bacterium
ACGTCCCATAGACGAATTCGCCGTCCGCGCGCCACAGGCGATAGATACTTCCAAAATGGAACTCGACCGTGCCGCTCTTCGTGGCGATGACCACGGGTTTCAATAATCCTGCGACGGAATTGAAGAGGCCTTCGGCCCTGTCAATGTGGTCGAACTTCGCTGCTGTCATCAGGCGTCCCGGAGTAATAGATGTGCCATAGAGGTCCGCCGCAGTCACTAAGTTCAGCATCCTCGCGAGCCTCTCAGAGCCTATCTGCCTCGCGATCTCTTCAACTGTTATCTCGTGATCGCTATACGCTCCATAGACCTGGTGCATCCTTATGAGTATCGCGATCTCATTGACCGCCGCGGGCGGATACGCCATTCCCGTTAAGAGCGCCCGCGCGATCCTTTCGGACTCTCTTGGGTGTTTCGGGCCTTTATCGACACCTTTCCCTATATCGTGGAGGAGCATCGCAGCGGTTATGATCTTCTTATCTTCATCGTTTAGCGCGGCGAACCCTGCGAGTGACTCTAAGTACGTGAGGCCTGCCATGGTATGGGCGGCGACGTTGAATTCATGCACCTGGTCATGTTCGGCGTAGACTTCGTCAAGCTTCTGCCACTGCGGATGCGCGGTTATTGCGGCCTTCATGGCTTCGATCGAGGGCACCTGTCCGGGCGCTGCGGGCTGCCCGCTCGTGGAGGCACGTACACCAGCGCCGGGAGGCGCGGTTATTCCTGCGAATTCAGCCTCCACGGATTCCAACCATCTCATCGCTCCTTCATAATGCCCTTTGCTGAAATAGAACAGACTGTTCTCGTCGTCGTAATAGTAACCCTCTGCCACAAAATCATCTATGGTCCCTTCGGGAGAGGCATACGTCTCTTGAAGTTCCTCAAGCGTGTAGATAGGGGCCCATTGCATCTGCTGCAGCGCGAACATATCTGCTATTGCAACCGCTTTATCTCTCACTTCCTGAACGGTCGTCCGTTCAGTTATGGGTATTAATATCTGGACTGCCTGCTTTCCGTCATAGTCGTCGAGCTTGTCTAACTTCACGTCTTCGTGTACGATCTCGCCATCGACCATTTTATCGACGAGCGCTCTATTCTCATAAGAAAGGCTCTTATAGTCGATGATGATATAGGCATAATGCGCGCCGTTTCCCTGCAGATCTTTTTTATTCGCGGTCGTGGACAGTGTCCGGATATTATTATCCCAGAAGATCTCGCATGCCTCTAATAAAGGTGCCTCTACCAAGGCCGCCAAGGCTTCCCGTGACTGCACGACCACATTCCTTACTTCCTCGATAGGTTCCATATCGCGTATGAACGTAACCTCCGGTCGTTCGATGCCGAGACGTGGCGCGGCGAATGCGGCGCCGCCGCTCGTCGAGGCGCGTACGCCGCCGACCCCGGATTTTATCAACCCGTATTCATCCTCTATCTCTTCCACCGTCTTCGTAACCGGCGGCTTCACCAGCAATGAGAAACCGAGGGGTATCACGAGCGGTGCATCGGGCCCCTCTTCCTCATCTAGGATGTGGCGGTAGAGTCCTGCGGTGAGCTGCCTCCTCGTGTTCTGGGATGTTGCGGGAACAGAGTGTCCGTATGTGTCTGAGTAGTTAAATTCCGACCTGTCATGATATTCGAAGAGGGCCTGGTATGGCTGATAAGCCCCTTCCAGGACCTTCTCCGTCCTTGCGGCCCTCGCGATCGAGGAGACCACCGGCAGGCCCGTCCTCTGCGATACGATGTCGAGCGCAGCATAGAGCCTGTCTATCTCCCGCTGCTCGAATTGCGTATTCTCCTCGACGAATATCACCGGTTCAAGTCCGCCGTCCTGGTTCTGGAGGATCCTCAACCTCACGATCCTTCTCGTGTAGACCCTGCCCTCCCTGTCCAACAGGGCAATTGCCTTGTTCGTTCCATTCGATACGTAGCCGGTAAGCCCTATCCGCAAGTCAGCGCTCGGATGGGCGCACCCCTGACACGCTGAGAAATGGCCGGAGTTGCCTATGTTGAAGAGGACATAGAAGTCGTTGGGAAATTCCACCCTGAACCCTTCCTCGTCATTCCTTATCGTATATGAAAGCTCCGCCTCCCAGTTCCGTATCTTCTCGATCCTTTCTTTGAGGCCCTCCAACCCCTCCGTTGTCGCGAGCTGGACGCACAGAGACGTACCCTGCGCCTTCGCGCGCTCCCGCGCCTCATCGAGACCCCTCTTTTCGGCATCCGTGACATTCCCCTCCCTGTCCAGTCTGCCGAATTCGATCTCAACGATCTTGTCGAGGGTCCGGACATAACCTTCACTCTCGTACTTCCACTGCGCGAACCTTCCGTCGATCTCGGCCTGTAACGCGCCCCATATATTCTCGTATATTTCGCGGTCCGTGATATTGTTGAGGAAGATGCGGATGAGTTCGTAGATATTCCTTCCCTGGTGGTCCGTCCATTGGAACTTCGGGTTGCGCGTAATATTCGCGTAGCCCTTCAACCTTTCGAGCGCGGCCGGTCTGTCCGCTATCTCTACCCTGCCCTCGAAACTCGCAAGGAGCATCTCTCCCTCGATATTTGCGAGCACTTCGAAGAGCCCCCGGAGCGCCTCCTCGTCGAAACGTGTGTGTGCAAGCACCCCCTCGAGAGCCCTGTCGCACAAGGTGCCCACTAAGGTACTCAGCTCCTCGTCACCGAAAAGGTTGCTTCTGGCCTTCTCACGCGCTTCCGCTACTTTTGTGAACTGCCCCACGGCCCGCATGAGCTCATCGTAGAACCTTTTCGAATTCTCTACGCTGGGCTCGCCGTATTCCCCCGTCGTGATCTCTAAGATCTTCGAAAGGAGTTCGCCCTTTCTTTCGAACTTCTGCGAGGCGAGCATGGCGATCTTCTGGAAGAGCCCGTTCTTAAGGTCGGCACGCTGTCTGGCAACGTCCAGGTCCATACTCTTGTTCAATGATGCGATGAGAGAGCGCAGCGTCTCTAACGCACCGGTACCGGGACTCATGATGACGAGCGGTTCATAGAGGACGTGGGGCAGTTGAGATACCGGGGGCTGAGGCATGTCGACCTGCGCGCCAAGACTCTCAAACTGCGCGAAGACCTCTTCGCCAAGCCCCTGCGCCTTCCTCCTGTATTCATCCATTGAGTCTGTGGGGGAGGTCCTCTTCGCGTAGAGCAGCCTGAAATATTGGAGAGATGCCGCCTTTTGACCTTTAGACAGGCCTTTTACCTGATCGAGGTATCCTCTGAGCGCCTCGTTCTCCTGGGTCGCGGCAGTGACTATTTCCCTGTGTTCGAACACAAATCTTGCTGCGAGAGGCGAGCGCTCCATACCGGCGAGAGAGGCCATCTCTTCCGCAGTCGATACGTCAGGCGCCTTCACGATCGCCTCTACCAGTTTATCATTGTCCTTCTCGTTGATCTTCTTGCAGAGGTGCGCGAGATATACCCTTCGGCTGCAGCTATCGGGGAGAACGCCGAAGAGGGCGGACAGACCGCTATAGAGAGACAGCCTCTCGTCCTCCGGCATGGAATCGATTTTGGAGAGGGCGTCAATCAGGATATCCTCCCGCGTCCTGAGTGAGACGCTCTCGAATTTTAACGCGAGCACTTCAAGGATATCGAGAGAATGTTCTTTTGCGATCGCCTGCAGCGCGGAAAAATTCTTTGCCGTCTCCATCCTGTCCAATGCGCGTCTCAGGTCCTCCATGGTCTTCCCGCTCTCCTGGAACGCGCGGGCGATCGGCTCAAGCCTCTCCACGTTGTCCTGCAGCACAAAGTGGTTCCCGAGTATCCACTCTAATCTTCGTATGGTGAAACTGACCTTTGTGGGATCCATGCCCGGCAGAGAGGCGACATTCTCCTTTACGTCCTGCATGATCTCGTCGAGGGACTGCTTGGGGTTCTCTGTGATCGCGCGTATGAGGTCTTTGATCTGGTCGATGCTCAGATGTTCCAGAAGTTCGATGAGCTGCGGGATCACGATCTGGTAATATTGAGGGTCGTTAAAGAAGTATTCATCGAACATCGCCTTTGACCGCGCGAACTCTTCCGGCGTTTGTGAAAAGAGGGAATCGAAGAGGCTCGTCTTCTCATCTTCTCCGAGCCGCATCTCTTTCGGATGGGCCGTGACCTCTCTGTTGAGGTTATATGCTATTTCATTGAGCGCATCTTTGAACTCAGAATCGGAGAGCAGCCGCGCGACGTGCGCCGGCTCTGCCCTGTCTTTCAGATAGCGCGCCAATTTAATGTTGATGGCGAGCCCCTGCGCCGTGGCGTGGGCGGGCAGGTCCCTTATCGCGGTCGTGAGCGCATCTGACACAAGACCTATGGTCGCGGTATCCGGCCTGTCATCCGGCCTCAGATACGAAACGAGCGCGCGGAGGCTTGCGGGGGCCGCTACGATAAACGGGCTGAGCGCATTCCTCAAGAACGGCTCTGGGTCGCCGCCGCGGTCCTTGAGCGCGCGGGCGGTTTCGATGACGTTTCTCATATAGGCGAGAGCGGCGGCGTCACGGAGGTCCTGTGAGCTTTTGCCGGTTGCCATAAGGGCGGCGGCCGAAGCTATCTTCTTGTGCGCCGTGCCTTCTAAGGACGGATCGGTCGCGGCAAGGCGCATCAGCTCCGAAACCTCTTCCCCTTGTTCCTCTTCCAGCCAGAGCGGTCCCTGTTGATCGGACACGGCCTCTGCGACGATGCGGACTGCTCGCGAACGCGATACCCTATCCGCGCCTGCGTCAGAGAGGTGACCCCGCACAAGTCCGATGACCTCTCCCCTCGCCTCTCGAGTAGAATTTACGAAGAAGGCCCGAAGCGTTGACTCTGCCGGGATCGCAAGCTCAGGATCGCGTTCTGCGACGGTGAGGATCCCTTTGAATATCCGCTCGTCAACCCTCTCAACCCATGAGAGCGACCTGACCGCCGCCTCTCTCAGCTCCCTATCGACATCCTCCTTAGGCTGCGCGATCGAGAAGAGAATCTCGACCGATCTTTCAGAGCCGTTCCGCGCAAGATAGTTGAAGAAATCCCTCGAAGGGGCATCTGCCCTCGAGAGCACGCGCAAGAAGAAACGCTCGAACCTCTTGTCGCGGACCCTCGATAGGATTTTAAAGAATGTGTCATTGCCGATCCTCCCTCTGGTCCACAGGAGGATGAGGGTCGATGTGATATCCTCGGATTTTCTTTCGGAGGCCTTCGCTTCCATAAAACCGAGGAGCTCAACGATCCCGGCATGGAGAGGGGTATCCGTTGAGAGCGCGTCGAGAAGACCGTCGATGTCCTCCTCGCCGAATCGGTCCGAGATGTTAGACGGGAATTCTTGCTGTCCAAAATAGTATGCGACCCGTTGCCGCGGCGGGAACGTCTGGGGGTCTATGCCGAGCGCCTCGATAAGGCGCGATGCCCCCCGTCTGATCCCCTCTCTTCTGTCCTCTAACCTCGCAAACAATATCGGCATGAGCATCTCTCGCGGCTCGGACGAGAGTGCCTTAAGCGCCTGGTTCGCGCATAGGATACTCATATCGCCCATGGACCTCGCCACTGTTCCACCGGGGTTGACGGCACGTGATCTCATTTCTATCTCGACAGGTATTTCATGCCACTGTATCAGCCAGTTGACCAGGAATCTGACCTCATCGATGCCCCGGGCGCGCCCCATCGCCACCGCGCTCACCGCTCTTACAATATAACCCCTTCTCCTGAATTCCCTGCGCAGGACCGAGAGGTCCCGAGAAGATTCGGCGATGGCTCCGATCGTGCCGATGAGATCTTCAAAGTCTACAAAATCAGTGTTCCACCGCCAGACGCCTGTGTCCCCGAAGTGCTCTCGTACAAAATGGAGGAGGTGCTCGAGCGCCTCCGGACCCAGGGCGACGATATCCTCCCATCGACTGTTCCGGATGTGCATGACCACTTCCTCTCGCGTAGTACGCGGGGTGAAATTGACATCGGCTAATACTTTGAGCACGCCGGAGACTTCCCCGCTGTTCAGATCGTAGTAAAGGGTACCGACTAGAATACGCGTCCCTTCCTCGGGATTTGACCGGACCACTGCTTCGACCTCTTCCCAGTCCCCGATCATGACCATACCCAAAAATCGGGCATCCATCGTCTTAAGATAAAAGGGGAGGTCGGGCCCGCACAGCATCTCCAATGTGCGCACGACAGTGCGACGGCGATTCGCATCGTCGATCACGGAGAAGAGTTCTCCAAGAGCAGAGCCAAGCTTCTTTCGCTCTTCCTCTGTTAAGGCGGGCCGTACCCTCTCAATTCTATCGTGTAACGCGTACAGCGCGTCAAAGGGGACTATGCGGTCCTTGACCATGCTCTGAAGCGCTTCGATAAGTTCCTGCGGCTCAAATTGATAAGACCTATCCTGTGTTTCAATGAAGGAAAACCTTTGACGAGGCGGGAGGTCGCGGGGTGATACACTCATGAGTGTCAACGCCTCCTGTGCAAAATTCGAGATGTGGATATCTCCCGATTCCAACCTTGCCGCGATGCACTGAACCGCCGCGCCTTTCGCATTCCCCGAGGCGGCCTCCTTCATTGTGTGCAGAAGCCCTCGTCTGAACCAGTCGCGGTTGAGATTATCTTCCAGGGGAAAACGCGAGAGCATCGCAAAACAGAGATCAATATAACTTTTCATGAGGCCTGCATCCGACGAATTTTTAAACGTATCCTGCAGCGCCTCAAGCAGCACGATGCACGGTTGTCCCTCGAGAGTGTGCGCGCGCAGGGCGGTGTACGCAATTCCGAGCACCCTCCGCGCGCCCTCCACGCCGCCTGCGGTGAGGATAGCGCTTAGGTATGCCTGGTTCTCCGGATCGCGTTCGAGTTGTTCGGATAGCGCTTTGAGCACCCCCTCATCTGCCCGCCCTTTGAACAACTCTCCGAGGAGGAGCATTGCGAATACCCTCACGCTCTCTAACGGTGACCTGAGTGTTTTTATCAATTCCTCGCGGTCGAGGTCGGAAAAATCGCCGACCACATCTGTCACCATCGCATCGTAGGCTTTTTCGCTGTACCGTATAGCATAATATGCCACCCTGTGCCGCGTGGATGCGGTCTTTGGATCCCACCGCATGTTGGCAAGTAGATTCGCGACTTCCCTTCGTACGGCCCCGCTCTTATCCTCGAGCCGGGCAAGAAGGACCGGGATCGCCCTGTCCCCCAGGCGCATAAGCGCCACAGAAGCGTTCCCTCGGACCCCCCTATCGAGCGATCCGAGGGAAGTGATGAAATAGTGGGCGGATTTTACATCTTCCGCGTCGTCCAGCACTTTGAGGATCGTCTGGCTGAGCTCAAAACTGCTGAATTCGGCTGTTGCGCGACGGACAACCTCTATCGCGGCCTCGCTTCCTATCTTTCCCAACACGGTGACGGTCCTCGTCGCGGTTACCGTATCATTCTCTTCAACGGCTTTCGTCAGTGCATCAGCCAACCTGCCTACTATACGATCGCCAAAACGGGCTAATGCCGTGGCCACCGTATCCCCGATATCTTCCTCTCCTAACCTTGCCAGCAACGCCTCTATGGCCTCTTCATTATCGAGTCCTCCGAAAACGCGAATGATACCTTTTTGTGTCGCCTTATCTTGAGCCTCCTGGAGCGCCGAGGTCAGCGCGGCGAGGGGTTCTCCGGATATATCAAACCTATCCGACCTGTTCAGGTTTCCTACGAGATCGATCGCCCGCACTCGAAGCTCTTCATCTTGAAGTGAGAGAGAAAACCGGATCAACTTCTCAAAGAGCTCTTGCGATACCTTGACCGTTTTCTCTTCTGTGATGGAATTCAGCGCCCATAACGCATTGCCCCGCAGGCCCTCTTCCACCCTTCCATCGCATAGCCTTTCAACCAGTCCTTCGACCGCCCTTGTGTCGCCTATCTTACCGATAAGGTCTATGCAGCGGGATCGTGTCCATGCATCGTTCGCGGAGTCCATTTCCTGTAATAGGATGGCAGCGGAATTACCCTCCCATTGGCGGGCGATATCGGCGAACACATCCAAATAGTGATAGGAGCTCACCTGTGCCTCAAGAGTTCGAATCATGAAGGGGAGCGCTGCTATATCCATATCAATGAGCAGCTGTTTTATGAAGTCCCGATCGCCATGCGGACCGTACAAGAGGCTGTCGAGAAGGCTCGTGACCGCCTGCGCGTCTCCTATGCGCGACAAGGTCCATGCGGCAAGCCTGCGCTGCTCGACAGGTCTGGCGGTTGCGAGAACGCGCCTTAACGCGGGAACCGACTGCGCCCCAGCCTGTATCAGCGCTCGTACCTCTGGGGACGATACGTACCGCGTGTAATCTTCACGCGCACGTTTTACAGTTCCCATCCCTCTCCACGCAAGGTACCTCCCTCTTGCCTCTTCCCAAAGGTGCCCAAGCCGTTCACCGAGCGATCTCCGTCTCATATCGCGTATGGCCTTCGTGAGTTGGGCGTCCGCGGCGGGAAAGAGCTCATCCTGCAGTGCCATCAGGAGGTAGTGGTTCTTTTCTCCAATGGTATCGGCCCGGGTGAGTGTACGCTCGAGGCTGCGGGCGGAACCTGCGTCAAGCCGCAGGGCCGCTATGTGCTCCATCTCGCCATCCTTGACTGTGGTGACGAGGAGCGTTGTGCCCACAAAGGAGAGCCGCAGAAGGTCCGATGACATCGCGTAATGGCCCAAGAGGTGGAAGAGCGCCACCGGATCGTCTTTTATACCTTCGTGAAGGCCCACGAGGCGGGGGGCAGGGGAATCTTCCCTGGTCGGGAACGAGGAAAACCCGCAGAAATCCTCCACTGTTGCTGAAAAAGTGGTATAACGAGGCGGAGATCTCTCAAGGAGCTCTAGGACCGCGAGGGCTGTCTTCCTGCTCTCTTTGTCCGTATGAGGCACGGCATATATCCGCTCGCGCAGGGCTCCGATATCGAGATCGAGAGGGGCGGCGAGGCCGATACGGTGTTCGGTCCCTCTCGAATCTCTTACAATGGCCTCATTCGCGGCCTGATCGATCCCTATGATCTGGCTTCGGGTACCGATCTGACCTATCGCCACATTGTGAAAGGCACCCAGTTCGCCGGCGTACGGTTCATACGCCCCGCTCGTCGAGGCCCTTTGCCCGGGCGCGGGGATCATCGAGGCAAGCATTGCGCCCGTGCCTTTTGCGACTGTATATTGCGCATACTCGAATGCGGGCATTCTTATATAAGGCAATGGGGTCGCCGGATACACGGCAGCCGTTTCAGAGACCCATCCCACGTCCTTTGCGGGGATGATCTCTTGCGTGCGTGCATCCACAAAGACGGCTATTTCTTTCGTGCCATATGTGAGCGTCACGTGTACGTAATCGGTCTCCTTGCCGGATCTATCTTTGGCGCCGGGATAGTATGCGATGTCGCGGTAGTAGACGTCGCGGAATTCGTCCCGCGCTGTCCCGAATAACTCAGAGACGCGACCGCTATCTTTCCGGAGTATGTCGAGGGCGGTCGTTTTGAACCTCAGAGTATCGACGAGGTCCTGCGAACTCCCGGTTGCTTTTGCCGCGTCGTAAGAACCTTTGTGCGCCTCATATTCATCCGTGAGTCTTGTCATTCTACCGCCCTCTACTCTTTCGAAATTGATGATGTGACGCCCCTCGTGGGCGGTATGGGTCGCGAGGAGTCTCCCCATCGCTTCACGGTTTCCCTCGGGCGGAAATTCTCGAACGCCTACGACAATAACCCCGAGATCGGCAAGGGCGCATGCGTACCCGTCCTTGCTGAATCCTTTAAGGAAAAGAACGGGGAAGGTTCTACTGTCGGTCCAGACACCTTCTCGTCTTAGTGTCGTATACACATCGGCGACGAGTTGTCGATACGCATCGCTGTTCGAGATGGCGACCGATTCCTGGATAGAGCGTTCCGTCACTTCATCCGCGTTCATATAATCGCTCCTTGATGCGGCCGCGGTGAGGTTGGAGACGAGGTCGCGTGTGTATGCGACCTGCGGGATATCGCGCGCGGTGAGTGCGCGCGGCGCAAGCGCGTTGAATACCTTCTCCGCAAGTATAACACCTGCGGTGGTTCCGATAACGCCGATACCGACTGTGCGAAAGAAGCCTCTCCTACTTATTGAAACACCGCTCGTCGAGGCGCGGGCTTCGCGAGGGATCCTATCCCGTAGTACCATAAGCTCATTGACAGATGAAGGGATGCGTCTCCCGTCAAGGCTTGACCGGCCGTCGTGCAAAGAGATACCCGCTGTCTGAAAGACCTGGGCAATCTCCATAAGGCGGTTAACCGTTCCCTGTCCCATAGCTGCAACTTCTTCCCTCGGGGTGCCGGATACCATGGTGATATTATCGACGGGCAGGGTATCCATGAGCGCCTTCGATGGCCCGAGGGCGTGGTACGAAGGATGGCTTCGCAGTATCTCCACTAGCCGCGCCGCATCTTGTGCGGAATTAAGGTAGAATACGAGCTTTGTTGCTCCTAGTTGAGCGAGACCTACTGACCCTTCTTGAAGATACTTGAATGCTGCGTCAGGAGAATCGCTCCTACCCAACACCTGTTTGGCGATCTCTACCGCTTTGTCATGTGTTCCTGTGCGAGGACTGACATATACCCTGAACGGGGCACGATCAATACTGCCTTTGAAGTTATTGATCTGTACCCATAAATCCTGCTTTTCCGCCAGCGCCGTCTCAAAGGGCTTCGATGGGTAGAGCGTTTTGGACATAGTCACGCCTGAAGGCAAGCCAGATGCCTCGGTGAGTGAAACCGGCGTCCCGCTCGTCGAGGCGCGGGCCGGCGCTTCGGGCACTTGCACAACACCTTTCGCCACAACCGCCCACACCTGGGTGCCGTTTATCGTAGCGCCGCGCACTTCGACGGCGCCTTCGGGCTGCGCGGAGGAGAGCATGAACTGGACGTTCGCGTTCGGGGAGGGGACCGTGCTGCCTTCTCCCTCCCGGAGGAGCCCTGTGACAACGCCCACCGCGTCCCCGAACGCTCGGGAGGCCCCCTGTCCGTAGATCTGGTCCGCGTGCTCGTTTAAATAAGAGTAGATCGCGATCGCCGATGCGTTCGTCATGATGAACTTGAGGAGGCTGGAGTTGGACCCTGAGAGGAGCTTGAAGTAGGGGCATTCCTTGTCATCGAGGCCGAAGTTCGGCATGATGGAGACGTAGGAGATGTTGTGCTTCTTGAAGAGCTCGGTAAGGTTGCCCGTGTGGAAACCTCCCGTGATGAGGATGGCGCACTCCGCGGCTTGCGGTCTTGAGTCTACGGTCTTGCCGAATTTTATCTTCTTTATGAACTCCTCATCTCTCTTAAAGCTGTATGCGTAGAATTTGTCCATCTCGGCGAGGCGGGCGTTCATCGCCTTCGCGTCAGGCAACTGAGGGACCGCGATAGTGTGCTTCGGCGCCTCTTTTCCTATGAAGCTGATGAGGCGGCCCGTGTCAAAGACATCCTTATGGGACCGGTAGTACTCGAACTCGTCTCTCGTGAGGGTAATGGAGAATATCCTCTTCGTGATCTCGAGCTGTTTCGAGAGGAGGTCCAGGTCCCGTTCGGTGGCGCTCCGGTAGAGCTTCTCCTTGATGCGCTCCTCGAGCGATTCGACCTCCTTGAATATCTCCTCCCTCTTCAAGGACGAGTAGCAGTTCACGTAGCCGATGTAGAGGCTTAGGTTCTTGTAGCCAGAGAGGTCGATAGTGACCTCCTTTGCCTTCTTCATGAGGTAGGTGTAGAACTCCTGGGGCGGGACCCGCCCTGTCTTGAACTCGACCGCCCTCTCCACGAGCTCCCTCACCTCATTTTTGGAGAGGGACTTATTGAGCGTGTCGATGAGCTGGTCGCGCTCGATGTTCGACTTCTTGAAGTCGATGCCCTTCTCGAGCGAGAGGGTCTTCATGAGGATGGTGATATTGGCGAGGTCGGAGATGTCGATCCCCTTGCCGGATGAGCTCTTCGTGAGGTACCCTGCGTAGTCCTTGAACTCTATCTTCTTGTTCCTGAAGTCGATTGCTTTCGAGTCGATCTCGAGGAGCTCCTGCGAGTAGACCTTTGCCTTCAAGTCAGCGAGGGCGGTGTGGAGTACGGCAAGGGACTTGTCGATATCGTCCTTAACTTTGAGGGAGTTCTTGTAGACAGAGAGGTTGGCGAGGTAGAGCTTCGTCTCTTCGACTCCCCAGAGGTCCACGCTCGTGGGGTTCTTGATGGCGAAGAACTCCGCCCCGTTTATCTCTCCCTCTTTCAGGAAGTAGTTCGCGACCTTTGTCCGGAGCGCAAGGTCGTTCACCCGATAGAATGCGGATAGGTCGTAACCTCCTTCGCCGCCCTCTAAGTTAATGTTTCTCACATAATAGGTTTTGGTCAGGTACTCTATGATCTGGGCGATCGTATTCTGGGCAGCGTAGTTGCAGTGCGCGTCCTGGATATGGATCACGACCGGAGGGAGTGATCCATCCCGAGCGGAGCGAGGGATCTTGACCGGCGCTTCCACTCTATGGTCTATAGTCTTTGGTCTATGGTCTACATTCGCATCGTACCTGTCACGTATGTAGCCGAGGTATGCGGGGAGCGAGAACTTCTCGATATCGAGCCCTCCCGGTGCCTCCTCGCCCGGGTTGGAGGCTCGAGTACCGCCGCTTGCGGGGAGCGAATACCCTGCCTTCACAGCCCAGGCGTAATCAGGAGTAATGCACGTACACATGAAAGCGAGGAGGGTGACGACAGACACCAGCTTGCGGAAAATAAAAAAGGACCATCTGGTGACATCTCGCGACATCACCGCGCATGGTCCTTTCCTGTAATAAAAAAACCTAGATCCGCAAGCGCGCACTTTATCCTCCAAAAGTGCATCTAGACTTTTCTAATTTAAGCTTTTAAGTAACTGGGCAAAATAAATCTCCGGTATATATGCTATACCAGGAGACACATTATAATTCTATAACAATTATACCATTTAGGAGAACAGAATGTCAAATACGAATTTCATGCTTTTTTATTACTTAACTGCGAGGTTAAAAAAGCTCGCGATAAAGAATCGGGCAAGAGCGGGGCGATTCTTTATCGCGATACGGCGGGGTCACGCCATATCCAGCGTAGAGTCTGGCGTAGGCGGGAAACCACCGACCTGCCCTTCGACGCGCTCGCCTGACTTTAGCTGCAGTTCGCTTGCTCAGGGCATGGTGAGCAAGAAAATGACTCTCAGAAAGAGAGTCATTTTCGCGTCGAACCATGGAGCCCACGAGTGGAATCGCCCCGCCGGGCGTCTTTCGGACTTGGCGGGGTCCCGCCGAGCCCTTTTGGGCGACCGGCGGGAAACCACCGACCTGCCCTTCGACGCGCTCGTCTGACTTTAGCTGCAGTTCGCTTGCTCAGGGCATGGTGAGCAAGAAAATGACTCTCCAAAAGAGAGTCATTTTCGCGTCGAACCATGGAGCCCACGAGTGGTCTACTTCGCGCTTCACGCGAGGACGCTGGTATGCGCTTCGTAGGACCTATCCCTACGAAGCCCTTACCATCGTTTAAGAGCCGAAGGGCGGAGTAGGATGGAGCCCACGAGTGGAATCGCCCCGCCGGGCGTCTTTCGGACTTGGCGGGGTC
>CAYHAE010000053.1:0-13481 GCA_964354545.1 uncultured Planctomycetia bacterium
CGGAAAGAACGGGCTTCTGGACGAGCCGGAAGACCCTCTCGGTCTCTCAAAGGCCATCCTCGCATTGATACGAAACAAGGAGCTTGCCCAGACCCTGGCCAAAAACGGCAAAAGCAAGGTGACGGAATATTTTTCGGTAGAGAGGATGCTTGCACAGACCGCGTTCATCTATGAGGAGCTGGTTCGTCGCGCGTAGAACAACGCGTGCGGAGCTTACAAGGATCATGGTAGAGACGTCAAGAAACGAGGAGGCGGCGATATGAAAAAGGCGCTCATCACAGGCATCACAGGACAGGACGGCTCCTATATGGCCGAACTGTTGATAGAAAAAGGGTACGAGGTCCATGGCATTGTGCGAAGGGTTGCCATCGAGGATCCGGAACGGAGGCTGTGGCGGATAAAGGATATCCTTAACAGGGTGACCCTCCATGCCGCTTCTCTCGAAAGCTATGCGAGCATCTTCAATGTGATGGATGCGGTGAAGCCCGATGAATGTTATCACTTGGCTGCCCAGAGCTTCGTGAGCTATTCATTTGAGGACGAATTCTCGACAATAAATACCAACATCAATGGGACCCTCTACGCGCTCTCCGCCCTTAAAGTCAAGGCCCCGCACTGCAAGTTCTATTTCGCGGCATCCAGCGAGATGTTCGGGCTCGCGAGAGAGACGCCCCAGAATGAAAATACGCCTTTTTACCCCCGTTCTCCCTACGGTATCTCTAAGCTCGCGGGTTTTCATCTCACGAGAAACTATCGTGAGGCACACGAACTCTTTGCGTGCAGCGGGATCTGCTTCAACCACGAATCGCCGCGGAGGGGCGGCGAGTTTGTATCGAGAAAGATCACCAGCGCCATTGCGCGGATCGCGTGCGGATCGCCTGAGAAGTTACGGCTCGGGAACCTGCAGGCGAGGCGCGACTGGGGACACGCGCGAGATTATGTGATGGGGATGTGGCTCATGCTTCAACAGGATAAGCCGGATGATTATGTCATTGCGACCGGCGAGACTCATTCAGTGGAAGAGTTTGTATCCCTCGCCTTTGGCTACGCGGGCCTTAAGTACAAAGACCATACGGCACTCGACACGAGCCTCTATCGGCCCGCAGAGATCTATGAGCTCAGGGGCGATGCGGCTAAAGCAAGAAAGGCCCTCGGCTGGAAACCGACCGTGTCATTTACGGAGCTCGTGAAGGTCATGGTCGATGCTGACCTGAAAGGCCTGAAAGCGAGCGAATCGAAAATGAATAGCGTGCGCAGAGGGTAGAGAGACGATGGAGCGTAGTCCGCAGCTACTCACCGCTCTCGCGGTAGCACTGATGGTGCTGGGGAGCTATACAGCGCGATGCGATGACGCACGCGGCCGTGTCACGTTAGTACGGTCTGAGGTTCCCCATGCGGCATATCGCGGCGAGGGGTTTGATATGACCGTTGAATTGCGCACGATCGAACCCTTGCAGGAGGGGTGCCACCTGTTTATTCATGTGGTAGGCAAGGGCAAGGGATCATATATCAATGCGGACATAGCACAAGATCTGTCGCGCGATCTGCGCCTGCCTCATCGCAATATCAGGGTGGGGCCCGTGCGTGTATACGTTCCCTACGATGTCCCGCGCGGTGCATACGATGTCGTCGCAGGCCTTTTTTACACCGCCCCAGGCCCTCTCGGGGCCATGTATAAAAAGGTGCCTTATACGAACCCTGAGGCGAGGGACTGGAAGATTGCCACGATCAAGGTCCAAGATAGGCCCAGGGTTTCGCTGCCGGAGAAGGGCAAGGACGGCTTCAGGATCGGGTTTCAGACAAGTCTCGAAAAGATATTTTCAGAAAAGGAGCTTCTCCCGGAAGGACTTTTAGGTACGATCGCGATATCCCAGGCAAAGAATGAGTATGAGGGGTTCCAGCTCATCGTTATTCCCTTCGGGGCCGGCGTGGAGGACGTCACGGCCCAATTCGGAGACCTTATCCACGAGGACGGCGCACACACGATCGATAAGCGATTCATCCAGTGCCGCGCGGTTAAATACGTCCTGACAAAAAAGCCGTACTACAATACTCCGAAAGTGGGCCTTTGGCCGGACCCTCTCATCGCATTCCAGTCGTTCGACGTGAAGAAAGAGAACGTTCAGCCCCTATGGGTGACGATCTATGTCCCCGCCGACGCGTGCCCCGGAAATTATAAGGGCACGGTGCGCGTGACCGCCAAGGGGCATCCGGTACAGGACGCACGTTTCAGCGTCAAGGTGTGGGATTTCTCGCTGCCGGACCGGCCGAGCCTGCGGACAGGCTTCGATTTCTACGAGTACCTTGTCGGCGTGCGGCATCCCGCGCGCAAAGGCGAGACGGATGAAAGCTACAGGTCACGGCTGGAGGACCTCACGAGGGCATATTATATGGACATGCTGCAGCACAGGATAGCCCCCATCCATAATGTGGGTAATCCGAAATTTGCGGGCACGATCGACGGCCGCTATAAACTCGACTTCAGTGAATTCGACGAAAGGGTAGAATGGTACCGAGCGAAGGGCCAAACGTCTTTCGGCATCGCACAGGAATGGCCGCGCGGTGGCGAGGGTGGCTGGACCGATGCGTGGTATGGATACACCGATAGAGAGGCCCTAGAGGGGGTCTTCAGAGAATACGGGATCCATCTGGAAGAGAAGGGATGGCTCTCTTCCGCCTATGCATATATATTTGACGAGACATTCCAGCGCGTTGAGGAGGTCACCCGCCTCATACATAAGGCCCATCCCGGAATAAAGAACCTGCTCACCGCAACGCCGCAGGACGGATATCCGGATGTCGATATCTGGTGCGTGAGGATAAATAACCTCGAGCGGGAAACGACGAGCGAGTTCAGGAAGAAGGGGAAGACGTTGTGGATGTACGTGGCGGGCCATACCAGGCCCTATCCGGGTCTCAACCTGGACGTGCCCGCAATCGAGCATCGGCTCATTCCGTGGATCTGCTTCAAATATAAGATCGAGGGCCTCCTCTATTGGTGCGTCAACTACTGGCATGAGACAAACCCGTGGGAGGATCCGATGACCTTCCCGGAGCAGAACGGGAACGGATCTCTCTATTATCCGGATCCCGAAGGTAAAAGCCCGGTGGGATCGATCCGGTTAGAAGTGCTGCGCGATGGCATCGAGGATTTTGAGTACCTCTCCTCGTTGAGAGAGGCCCTCGACGAGCGTGCGACGCATCCTGCCGGGGACGATGGGTTCATCCGGGAGCTTCAGCAGTCGCGTGACGCATGCGATGGAGCGGTGGGCACGCCCGCGTACTATACCCATGACCCGAAGGAGATCTATAGGTTACGGGAAGAAGTCGGTTCCCTTATTGAGCGCGCCCTGAGGTCGAAGGCGCGCGGCAGCGCGATCCCGTAAAGTCGTTGACACATTCGGCGAAAAGCCCCGATGCTTATCATCGGGGAATCAGGGCCGCACGCCCTAAGGTTTGTCGCTCTTAAGTGTCAACCATGAGGAAGGAAAATCTAGAAACAATCCCTGATGCGTGCCATCGGGGTATTCCGAAGGGTTGACGATAGGAAAGGGTTGACGTGCACATATGCTGGGCGGGATCCAAAGAAAGATAAAAAATCCGATTCTGAGGGCAGCGGCCCGCGCGATAAGGCGATACTTTTTCTTGTCTCTCAATACAGCGTTAGGGATTCCCTCCGGCTTTCTAAAAATGCGACAAGGGCCCATCGAATCGCGTATAGCCTCTGGTCCCGGTGCGTATAAGATGCTGATAATCAGGACAAATCGGACGGGAGACGTAATCCTGACCACCCCTGTTTTTCGCGCACTTAAGGAGAGTTTTCCCAAGAGTTCCGTTTCTGTCCTGGTCCACAGAGACACGAAAGCGGTCATCGAGAATAATAGATTCATCGATAAGATCTATGCGTCACGGCATAGAGGATTCCGGATATTCCTAAAAGAACAAGCCCTCATCCGATCTCTGAGAAAGGAAAAATTTGACCTTGTTTTTGTGATGCATCCGAGTCAATGGTGCAATCTATTGTCTTTTATCATTAAGCCAAGGCAGAGCATCGGCTTTGATTGTTACGGCAGCGGCTGGCTTTTGGATAAGAGCGTGCCCTACATTTATCATGAACACAGATATTCGAGGCTGATCAGCTTTGAGATCGAACACGAGGTCGATTATAACCTTCGGCTCACCAGGATCGTCGGCGCAGATACGCGGGATAAGCGGCCCTTTATCGATGTACCCGATGAGGCGATACGGAAGATGAAAGATTTTCTAAAAGACGAAAAGGTGACGGAGCGTGACCGTATCGCCGTCATACATCCGGGGTCGGCAGAACCGTACCTGAGATGGAGAAAAGAAGGTTTTTGTTTTGTAGCGGACAGACTTATGCAGGAGGGCATCAAGGTTATCATCATCGAAGGTCCGAAGGAAGAAAAGATAGTCGCGGATATAGTCACAAAAATGGGGAAGAGGCCTATCATCGCGCGGGGATTCTCTCTCCTGGAAGTCGCGGGATTGATAAAACAATGCGGCCTTTTCTTAGGCAACTCTACGGGCACGGCGCACATCGCGTCGGCGCTCAATGTCCCGACGGTCACGATCATGGGGATAAAGCATCCGTCAGATTCTTACCTTCGTTGGCGACCCCTCGGGGAAAAGTCCGTAGTCCTGCAGAATGACGTCGGCTGTAAAAAATGTTATCCTGCCGAGTGCAGGGGGTATCCCTGTATAGCTACGGTGGACGAGGATGAGGTCCTTAGGAGCTGCCTGAGGCTTCTTGAGAAGAAATAGGGCATGAGCGTCGCGGGTGAGCCGGCCTTTCACATGGACCTGAACGAACAAGACGGCCCCTTGCGGCACAGCTACCGCACGCGCGCCGAAGGCCGAAACGTTTGTGAAGGAAACGAAGGGAATGAACGCGCGTCCGCGCATGTCGGGGGAGGGGCTTAGCGGAGGCCTTTTTCATTGACCAGCGTTTCATACAAAGACGCGACCTTTTCCACCATCTTTTCTTCGCTGAAATTTTCTTTCACTGAAGTAACGGCATTCTCAGCAAGCGTGCGCGCCAATTTCCGATCGCGCAACAATGCCACGATCTTTTCTGCCGCTATGAGCGGGTTTCGAGCGGGAGCGATGAGCCCGTTAACGCCGTCATGGATCGCGTCTACGATCCCCCCGATGCCCGTGGTTACGATCGGCACGCCAGAGGCCATGGCTTCGAGCAGGACGAGAGGGAGCCCCTCGCTATCGACGGATGAAATGACAAAGACATCCATTACTTTCAGCAGTTCCGCCATGTCTTCTCTATTTTTTAGAAAGAGGCATCTTTCCGCTATCCGTAATTCAAGGGCCAATTCCTTCAGGCTTTCCTCTAAGCGCCCCTCGCCGATAACAAGACCAAAAACGTTCTCATATTCGCGGGAAACGGCCTCAAGCGCCTTCAAAAAATCGGACTGACCCTTCATCTTTTCGAGCCTGCCTACATTTCCGATGACAACGGAACCGGGAGGTATGCCCAGCTTTTTTTTCAGTGCGGGCCCGTCTACGTCATTTCGGAAATTTTCCGGCGCAATGCTGTTATAGACGAGCACGATCCTTTTGCGAAAGCCCAGCCTTCTCCTCAAAGACGCTACCGTTACCTGAGATACGGCCACAAAGGCATCGACTAAAGTGCTCAAAATCTTTTCTCTTAAAAGGTCTGCGAACGATGACCCTACCAATGGGCCATGGAATGTGCTCACGATAATGGGAACACCCGCCAATCGCGCGGAGATCCTTCCCCAATTATCAGCGGTCGGCAAATGCGTATGAACGATATCTATACCTTCCCGGCGCATGAACGCGATAAGCCTGGGCACAACAGAAAAATCCATCCCCGCTTTCTTGCCAAAGACTTTTACACACACTCCCTTGCGCGTGAGCTCATCCTCAACGGGCCCTCCGTAGCAAATAGCGCCTACGGTTGGCTTAAATCTCTGTGTGTCGATTCTTGTCGTGAGCGGTATGAGCAGCTTTTCTGCTCCGCCAAACTTAAGGCTATGGATGAGGTGCAGAACTTTAATAGGCTTATACATTTAAAAATGATATCTCCCTGCGTGGACCATTATACGTCTTTACGGGTTGTATGGTCAACCATTTCTTATCTCGCCCGTGGAGCGTCCGCGGGTGTCCTTCGACTAGCTCAGGATGGTTCGCCCTTCGACTTTGCTTTAGGGCGAATGCTTAAGCGTAGTCGCAGCATTCGAAGGATGCTTAAGCGTAGTCGAACCGTAAGGCCGCGGAGCTTCACGGTCTTGTTTAAGACCGCGGGAATGCCCGCGGGGGCTCCATAATTTCCTTGCCAATTTTTTCTGCCGGTGGTATCCTTTTTCATGGCATGAGAGTACTTCGTGGCGTGAGGCGCGATAGCAAAGCAAAAGCGGATAGAGCGGCAGGTGCGCGTGCAGCGCTTAGATCGGATACCGGAATCATATTCTGGATCGCACCCCACATCCGCACTTGTCCTGCTTCTCCAATTCTGGCTGAGCACGACACGCATTCAGTGGCGCAACAGGCTGTCCGCATGCGGTGAACGGCACGCGGCGGGCGCGTTCGCTAAACAAGAGAGGGCGATGAAAGCAAGAAGCAAGTTCGTGGTCGCAGCCTGGTTTATCGTGTCATGGTGCGTGCTTATCGTATTCACGTTGAAGCCCATAGGTGCGACAACTATGATAAAAATGGCCCTCGCGTCGCTCACGAACGAATTTTACACTCCACAGGTACAGTCCATCTGCGACTTTGAGGATCCGTCCGATTTTTCAGCATGGGACTGGAGCGGTACGTTCATCGAGCCCTCCAGGACCCACGCGGCGAAAGGGGCATATTCGGCCAAGGTCACTTATTATGCGAAGAACGAGATCGCGGCGCTCGTTCTGCAAAATTACGACCTCGGCCCCATGGGAATAAGGGACTGGTCCCGGTTTAAGTATTTTAGCTGCTCCTTTTTCAATCCTTTTAACACAGGAGTGCCTCTTAGCGTGAAGATAAAAGATAGGTCGGAAAGAGCGATAGACGTTCTGCGCGGTCTCAAGAATGGCGAGAATACCATAACTATTGATCTGGAAGACGTGGGCCAGTACCTTGATTTGACCTCCGTCGCTTCTATCAATTTCTATCTTTACAATCCTGAGACGAACATAACCCTCTACGTGGACAACCTTTGTCTTGAACGGGGGAATCTCATTGAGAAAAGGGTATTAGATATGCCGGCAGTCACTTTTTTGAGACTGTCATGCCCTCCGCGCGCAAAAAGAGGAGAATCGATTACCATTTCCGGTTTTCTTTCACTATCAAAAGAGCTGCGCCTCGACTATCGATACTTTTTCCATATTGTCAATTCTGACGAGCTGCGAAAAGGCTCGTCGAAGTACAGGTGGTATATCAATGCGGACTATAGCCCGCAAGAGCCGACCACGACGTGGAAGGCGAACACCGCATATGAATTCGGACCTCTTGAAATATTTATTCCGAAAGACTTTGCCCCCGGCGAATATACCATTCAGGCGGGACTCTTCAACCCATTCTCCCAAGGCAGGCGCAATCGCCGCGCAACGAATAGGGGCATGATGGACTTCCGTTCTACGTACCCGCGGCTTCGATATGTCAATCACGGGTTTGACGATTATGCGGTAGGGAAGGTCGAGGTGGAGTGACGGACTCGCATTTAAATTTGACATGCGCCGATGCGTATGGTAGCATTGAAACCGAGGCCGTTGCAAAGCCCTTTTAAAACCGCAAAGGGCGCAAAATTACCGCACACACGCAAAAGGTTCTCGACGAAAAAATTCTTGCGGCGTTGCCCCATTTCGTCGGTTGTGCGGCATACGTATAGCTTTTTCAACACTCTCAAATCAGATGCGTACATACCTCCGAGAAGCGTTCGGCATTCTCATAGCTGCCGCAATAACCTTCTCCTTTATGCAGCACGCGCAGGCAAAGAGCGTGACGCGGGAGGGGGAAGCCGTCGTGACGTTCGGCAAACTAAACATGCCGGAAGTCCTGAAACAGGGCCAGTTCTACCTGATCAGCGCGGATATGTCGATCAAGAAAAATCTCTGGGAAGAGATGTCGGTCTTTGTCCATATCGTTTCTCAGCAAGATAATAAGCTGATCATCAATAACGATTTCGCCCTCACGGTGCCTGCGACCCAGTGGACTCCGGGGGAGACCATCACGGTGGGGCCTGCCAATGCGTACATACCGGACGACATCCCCCCAGGGACCTATAACGTTCAAATGGGCCTCTTCGCAGTGAAGCACAGCAACGAGGGGGACGTGTTCGTCCGCGAACCTTACACCGATCCGGCGATCAAGAATTTCGTGGTAGGGACGATCAAGGTCGAAGAATCGCCGGCGGAGAAGGTTGAGAAAAAACCGGATCTGGTGGTCAGCGACTTCGAGAGCAAGACAGACGTTAAAAAATGGGAAGTGCGCGGGGCGCACATAGAACAGGACGCCGATAACGCCGCCACCGGGAAATATGCCGGGAAGATCACCTTTCTCAAGAACAAGGGCGATTGTCCCGCGGCGATACTGCAGAGCTTCTTCCGGTATTCTGACCCGAAATATTCAAATTGGGCGGAGTACGACATACTCCAGTTCTATTGCTATGGAGGAAAAGATGCCGAAGGGCGCACGTATCTGAACATTCCCGTGACCCTGCAGATAAAAGATAAGGAAGAGAAGAGGTACCAGGTCCCGATCCCGGGAAATTCGGAGAAGGACAAGCCCGTCACTTTTACGCTCTCGAATATCGGTAAGACTATCGATCTCTCGGATGTCGGGAACCTGACCGTCTTTGTGGTAGGGACACCCCCCGACAATGACCTCATCGCGTATATAGATGATATCAGGCTGATCTCTTTGGGGCTGGAAAAGGAGAAGAACCCGACACTTAAGTTTGAGGGCCTCGCCCTTACAAAGAATAAGATAAAGGCGGGAGAGGATGTTGAGTTCACGGCGTCATTCTCAACTGCCCAGAGGTTCGCTGAGGACTACGGGCTCTTCATCCACATCTATAAGAGCATCGACAAGTCCGGCTGGATCAATGCCGATACGTCGCCTACTCCACCTACGACAGAGTGGGAGGTTAACAAGGTCATCGCCGAGGGGCCTTTCAGCGTATATGTTCCTCCCACTGCGCCGACGGGCACGTACAGCATCGAGATGGGCCTTTTCCTGACCAAAACGATCCCCTTCGGCTCACGGTACGTGAAATACTATAGGAACAAGGACGGGGTATACTTCTTGAAGCAGCCGTCATATCCTACGGATTATTTTAGATTGCCTTATGTGAATTACACGGAGTATGGCGATTGGGTGGTGGGCACTTTTGAGGTGGCGCCGCCCGAATAACGCCGGTGAGCGAGGGGACGTGAGCGACGAGGAGCATGAAATAATCGAACAAGAAGAGGTTTCCTCTGAAGAGCCCAAACGCATCAAGATCAAGATAAAAGAGAGGGTTTCGCGCAGAACGCAGAGAAAGATCTCGTTGCCTTTGAAGGTCTTCTTCCTCCTATTGGCCTCTCTCGTAGGGTACTATTTCGGCTCGAGGGTCGTTGAACGGTATGTCCGCTATTGGGCCTCTCCCAGCGTAAGGTTCTATACCCCTAAAGACAAGGATGACGTTCTGCCGTCTCAGCTGCAGTCGGGGCAGGTTGTCACGTTCAAGTAGCGTCATGGCGCCGTGCGCGTACGCCGGGGGATCGATATCGGGAACATCGCGGCTCACTGCGGTTCGTGCGCCTCGCTTCTTGAATAGACATCCTGGGTATCGCTCACCGACAGCTCTTCTATCAGAGGGCTGATCTCCAGGACAACTCTCCTATTCTTTGCGCGATCCGTGTCCGTATCGTTGGGAAAAGCGGGCCGGTATTCGCCATATCCGATGGCCTCGATCCTCGCGGAGGTGATCTTCTGTTTTTCCATCAGGTATCTCATGACGCTTACCGCGCGCGCTATGGAGAGCTCCCAATTTGACTGAAAACGAGGCGTGTGTATGGGCACGCTGTCCGTGTAACCCTCGATCTTCACCTGCGCAGGATACCGTTTCACAAAATCGGCTATTTTATCCAAGAGGGGCATGGCCTCCGCTCGTAATGTGTCCCGTCCTTTAGAGAACAGGAATGGCGCGAGCGGGGTTACCCGGACCTTAAATTTTTCTTCCTCGACGGTGATCAGGTCCTTTAGATTCTTTTCCTCAATATAGGCCCTTATCTGGTCGGAAAACTCTTTCATCCTTTCCAGGCGCACGACCCTGCGGACGTGCTTTAGGTCCAGGTCCTGGAGTTGCTTGTATGCCGCCTTTTCTCTCACGGTGAGCGTCCCTATCTCCACCAGACGGATCTTTTCTTTCTTCAAGACCGCTGTTATCTTTTCGTTTGAGAGGGCAGCGAGAGGAATCTTCAGCGAGAGCATGGTGGCGAGGATGATGAAGAAGGTCATGAGCAGCGTTGCGAGGTCCGAGTAAGAGAAGAACCACTTCGGCGGCCATATCTCCTGGAGGGGGGATTTTATTCCTGCCGGCTTTGAGAGTCCGGTCTCTACCATAGGCCCTGTGCTCCCTCATAGAGATCGGCTGTCTTCTTGCCGGCCTCCGGCGGCGGTATGAATGAGATGTATATCTCGACCCGGCGATTCTTCTTCCTGTTCTCTTCAGTATCGTTGGGATAGCGGGGCTTCGTCTCTCCGTAACCCGAGGCGCCTATCCTGTTCGGAGGTATCCTCTTGGAAATAAAATATTTCGCGATCGACACTGCCCGCCCATACGAGAGCTCCCAGTTGGAGGGGAATCGATAACGATGGAAAGGGCTTATGGGCTTCGCGTCCGTATGCCCTTCGATCCGGATTTGATAGTAAGGCATCTTTTCGATGACGAGCGCGATCTTTTCCATGAGGGCCAACCCTTCGGGCCTTAGATCGGTCCTCCCTTCCCTGAAAAGCAGCGGCGAGCGCGGCGTCACCAGGATCGAATCTATCCCCACCTCCGTTTCTACCGCATCTTCAATTTTTGCTGTCGCGAGATAGTCCTTGAACTCCTTCTCAACCTCGCTCAATCGCTTTATCTCCTGAATGGCCGATTCCTGTTGTTCTGTCATCTTGAATGACTGAAATACGTGCTGATCGGGCCTTTTGCCATCCTTTTTTGGGCCCGGTCCTCCAATTTGTTGTATTTTGGTATGGGAACCGATGGCGAGGAGTTCGGCGGGTACCCTCATTGCGGTGAGGGAATACCAGAGGATGAACGCGGTCATGAGGAGGGTGGTCATGTCAGAAAATGAGACCGACCATGCGGGCGGCCATCCCTGGTCAAGGGGAGAGCTTCCCCCGCTGGAAGTAGCGATGGGTCGTCTTTTTACCGAGGCTCTCTTCTTCATGCGGTGTCGGGGCGGGCTATCTTTTCACGAGGCGCGCCTTGAGCTTCTCTTCGACGACGTGAGAATTGTCGCCCGCCTGGATCGAGAGGAGCCCTTCGATGATCAGCACCCTGAGAGCAGCGAGCCTGTCGTTGTAGTTGCGTACCTTTCCCGCGATTGGAAGGGCGATGATGCCGGCGATGATGACGCCGTAGAAGGTCGTGATGAGGGCGAGCGCCATCGCAGGTCCGATCGCGGCAGGGTCGGAGAGGCTGCGCAGCATCACGACGAGCCCTATGAGGGTGCCCAGCATCCCGAACATCGGGCCATAGACGGATAGATCGCGCCACAGCATTTCGATGAGGCTCAGCTGGCTCGATTCGCTTATGGCCGAGGTTTCGAGGATCTCGCGGGTTATCTCCGTGTCGGTACCATCGGCGATGAGGCCGATCCCCAATGTCAAGAGGGGTATCTTTTCTTTCGGGATCTCGTCGCGCAGTGAGAGGAAACCCTCGCGGCGAGCCTTGATCGCCATCTTCACGAGGACCTCGACGATTCTTTCCGGCGCCATCGGTTTTGGTTTAAAGATATATTTCGTACCCTTCAGAGAGTTCCATATCTCTCCAAAGGTATAGTTCGTGATGAGGGATGCGATGGAGCATCCGAAGACCAATATAAAGGACCCGGGATCCATGAACGTAAGGACGCGCCCAAAGCCGCCTTGTGTGGTGATGGAGATGATGAGGATCGCAAACGATGCGAGGAGCCCTACGATTGACGTTAATCGCATTGTCTTCTGATACCTCCTCTATTTTTTCGCAGGTGGCTGGTGGATCACCTGTTTGTAGTGCACGATCCGGTCGATGACCTCTTCGCGGGTCTCTTTGACGATGAGCTTTTCTCCCGTCGTCAGCGTGACGATGGTGTCCGGCCTCGATTCAACGAACAGTATCAGTTCCGCATTCACGAACAATTCCTTGTTATCGTAACGGGTCAATTTGATCATGAGGTCTTTCCTTCTTCCGACTCTAAGCTGATACGTCCGATCCGCTCCATATCACGGATCTTTTCGATGATCTCCTGCTGGGCGACGAAGGGCTCTTTTTCCATCGCGCGCACCTGATCCAATATCGTCTTCTGCGCCTCTACGGCGGACGCACGGGGGATCGGGGTCATGACCTCGATATCCTCTTTGAGCATCGCCGCAGCCCGTTCGGTCATCATCGAATAAAATTTTTGACGGACCTCGTCGGAGGTGCCCTTGAGCGCTACCTTGAGAACATCCCTGTTGATATTCTTGAATATGTCCTGGACCGTCTTGCTCTCCAATTCGAGGATGTCTTCGAACAATATCGTCTTTTTGTTGAGGCTTTCCAGCGAGGGCGGGTGGAGCGCCTCGATTTCTTCTTTGAGAATGATGACGGCCCTCTCGGTCATATTGGTATAAAATTTTTCTTTCACCTTATCGGAGGCCTTGACGAGGGCCATCGCAAGCCTTGGGATGTCGATCGTCCTCAGTATCTCTGCAACCGCCTTGTCGTTTATGCGCGTGATGTCGGTGAACATGAACATCTCTTTTTTGACCGCGTCAGCAGCCGCGCGGTTCTGTTTTTCTATGTTCTCCAAGACGGCGGTCGTGATGCTGTAAGGTATGGCCCCGAGGATGCCCGCGAGCGCCTTGCTCCCCATGATGGGCTCGAAGTCGGCGCGCAGCTTGACCATGGGCATCTTCCGCTGAATGAAGTCCTTTACCTCTTCCGCCACTTTCGCGTCTTCTACCAAGGTCGCCATCGCAATGGCTATCTCGAGCCTCCGATCATCGAGGAGCGCCGCCAAAAGCTCACCCGACTTTTTTGGCGATATATGCCCAAGTATGATAGCCGCTATCCTCGGCGTCTCGCCCTCGATATAGAGCCCGATCTCCTTGTTGGACAATCCGTTCAGATATTTAAAAGGTTCGTCAAGGACTTTTTGCCCGCTCGCGCTCACCTCTACCTGTTTTCTCGTGAGGTCTTCTATCTTTTGCAGAAGCTCTACGATCTCGGGTGTGAAACCTCCCCATCCGCCGCTGCCTCCGGGTCCGCCGGAAGTGACAGG
>CAYHAE010000054.1:0-13467 GCA_964354545.1 uncultured Planctomycetia bacterium
AGGTCTGCGGACGACAGGGAATTCATCGCCGCCGGATTGGGAGGAATGCGGATCATCGCAGAGGTGCCCTTCAGCAACGAAGTCGTTTCATTGGACCGGGGCGGTTCCATAGGCCAATTGAAAGGCACCGCGATCGAAGGGTTGATGAACGAGTTGCTGGCTCTCACATAAACGTATGAGCATATCTGAACGGGGGTAACGACAGATGACGGATAGGAAAAGCAGGGGACCCGAAGTCAATATTAAGCTGCAGGATATCGCACGGACCTGCGGCGCCGATACGGTGTGGGAGAGGGAAGAGGCCCAGACCCCGCACTGCGGTTTCGGCGAGCTCGGCCTGTGCTGTACGAACTGCAATCTGGGGCCATGCAGGATAGAGCCCTTTGACGAAGAGCCGCAGCTCGGCGTCTGCGGCGCCGACAAAGACGTGATAAGCGCGCGAAACCTCGCGCGGCATGCGGCGGCAGGTTCTGCCTGCCATTCCGACCACGGAAGGGAAATAGCGCACACGCTGAAGCTGGCGGGCGAGGGCAAGGCGCCGAGCTATACGATCAAAGACGAGTCGAAACTGCGCGAGCTCGCGAAGGGATACGGCATCGATGACGCCACGAAGACGAAGGAGGAGCTGGCGCGCGCGGTCGCCGAGGAGGCCCTCAAGGACTTTGGACGGCAGGACGGCGAGCTCAACTTTATCGCGCGTGCACCGCGCAAGCAGCAGGAGATATGGCGGAATTTGCGGATCACCCCATCAGGGATCGACAGGACGATCGTCGAGATGATGTCGCGAACCAACATTGGCGTCGATAACGAATACAGGAACATACTCCTCGGCGCGATGAAGGTGGGATTGGCAGACGGTTGGGGCGGCTCCATGATCGCCACGGAACTTAGCGATGTCCTCTTTGGGTCACCGAGGGCCCTGCGCGCGAAGGTCAATCTGGGCGTCCTCAAGAAGAACGAAGTGAACATCATCATCCACGGCCACGTCCCTCTTTTAAGCGATGTCATCGTGACCGCGTCGCAGGACCCCGAGATGCTCGCGTACGCGAAAGACGCAGGCGCGGACGGCATCACGGTCGCGGGGATATGCTGCACCGCGAACGAGGTCCTCGTGCGGCGGGGAGTGCCGGTCGCGGGGAACTTCCTCCAGCAGGAATTAGCGATCGCCACGGGCGCGGTCGAGGCGATGGTCGTTGACCTCCAATGCATCATGCCGGGAGTCACAAAGGTCGCGTCGTGTTTCCACACAAAGCTGATATCGACGCAGGCGAAGGCGCGGTTCCCGGGGATGGAGCACATCGAGTTTCAGGAGGAGAAGGCGCTCGAGATCGCGAAGGAGATCGTGAAGAAGGCGGTCGACAACTTCAAGAACAGGGACGCCTCGAGGGTCAACATACCCGCGGATACGATGGACCTCGTCGCCGGGTTTACTGCGGAAAACGTTTTCTACTACCTCGGGGGCAAATACCGCGCTACGTACAGGCCGCTCAACGACGCCATTATGAGCGGCCGGCTGAGAGGCGTGGCGGGCGTCGTGGGCTGCGACAACCCGAAGCTGTTGAGCGGAGGCAGCCACATCGAGATGGTGAAGGAATTGATCGCACATGACGTGCTGGTCGTCCAGACAGGCTGTTCAGCGCTCGCGTGCGCAAAGGAAGGCCTCCTTGTTCCTGAGGCCGCTTTCACATATGCGGGCAAGGGCCTTCAGGAGATCTGTTCTGCGGTCGGAATACCCCCCGTGCTGCACCTCGGGTCGTGCGTCGATAATTCCCGGATCCTCATCGCATGCTGCAATATGGTGCGCGAGGGCGGGATAGGAAACGGGCTCGACGAACTGCCTGTGGCAGGTGCGGCACCTGAGTGGATGTCCGAAAAGGCGATCGCGATCGGACTGTATGTGGTCGCCTCTGGTCTATTCGTCGTCTTCGGGACACCCCTCCCTGTGCTCGGAAGCACACACGTCGAGAAGTTCCTCACCGAGGACCTCGAGAAGATGGTAGGCGGGAAGTGGGCGTTCGAACCCGACCCCATAAAAGCGGCCCACCTCATGATCAGCCATATCGACAAGAAGAGGAAGGAGTTGAAGCTCAAGCCGATGATGTACGAAACGTCCCGCGAAGGGGTCAAGGAGACGAAAGTTGCCTAACGCGTTACATGCGGATAAGAAGATCGCCAAGGGTCTGAAGATATTCTGCGACATAAGGAAGTGCGTCGCCTGTAAGGCGTGCGAATTGGCATGCGCGGTAGAGCACTCGAATTCAAAGGCGCTCTATGCATCGGTCAAAGAAGTCCCTCCTCCCAAGAAGAGGCGCCGCGTCTCCGGCTCATACGGCAAGACGCTCTCGGTAGGGTGCCAGCACTGCCACGACGCGCCGTGCGTGACCGCGTGCATGTCGGGCGCTCTCTATAAGGACTCGAGCGGCGTGACGCTTCACTCGAAGGAGAAGTGTGTGGGGTGCTGGATGTGCATCATGGTCTGTCCATTCGGCGCGATCGAAAGAAGGATCGAAGAGAAAGTCGCTATTAAGTGCGACCTCTGCCCGGACAGGGAGGATTTCGCGTGCGCTGCAGCATGCCCCACGGGAGCGCTCTTCGCGGGGACGATCGATGAATTCGAAAAGAAGATAATTAAGAAGGTATGAACATGGACTATGTAATTATCGGAGGAAGCGCGGCAGGCATCTCGTGCATCGAATCGATCCGCGAGCTCGATAGAAAGTCTGCCATTACTCTCATAGGAGAAGAGGAATTCCCGCTCTATTCCCGCTGCCTCCTGAGCTATTTTTTAGCGGGCGCCATCCCGGAGGCCAATCTCCATTTCAGGGAGGCGGATTTCTTCGAAAGGAACAACGTCAGGGCCCTCATGGGCGTACGCGCAGAAAAGATCGATACCGGCTCACGGACGGTCGTTGTCCGCTCGAAAGACAAGATACGATACGACAAGCTCCTGATCGCGACAGGCGCGCGGTCAAAGATGCTGGACCTCCCCGGCATCGAGAAGAAGGGCGTATGTGTGCTGAGGACGGTCGAGGACGCACGCGGCATCCTCGCCTTGCTCACGAAGGTGCGGACAGCAGCGGTGCTCGGCGGAGGGCTGATCGGCCTCAAGGGCGCATACGCCCTGAGTACGCGAGGGGTGAAAGTAAAGATAGTGGTTAAATCGAGCCAGCTCCTTTCTCAGGTGCTCGATTCGAAGGCTGCCGAGATCGTACAGGGCAGGGTCGAGCGAGAGGGGATAGACGTCATGAAAGGCCTCGAGGCGAAAGAGATAAGCGGTAAGGGAGAGGCCACAGGCATTATGTTGGACAACGGGAAAACGCTCGACTGCGAACTCGTGCTCATCGGGAAGGGTGTTGAGCCCAATGTGGAGCTTGCGAAGAATGCGGGTATCGCGGTCCGTCAGGGGATCACGGTCAGCGCCAACCTCCAGACAAGCGCGCCCGGCGTATTTGCTGCGGGAGATTGCGTCGAGACAAGGGATATCTCCTCAGGCGAACTTGCGCTCAATGCGCTCTGGCCCTGCGCCGCAGAACAGGGTAAGGCGGCAGGGCGGAATATGGCCGGAAAAGAGACTCTTTACGACGGTTCGCTCGGGATGAACTCAGTCGAGTTCTTTGGCGTGCCCGTCATCTCCATGGGGATCACGCGGCCCAAGGGAGCCGGGTACGAGGAGCTCGCCGCCGCCGACATGCGCAAGGGCATTTATAAAAAAGTGGTGCTCAAGGGCGATGTGATCCGCGGCTTCATCGCGGTCGGACGTATCGAAAATTCTGGGGTCTACAACCTCCTCATACGAAACGAGATCACTATCACGAAGATCAAAGAGAGCCTCCTGGACCCGGATTTCAATTATGCGAAAGCAATGCCGCTCATACTGGAATATAGAAAAAAGTTTAATAAAGACGAATTTCAGGATTCACTACTTACCTATTGAGGGGGGACTATGTCGAGGATAGTGGCCCAGGCAGTGATAAGGGGCGCCGGAAAAGTGACCCGTGAGGCAGAGCAATTTTTGATGAAAGCGATACAGGAAAAAGGCAAGGACAACACGCTGGAATTCCCGGAGACCGCCTTCTTCCTCCCGATGGCAAACGCGCTGCTCGGTGCGGAGGTAAGGACGCTTCACGATGCCTCTCGCGTGCTCGCGCACGCGAAGACGCTCCTTCACGATGTGCCGCCCGACACGCTCTGGCTTCCCTATCTCGGCGATGCGCTCGATTGCGGGATCGCGACCCTTCTCGCCGAGGAGATCATCTGCGCCCTCCGCTACCTGTACGGCCAGGAGCCTCAAGCCGACTGTAACGGCTTCTTCACCGATACGATATTGAGGAGCCTGGGGATCCAGCTCGTCGACGGCAGGATGCCGGGGTTCGCGGCGATCCTTGGAGCCGCTCCGGATAAACAAACCGCGGTCGATATCGTGAGGGAGTACCAGAAGAGGAACATCCTCACGTTCGTCGGCTCCAGCACGAATGGCGTGAGCATCATCGACCAACTGAAGGAATCCGGCGTCCAGATGGGCTGGGACACCTACATCGTACCCTACGGGAGAGATACGGTCACAGGGATCTATCCCCTCAACTGGGCGATACGCGGGGCCCTTACATTCGGAGGCATAAGACCCGGGAATGCGCGGAAGTGCCTGGAGTACTGCCGGGACCGCGTCTTCGCGTTCGGCATCACGCTCGGAGAAATAGACGACGTCAAGTATGCAACGGGCGCCGGGGCCATCGACATGGGATTCCCGATCATCGCTGACACGAAGGTTCCCGAGATAAGGCCGTCCGGCATATGTACGTATGAACACCTGGTGAGCGAGCTCGACCACAAAAAAATCGTGCCCAAGTCCATCGAGGTGCGCGGGGTAAAGGTCAGGGTGGAGCAGATCCCGATACCTGTCCCGTTCTCTGCGGCCTTTGAGGGCGAGCGGGTGAGGCGGCAGGACATGTTCGCCCAATTCGGAGGAAAGTATTCGGCCGCGTTCGAGTATCTCAGGATGAGGGACTTGACCGACGTCGAGGACGGGAAGGTGAAGGTCGTCGGCCCCGAGGTCGACACGCTGAAGGAAGGCGCGAGCGCCCCTCTCGGAATACTGATCGAGGTCGCGGGAAGGAAGATGCAGATTGATTTTGAGCCGATCCTGGAACGGCAGATCCATAAATTCCTGAACTACGCGATGGGCATCTTCCACATGGGCCAGCGCGACATGAACTGGATCAGGATATCCAAGGACGCGAGGAAGGCGGGATTCCTCATCCGCCACTTCGGAGAGATCCTCGTCGCGAAACTCCATGACGAGTACGGCGCGATCGTCGATAAGGTCCAGGTGGCCCTCTACACCAACGAAGAGGACGTAAAGCGGATCCTCGTCGAGGCGAGAAAGTCGTTTGAGGCGCGCGACGCGAGGCTCTCGGGAATGACCGACGAGTCTGTCGATATGTTCTACAGCTGCACTCTCTGCCAGAGCTTTGCGCCTAACCACGTGTGCGTGGTGAGCCCCGAGCGGCTGGGCCTGTGCGGGGCGTATTCATGGCTCGACGCGAAGGCCGCCTTTGAGATCTCTCCGAAAGGCGGGAACCAGCCGATAAAGAAGGGCCGGTGCATCGACCCCGCAAAAGGCATCTGGGAAGGGATAAACCAGTTCGTCTGGGACCATTCGCAGCACCACACGCAGCAGCTCACGATCTATTCGATAATGGACTCGCCGATGACATCGTGCGGATGCTTCGAATGCATCGTCGCGATCATCCCTGAGGCGAACGGAGTGATGGTGGTGAATAGAGAATACTCCGGCCAGACGCCCGCAGGCATGAAGTTCACGCTCCTCGCAGGTTCTGTAGGCGGCGGGGCCCAGAGCCCGGGCTTTTTGGGCGTCGGCCGTCTGTATATCACGAGCAGAAAATTCATTTCGGCGGAAGGCGGCCTCACGAGGGTCGTGTGGATGCCGAAGGAGCTCAAGGAGGCGCTCGCGGACAAGCTCAAAAGCCGCGCGCAGGAGATCGGCGCGCCCGGCTTCTACGACAAGATCGCGGACGAGACGGTCACGACGGATGCGATCGAGCTCGTGGCGTACTTGCAGAAGGTCGCGCATCCCGCCCTCGGCATGCCGCCGATGATGTAGCTCGGCGTCCACGGCTCGCCCGGCGGGATCACACGAGATGACAGGGAGAAACCATGGCATTATCAGGGCTCGATATCTATAAGCTGCTGCCGAAGACGAACTGCAAAGAGTGCGGTTTTGCGACGTGCCTGGCGTTCGCGATGCAGCTCGCCCAGAAGAAGATATCCCTCGACAAGTGTCCCTACGTCACGCGGGAGGCACGGGCGATACTCGACAGCGCGGCGCAGCCGCCCATAAAGCTCGTCACCATAGGCACGGGCGAGCGCGCCCTTAAGGTGGGCAACGAGACGGTCATGTTCAGGCACGAACAGAAGTTCTACTACCCGACGGGCATCGGTTTTCTCCTTGAGGATACGCTGCCGCCCGAAGAGGTCCGTTCGCGCCTTACGAAGATCTCGGCGCTTAAGTTCGAGAGGGTGGGGCAGACGCTTGCGCCCGACCTTATCGCACTGAAGAACACCTCGCGCGACAGAGAAAGATTTTTGGGCCTCGTCGCTACCGCGCTGGAGGCTTCGGCGCTTAACCTGCTCCTCATAGGCGGCACCGCGGAGGCCCTGGAAGAGGCGGCGAAGCTGGCGAAGGCGAGGAGGCCGCTCATCATGGCCGATCCTAAAGAACTCCTCGATCCCTCGATAGCGATCGCGCGGGATACGGGGCTCCCGGTCGTCGTACAGGGCGATTCGCCGGACGAGATCGCGGCCTCGACCGCAAAGGCGAAGGCGCAGTGCGTGGAGGAGATGGTCATATCGTTTCGCACGGGCCCCCTCTCTCACACGATCCAGAATTTCACGCTCGCGAGGAGGAGCGCGCTCAAGGCGAACGCAAGGGCGCTCGGATACCCCCTTATCGCTTTCACCGCGAACGAGGAGCCTTATGCCGAACTCCTCGAGGCGACGTCGCACGTACTGAGGTACGCGAATATCGTGATCGTGAAGACGATCGATAAGGACTTCGTCCTCCCGCTGCTCGTCGCGCGGCAGGATATCTACACGGACCCGCAGAAGCCGGTGCAGGTTGAGCCCAAGGTCTACGAGATCGGCAAAGTGACGGGCGACTCACCCGTCCTCGTGACGACGAATTTTTCCATCACCTATTTCACGGTCGCAGGAGAGGTCGAGTCGAGCAAGGTCCCCTCCTATATAGTCTCCTGCGATTCCGAGGGCATGTCGGTCCTCACCGCGTGGGCAGCCGAGAAGTTCACCGCTGAAACGATTACCGATACGCTGAAAAAGTGCGGGATCGCCGACAGGGTGTCGCATAAAAAGATAGTCATCCCCGGCTATGTATCGGTCCTGAGCGGAAGGCTCGAAGAGCTCTCGGGGTGGAAGGTCCTCGTGGGACCCCGAGAGGCATCCGGGCTGTCCGTATTTTTAAAAGGGTGGAAGTGATGCCTGGCGAGATGGGGATAATGCCCGACCTTCAGTTTTCCGTGATCTGCGATGACGTGAGGCGTGAGGACAACGGCAAGCTCATCCTCGTGGGCCTCTTCGAGGTGATCGGCACGTCGCGGTTTCCGGCCGTCCACTCGAAGCTTTTCATCGTGAACCGATGGTGCAAGGGCGAAGGCTCCTTCACCCAGAAGATCAGGATCACGGGCTCGAAAGACAACCAGGCCCTGCTCCAGACCGAGCCTCAGAGCTTCACGCTCAACGATATCGATTCGAACCACACGCTCATATCGGAGTTCAACAGCCTAAAGTTCCCGGTCGCAGGCAAGTACTGGGTCGAGGTATTTTTAGACGATAAGCTTATCCTGAACTACCCGCTCATGCTCGTCGAGCGCCCGTGAGCGGCTACGATGAAAGGAAAGGTTCCGTGAAAAAGATATACCTTACTCAAAAAGGCTACGAAGAGATGACGAAGGAGCTCGAGCACCTGAAGAAGACAAAGCGGAGGGAGATCTCCGCGGAGATAGGCAAGGCGCGGGAGTTGGGAGACTTAAGAGAGAACGCCGAATACCACGCAGCAAAAGAACAGCAGGCCCACATCGAGAAACGCATCAGGGAGCTCGAGATGACCCTCTCCAACGCCACAATCATACAAGATTCGGAGATGAAAACCGACGAGGCGGGGATCGGCGCAACGGTCACGCTGAAAGACATGGGTTCGGGCGACGAAGTCACCTACCACCTCGTCGCAGAGGAAGAGGCAGACATCGAGAGCAGTAAGATCTCCGTCACATCCCTGGTAGGCTCCGCTCTTATCGGGCATAAGCTCAACGATACGGTCGAGATAAAGGTGCCGGCGGGGACTTTTAAATATAAGGTACTGAAGATATCGAGATGAGCGTTCAGCGGTTCAAGGTCTTTTTCAGACCGGACAATAAGGAGATAGAAGCGGACAGGGGAGAGGACCTCCTCACGTGCGCCATACGGGCCGGGATCTACATCCTGTCGTCATGCGGCGGCGACGGCGTGTGCGGCCGCTGCAAGGTCATCATTGAGAAGGGGCAGTTCAGGACGGAGCCTTCGGGGAGGATCACCCAGGATGAGCGAAAGAAGGGATATGTCCTCGCATGCCTTACGACCGTTGAGGGCGACCTCACGGTCAAGGTCCCGCCGACGTCGAAGATCGACATCACGAAGATAAAGGAAGAGGACGCGAGGCTCCTGCGCCTCAAAGGTATCTACTCTCAAGTGGAGGAGATGGGCGAGGGTGCGGGCGAGGCCGCTCCGGCAGAAGAGGTCTTCGTGCACAGCCCGCTCGCGACAAAGGTCTACCTCGAGCTCCCGCCGCCGACGCTCGACGATAAAGCAAGCGACCTGGAGCGGCTCTATCGCGGGATACGCAAGGTGCTCGATATCCCGATCATGCAGACGGGCCTCATCAACATACGGCGCCTTGGCTCTCTCTTGCGGCAGAGCGGCTGGAAGGTGACGGTTTTGCTCGGCAAAAGGAACGAGACGACCGAGATCGTATCGATAGAACCGGGCGATACCCATGAGCGGAATTACGGTGTCGCCTTTGACATCGGGACGACCACGGTCGTGGGACAACTTGTCAACCTGAACACCAAAGAGGCCCTCGGGACGAAGATGACGCACAATCGACAGGTCGTCTTCGGCGATGACGTGATCACCAGGATCATCTATGCGACCGAGGAGAACGGCCTTGAGAAGCTGCACCACGCGGTCATCGATAACATGAACGAGATCGTCAAGGAGCTTCTCGCGGTCCGCAACCTCTCTCTCGCCGAGGTGAACGGGGTCCTCTGCGCGGGCAATGCGACGATGATGCATCTCCTCTTGAGGGTGGACCCAAAATTCATAAGGATGGAACCCTACGTCTCTACCGCGAACTTCGTTCCGACCATCCGCGCGGCGGAGGCGGGGATCAAGATAAATCCAAGGGGCCTCCTCGCATGCGTGCCGGGCGTCTCGACGTACGTGGGCGGGGATACGGTCGCCGGCGTCCTCGCGAGCGGACTCTCCGATGCAAAAGAGCTCTCCATCCTCATCGATATCGGGACGAACGGGGAGATCGTGCTCGGTTCGCGGGAGTGGATGATAGCGGCCGCGGCCTCAGCCGGACCGGCGTTCGAAGGAAGCGGAGTAAGCTGCGGCATGAGGGCCACGAGCGGGGCGATCCAGCGCGTGAGGCTCGCGGACCCGGAGACGGTGACTCTCGAGACGATAGGCAATGCGAAGCCGAGGGGCATATGCGGCTCAGGATATATCGACGCCCTCGCCGAGCTCTTCACGCACAGGATCCTCGACAGGGACGGGAAGATATCGCGCACGGTAAGGTCCTCCCGGATACGAGAATCGGATATCGGGCTGGAGTTCGTGCTGGCGTTCAAGAAAGACGCAGACGTCGAGGCCGACATAGTGATCACGGAACATGACATAGAAAACCTCAAGCGCTCAAAGGCCTCGATCTACAGCGCTGCGGCGGCCCTCCTCAGGAAGATGAACCTGCGGTTCGAGGACGTGAAGCGCTTTTACATCGCGGGAGGGTTCGGGACATACCTCGACATCGAAAAGGCGATCGCCATCGGCCTCCTGCCCGACGTTGAAAGGCCACGGTTCGCATTTATAGGGAATAGTTCTCTCATAGGCGCGAGGGAGATGCTCCTCTCCTATGAGGCATTCAAGAAGGCAGAGGAGATCGCGAAGAAGATGACGTATCTCGAGCTGAGCGTGGAGCCCGGTTACATGGATGAGTATGTCCAGGCCCTCTTCTTCCCGCACACCGACATCTCCCGGTTCGCGTCAGTGAAAACATACTGATGATATGGGGACGATCATCGCTGTCAACGGCAAGGGCGGGACCGGGAAGACGACGGTGGCAGGGCTCTTCATAGAACACCTCGCGTCGAGTAAGAGGGGAAAGATCCTCGCGGTCGACGCGGATCCGAGCTGCGCCCTCGCAGGGGCGCTCGGCGTCGAGCTCGAGCAGTCGATGGTGGGGGTGTGCGAGGAGTGCTCATCGAAGAAAGACGAGCTTCCCGCCGGCATGACGAAGGACCGGTTCATCGAGATGAGGGTGCAGGAATCGATCGTCGAGGCGGACACATTCGACCTGCTCGCGATGGGCCGCCCCGAAGGACCGGGCTGCTACTGCTATGTGAACACGGTCCTGCGCAACGTCCTCGCAAAGGTGACGGGACACTACGATTTCCTCGTCATCGACAACGCGGCCGGGATGGAGCACATATCGCGCAGGACCGAGCGCGTGATGGACAGGCTCGTCCTCGTGAGCGATTACAGCGTCATCGGCATACGGTCATCGAGACAGATCTATGGGCTCGCCCGGCAGATGGGCATAAAGATAGGCAAGCCATATCTCATCGTGAATAAAGTCTCGGGGCCTCTCGATGCGCTCGCGAAGGAGATAGATGCATCGGGGATTCCGCTCGCAGGCACGATCGGTTACGATGAAGAGCTCCTCAGGCAGAGCCTCGAGTCCAAGCCCGTGAGGGGCCTGCAGAGCGCACGGGTGAGGGATTCGGTCACATCTATAATGGAAAAAATACTGGAGAGATGAAGACATGGCGCCCGAGATAGCAAGGGAGAAGTACTCTGGAAGCGTGAACGCCCTCGAGATCGGAGCGACGGCCGAGGACGGCGGAACGCGCTCGCATGCCGTGACGATCGGCGGCGAGACGACTTTCCCGTTCCTCTTCGGTGAGGGAACGATGCCCCACCCGCCGATCATCGCCTTGGAGATCTTTGACTGCGAACCGAAGGAATGGCCGGAAGGCCTCACGAGCGAATATACAGATTTCCTGAAGGACCCGATACGATGGGCGAAAAGGTGCGTCTCGGAGTTCGGGGCGCGCATTTTGTGCGTAAGGCTCATGAGCGCACACCCTGATTGGGGTGCGCGGCCTCCGCAGGAGGCCGCGAGCTTCCTGGGCGAGCTCTTACGGGAGGTGAAGGTCCCTCTCATCGTGCTGGGATGCGGCGATTCGGAAAAGGACAACGAGCTGCTCGCGAGGGCGAGCCAGGCAGCGAAGGGCGAGAGGTGCCTCTTCGGCATTGCGACACAGAACAACTACAAGACGCTCACCGCGAGCTGCCTCGCGGACGGACATTCTATCGTCGCCGAGTCTCCGATCGACGTCAATATTGCCAAACAGGTGAATATCCTCATCAGCGACATGGGCTTCGATGCGAAACGGATCGTGATGCACCCGACCACCGCATCCCTTGGCTACGGAATGGAATACGTCTTTTCGATCATGGAACGCGCGCGCCTCGCCGCCTTCTCGGGCGACAAGATGCTCTCGATGCCGTTCGTCGTCTTTACAGGCCAGGAAGTGTGGCGCGTGAAAGAGGCGAAGGGCTCGACCTCATTGGGAGTCGCGTGGGAGATCGCCACGAGCGCCGCGATGCTCCATTCGGGCGCGGACCTGCTCGTGATGCGCCACCCGAAGGCCGCTCTTGAAGTCTCGAGGTTCATTAGCGCGCTTATGAAACAGTAGGATAGTAGAAGATGGTTCGGCAGCATACGCTGCCTCAGTATCAAATTCGCTTCGCCCCTAGGAATCGCACATACGATTCCATGGGATTAATCCCCTCCGCAAAATCCCCGGCTTTCAAGCCGGGGATGAGAAGTTGCGGAATAGGATTTTGCTTCGGGGAGGGAGCCTTCGGGCCTTTAGGCCTGAGGAGGCTCCACTCCTGAGAAATTCGAAGAATTTCTCATGGAAAATTTGAGGTGATCATATGATCGTGATCGGAGAACTCATAAATGGCATGTACAAGGCTGTCGGCAAAGCGATCCAGGAGCGCGATGCAGTCCTGATACAGCACCTCGCCCAGGACGAGGTGAATTCGGGCGCGCAGGTGCTCGACGTCAACACGGGCCCATATTCGAAAAATCCGAAAGACGACATGAAGTGGCTCGTCGAGACCATCCAGAAGGTTGTCGACGTCTCGCTCTCCATCGATTCGACGAAGGCCGACGTCATGGAGGAGGGCTTGCGGCTCGCGAAGAAGAGACCGATGATAAATTCAACGAGCGCCGACGATGAGAAGATGGAGCGCCTCTTCACGCTCGCGAAGAAGCACAACGCCCAGGTGATAGCCCTCACGATGGATAGATCCGGCGTCCCGAACGACCGGGCGAAGCGGACGGAGCTCGCGGCAAAGATAGTGACGAAGGCGATGGAATACGAGCTCAACCCTCAGGACCTTTTCATCGACCCGATCGTCCTTCCCGTCAACGTCGCCCAGACGCAGGGCCTTGAGGTCCTCGAGACGATCAGGGAGTTCCGGCTGCTCAGCGACCCGCCGCCCCGCACGGTCGTGGGCCTCTCGAACGTGTCCCAGGGCACGAAGGTGAGAAGCCTCATCAACAGGACGTTCCTCGTGATGGCGATCGCGAACGGCCTCGATGCGGCGATCCTCGACCCGCTCGACAAAGAGCTCATGGATGCGATGATCACCGCCGAGCTTATCATGAACAAGCACATCTACTGCGATTCGTTCCTCGACGCGTGCAGGAAGAGGTGAGGTACCTTATGCAGCTTCCACACCATATACTTTTCCTCAACCTAAAACTCATTATGTTCGCACAATCTGCTAAAGAGCTGACAAGGAAAATGTTCCCCCGCCTTTGGCGTGGCCATACCCAACGATCGACCCCCTCTCGGGGTTGTGTCTCACGGGAACGCGCAATTTTCCCCGGCGAGGAAAATTGCGCTCGCGAAAAATCACTCGCTCTCCCGCCCTTTTGGACGACGGTGAGGCGAGCGGCCAAAAGAGCGGGAACCATGCCCGCTCGCGATTTTTACGTCCCGCTCGCCACGAACCCCTCGGGGTCCCCCGATAACAGACGGGGTAGTGAAGTTATTTTTTCCTACCTCACGCTCAACAGGTAAGGCGGGTGGGTGACTGGAT
>CAYHAE010000055.1:0-13039 GCA_964354545.1 uncultured Planctomycetia bacterium
CACTCGTTGTCGTACCACGCGGTGACCTTCGCGAAATCCCCTCCGATGACCTTGGTGAGCTTCGCGTCCACTGTCGATGAGGCAGAGGTGTGGTTGAAGTCAACGGAGACAACGTCGTCCTCCGTATATTCGAGGATACCCTTCATCGCCCCCTCGGAGGCAGCCTTCATGGCCTTGTTCACATCCTCGGCGGTCGCCGGCTTCTTCAGGGTGCAGCTCAAGTCCACGATCGAAACGTTCGCCACGGGAACTCTTATCGCAAATCCGTCAAGTTTCCCCTTGAGCTCCGGGATCACGAGCCCGATCGCCTTGGCTGCTCCCGTTGAGGTGGGTATGAGCGAGAGTGCGGCCGCCCGCGCCCTCCTCATGTCCGAATGGGGAAGGTCCTGTACGTGCTGGTCGTTTGTGTAGGCATGGATGGTCGTCATGAGGCCTTTCTCTATGCCCCAGTTATCGTTGAGGACTTTCGCGACCGGCGCAAGGCAATTCGTCGTACAGGACGCGTTCGAGACGACCGAGTGGGCCGCCGCATTGTACTTATCGTCGTTCACGCCAAGGACTATCGTGAGGTCCTCGCCCTCCGCAGGCGCCGAGATGATGACCTTCTTTGCGCCTCCCTTCGTGATGTGGTTGACCGCCCCTTTCACCTCTTTACCTTTTTTGTTGACGCCGTCGTCCTTCACCGTAAAGATACCCGTAGACTCCACGACGATCTCCACGCCGAGGTCCTTCCAGGGGATCTCGCTCGGGTCCTTCTTCATGAAGACCTTAATGGGCTTGCCGTCGACAACGATGGAATCGGTCTCCGCCTTTACCGTGCCGGGAAAACGGCCGTGCACGGAGTCGTATCGCAAAAGGTGCGCGAGCATCTTCGCGTCCGTGATATCGTTCACCGCAACGAGCTCCATCGCCTTGGACTTCTTTTCAAGGATTGCCCTTGCGACCATCCTTCCGATCCTGCCGAAACCGTTGATGCCTATTTTTACTGCCATCGTATCCTCCTTGTGATTTAGCATTGTCAGCGAAAAGTGCTCCGCCTTCGGCGGATCACTTCTTGTCATTTCTCTTCGGCCTTTACGCCGACGAGGCTCGCCTCAGCGACATGAACGAAACGAAAAGGCCGGCGAAGCCGTCCTTAAGCGAAGCGAGGGGTTCAGGATTGGGCCGAATGGGTGATATAGGCCAGAAAATCGTTCGGGTTCACCATCCCCAGCACATTCCCCTCTTCGTCCCGCACTATGATCGAGCTGCTCTTCCTGCTCTCTGCCTTCTTGAGCGCCGCCTTGAGCGAGGTCTGCGGGCTCACCGTGATGAACGAGCGCTGCATCACCTCGACCACCGACTCGTCCAGCATCTCCGCAAAGGCCTCCGGGACCTTGAGGGCAAATTCCTTCTTCAAGCTTGCGAACTTTTCCTTCACAAAATCGTAAAGGACACCCACGAACACCCTCTTATAGCTTACAAAAGTAGGAGAAAAGGGCCTCCCCTCTATGAAGTTCAGGTGAGTCTCCAGTGTTGACAGGCCTGTCTCCTGGTCCTGGGCCAAAAGGTACCGCAGAGAGCTGTCGGGGATCTCATCGACCCGCCCCTCAGGAATCGCCGCACAGAAGGAGAGCTCACACGCATCCTTCTCCTTAAGCCCCAGGAATCTGTATTCCGACTCGATGTACCGCGCGAGCTCCTGGTCCTGGTCGCGATAGATGTTCACATACTTCTCGAGCGTATCGATCGCATCGGCAAGGAATACACCGAGCGCAACATCGACGTTATAGAGGAGGCCGCTCGCGACTATCGCTGCGTCGTCGGACTGCCCGGGGCCTTCCTTATGGCGCACATACATATACCTGACCCTTTTGGAATCGGCGCGGCGCGCCTCTTCCTCATCGACGATGAGCCCCTTTTCCCTGTAGGAGTCTATCCGCGCCTCGTGGCCCTGGTGGGCGAAGACCTCTCCGTCAATGCCCATGGCGTCCATGGCTCTTACGTCGATAAAGTAGAATTTGCCGTAGCCGATATTTATGCCAAAGAGCTCCTGCGTCTTCTTCCTGATCTCAGGGGTATCTCTCAACCCGCCGAGGTAGAGGCCTTTAAGGACATCGTGGTAATTGACCTGCCTCGTCTTGAAGAGCGGTATCCCCAAGAGGGGCCTCCCGTTCTTCGTGCACAGCCTGTCCCTTGGGTCATCCGCGAGCGCACTGTCAACGAATTCGACGACCTCGTCTATGAGCTCTTGCCGCTTGTTCTTGACATTCTTAGGGTTCCTGCCGAGCGCTCGCACGATGTCATCGATCGTCGTATTGACATAGAACCGCTTATTGAACCTCCCCGCTCCGTTGTGGGCCCTCCCCTCAATAGACTGCATTAAAATGACCTCTTCTATATTGGGCGACGTGAGGAGCCGTTCCGTCGATTTCAGATGCCTGAAGTCCTGCTGTATGAGATCGCGCGGTGCGACTTTTTTTGTCATAATAATAATGGATTATAACATACTCTCGATGATATGCAAGGAATTTTGCAGAGAGGCTTACGCGCGCGCCTTCGCGATGAGCGACCTGCCCAAAAGCCTGGGCCTGTCCCTGCCCGCCTCAAGCGCAAAAATGGCCCGGAGGGCGCACCGCCACAGCGTCAAACCCAAAAGCCGCAGGAGGCGGTCCGGCCTCCAGCCGAACGGTATCGTGTCGTCATAGATAGAGACGGATGAAAACCCGCACGCGTGCAAGACCTGATGGAGGCTCTTCTCTGTGAACGTGCATTCATGGGTGAAGTCCGCATACCTCGTGACCGTCCCGCAGAAAGACGATGCGTTGGGGGTCCGGATGATAATGCACCCGCGGGGCGCCAGTGCCCCATAGACACTTTTCAGGAATTCCACGATCTCTGCCGGAGAGAGGTGCTCGATCATATCGATTGAGAGCACGCAATCGAAGCCCTTGTTCGACTCAAGGTAACTGGAGGCATCTGCACGGGTCACCGGAAGCCCGCGCGAGCGCGCAAAATCGACCTGTTCGCTGCTCGTATCGATGCCGACCACGCTCGTGTATCCTTGCTGGATCAGGAACTGCAGGAGAAAACCGCTCCCGCACCCAAGGTCCAGTATCCGCGCACGCGTGTCTTGAGGAAGCAGGCGGAGAAAATCGGACTTATAGTTTTCGGCGCGGCCCCTCGCGGCCTTGGGGCTCTCGGGATTGAGCGCCGCGTATCCTGAAGCCCTATATGTATCGTACACTGCACGCTTCCAGTCTTCCATGTGCGTTGTCCTTTTTTTGGCCCTATCCCTACGCGAGAACCTCACCTACTCTGATCCGGTGACCACGCAAAAACGCATCTGCCTGAAGGACCTTCTTCCCCTCGAGCTGGAGGTGCGTGATCACGAGAGCGCCTGAGCCCGCCTTCACGATAATGCCTTTATCTTTCACCACACCTAAGACTTCGCCCGGAAGACGCCCCCCGGCGTCCTGGGGGAGTGTGCCGAGTTCTGCCCTCATTATCTTCAGGGTTTTCCCCTGGCAGTGCGCATAGGCACCGGGCCAAGGGACGAGGCCGCGCACTAGGTTTCTGATCTTGAACGGTTCTTCGTCCCAGTTGATAAGGCCATCCCTTTTCTTTAATTTGGGGGCGTACGTAGCGAGGGCTTCATCCTGTCGTTCGAAATGGGTTGCCCCTCTCTCGACCACATCTATCGTCTCCGCAAGGAGCTTCGCGCCGGCATCCGCGAGCCTGTCGGAGAGGGTAAGCGCGGTATCCTCCTCGTCGATGGCAAGCTCTTCGGAGGCCATCACATCTCCCGCATCCATCCTTTCGCTCATCCTCATCACGGTGACCCCGGTCTTCTCTTCGCCGTTGATGAGCGCCCAGTTGACCGGCGCCGCTCCCCTGTATTTTGGCAGGAGTGAACCGTGGAGGTTTATTGAGTAGAGGCGGGGGACTTCGAGGAGTTCTTTCTTCAAGATCTGACCAAAGGAGACGACGAAGAAGAGTTCCGGCTTCAGGCCCTTGAGATAACGTATGGACTCGGGGTTCGATGCGGCCTCGGGCTGGTACACTGTGATACCCTGTGACGCGGCGAGGACCTTAGTCGGAGGGGGCGAGAGCCTCAGGTGTCTGCCCTTTCTCCTGTCTGGCTGCGTCACAAGGGCAATTACCCTGTGCCGCGAGCTCAGGAGCACCCTCAGCGAAGGCATCGAGAAGCTTGAGGAACCGAAGAACACGATATCCATAATATCTCCGCTTTCAGCCGCGTGTCACAGGAACGGGAAGCGGCCTATCGGACCCTTCTCTGCTTTTATCACCGGTTATCCATCTCCAAGGTAACGCGCTGCCCTTCACATAAGAGCTCTACCGCCTGCCCGGTGATCTTGATGACCTGCGCCCCTTCGATGGTATCGCCTGCTTTAACGCGGGTATTGTTGATGAACGCGTACGGCGAGCGCGGATGGTACGCGATCCCGTTGAGCTCCAGGCGCTTCCCGCCCGCCTCTTTGCCTTGCGCGTCCTTTTGTCTCTGGTCTATGGTCTGTGGTCTATGGTCTGCCCTTTGCGCGCGCGGCCGCCTTGTCTTCTTGAGGACCGTCCTCATCATCGCGGCAAAATCCTTGGGCCCCCGATAGCCCCCGATACGCTCGTCCACGGCCCCCTCATAGTTGAAAAATATTATCGTCGGATATCCCTGCACGCCATACCGTGATGCCGCAGCGGTATCCTTATCGGCGTCCACCTTGACACAGATAAACTCCCGCGAGAGCCCGTCGACGTCCCCGGCGCTATAGGTGTCGGTATCCAATCTGGTACACCAACCGCACCACGTTGTATAAAAATCCGCCATCACCGGCTTCTGCGTCTCCTTCGCGTCCGCGAGCGCAGCCTTTAGGTCAGAGCGCCACGAGACCGCGTGTGCGCGTTCGGCGGCCATGAGCAACGCACCCATAAGCACAAGGATACACCCCGACCGTATGAAACCCATCAGTCTCTTCATGCGGATAATGGAATCCAAAGATATCCTAACGGCTTTTTTCTATCTCTCCCTTCTGGATCTTGGCAAGGTACGCGTCCAATTCTTCTACGCTCGCAAATACCTTCATCGTGGGGAGCACCTTTATTATCTCGAACACCTCTTTCACCTGAGGCTGAAGGCCTGCCATGATAAAGCTGCCGCCGTTCTCTTCGACGATCTTCTTCGTCTTGAATATCGACGTAAGGCCTCTCGACGAGATATAGGTAACGCCCGACATGTCGAGCACGACGACCTTGATGGGGGAGACGAGGATCGGCTCAACCTTGTCGTCAAAGTCCGTGTAGGTGTAAGAATCGAAGGAACCGACGGGGGAGACGAGGTACACCCCCTCCTGCTTCTTGGTGATGGTAACGGCGAGCGGCATAGAAGCCTCCTTTTTCCAAAGCGCCCTACGGCGCATTATAAAGAGATGGGGTCGACATCGACCGCGATCAGCACGCCTGACGGTTTCTTGAACATGCCCAGGGCCTGTCTCAATATGACGCAGAGTTCTTCTCGTACTTTGCCTTTGAGCAGGATATTCCACCTGTAGTAACCCCTGACCCTTGAGACGGGGGCCGGCGCAGGCCCGGAAAGCTTTACCGACTTTGGCGCGACCTTTTGGATCTGCTCCGCGAGCTCCGCCGAGGCCCGGGAGGCACGGTCGTCGTTCCTGGACCTCACCATGACCTTTACCAAATTCACAAAAGGCGGAAAGAGGAGCTCTTTCCGTGCGCGGATCTCCTGCTCATAAAATTGTCCGTAGTCATGCTTCGATGCGGCGAGGATCGAGTAATGGCCCGGCACGTACGTCTGCACTATCACTTCACCGTTCCCCTCCCCGGCCCTTCGGCCTGCCCTCCCCGCGACCTGCGTAATGAGATTGAACGTCCTTTCGCTTGCCCTGAAGTCCGGCACGTTCAACGACACGTCGGCCGACACCACGCCGACCAACGTGACCTCGGGGAAGTCGAGACCTTTCGCGATCATTTGAGTTCCCACGAGGACGTTCGCCGCGCCCGACTTGAAGTCTCCGAGGATCCGCTCATGCGACCCCCTCTTCGCGGTCGTATCCGAATCCATTCTCGCGATGCGGGCGCCGGGGAACTGGTGGCTCAGTTCCGACTCAACCCTCTCTGTACCGAGGCCGAAGTATCTCACGTAACCGCTCTTGCACGCGGGGCAGATGTCGGGCGGGGTGAGGGTATAGTTGCAGTAGTGGCATACGACTGACTTTTCCTGAAAATGGTACACCATGACCGCATCGCATCGCTTACACTTGAGGACAAAGCCGCACTTCTTGCAGTTCACGAAAGTGGAGAACCCGCGCCTGTTCAAGAATATCATCACCTGGTTCCCCGACTTCACGGTCCTGTCGATCGCGTCGAGGAGCATCTTGGAGAATATGGCGACGCGCTTGCGCGTCGCCAGCTCCAGGCGCATGTCGACGATCTTCACCTTCGGCAGCCGGGCATCGTCGATCCTCTTCGTGAGCTCGAGGAGAACATAGTCGCCCCTCTTTGCCTTGTAGTACGTTTCCAGGGACGGCGTGGCGCTCCCTAAAAGGAGCGGGCAGCCGTTCAATCGTGCGCGCGCCTCCGCAACGTCCCTCGCGTGATACCGGGGGACATCGTCCTGTTTATAGCTCGTCTCGTGCTCCTCGTCGACAATGATGAGCCCGAGGGCCTTCACAGGGCTGAAGATCGCCGAACGGGCGCCTACCACGATCTGCGCACGTCCGTCTCTTACCTTTCTCCACTCCGAGAGCCTCTTGCTCGCGGTAAGGGCAGAGTGGATAACCGCGACCCTCTCGCCGAACCTCGAGACGAACCTCTCCGCGGTCTGAGGGGTGAGCGATATTTCCGGGACGAGGACTATCGCGCCCCGCGACTTTTTCAAGGTCCACTCTATCGCCTGAAGATAGACCTCTGTCTTGCCGCTCGCCGTAATCCCGTGGAGGAGGAATGTCTTATGCTCATCTTTATCTATCGACGCGCCTATTTCGTTGAGGGCCAGGGCCTGCTCTTCTGTGAGGGCGAGGTTCGTCGACGCAGGGACCGGCTCTGCCCGGGGTTCCTCGGGGCGTGTTCGCCGCCCCGGCTTTACGTCTGCCTTGCCTTTTTTAAGCCCGCCCGGAACGGCGGCGGCGATCGCCTCTCCCCACGAACAGAAGTAAGAGTCCGCGATCCATTTGGTAAGCGAGAGCACCTCGGCGTTCACGATCGGCTCGCTGTCTATCAACTCCAGTACCTCTTTCACCTCCACGATCTCCGATTTTTCGGCGAATCCGACGATATACCCTATCTCGATCCTGTTCTGGAACGGCACCCTCACCCGTTTTCCGACCGCGGCATCCTTGGAGAGACGCTCAGGGATCGAATAATGGAAGGTCCTGCCTATCGGCAACGCTACCGCAACTTCTGCGATCGTGTTCATGCACCGCACCGCTTCATTTTCGTTTCCTGTGCCCCGCGGCCGAACGGAGTCCCCGGCGTCGCGGGCGCACGCGAGGGGTGAGGCGCTATTCATTTTTCAAAACCGCCCTTACCTTCTTCATGTCTTCCCAGACGAGCCTCTTGTCCTGAGGGTTGCGCAAAAGATACGCCGGATGGAAAGTGGGCATGAGCATAACACCGTGATAGTCCCTGAATGTGCCGCGCATGCGTGTGATGGGATCCTCGGTCCTCAAGAGGGTTTGAGACGCAAACTTCCCCAGCGTGCAGATCACTTTCGGCTTCACCATTTCTATCTGTTTCTTGAGGTGCTCCTCGCATGCCGCAATTTCTGCGGGCAGCGGCATCCTGTTCCCGGGAGGCCTGCACTTCAAGACGTTCGCAATATATACATCCCCTCTCTTCACACCGATCGCCTCGATGATCTTGGTGAGAAGCTGGCCGGCCCGGCCGACGAACGGAAGGCCCTGGATGTCCTCGTCTTCGCCCGGCGCCTCACCCACGAACATCAGCCCGGCGTGAGGATTGCCCGACCCAAAAACGACGTTGCGCCTCGTCCTATAGAGGCCGCAGCTCCTGCACTGCATGACATCCCGCTCGACCGACCGAAGGTCGGAAAGGCCTCCTCCGCAGGGTTCCTCCCCTTGTGGTGCCGCGGTGCCGGGCAGCCCCACGAATAGCTCCTCGCAACCCGACGCCCTCTCAAGCTCGAGGTACGCCTTAACGGCCTTCACGATATCATAGATCTCTTTACCCGGATCCTCCATCGCTTCGATCTCCTATGGCTCGAGCGCAAGCTTCGCGATGTCAAATGCCGCGCGGGGCCGGGCGATCGTCCTTATCGAGGCCTTCATCTTATCCAGCTCCCGCGGATTTAACACAAAACGCCTTATCGCCCCTTCGATCTCGCTCGGCCCCTCGATCCGTATCGCCGCTCCGCGCGAGACGAGGACGTCACTATTGCGCGATTCCTGTCCGGGTATGGGAGATATGATCACCATCGGAAGGCCTTTGACGAGCGCCTCGGTCGCGGTGAGGCCGCCTGATTTTGAGACGAGACAGTCTGACACCTCCATGAGCTCATGCATAGTGTTCACAAAGCCGTATACCACGAGAGGCATTGCGATATGCCCTTTGAGGAGCTCGATCTTCTTTCGCAGCGGTTCATTGTAACCGCAGATGACGATCGCCTGCACATTGTGCCCCATTGCGTCCAGGGACTTCACGATCTCCTCTATCGGACCGATCCCAAATCCGCCCCCCACGATGAGCACCGTGAGCCTCCCTTTTTCCAGTCCGCACGCATTCGATATCGCACTCCTGTCGAGATGTTTCGTGAAGACAGGCTCAACGGGTATCCCGAGCACCTTCACGCGTTCGCCCCGCACGCCGATCCGCCCAAGATCGTCTTGAGCCTCTCGAGACCCTGTGACATAGAAGTCGACGTGCCGCGCACCCCAGAAGGTATGAAACCTGTAATCCGTTATCACGGTGATCAATTTTGTCGCAAGAAGGCCCTTCCCTTTCAGGCGCGAGATCACCTCGTTGGCGAGGAAGTGTGTGCTGATGACGACGTCGGGCCTGTACCCCAACAGAAACTTTACGAACCGCCTCGAATGGAGCCAGTTGAAATAGCGGCGGACGATCGAGATAAAGGGATAGATGTAACGGTTGTTCGTCGCACAATAGGAGAACCCCCACGCCTTTGACGCGTGCTGGATCGCGTGCAGATAACTTGCGAGATACGTCTTCCTGAAAAAGCCCGTCATATAATCGAGCGAATCTATGAGGGTCGTCTCAACGCCCTCGAGCCCCATCTCGTCGAATGCCTTCTTTATCGCGAACGCGGCCTTCGCGTGTCCGATGCCTGCCGTTGCGTAAATGATCAGGACCTTCTTCATCGCCCCCCTGCCTTTGCCTTCAGGATCCGATCGACCGCATCACGAAGGTCTCTCGCGATATAGTGCGGGCGCGCACCCCATGCGGTGACCTCTTCCGCGGAAGCCTTGCCTGAGAGGACGAGTATCGTCTTTAGGCCGGCCCGCTCGCCGGCGGCGATGTCCCGTTTCGTATCCCCGACAAAATAGGCGCCCTCCGCATCGATATCGTATTCTCCTCTTGCCTTATCAAAGAGCCCCGTCTTTGGCTTCCTGCACGCGCAGCCCTCCTCTTCCCGATGGATACAATAGTACGACGCCTCTATATCCCCGCCGCTCCTCCGGACCTCTTCGATCATCTTCCGGTCCACCGCTTCGAGCTCCTCCTTCCTGAAGTACCCCTTGCCCACGCCCGCCTGATTGGATACGACGAACACCTTGTAGCCATGCTCCTTCAACGTCCGCAGGGCCTCGAGCGCGCCGGGCAGGAAACGGAACTCGTTCCACTTCGTCACGTACTCGTACTTCGTCCACCCGCCCGGATCCTCGTTGATCACTCCGTCCCTGTCGAGAAAAACAACCTTCATGGGCATTGTCCTCCGGAGCCCCCACGGGTGAGGCTACCGTTGGCAGGCTCACCCGCGGAACTCTGGTAACGGGATTAGAGCTCGAGCCTCAATTCTTTTGCCATCATCGCGAGCCAGAATATCGCGAGCGGCGCGATATGAATGAAAAGTCTGGAGGCGGTCGTCGAGAGGTGCCATCCAAAATCTTTCGGGGTAACGATATAGACGAACGTGTATATGCAAAGCGCGCCGAGGACCGAAACCGTGATCCACAGAAATCGTCCCGAAAACGCCTTTTTGAAGTTGACGAGAAATAGAGCGATAAAGAAGACCCACGCAAGGTTCCACTTCTTAAAACCAAAGAACTGTTTTTGGTACTCATAGGCGATCGCGCCGAGGCGCGCGAGGTTCCTGAAGGTCCTCTCGATCGAAAAGACCTCCTTCACGAGGAGGTCGCTCTTTATGCCGATCGATGACTTGAAGGCCTCCCACGGAAAGATGAATACGGCTATCGCGAGCACATAAAAGCCGAGTCCCAGGCTCATGTCGGCGCGTGATCGTCCGTCGCCCGGAGAGGCGCGCTTCGTCCACACGATCGCGCACGCCATGGAGAGATTGAGGAGGCAGAGGATGTACCCCTCGTTCTTCGTCCACGCGCACATTGCTGACGCGAGGCCCGAGAGGAGGAGAAATTCCTTTTTCTCCTCCAGGGACCACATGTAGAGAAAGAGGAATCCCATCGTGTAATAGAACGAAACGACGAAGTCCGCATATCCGTTGGTCGCGTACTCCTTGAACTGCGGGATTGTCCCCAAAAGGAACGTAAAGAGAAGGGCCTTCTTCCTGTCGCCGCAGAGCCTCTTGAGGAGCGCATAGAAGAGGATGCAGAAGGCCGCAAGGTACGCGGGGAAGAGGGCCTTCACGAGCGCGTCGTCCATGCCGCCCGATACGAAATAGAAGACGGCCTCCTGCATAGGTATGAGGAGAGGATAATCGAAGTGCGCATAGGCGAAACCGACGTTCTTAAAAAGATCCACCGGAAGCGCACCCGCGAGGTATATCGCCTTCGATTTTATGGCCCAGATGCCCACGGCGTCATACGCCTCCATCGGATAGAGCACCGCCCTGAAGAAGGCGTAGGCCACCTCGAAACATATCCCGCAGACCAAGAAGATCTCAAGACGGGACAACGCCTCACGAGGCGCGCGCGTCGCCTTCGGGAGACGGACAGGCGGATTTTTCGCCATCGCGTAGAGCGTCAAGAAGACCCATGGGACAAAGAGCCTCACCACGGTAATCTTGAAGCCGTAGAGAAGATAGAGAAATGCCTCAAGGCTCACCGCGCCCATACCGAGCCCGTACGCCAGGGCACACATCGGTACTGGGCCCATGCGTTCGCGCGAGTCCGCGGCCCCGACCCAGGAAAGGATCGACCAGCCTGAAAACAGCGCGAGGCCGTAATACACGACTATCGACACGAGAATATTCATGTCCTATTCAAGTTTCAGGATAACATTTTCATCATCCATCGCAGCGAAACGGGCGTAGCCCGGTTCGGTGAAACGGGGACTGTCGTGAGCAAGGATAAACAGAGGGGAGTCGCTCGTGAGGTCCGGATAGAGATAATAATATGCCCGGACACGATCGACAGAACCGGCGTCGAGACCGCGGAGCATATACGTCGAGCTTTCGGGCAGGACGCCCTTTGCGAACTTCAGAAAAGCGTAGAGTTTTTCCCCATAGACGATCGCCCTTCGTTCCTCGAGGGATCTGCCGAGAAGCGCGCGGTACCGCGTCAGGTACGACTGCTTCAGAAACGGCCTCACGTCAAATACGACCCAGAGAACGATCCATGCAAAAAACAGGGCCCTTGCGGGGATACGCATAGCTTAGTCCACAAATCGATACTTTATGAGAGCCCAGAGGGCACCGAAGCCGTGAAACCACCTGATCTTTTTGCCTTCGGAGTAGTTCCTCCCGTAATACGATATCGGCATCTCGTACACCCTCAGGTTCTTCTTCAGGACCTTCGCGGTGAGCTCGGGCTCAACGGAGAAGTCGTGCGACTTTATGTGCAGTGACTGGACCACCTCTTTCCTGAACACCTTATAACCGGTCTCCATATCGCTGAGGGTAGAGTTGTAAAGGAGGTTGGTGATAAAGGTGAGGAAGTCGTTGCCGACCTTATGCCAGAAGAGGTAGACCCTCTGAGGCCTCCCTCCGGAAAGCCGGGACCCGTATACCACGTCCGCCACCCCGTCACAGATCGGCTTCACGAGGAGCTTCAATTCGTCAGGGTCGTATTCGAGGTCCGCATCCTGCGTTGCGACGATGTCGCCGGTCGCCTCCTTGAAGCCGGTGCGCAGGGCAGCCCCCTTCCCCATGTTCTTTTCGTGATAGAGCACCTTCACCCGCTCGTCGAAGCGCGAATTTTTTAACAGCTCGCTCGTACCGTCCACTGAGCGGTCGTCCACAATGATGAGCTCCTTCACTATATCGAGCCTCAGCACCTTGTCGATGATCGTACGGACAGTCTCCTTTTCATTGTAGACCGGCATCACAACGGAAAGCATCCTTGCCTCCATGCGTCCTCCCTTGCGTTCGAGTCCCACGCGCAATCCCGTTTCGCACGTATGCGTCGGAGTGGAACCCCTCGGACTTTAGGTCCCAGGGCTCTCTCCCCGAAGCAAAATCACATTCCGCAACTTCCTGTCCAAGGCTTGTCCCTCGACTTCGCTCGGGATGGTTCGAGGGATGGTAAGCTCGTCGAACCAAAAGCCAGGGATTTTGCGGAGGGATTAGAATCTCGACTTTCTTCTGTCCCCTCTCGGGCTTGTTGCTCGCGGGCTGCCTGCCGTAGGCAGGCGAGTGCAATTTTCCCCAGCGAGGAAAATTGCACTCGCGGAAAACCGCTCGCTCTCCCGTCCTTTTGGTCTACTATCTCGCTCGGTCCAAAAGGGCGGGAACCGTGCCCGCTCGCCCCAATCCCTCGGGGGCCCCTCCGCACGATGCCTCGTCGACCGTTCTCCCTACCACACACCCAACACGTAAAATGCGTGCGTGACTGAATGTCGCGTACGGCGTCGAAAACTTTTCCGCCGAAGGCGGATCCGCCTGCCCCGAAGGGGCGAACGGAACATTTCGAGCCAGGCT
>CAYHAE010000056.1:0-12744 GCA_964354545.1 uncultured Planctomycetia bacterium
TCTTCGGTCGTGTGAGTATAGACATAGCGCATGCTCGGGTCGTGGCGCAGGGTCCTCTGTTTCAGGGCTTCCAAGATCTTCTCTATCTCTACCCTTGTTATGGCCGGAAGTTCTCTCTTCAGAAAATCCTGGATACGGCTTAGGCTCTCTTGGTCCAAATCTATTCCTATCACAGATGCGGCTTCATTCAACGCAATAGATATAGCTTCGGAGTCGAGACTCTCTGCATCGAGGACTCTGGCATGTCTGATCCCTTTCTCCTCTGCAACGCGTGCGAGGGCCTGCACATTGTCCTCTGCCCCTTCGCCGGCGAGGACGCTCACCTCTACCCTTCCTCCGGTAAGATAGCCGATATTCTCGGCGAATATTGCAAGCTCTTCCGCGTTATGGCTCGCTTTAGGAACGCCGACGATAAGTCTTTCGGAAGGCTGTAAAGACGCTGCCTCTTGCGTAGCTTTTCCACTCGTTGACTGCCGCTTGTGAGGTTCGCCTTGTGTAGGCGTCTCCGACTGACTTTCTCCGTCTTTTACCATTAACATAGGATGGGACGAGAGGCGGTCGTCGAGGCTGACGTCGCGACGGACCGTTCGCTCTGAGACATCGCCATATCCTGCGGCCTGTTTCAAAGTCTTTGCGAGTTGCGATACGGTGAGGGGCGCCTGCGACTCGTTCAGGATGCGGAGGAGCGCGTCCCTGCGCGCCTCGATCGCAGCGCCATCGATCTCCTTTATCTGAAGGTTCGGGTGGGATAAGAGGCGGCCGTCGTATCGGACGTCGGCGCTCACCGCTCCTTCCTCTACATCGGCGTATCCTGCTACATTTTTCAACCTCGTTTCGAGCTGGGATACGGTAATGGGTTCGGCTGACTCGTCGAGGATACGGACGAGCGCGTCCCTGCGCGCCCGGACATGCTCCTCAATGCCCCTTTCGACCTCTTTCGTCTTCCGGAGCATCGCGTGGGATTCGAGACGACGGTCATAGTGAACGTCATTTTGCACGATCCCTTCCTTGACCTCTCGATATCCCTCAACGGCCTTCAATCTCTGTGCGAGCTCAACCGCAGTAATAGGTATCTCTGTCGTGTTCAGGATTTGGAGGAGCGCGTTCCTGCGCGCCTCTGTCTGGTATGCTGTTCCCCTCGCGGTCTTCCTGATGTGCAGCATGGGATGCGATGATAGGCGGTTGTCATAACGGATGTCGGTACGGACCGTCTCTTCCGTGACAGTGCCGTATCCTTCCGTCTTTCGTGCCTCCTGCAGAAGCTGAGGCACTGTAATCGGCTTGGCCGACCGGTCCAGGATCCCGAGGAGCACCTCTCTCCGCGCGTGGATCGTGTCCGGATCGATCTCTTTCCTTTGGAGGCGTGGATGCGACAGGAGACGGTCATCCCCTCCCACGTCATTCCAGACCGTCTTCTCGTCCACATCGCCATACCCTTCGACAGCCCTTAAGGCCGCCAAGAGTTGGGGTGTGGTGATGGGCACAGGCGACTCGTCAAGGATGCGGACGAGCGCGTTTCTGCGCGCCTGGACATGCGGCGGCGTCCGTCTATGGCGCGCGCTCTCTCCGCTCATTCCGCTCGTCGAGCCGCGACTTTCTTTGCTATCGCCAGCGGGTTTTCCGATCTCTGCCTTAGGATGTGACGAGAGGCGGCTATCCCGTCGGATGTCGTCTGCAACTGTCTTATCTTTAACGTCGCGATAGCCTTCGATAGCTCTTACTCTCTCTGCGAGCTGGTCAATAGTAAGGGGTACGGGTGTCTGTCCCAGGATTTGGAGGAGCACATCCCGCCGTGCCTGGACTGTGTTCCTATCCCAATTCCTTATGTCAACATTGGGATGTGATGAGAGGCGGCTGTCTCGACGGATATCGCCTCGAACCGTTTTGTCCTCAACTTTGAGAAACCGCTTTATCTGTCTCAATCGCTCTGCGAGCTGGCGTACGGTGAGGACAATGGACGATCTGTTCAGGATCCCGAGAAGCGCGGCCCGTCGTGCCCGGACAAACGACGGAGACTTTCTCTCTATCTTCTTCTCGCTCTTTTCCACCTTGGGATGAGATGAGAGACGGCTGTCCCACTGGATGTCGGCCCTGACCGCGTCGCGATCGACATCGCCAAACCCCTCGACATTCCGCAATTGTTCTGTAAGTTGGGCCACGGTGAGCGGCGTGGGCGACGCCGCCAGGATCACGAGGAGAGCATCCCTTCTCGCGTGGATGTATTCTTGAGGAGGCCTCGTGATTTTTCTCGTTTCTATCTTGAGCATAGGATGGCCGGCAAGGCGTGCGTCGAGGCGGACGTCGTTCCGGACGGTCTTCTCATCGACGTTGGCAAATCTTTGCGTATGCCTCAATTCCTTTGTGAGTCCTGATATGGTGAGAGGCGCGAGTGCGTCGTCCAGAATAAAGAGGAGCTCGCTCCTCCGTGCCCGGACATAGGCTCGCGATGGCTGCCCGCTCGCTCCGCTCGTCGACTGGCGCCCAGGAGCTTTGTCTGTCGTAGCCGTCCCCGAAGGGGGCTGGTGCTCAGGAGCTTTGCCGGAAGCGGGCGAAGCCTGTCCTGCTCTTCTCGCGAGGCTCGGGTGTATGTAGCGCGCGTAGGCCCTCACCGCGAGGTCTTCGCCTGCGTCTTCGGCGAGCCTCATTAACACCGAGAGAACGGCGGTAATAGCGTCCATGTCCCTCAGGCCCCAGAACGCGGTCATCAGGTCTATCTTCGCTTTGGGAGACAACTCTCTCCATCGTCTCTCATATTTAGACAAGGCGGCCTCGGCGCTTTCCTGCCCGCTTCGCTCACCCTGCCCTTCCGTCCCGCTTGTGGAAGCACGGACGCCCTTCGCAATGATGTTATCATACGCCTCGCGCACCGCCGCAACTTCTCTGTCGCGACGTTCGCCGGCAAACAGGTCATGATAGATCGCGCCATTGCGGCCACGGATCATGCCGAGGCGCTCGCGCAGGAAGCGTTCCTCATTATCAGGGGGCAACTTTTTCAGGTCCGCGAAGTCGCATCCGTTCTTCCTATACCATTCTTTATATTCGGGGTTCACGGCCGGTTCGATCATGACACCGGCAGGCAAGGGCCCTGACCCCTGAAACTGTCTCTGCGGCTGGCCAGGGGTCCAGAAGAACTGTCCATCGACAAAACTTAAATAATAGCGATCGCCTGTGGCGCGGTCTATGACGATAAGCCACGTGTGGTGCTGCACGCCTTCATCGACGAAGTTCCCTCCGTCGATCTCGACCGTCGCGCGGTCTCCGAAACGCTCCGCGATGAGCTGCCTCCCGACGTCGGACGCGACGTCGCACGCGAACGGATAGTAGCGGATCCCGGCGGCGAGCGCCTGCTGCAGCGGCGCGTTCAGTTCATCGACCACGCGCTGAAGTTCCTGGCCGAAGGGGGTGTCCATCGGCGTGACTGTCCGGTGATAGGCGAGCATGGCGGGAAGCCCTGGGTGGTCAAGCATCTGATGTACCTTGGCCCATGCGGTATTGTCGATCGGTTCGCCGAGGAGCGGCTCGACTAAAGACGCAACCTGCGTGCGCGGATAGAGGGCAAAGAGGCCCATGGACGCTTCATCGGCGATCTCGTGATTCATTAAATCGGGATGGGCCCTGAGCGCGCGGATGAACAGGCGGCCGGCTTCAACGGATTTCATCGCGGCCGCGGCGCGCACGACATCATGGACTTCAAAACGTATGAAGATACGATCGGCGCGTGCGGGGTCGGTCGAAGCGAGATTATCAAACGACTCTAGCGCCCGTTCCAGGAAAGGTATATAGACAGCCCCCTGGCTCCCCAGTTCCCGTATTCTACGCAACACATAAGAGATCTCCCGCTCACCTATATCCGGACGTTCCAGGGCCTTCTGTAATACGTCCGGGTCCGTGACCCCTTTATCGAAGAGCTGAGTCAGCGTTTCGCCTTGGCCTTCTGTCCCGCTTGTCGAGCCGCGGGTTTCGGCAGCAGGTGCCCTCGCAGTTTCTATGCGCGCGATCTCCCCATCCAGGTATGCAGCGACCCCATTCTGTTCCCCTCCTATATAGGTAAGGCCCTCGATCCGGCCCGGACTTATCGCTCCAAACTGGCAAAGTTCTTCATCGGCAGGGGCTTCTGCCTCATATGTGGCTTGTCCGTGCCTTACGCCTCCGATATTTCGATGCTGCTGGATCTGGACCATTTCCACTTTTTCAGGCTGCTTCAAATCAGCGGCGATGACGCGAAGCCTTAATCCCTCTATGGGCCTCTGGAGCAAATGCTGGGTGACCGCTAAGCCGTTCCCGGAGAGCGCTTCGTTATCGAAATAATATACTGTCCTGTGGCCCAGCGCCGCCTGATACTCGACCGCCCTGTCCTTCTGGACCCTTTCGTATCTACCGACAAGGAACCTATAGAACTGCGCAAAAGGCTCGCGCCTCAGCGTCTCAGCGAATGGCCTTGTCTCTACGCAAATATTCATATTTATGTCGATAGCATCCTCTCCGGCAAGGACAGGGATGACTGCATATTCATCTAACGGGCCGAACAGGTGCATGTTATCAAAGATCCCGCGCAATACCCCCGCGACCTCTTTGCGGGCCTCATAGACCGCCTCGTACGCAGGCGTCCCTTTCTCGGGAAGACGAGCGCCGTTCGTCTCGTCGCCAAACGGTCTATAGAGGAATTTTGTGACAACGCGGCTGCCGAACCTCTCTCTCAAACGGCTTCCTTCGGGAGTATCCATACCGTAGACGTAGAAGACTGGGGATGTGACATAATCGCCGAATCCCTGCCTGATCAGCGCCTCACGCTGGGCCTCTAAAACCTGATAGAGCGGACGATGTACGACAGGCACACCTGAATAGGGTGTGTCCGGGCTGTAGATGAGTTGATCGCGCACGCTGTCCGCGACTTTTTGCGGAAAACCGCGCTGGAACTCAGGATCGATATCGAGCTCGCGCTGCGTCTTCGCGCCTCGCCTTGGGAGGAGCCTTGTCGCTGCGGTATCCAGGAATAGCTCGCAAAGGTCCGTGAGGAGGTCATCGGCGGCACCCTCTGACTGTTCGCCCCACCCTTCATTGCGCATCTCGGCGATGACCGCGTTCCGTAGCGGCTTATAGAGTTCCACGGGACCCCGCGTGAATCTGTCTTTTATCTCGGCGAGTTCCTGTATCGCTTTTGCCGTCACGTAACCTACCTTCCTGCCGTTCGCGATGAGGCGGGCCAGGCGCCTCGCGCTCGCTTCCTGCAGGGATGTGGCCGATATATCCAGGGTCCCGTCTTTATCGAATGCGTACACGGGTGTGACCGCGTTGATGAGCCTTTGCAGCTTTGCGCCATCCTTGGTGAACGCTACCCGCCGATAGTATGTCCTTGGGCCTTCTTCCGCCTGGCGCTTGCGAACATCGCCACGAGTAGCCGTCCCCGAAGGGGACTGGCGGACATCCGTGAGACCTAAGAGCCGCACGAGGCGCGAGTAGAACCAGTGGTCCTCCTCGTCGCGCAACCCCTGGCGTAATACCTCCGCAACCTCTTTCGCTATCTTAGGCTCTGCCTCCAATGCCGTTAAGCGGCTCTCCACGTCCTCAAGATAGGGTGCGGTGAACGAAGCGGCTATTCCGCTCGTCGACTGGCGCCCAGGAGCTTTGCCTGTCGTAGCCGTCCCCGAAGGGGAGCCCCTCGACTCACTCGGGACTTGATCCTGTTGAAGTTTATCAAATGCTTTGTTGGCCGCCACATAAGCCGCTTTCAGGCTGTTGAACGTGAGTTCTATTTCATGCAACGTTGACTGCGTTTTCCCACTGAGATGATCGTTAAAGATATCAACGATTTTCTGGATGGCCTTTGTCTCTTCGGACGCGGAAAGATCCACGCCATTCTGCCTTGCGATTTCGGCAAGGACAAAGTTCGCCTCGATTAAACGGCGCATGGCCTTGCGCTCTAACATGCTGGTTTCGTGATCACCCCGGCGCCCACCTCTTGATAGATCGTCCAAGTACTCTTTCGCCTTATCAAGGAGATCCGAGGCTACCCAGAAATACTCATCAACGATGACCGGCACCGCGTGCATGTCCACGGTTCCAGCGACGGTAACCGTGGAACCACGGATGACCATCCAAAAAGGATCAAGCTCTCCTCTCATTTTCTTCCGGAATCTAAGAGCACGAGTGTAGGTTGGGTGAATTTCCAGCGGTAGCCGTTCATTTGAAAAGTGAGCGTACCGGATCCCATCGAGCACGTTGAGCCCATATTCATCAAGCCATCCGATCTCTCTTTTGCCCCGGTGAACTACCATCAGATCCGCGTCCGACGGAGGAGTCCCCTCTTCTCCCCACAGGAAACTACCGTATGCGAGAATAGCCTGAATTTCACTTTCCTCGCGCGGATCAAATAACTTAAGAAGATCCTCAGCCGTATCGACGGCTAACGCGATCCGCCGTGCGACGATAGGCTTCGCTTCCGGTGTCAGGTTATTCCAATACCAATTGCGTTGACCGCGCTCCAATTCAACCAGAATGGCCTTGAGGCGGCCCTCCAACTCTTCCGCCTTCTCTTCGGATTCCGCGCTGTAGAACGAATAATTTAGCCCCGTGATAATCTCCTTCGCAAACGACTCTGCCGCCTCCGATGGGGTCCTCTGTACGCTCCCGCTCGTCGACTGGCGACCTTGCTGCTTTGTCTGTAAGTCGCCGTCCTCCATGTCACTGCCTGAGGAGGACTGCCGCCCAGGAGCTTTGCCTGTCGTAGGCGTCCCCGAAGGGGAGCCGCGGCCGCCCGATTCGATGAATGCGACGTCCTCAGGCATGAGCTCGGCACTCTCCCGCGAGGCGGCTACGATCTCAAGGAGCCGCGGGTCCCTCTTTCGTATGAGCGCCGTGAGCGCATCGACCGCGCGCCTATCGGCGATACCGCTTGCGCGGAACTTGTCCTCTATGAACTCGATGGTCTCCGGGAAGTTCTCGACGCGGGGCTTCTTCCTCTGCTCGATCTGGGTGCGCCTGTTGTTGCCATGCTCGAAGATATCGGTGAGGAAGAGGATCGAGACGAGAAGCCTCATCACCTCGGCGGGCTGGGTCAGCTCCCCCTCGAACTGCGGGAGGTCTTTCATAAACGCCTGGTAGTCGATGTGGTATTTGAGGAGGACCTCCAGATCCTTTGGTATCTGTATGCCCATTTCCCTTAGTATCCTGAGCGAATTCTCAGGCACGTCGAAGAGCGAGCGGGCGACTGCTTCCTCGATGCCGTTCAGCTCCTTTCCTACAATACCTACGAGACCTCTCCTGAAGAGTTGATATCGCGCGTCAAAGTCCAGCGATTCGAGAGGCACGCCCTCTTGCTCGGCCTGGCGAGCGAGGAGGAGATCCGTCGCCATCTTTATGGAGACGCTCTTCCTGTCCTGGAACGCGGCGACGAGCCTGTGTGAGAGATCGAAGAATTCCTCTTCATGCTGGCCGCGCACGCCTGCCCCGACGTCATGGAGCAGTGAGGCATAGTGTAACAGGTGCAACTGAGGCGCACTCAAGCCGAGCTCTTCGCCCAGCCTCACATTGATCGCTGTCGCCCTGTCGACATGGTGCACCAGGAAGCCAAAGTTCACCATGTGGAGTAGGTCGTCAGCAGGTATGTCAAAGACATCCCTACCGCTCGTCGACTGCCTCCCAGGAGTTTCACCTGTCGTAGGCGTCCCCGTAGGGGATGCGCGGCCCTGGCCGGCGGTCGTCTTTGCTTCTTCTTTTGCGAGTGAAAAGTCCGCGTCGTTGTCGAGCGCCGCTATGAGCGAATCGATATCGGCGAGCCTATTTCGTATGTCCCCGACTCGATCGCTACTGAACTCAGGATGTTCGAGCGCGGATGAGACGAGCCCTGTTAAATTAACATTGGGCGCTATCGATATAAGGAAGGCCTGTTTCATGATGACAAGGCCGATCGCTCCCAGCGCCTTGGGTATAACGGACCTCTTGAGCCATAAGGTATAATCCAACGCCCTGATGATACGCGAGATCTCGCTCCGGACGTCTCCGACCTTTGTCCCCGAATCGGTTATCCAGAACTTGATGTTGAAGAGCGCCGCGGCTGCATAACTTTCAACCGGTTCCACTTCGTCGCCGGGGCCTTTCGTGACGATATCTTTGCTGAGCTTGTCAACCATTTGATATACTTGCTGCGGCAGCCCTGCGGCCGGCGCTCCGGTCGTCGACCCCCTCGATTCGTCCGGGAGTCGACCCTGATCCTGACGAGAGGTCAAGGTGCGGTAGGCTTTAATTTCTATCTTAGGATGAAACGAAAGACGGCTATCGAGACTGATGTCGCTACGAACCGTATACTCTCTGACATCGCCATATCCTTCTATACTCCGCAGCCTCTCTGTGAGCTGGGATTGGGTGATGGGTGTAACTGACCTATCCAGGATGCCCAGAAGCGCGTCCCTCCGTGCCTGGACCGCGATTTTATCGACCTCTTTCACCTCTAGCTTAGGATGAGACGAAAGACGGCTATCGCGACGGATGTCGTTTCGGACCGTATCCTCTTTGACATCGCCATATCCTTCTATACTCCGCAGCCTCTCTGTGAGCTGGGATTGGGTGATGGGTGTAACTGACCTATCCAGGATGCCCAGAAGCGCGTCCCTCCGTGCCTGGACCGCGGCTCTATCGACCTCTTTCATCTCTAGCTTAGGATGAGACGAAAGGCGGCTATCGTGACTGATGTCGTTACCAACCGTATCCTCTTTGACATCGCCATATCCTTCTATACTCTGCAGCCTCTCTGCGAGCTGGGATGAGGTGATGGGTGCATCTGACCCATCCAGGATACCCAGAAGTGCGTCCCTCCGTGCCTGGACATATGATTGAGGCCTTTTATCGACCTCTTTCACCTCTATCTTAGGATGAGACGAAAGACGGCTATCGTGACGGATGTCGTCACGAACCGCTCCTTCGTTGACATCTTCATATCCTTCCTGCGCCTTCAGTCTCTCAGTGAGGTGGGCTACGGTGATGGGTGCATCTGACCCATCCAGGATACTCAGAAGCGCGTCCCTCCGCGCCTGGACATATGATTGAGGCCTTTTATCGACCTTTTTCATCTCTAGCTTAGGATGAGACGAAAGGCGGCTATCGAGACTGATGTCGTTATGAACCGTATCCTCTTTGACATCGCCATATCCTTCTATACTCTGCAGCCTCTCTGCGAGCTGGGATGAGGTGATGGGTGCATCTGACCCATCCAGGATACCCAGAAGTGCGTCCCTCCGTGCCTGGACATATGATTGAGGCCTTTTATCGACCTCTTTCACCTCTATCTTAGGATGAGACGAAAGACGGCTATCGAGACTGATGTCGTCACGGACCGCTCTTTCGTTGACATCTTCATATCCTTCCTGTGCCTTCAGTCTCTTAGTGAGGTGGGCTACGGTGATGGGTGCATCTGACCCATCCAGGATACCCAGAAGCGCGTCCCTCCGCGCCTGGACCGCGATTTTATCGACCTCTTTCACCTCTAGCTTAGGATGAGACGAAAGACGGCTATCGCGACGGATGTCGTCACGGACCGTATTCGCTTTGACATCGTCATATCCTTCTATACTCCGCAGCCTCTCAGCGAGCTGGGATGGGGTCATGGGTGCATCTGACCCATCCAGGATACCCAGAAGCGCGTCCCTCCGTGCCTGGACCTCGACCTTAGTCGACTTATGGCGTCCGCTCGTTGAGGCGCGCCCCTGGCCGGCGGTCGTCTTTGCTTCTTCTATCCCCGCGATCTCTCGATCCAGGTATGCGGCGACCCCGTCCTCTTCCCCTCCTATATAGGTAAGGCCCTTGATCCGGTCCAGACTTACGCGTTGTGAACCGCGGAATTCTTCGACTACCCTTTCCGGGTACGCAGCCGTTCCATGCATTGCGCCACCGATATTCCGGTACGGCTGGACCGAACCCCGCTCTATCGTGTCGTGCTGTTTTAAGTCAGCGGCAAAGATGCGGAGCCTCAACCCCTTGATGGGCTCTACCATCAACCTCTGGGTGACCGCCAGGCCATTCCCGGCGAGCGCTTCGTTATCGAAATAATATACGATCCTGTGGCCGAGCGCCGCCTGATGCGCGACCGCTCGATCTTTCTGGATCCTCTCATACCTGCCAACCTCAAACGGGGCGAACGGCTCATGCTTCATCGCTTCGGCGAATGGTCTCCTTTCCTGACATATACTCATATTCAGATCGATCGCGCTCCGTCCTGGGATCACAGGAATGATCGCAGTGTCACGCAGGGAGCCGTATGCATGCATCTCATCGAACATCTTGCGCAATACTTCCACGACTGCTTCGCGCGCCTTCAAGATCGCCTCATATGCGGGACTCCCTCTTTCAGGAAGACGGGTATCGCCAAAAGGTCTATAGAGCAACTTGGTAGTAACGCGTGGGCCGAATTTTTCTCTTAAACGGCTTCCTTCGGGTATATCCATGGAGTAGACGCGGAGTCTCGGTAATTCAACAAACTCACCAAAGCCCTGCGCTCGCAATGATTCCTTTTGCGCATTCAAGGTATGATAGAGTGGCATATAAGGTGTGTGGGGGCCGTGGTAGGTGATTTTGTCCTCTATTTCAGCGACAACTTCATCTGGGAGGCCACGCTGGAAATCAGGATCGATATCGAGCTCATGCTGCGTCTTTGCGCCGTGTCTCGGAAGAAGCCTTGTCATTGCGGTATCCAGGAAGAGTTCGCAGAGGTCCGTGAGCAGGTCATCGGCGACTTCCTCTGACTGCTCTCCCCAACCCTCGTTGCGCATCTCAGCGATGACCGCGTTCCGCAGCGGCGCATAGAGCTCCGCGGGACCTTTCTTTAGCAGAGCGAGTTCCTCTATCGCTTTTGCGGTGATGTAACCGATCTTTCTGCCGTTCGCGATGAGACGGGCCAGGCGTCGTGCGCTTGCTTCCTGTAAAGATATGTCCGGCTTATCCAGGGTGCCGTCTTTATCGAATTCGTATACAGGCGTGACCGCGTTGATAAGCCTCTGCAGCCGTGCATCGTCTTTGGTCAACGGGACTCGCCGATAATATGCTCTCGGTCCAGTCCCGGATTGCCGCACATCGTCTATCCCAAGGAGCCTTACCAGGCGCGAATAGAACCAGCGGTCTTCTTCGTCGCGCAACCCCTGGCGCAATACCTCCGCAACCTCTTTTGCTGTTTCGGGTTCCGCCTCTAACGCGATTAAGCGGCTCTCCACGTCCTCAAGATAGGGCGCGGTGAATGATAGCGGCGCTCCGCTCGTCGAGCCTCGGGTCTGCTGCGGCCCCTGAACAGGCGCTCCCGAAGGCAGCTGGCGGGCCCCGCCGTGTGCCGGATGGGGACGCCTGCCGTGGATGATAATTATGGAGCCATACTCGCCTTCGTATACCGCGAGGTCTGAGAACCCTGCCTCGATAAATCCCTTTCCGAGCGGCGTCTCGGCGATCACGGACTGCGGTATCGAGATGCTGCCCGGCTCGTCAGGCGAGATCGCATACTTTATCTGGGTCCTGAGAAGCCGTGTGTAGATCTCAGCCGCTTTGTCAGGGCCCCTTTTATCCTCGCACGCGTCGTACATCCGCGTGAGCTCGTCGATATCGTCATTTGCCTGGAGCGAGGCGATCTCCTGTTCGGGCCTCGCCGCCGCGGTCCACATGACACGGATCCAATTCTTAAGCTCTGCTCGATAGAGCTCCTCGATAGGCGTCGTCTTGAACCTCTCCGGCAGATAGGCGTAGAGGGCCTCGAGCGTCTCCACGTTGTCGATCGTTCCGGAGAGCGTCGTCACGTCCGAAGGGCACATGCCTCCAAGCATCCTCATCATCGCGCGGAAGAGCCCCTGTCTCCTGTGCGGCTCATCGACACCGACGGTGTGGATCACCGCCCCTCTCTGGCTCATCTCGAAGACCATCGTGCCCACGACATTCTGGGATGAGTCGAACGCCTCGATCACCCTTCCCCTGCCCAACTCCCTCCATCTCACCGTGTACTCTTCTCCCGTCCTCGTTCCGCTCACCTTCATTTCGGGACCAGAAGTCCCGCTCGTCGACTGCCTCCCGGGAGCTTCACCTGTCGTAGGCGTCCCCGTAGGGGAGGCCCGCGCTTCGCGAGTCTCACTTTTCGTAGCCTGCCCCGAAGGGGCACGTACGGGAGCGAGAATGCCCTCTCCGCGTGAAATACGAGATGGTCCGGAGGTGATAGATGCGGCAGGAGCGCCGGATACCGTCGCACGGACAGGAAGGCGCGACGCAACCGCTTTTCCTGACAAGACCAGGACCGACACGCTTGCAATCAGATAGGAGAATGCATAAGGCCACGGAGAGAGGTGGAAATCGTGGAAGACCCTCCCCCAGTCTGACCATGTCGGCGCCAGCGCGATGGCGTTGAGCGTATTCGCATATCCTGTGAGTACGCCGATAACACCGAATTCTGCCAAAGTCCGCTTCGTTAACCCGATCCATTTCAGGGCCGTACCTTTCGCCCGCGTCACCCTGTAAGCGATGCGCGCAACTACGAATGCCGGCACGACAGCGAAGATAAATTCGAAGATTGTACCCGAGACACTTATGACTGCTTCTGATATATCGCGGCCGATCAAGGAACCGATCGCGCTGAGAGGTCCCTGATCGAGCGTACTCACCACGACCCCTCTGAGATGGAAGATATCGAGTTCCATCTGAGGCCATACGCCGGATACGAGATAATTGGCCGTCGCATGGCCCAATTCATGGGCGACCATCTGCACGCCGAGGAGAACCGCCATA
>CAYHAE010000057.1:0-12224 GCA_964354545.1 uncultured Planctomycetia bacterium
GCCTCGCCGATACCGATCGCGAGCGCCTGCCGCGTCACCTCCAAGAGCCTCCGGGCGTCGCGGCCTATCTCACCCACGGCAACCGTTTCGGCCGCATCCCCGAAATACCCGTCGAGCGCTACGCCCACGTCGATGCTTATGATATCGCCCTCTTTGAGCACGCGCTTCGAGGGTATTCCATGAACGACCACCTCGTTCACCGAGGTGCAGATGCTCGCAGGAAATCCTTTATATCCCTTGAAGGCGGGGACGGCTTTATGGCTCCTGATGATCTCTTCCGCGATCCTGTCGAGCTCAAGGGTCGCAATACCGGGCTTTATGAGCTCTGCCATCCTCTCCAGGACTCTCCGCGCGATCCGTCCTGCGCGCCTGATCGCACCAAGCTCTTCCCTGGATTTCAAAGTGATCACACAAGCCCCTCGTCCTTGAACATCTTCGACAGGATAAGAAAGACATCGTCCACGTTGAGATCGCCCGATACCTTCCTCAGGGTCCCCTTCTTCGCGTAGTGGTCGACGAGTTCTTTTGTCTCTCGTTCGTAGACGACGAGCCTGTTCCTCACGGTCCCTTCCGCATCGTCCGGCCTTTGGAACAGCTCTGCGCCGCAGTGATCACATACCCCTTCTACCTTTGGCCGTATGTTCTTAATATGGAAATTCGCGCCGCACTTCCTGCACACCCTTCTTCCCGAGAGACGCTCTATGGCCACGCGGTTCGAGGTCTCGAAGTAGATCACCATATCCAGTACGATCCCGAGCGCCTTAAGCGACCGATCGAGGTTCTCGGCCTGGGCCTCCGTGCGCGGGAACCCGTCGAGTATGAACCCCTTCTTCGCGTCGGGAAGACCTATCCGCTCCACGACGATCTGATTCACGATTGTATCGGGAACGAGCTCTCCCCTGTCCATGTAGGCCTTTGCCTGCTTCCCCACCTGCGTTCCGTTCTTGACGGCCTCTCTCAGGATATCTCCCGTCGATATGTGAGGTATCGCATATCTATCTGAAAGCACCTTCGCCTGTGTCCCTTTTCCCGCACCGGGCGGCCCGAGCAGCACCAGTCTCAACTTATGCCCTCCCTCTCTTACCGGCGCGCCCTCAACTTGCCGTGTTTCATAAAACCTTCGTAGTGCCTCATCAGGAGATGCGACTCGATCTGCTTCATCGTATCGAGCATCACGCCCACGATGATCAAGAGTCCCGTCCCGCCGAAAAAGCTCGCGACGAGATACGGGATCTTGAGCCCACCGCTTATGAGGCTTGGGAGCACCGCGATCACCGCCAAAAACAGTGCGCCGGGAAACGTGATCCTCGTCATGATAAAATCCATATATTCGGCCGTCTGCCTCCCGGGTCTCACCCCGGGGACGAAACCGCCGTACTTCTTCATGTTGTCGGCCACGTCTATAGGGTTGAACGTGATAGCGGTATAGAAGTATGAAAAGAATATTATCAAGAGCGCATAGAGCGAATTGTAGACCCACTCTCCCTTCATGAGCGATGTGGCGAGGGACTGGAGAAACTTGTTTTGCACGAACCCCGCGATCGTCGCCGGAAACAGTATGATGCTTTGGGCGAATATGATGGGGATGACGCCCGGCTGATTCACGCGCAAGGGTATATACGTGCTCTGCCCGCCGTAGACTTTCCTGCCTATGACCCTCTTGGCATATTGAATCGGGATCTTCCTCTGCCCTTGAGTGATCACGATCACCGCAACCACGACCGCGACGAGCATCACCACCATGAGGAGCAAAGTGATGAGGTCGAGCTGGGCCTTCTCCGGAGCGAACGGAGAGGCGAGCGCCCAGACCTGATAGAGTGCGGTGGGCACTCTCGATATGATGCCGGCGGTGATGATGAGGGACATCCCGTTTCCTATGCCGTATTCCTGTATCTGCTCACCTAGCCACATGATGAACGCGGTGCCGCTCGTGAGGGTTATCACCGTTAAAATCCGGAACGGCCAGCCGGGATACTGAACTATCTGCAGCCCCTGGAACCTTGCCGGATTCTCGAGCCACAGAGCGATGAAGAACGACTGTACTGCCGCGAGCGCAACGGTGCCGTACCGCGTATACTGGATTATCTTCTTATGCCCCGCCTCGCCTTCTTTCGCGAGTTTCTCGAGCGCAGGGATAACTGCGGTGAGGAGCTGTATGATGATGGAGCTTGATATGTACGGCATGATCCCGAGCGCAAATATCGTCAAACGGGATATCGCTCCTCCGGAAAACATATTCATTATGCCAAAGAGCGTCCCGCCCTGTGTCCTCGCAACGTTCGAAAAGAACTGCGCCAGACGAAGGCCGTCGATCCCCGGAGTAGGTATGTAGGCGCCCACCCTGTAAATGGCGATCATCCCGAGCGTGAGGAGCACCTTTTTCCTCAAGTCCGGAATTTTGATAGTATTCGCAAACGCCTCTAGCATTGTCCCTCGGGATTAATCCATTGAAGCCTTTTCAAGGCTTCTCTTCCTTCTCGTGTCTTTCGTCCTTCTCTTGGCCCTTTGCAGGAGGCTGCTTCTGCGTCTTTTCGGCCTCGGCGTTCTCGGCCTTGGCCGGCTTCTCCTGCGGTTTTGCAGCCTCGGGTTTCTTGACCTTGGCCGGCTTCTCCTGCGGTTTTGCGGCCTCGGGTTTCTTTGACCTGATGGCCTTCGCGAGATCGCGAGCCGCGCGCGCTGCTCTCGCTTCGCTCACAACCTCGGGTTTCACGAGATACACGAACTTCGCACCCAAGGCTTCGATCTTCTTCTTTGCGCTCCCCGAAACAGCGTGCGCCTTTATGGTGAGTATCTCGGACAAAGTGCCGTCGCCCAGTATCTTGACGGGTCGTTTTGCGCTCGTCACGAGTCCCGCTGCCTTTAATTCCTCAGGCCCCACGTGTGAATCCTTCTCAAACCTGTTCAGGCTCCCGACATTGACGACTTGAAAAGGCTCGCCAAATAGTGAATTGAAGCCCCTCTTTGGGAGCCGGCGTATGAGCTGCATCTGGCCGCCTTCGAATCCAGGCCGCGTCGTGACCCCTGACCTCGCACGGGCCCCTTTATGGCCCCTGCAAGACGTCTTTCCGTGCCCTGAGCCGGAACCCCTTCCGCGTCTTTTAGTCTTTCTGCTCGCTCCGCGCGGAGCGCCGATCTCATTCACCTTCACTGGGCTCGTCCTCTTTTCCTGATCCGGTATCCCTTGAAAGCCTTACCCTCTTCAGGCCATCAACAGCGGCCTTTAGAACATTTATCGCATTCGCAGAACCAAGGCTTTTGGTCAAGATGTCTTTTATCCCGGACGCCTCGCACAGCGCTCTCACTGCACCGCCCGCGATGACACCGGTACCTGGAACGGCGGGTTTCAGGAGCACTCTCGCCGCCTTGAAATGCCCTATGATCTCATGGGGTATCGTCGTGCCCCTCATGGGCACCTTGAAAAAGCTCTTCTTCGCATCATTGAGCCCCTTGCGGATCGCCTCTGACACTTCATTCGCCTTGCCAAAACCGAGGCCTGCCGTACCGTTCCCATCACCGACGACTACGAGCGCATTGAAATGAAACCGTCTTCCTCCCTTGACTACCTTCGAGACCCTCTTTATGGCAACCACCTTCTCAATGAACTCCTGCCCCCCTGACTCTTCTCTGCGGGGGCCTCGGGTGTACCTGGGCATGCGCTTCCGCGTTTCGACCTTTTTCTCTTCGCCAACGACCGCTTTATTGTTATTCGTAGTTTCGTCTGCCAATCTTCCGCTCCTCTCTCGTGCCTAAAATAGAAGTCCCTTTTTCCTTGCTGCCTCGGCTAACGCCTTGACTCTTCCGTGATAGTGATAGCCGGCCCTATCGAAGACCGCTTTCGTGAGCCCCTTGCCGAGCGCCCGTTCCGCGAGCACCTCGCCGACCACTGTTGCCGCCTTCACATTTCCACCTGCCTTGATCTTGTCCTTCAAGTCCGGGCTTCTCGTGGAAACGGTCATGAGTGTTGTTCCCTTGGTGTCGTCGACGAGCTGCGCATACATATGGTTCAGGCTTCTGTACACGCACAGCCGCGGCCTCTCTGCGGTCCCGACGATCTTTTTCCGTATACGCCTGTGCCTTTTTACCCTACCCTCTTCTCTCAGCCACTTCGTAATTCCCATCGTCAGCTCAACCCCTTCACCTATCCCGCACCGCCGCCGGCACCCCCTGCGCCCACCACGGCCTTCCCTGCTTTACGGCGCACATACTCTCCCGCATACTTTATGCCCTTCCCCTTATAGGGTTCCGGCTTATAGTACGCCCGTATCTCTGCGGCTACCTGCCCCACCTTTCCCTTATCGATCCCTTTTACGACGATCGAGATGGGCTTCGGCGTTTCGATCGTAATGCCTTCGGGGATCGCATACTCGATGGGGTGCGTGTAACTCAACGTGAGGCTCAAGACCTTGCCCTGGGCCTGGGCCTTAAAGCCGACGCCCGATATCTCGAGCTCCCTCACGTACCCTTTCGTGACACCGATTATCATGTTATTAATGAGGCTGCGGATAAGTCCGTGTATGGCCTTGTGGGCCTTCGTGTCAGAAGGGCGCGATACAAAACATTTACCCTCCTTGACCTCAACCTGAAAGCGCGGAGGCGCCGCGTAGGTGAGATTGCCTTTCGGCCCCTCAACGGTGACGACCCCTCCTGAAACGGCTATCTTTACGTCCTTCGGTATCTCTAACGGCTTTCTACCGATTCTCGACATATGTCACCATGCGTAGCATATTACTTCCCCTCCGACTCCCGCGTCCCTCGCTCCCTTATCCGTCATCAGGCCTTTCGAAGTGGAGAGTATCGCGATGCCCAGCCCGCCGCATACCGTGGGCAGCTTCTCTTTTGAACGATAGACCCTGAGGCCGGGTCTGGAGATCCTCCGCAAACCTTCGATCGCGGGCACCTTGTCCTTCCCGTACCTCAGGTATATTCTGAGGATACCCTGCTTGTTGTCCTTGATCAGCTTGTAATTCGAGATGAAAAATTCCTTCTTGAGGATCTTGAGGATCTCTTCACTGAGCGTCGAGTTCTTGGCTTCCGCCACCTCTTTCTCGGCGGAACTCGCATTCCTTATGATCGTCAACATGTCTCCGATAGGATCGCTAAGTGCCATTCAGTTCCTTTCGTGTAGCGATGTAGTGCGTGCGAAGCGCGCCTGCGCGCCTTAACGCGCGCGGACACAGGGATCTCACCAGCTCGCCTTGACAATGCCCGGGATCTCCCCGCGCAAAGCCTTCTCCCTGAAGCATATCCTGCACAGCCCGAACCTGCGGATGAAACCTCGCGGCCTGCCGCAGAGCTGACATCGGTTGTACCGCCGCACTTTGAACTTCGGTGGTCTCGAAGCCTTTACTATCAAACACGTCTTTGCCATTTTCTTCTTTAGGTTAACTGCTTCGTTTTCGCGAACGGCATGCCGAAGAGCCTTAGGAGCTCAAATCCCTCCTCTTTGGTCTTTGCATCCATCACGATCGCGATGTCCATCCCGTGGACCTTAATGACCTTGTCGGGATCGATCTCGGGAAATATCGTCTGCTCGGTGAGGCCGAACGAATAGTTCCCGCTCTTGTCGAAAGAGTCCGGGTTAAGCCCCCTGAAATCCCTGATCCTCGGCACCACGATATTGATGAGCCTGTCGAGAAAATCATACATCATCGCGCGCCTCAGGGTCACCTTGCATCCGATGGGAAGGTTTCGCCTGATCTTAAAGTTCGCGATCGCTTTTTTAGCCCTCGTTACGACGGGACGCTGTCCTGTGATCATCGCGAGCTCTTCCTGGGCCGACTCAAGGAATTTTATGTCCTGGACCGCCTCCCCAAGACCGATGTTCACCACGACCTTCTTCAGCCGCGGGGCCTCGAGCGCATTTCTATAGCCAAACTTCTTCGCGAGCTCCTGCACGATCTCCCGCCTGTATCTCTCCAACAACCTCGGCGTATATGCCATCGCTAGAGCGCCTCTTTGCATCGCTTACAATATCGCGACTTGGTCCCGTCTCCCAATATGCTCACGCCCACCTTCGAGGCCTTTTTGCATGTCTTGCAGAAGACCGCGAGGTTTGCGAGACTTATCGGGCTCTCCTTTTGAATGATGCCGCCCGTCTGGCTGTCTTTGGAGGTCTTGCGCGTGTGCTTCTTTACGTAGTTGATCCCCTCGACGAGGGCCTTTCCCTCTCCCCCAAAAACCCTGAAGATCCTTCCCGTCTTGCCTCTATCCCTGCCGCTCAGCACAACGACGGTATCATTCTTTTTTATCTTATTCATGTCTTTACACCTTTCCGCCAGAGGCGGAACACTTTGCACTTTTATATCACTTCGGGTGCGAGCGAAATTATCTTCATAAAATTCTTGTCCCTCAATTCCCTCGCTACAGGGCCAAACACCCTGGTGCCACGGGGATTGAGCTGATTATCGATGATGACAATGGCGTTCCGGTCGAACCGCACGTAGCTGCCATCGGGCCTCCTTACCGGGAACCTGGTCCTTACCACGACGCCCTGCACCACTTCGTGCTGTTTCACAATAGCGTCCGGGGTGGCCTCTTTTATATTACAGGTGATGACATCGCCTACGTCTGCATATCTTCGATTGCCCCTGTGGAGGACACCGATGCACGATGCCCTCTTCGCACCGGTATTATCGGCCACGTCCAAAATCGTCCTCATATATATCATAACGGAGCCCTGCGGGAATGCCCGCAGTACCTTTCTTTTTGCATCTTCGATTCGCCTCTGCGAAGCGACCTCCGCCGAAGCGCATGCCAACGATTGAGCACAGAAGCGCGAAGGCGGATAACCCTCACGTGCGCGGGGCTCTCTACGTTGATTTCTTTACGACTTCCACGAGGCGCCACCTCTTGGTCTTCGATAGAGGCCTCGTCTCCTGTATCCGCACGACGTCCCCCACCTTCGCGGTCTCCTTCTCGTCGTGGACCTTGAACTTCTTGGAGGTCCTCATGATCCTGCTGTACATCGCATGGTGATAGGCCCTATCCACCTTCACGGTGATTGTCTTATCCATCGCATCGCCTACCACGACACCGACTCTTCCTTTGCGCTTATTCCGTGCCTGTTCCTGCATCGTCCGTCCTCTTCGACCCAGCGCGCTCCATCTCCTTCAGGATAGTTTCGCACCGCGCGATATCCCGCCTGGTAAGTCGGATCTTATGCGGTTTCTCTATCCTTCCGGATTTGGCCTCGACCCTGAGGTTGTAGAGCTCCTTCTTCAGGTCTGCCACCTTGCGCAGTATCTCGTCGCCCGTCATATTTCTGATCTCGTTCGGCGTGAGCATGGCTATGCGGCCGTCCTCGTGATGAATTTCGTTCTGATGGGAAGCTTATGCGCAGCGAGCCTCAGGGACTCCCTTGCCAACTCCAGAGGTATCCCCTCCATCTCAAACAAGACCTTGCCCTTCTTTACCACTGCGACCCAATGGTCGGGGGCGCCTTTTCCTTTACCCATCCTCGTTTCAGCGGGCTTCTTGCTCACCGACAGGTCCGGGAAGATCCGTATCCATACCTTTCCGCCGCGTTTCACGTGTCTCATGAGAGTCACCCTCGAAGCTTCTATCTGCCGGTCCGTCACCCACGCATTCTCGAGCGCCTTCAGGCCGAACTCTCCGAAGCTCAGGGTCGACCCCCTGAAACTCGACCCGGTGAGCCTCCCGCGGTGATACTTCCTGAATTTTACCCTCTTCGGCATCAGCATACGTCATCCACCTCCCGGCACTCCGCGCTCGGCCCTACGCCTTCGCGGCCTTACCCTCCACTTCTTCCTTTGGCTTATCGAGGACCTTATCACCCTTGTAGATCCAGACCTTGACCCCTATCAATCCATAGGTCGTGAACGCCTCTGCAAACCCGTAATCTATGTCCGCCCTGAGGGTCTGCGCAGGTATCTTTCCGATCCTGTAGCTCTCGCGGCGCGCTATCTCAGCGCCCCCGAGCCTCCCCCCGCACAGAATCTTGACGCCCTGGGCGCCCGCGTCCAATGCGGACTGGACCGCCTTCTTCATAGTCCGTTTGTGAGGGATGCGTTTTTCGATCTGGAACGTAATATTCTCGGCGACGAGCTGTGCATCGAGAGCGGCATTCTTTATCTCCCGTATATCTACCTCCATCTCCTTCTGGGTCATCAGCTGCAGCGCTTCCCTCAGCTTCTCTATCTCTGCCCCTCGGTGGCCGATGATCATGCCCGGCCTCGCCGTGAAGATAAAGACCTTCACCTTATTGCTCGCCCGCTCGATCTCGATCTTTGAGACGGCTGCCGACGACAGGGACTTTTTGACGTACTTCCTGATCTTCGTGTCCTCGATCAGCAGCTTCGGCACGTCCTTCCTATTCGCGAACCAGCGGGACTTCCAATCATAGAGGTATCCCACTCTAAAACCGTACGGATGTACCTTCTGCCCCATATACTATCCTTTTTTCCTTCCAGCTTTGTGAGGCGCGTGCGGCATTTCGGCACTTTTTGTCTTGACCTCGTCAAGTTCGACCGTGATGTGACAGGTCCTCTTCCTCACCATGACAGCCCTTCCCATCGACGCGGCGCGAAACCGCTTGAGCATGGGACCGCAGTCTGCAATCATCTTCGTAACGTAGAGGCTCGAGGTGTCGACATCCTTGCGCAGCCTCTTCGCGCTCGCGAGAGCAGATTTCAGGATATCGCTCGCATAGACCGACGCCCTCTTGTTGACGGACGCGAGGATCGCGATCGCCTCTTCGACGCGCCTCCCCTTTACCAAGGGGATGATCTGCCTAAATTTGCGCGGGGTGATCCTCAGGTACCGCGCTTTCGCTTTTGCGATCATGACACCTCTTCTTTGGTTATTCGCGAATTATGCCGAGTGTGGCCAAAGCATCGGAATGTCAGCATTCCTCGTTATTGTACACCTGCCCTACGTGAGCTCCGAAGAGACCTCGGTCGCCGCCCCGTGCCTCTTGAAGACCCGCGTCGGCGAAAACTCCCCCAGTTTATGCCCTACCATATTCTCGGTCACATACACAGGTAAGAATTTCTTGCCGTTGTACACGGAGAAGGTAACGCCTACGAACTCCGGAGAGATCGTGGACCTCCTCGCCCAGGTCTTTATCGGTTTTCGGTCACCTGACCGCGCGGCCTTTTGCACCTTCATGAGCAACTTCTCATCGACGAAAGGCCCTTTTTTGGTCGACCTCGACATAGCCCCTCCTACCGTCTCCTCTTTAGGATGTACTTATCCGAAAGCTTTCGTTTTCGCGTCTTTAACCCTTTTGTCTTCTTGCCCCACGGCGTTGTCGGGTGCCGGCCCCCGCTCGATTTGCCCTCTCCCCCGCCCATGGGGTGGTCGTGCGGGTTCTTGGCGACTCCTCGTGAATACGGCCTTTTTCCCATCCACCGCGACCTTCCCGCCTTGCCGATCGAGACCGAATCATGGTCTATATTCCCCACCTGTCCGATGGTCGCGAAACAATCCACGCTCACCAATCGAATTTCTCCGCTCGGCAGCTTTACATGCGCCCAGTCGCCTTCCTTCGCCATAATGACGCACGAGTTCCCCGCGGACCTCGCTATGATACCGCCTGAGCCCTTGCGCATCTCGACGTTGCATATGGGGATCCCTGGAGGGATACCCGCGAGCGGCATGCAATTCCCCACTTTTATTTCGCACGTCTTGCCTGAGACCACCTCGTCGTTAACCTTCAACCCTTCCGGCGCGATGATGTACCTCTTCTCGCCGTCGGCATACTGTATGAGCGCTATCCTGCTCGCCCTGTTCGGATCGTATTCTATGGCGAGCACCTTCGCGGGGGCGTCGAGCCTGTCCCGCCTGAAATCGACGATCCTGTACATCTGCTTATGTCCGCCGCCCCTGTGCCTGATCGTGATGCGCCCGTAGACGTTCCTCCCCCCGGACTTGCGCAGCGCCTTCAGGAGCGCCTTCTCCGGCCTCGACTTCGTGATCTCGTCAAAGGTGGGGATCACGGTCCACCGCAATGAATCTGTCGTAGGTTTAAATTTCTTCAATCCCATGTGAACGCATCCGCCTTATGTCGCGACGTCTATCTTGTTCCCTTCCTTGAGCGTAACGACTGCCTTCTTCCAGTCAGCCGTCTTCCCTATCTGATATCGCACCCGTCTCACCTTGCCCCGCATCACGAGCGTGTTGACGGAAGAGACCTTTACCTTATATATGTCTTCGACGGCCTTTTTGATCTCGATCTTATTCACGTTCCGATCGACCCAGAATAGGTACTTGTTCTGCGGGAGCATGCTCGCACCCTTCTCCGTCCTGATCAAGGCCTTCACTACATCCTGCGGGTCTTTCATTGGGCCCTCAACCTCTCCTCGAGCTTCGCGAGCGCATCGTGTGCAACGACGACCTTGTTGCTCGCGAGCAAGTCGGCGACGCTGAAATCTCTGTAGCTCGTTATCGCAACCTCCCGGATGTTCCTCGAAGCCCTCCTCGTCGCCTCTTCGAGGGTATCGACTATGAAGAGGGTCTTTCCTTCGAGTTTGAGCGCGTCGAGAATCACCCTGAACTTCTTGGTCTTTGGCTCGTCGACATGCAGGGAGTCAATGGCCATGATGTTCTTCTCTCTCAATTTTGAGTTGAGCGCCGAGATGAGCGCGAGCCTCTTTATCTTCTTTGGGATGCGCTGGCGATAGTCCCTCGGATGAGGTCCGAATATAATGCCCCCATGCCGCCAGAGCGGAGACCTTATGGTCCCGTGCCTCGCCCTCCCCGATCCCTTCTGCGCCCACGGCTTCTTCCCGCCGCCCGATACCTCGCTTATTGTCTTTGTGGAAGCCGTCCCCTGTCTTTGGTTTGCATTATACGCCACGATGGCCTGGTGGAGCGCCCCCTGGTGCACCTTGCCGGTAAAGAGCTCCTTGTTCAATGCGAGGGTGTCTATCTCTTTTCCCCTATGATCAAACAGGGGTATGGACGCCTTGAAAACCTCTCCCTTATCCTTCTTCTTTTGTACGCGTGCCATGGATGCCTTCTATTTTGCTTTGGGGGCCGCCTTTGGACCAACCTTCGCACCTTTCTTGGGCTGCGGCCCTTCGGAGCTCACTTTCTTGAAACCCTTCGGCCTTTTTCTGGCCTCTCTCACGATCAGATAGCCGTTCGTATGGCCGGGAACAGCGCCCCGTATGACAATGAGGTAATTCTCTTTGTCGACCTTTAAGACCTCCAGGTTCTGGACCGTGATCGTATCGCATCCCATGTGACCGGGCAGATGGTGCCCCTTTGTCACCCGTGCGAGCCGGGGGCCTGATTGGATGGACCCGGGCGCCCGATGGAACATGGAACCGTGCCCCCCGTCCCCGCCTTTCCAACCCCACCGCTTCACTCCACCCTGGAACCCTTTTCCTATAGAGGTCCCCGTAACATCGACGAAATCACCGGCCGCGAATACGTCCGCCTCTATCTTCTGGCCGGCCTTATAGCTCGAAACGTCGTTCACCCTTAACTCTTTGATAAAACGCATGGGTTTTTCCAGGCCGGCCTTTTTCAAATGGCCGAGCTCCGCTTTGTTCGCGAGGGCCGCGCGCTTCTCGCCATATCCAAGCTGTATCGAATTATATCCGTCGGTCTTTGCCTCTTTCACCTGCAGAACATAGCAGGGACCCGCCTCTATGAGAGTCACCGGCTCTACGGTACCGCCCGCATCATACACGTGCGTCATTCCTATTTTCTTTCCAAGGATGCCTACGCCCATACCTCTGTCACCTTATCTCCACATCGACCCCCGCGGGGAGCGAAAGTTTCTTGAGCGCATCTATCGTCTTCGCCGTCGGGTTTATGATGTCGAGCAGCCTCTTGTGCGTCTTGAACTGGAATTGTTCTCGGGATTTCTTGTCCACATGCGGGGACCTCAACACGGTAAATATCTCGCGTTTCGTCGGGAGCGGCACAGGCCCGGATATGAGCGCGCCCGTCCTCTTCGCAGTTTCGACGATCTCTGACATCGAAAGGTCCAGAAGTCTGTGGTCGTAGCCCCTCAGCTTTATCCGTATCTTCTGTTGATGTACTGTTTCGTGTGCCATTTTATCCCTGTTATAGCTGTGTTTGTGTAAGGTGTACGGTCCTTGTTTCGACTCTTGGCGTAATCAGCGCCTTTACACATTACACTGTACACTTTTCCGCGAAGGCGGATCCGCCTCCGGCGGAACACTTTTCACTCGATGATCTCGGTCACCACGCCCGCGCCGACCGTATGCCCGCCCTCCCGTATCGCGAACCGA
>CAYHAE010000058.1:0-11913 GCA_964354545.1 uncultured Planctomycetia bacterium
CGTTGTCGTTCTTATCCAATACCGGTGGCCATATCTATTGACGGGTGCGCAACGTTTCTTCGAAGATTACAATACTATTAGCCCTCAGAGGGTGCGCGGGTTCTTTGGATGGCCGACAACGATGACTGCCTACCTGGGAAGCTTTATCCCGTTGGCCATCAGCCTCTCGTTTTCCCGGCAAGGGCGCAGGGGGGCCGTACGGCGGCTCTTCTACCTTCTTTTCATCGCCCTCATCGTTCTATGCCTGATCGCATCCCGAACCCGCGGCTGGATAATAGGTCTATTCTGCGGCACGGTGACAGTATGGCTTATCTATGCGCTTCGGACACGAGATTATGCGTCCGTTATGATCGCCGTGTCTTGCGTGGTGCTCCTTGTGGCGCTCACGGTATCGTTCTTTCCCGAATTTATCAAGTTTGGGCTCGGCGACCTGGAGCTGACAGAGCGCGACAGGGTGGAGATGGCAAAGTCCGCGATCGCACTAATTAAGGAACACCCGATCAAGGGGATCGGCGCCGATATGTACTATTGGGCGCATGAGTCCACAGGAACAAAAGTGCGCACACACAACATTTTCCTGGAAACGATGGTCAATACCGGGGTCTTTGGCGTACTCGTCTTCTTATGGATGATGTGGGAAATCCTGCGGAAGATAGCCGCCGGCTCCGTGAGAGGGGAGCTTACGACGAAGGTTTCCATACAGATCGGTATCCTCGGGTCGTTGTTGAGCTTCCTGGGGCACATGCAAGTCGATTATTTCCTAGCCCTCTATGAGTGCATAGGGCTATTCTGGATCCTGGCCGGGATCGGGCTTTGCGCTGCCCGCACCGAGCGTGCCTGACCGGGAAATCCTGCGCAGGGGCCTTGTGTTCATAGCGGGGGATCTCTTGTGTCGATCACGGCTCATGAAAAGCGGAACCCGACGCGCTGTCCGGGCGAGGGGAGGGATTCAAAGTGACACGCACAATGTAGCATGTTAACGCGCAACCCGTATCGCTCACGGGAGTGGCGGGGAAGGCCCGCGTTCATGAGGGGTGCGAGAAGTTCGTGCCGAGCGGTTTCGGGAGTATTCGATAGCAATAAGGAGAAAGGTTGGTTATGGAAGAATTTGATATGATGGCCTCCATCGACGCTCTGAAGAGCAAAAAGAAGACGATCGTTTCGATGACGTTGAGCACCCTTCTTATTGCGGCGCTTGCGAGCCTGCTCTTCCCCAACGTCTATCAGGCGAAGGTGCTCGTCTACGTGCTGGCCCCGCAATCAAAAACAGGGGTTGCGCCTTCCGACATATCCATAGCGCATCCCGAGCAGGGCCTGGCAGAGGAGAAGGCCCTGGGCTTCAGCAGCTTCATTGAGTACGGCGGGATCATGGTCAATGCGTGCGAAGATATCGCCATGAGCCCTGAGATATTGCAGCGCCTCATTGATAAATCAGGGCTTAAAATAACGGTCGAGGAGTTGGTGAAAAAGAAGATGGTACGTGCGAAGATAATGGAAGCGTACTGGGGCCTTTCTCAGCGCTCGTATGTCCCGGTAGTCATTTTAACGACGGAAGCGAAGAAAAAGAAGGTAGCTCAGGAATTAGCGAATAATTGGGCGGATCTCTTGGCGGAAAAGGTCAACGAGATCTCGAGACACAGGCTCGATACGGTCTACCAGGTTGTCGAGCGTGAAGCGGACGCTGCGAAAACGGACCTTGACGCGCGCGAGGCCGACCTCGCCGACCTTAGGAAGTCCTCACACGTCCATGGATTAGAATTGGAGCTGACCTCAAGGGAAAGGGATTTTCTGTCATTTAATTCCGCTTTGCGCAGGGTCCAGATATCATTGGGCAAAAAGGATGTGCCCGCGAAAGACGCAGCAGCCCTGAAGGAGAAGGAGGCAACGCTTCGGATTCTCATCGACCAGGCACGGCTAGAGATAGAGCGGCTTTGGGCAAAGGTAATCGACGCGCGGCAAAGGCAAACCCAGCGCGAGAGAGAGGTGGGCCTGGAGCGGCAGCGTTATGAATTCCTCGCGCAGAAAGACCTTCAGTTTAAGGCCTCGCGGATTGAAAGCTCGACGGAGGCCAAGATAGTCGGCCGGGCGCCAGAGCCCGGAAGGCCTGTGCGGCCGAAGAGGGGCTTGATCATTTTCATCGCCGGCTGCGTGGGCCTGGCGGGCTCTGCCCTATGGGTTTCGGTCGAGGGAGGGCTCAAGGGACAGGCGGGGAGCGGGAGAAGGCAGGAGAAGGCGTGAGAGGTCAGGGGTGGCTTTTCCCGACACTGGCGATCGCGGGAGCCAGCGTCGGTGTCGCGGTCGTTTCAACGTACTGTTCATATGTCCTTGCGGTCGCGGTATTCCTTATCGTGATCGTGGGAGTCCTATTTTTCTCTAAGCCGGATTGGTTCTTATATCTCCTCGCTTTTTCCAAGGTCAACCTGGAAGCGTTAACGCTTGCGACCTCCAGAGACCCGCGCATTGCGATACAGACCGCGATCGGCGCCGATGGGATCATTGCGCTGTTTCTTATGTTCTTCTCGTGGATCTACTTTTTGGGCAAGGGCAAAAAGGTAGTGAGCCTTCCCGCGGTGAAGGCGTACGCGCTGTTCCTCGTGATCAGTGGCATAGGTCTCGTGCTGTCGCCGGAGAAGTACGCGGGCGTGCGTTCGTTCGTCAAATACTCAAATTATTTCATTGTGTACCTCCTCGTCGCGGTCCTCCTGGACTCCCGCGAGAAAACCCTACGGCTCGTGAAGGCAGTGTGTCTCTCATGCATTATTCCTCTCGCGGTTGGCCTGTACCAGGCCGTCACGGGCACAGGGGATGTGTCGCGGTTAGGTTTTAACCGCATATTCTCCGTCGTCGGTTTTGCCACTCACTACAGCGTCTATCTGCTGACAGTGCTCCTTATCTGCGCGACGATGTATATGTATTTCTCGTCCGTATCGATGAGATCGTTTCTGATTATTCTGATAGCGCTCCTGCTCATATCCTTCGTGCTGACTTATACGCGAGGGGGCTGGATCTCTTTTGCTTTTGCCCTCTTCGTATTCAGTGCGCTGCTCGCACCCAGGGGTCTTTTCTCCAAGAATTTATTTTATTTGTTTTTGACCCTTGTGATAGTGGTCGTTCTTGTGGCCGCCGTTTCGCTGCCCACCATTCTCGAACGGCTCGAAGACGTGTCGCTGGAATACAATACCCTCTATTACCGGTTTGATACAATGCGCGTCTATGCTGAAGAATTTTTCCGAAGTCCGCTCGTGGGCCATGGGCTCGGCTCATATTGGCATGTCGCAAAAAAACATCACTTCCTTACGACAAATGTCCACAATAACTATATTCTCGTAATGTTCGAAACGGGGATTTTTGGATTGATCGCCTATGTGCTCGCGATGGCCTCGCTCTTTATTTTTGCCGTAAAACGCTATCGATCCTGCAGGGAGCCGGGGCATACTGTCATCGCAAGCGGGTTCCTCGCACTTATGTGCGGCCTTCTCCTCAATCAGATGTCGGACGATCTCCTCCTGATAGAGTCGGCATATACCTACTTTTGGTTCTTTGCGGGCATTGCGTACAACCTCTTAAAAGAAAGCGGCCAGCAGTAGCGTGGGCTACCCAAAGGTATCGATCCTAACCCCAACATATAATCACGCGCGATTCATCGAAGAGACCATACTGAGCGTCAAGGGGCAGGATTATCCCTCCCTCGAACATGTGATAATCGATGGCGGCTCTACCGATGGGACCCTTGCCATCCTGCGGAAATATCCCCATCTCGTATGGCAGAGCGTTCCGCACCTGGCGCAGACCCCTGCGCTCAACAAGGCCATTTCCATTTCGACAGGGGAGATAATCGGGTGGATAAATTCAGATGACAGATACCTTCCGGGAGCCGTGGGGACCGGGGTGGATTTTCTCGTAAGAAATCCAGACGTCGATCTCGTGTACGGGGACCTCGATTTTATCGATGCGCACGGACGTTTCGTCTACAGGCGCAGGGAGATGGGCCCTGATTACCTCACCTTCCTCTATGTCCATACGTATATCTGGCATTGCGCAGCCTTTTTCCGTCGCCGTGTATTTGAAAAGACGGGGCTCCTCGACGAGGATGTGAGGTGCTGCATGGATTACGAGTTTATACTGCGCATGATGAAGGCCTCGAGCGTCCTCCGGCACATCCCGCGCGTCATGTGTGAGATGCGGCTCTACAAGGAGAGAAAAACGGTGAGGGAGAGGGAATGGTTGAGTCGCGAAGCCAGGTCCGTTCAGAGGAGGTATCAGCCCCGGTTCTCTACGAACAGGTATCTCGATCGTCTATGTAATGAGGCCTTCGGGCTCATCGTGAGGTCCAAGAGGATATTCACGAGGGCCGTGTCGGGGCACTACTTTGAACCCGGCTACATCGCATTCATTGTGAAATTGCTTTTGGGGAGACGGATATGATGGCGCTGCTCTCCGGCGCTCACGGCCCTTGACGTATGCGCAAGAAGGGACCGATGCGGACACAAAGGCCGCACGGCGGGAGACTTACACGAACTCCGCGTGCTTAATCCCCTCGAGGAGAATTTGTATCATCTGATTGTAGTCGTCGTAGTAGCACCGCATGCACACCTGGCCGTTGAAGTACCTCTGGTGTGAATAGATATCCTCCACGTCGCGCCCCATGCTCATAGAAGGGGTGAAGTCGAGTGACGGTTTCTCCGTCGAAAATTGCACCGAACAGCAGGGGTAAAGGTTCCCGTCGGGACCTATGTTCGGCTTCAGAAGGCTCAGGTAGCACGGATTGCGGCCCCTCGTAAATTCGGTCCTCTTTTGATAGACCACCCTCTCGTCCGCGTGCGGGCATTTTCCTAAAAACGATGATATGTCAGGAACGGCGTCCAGCTCGATGAGGTCAGGGACGACCCTTATGTAGGGGAAATCGTTCGCGGCGACAAAATCGATCAAGGTCCTAAGGTTGTCCGGATTGAAATGTCTCGTGACGACGTAACTGAAGCCATAATCAACCCGCGGCGTCCTCTTCTTGAGCGCCGCTATCCCTTTCAGGTATCCATCGCTCAGTTTCTGCGCATCGCTCAACGAAAACCTGCACCAGGTAAGTTTTCCCAGGACTCCCTCGATGCAGTCTATCTCTATTCCGTTCGTTGTCAGGCCGACCTTGATATTCTTGCTGTGGATAAAGCCGATTGCCTCATCGAGACCCTTATAGAGGGTCGGCTCGCCGCCGCCCGTGATCGTTGCCGCCTTTGTCCCGAGACGATGCATCCTTTCGATGATGCCAAGGAGTTCATCGAAAGGTATCTCGCGGTTTTTGTCCCTCTGGCCGCATGAACAGAACGGACAGCTCTGATTGCAACGGTTGGTAGGGTTGAGCACGATGTGGATGGGGAGGAGCCGCTTAGTGCGCCCGAACGAGACTATCTCTTCATGGAGAAATAGCTTGACCGGGAACGTGCTTGCCGCAGTGAATGAAATGATCTCTTTTTTCATGCGAAACAGATTTCCTTATATCCATAAAGCGTGTACGCGTAAGAGTACGCACTCTGTATTATAAATGCAATTGATGCGCCTGTCAATACGGGAAGATACGGCAGCAGTGTGGCCGTTCATTGCGTACCGCCCGCGTACCGGGGCTCGGGATCACATCGAAACCACGTGGCCTTCGCGGAAATCGATCTCTCGGCCTTTCCAGCATGGCACGCCCACCTTGCGCGCGTAACTGAGCCCGAGGTAATAAAGCAGCGAGATGCCGTGCATGGGAACGAGGGTCGGCCAGAAAGATATAATATCGACATGCGCTTCTCTGGCGAGCGAGATCGCCTTCGACACAAGCGGGGGAGTATCGTTCCATCCGAAAAGGACATATTTCCATTCTATAACAGGTTCGCGTGCGTGCCTGGCATTCCGCAGTTCGACAAGTGCCTTCATATTGCGATACGACGCGTTGAAATCCCCGTTTCGCTGGTACCGTTGGATGGATTCCTGGGTAGAGCCGTCTATGGAGAAATAGATGTGGTTGAAATAGAGCGCCGCTTCCCGCTTCTCATCCGAATTCAGCATCATTCCGTTAGTCGATGTCACAAGCGTGATGCCCGGATTTTCGTTCCTGAGTATCTCGAGCTCCAGTTTGATGGTGCTCGACATAAAAGGCTCTCCCACGTTAAGGTAGACGACCATTGTGACGTTATTCTCCTTAATGACGCGCGCAACGTGCGCGACATCCTCCAGCGTCATGGCCGTCCGCTTTCGTGTTTTGTAGATCAGCTCCCTGTTGCACACGAAACAGCGTAAGTTGCATTCAACGGTATTTTCGACGGCGAGAAGGGAAGGGAGATGGTAGTCGTATATGTAGCGATCGGCATGCTCCTTGCGCACAAGGCGGATGTCGTTACAGCGGATGCAGCGGAGGAGCGGAAGCCGGCCGCGCGCAAGCGATCGTCGAAGATAGTGCGCCCTCTCTCCAGAAAATATCTCGGCGAGACGCTGCGTTCGGATATCTCCTAAGTATGCCGACCCCTGCTGGTCGTTGCATACGCATGAGACGGTGAGGTCGCAGTGTATCATAATGTTATTCTGTGACTCCCCGCGCAATGCCCTGCAATAGAACCTCTTTCCTGTGAGCAGGGCATAGAGCATAAAACATTGCGCATAGACCCACTTCGCCAGGAGGTGAAGCGCCCAGAGGTAGTTCTCTATCGTATCCAGCCTTTCGTCAGCACGATGCGCCACTGTTCTTTGCCCTCACCTTAATTTTAAGTTTTCCGTTATAAAATGTCAATAGGTTCCGTCACGGCGATCGTGCTTAAGCGCCCAGACGTGCGAAGGCGGATAAAAATTTCTTGGACTGGCACCTTTTCTAATGTATACTATTATCACATATGGTGAGCGTATCCGCGCACTCGCACGAGGGTAATCTTTAGGAAAGGAGCATAGAGCATGGGCTACGCAGGCGTCTATAGGGCCACCCTGAGCCGTGTGCTGAAAATAACCATACTCCTCCTGATCGTCATCATCTGCGCGCTGCTCTATTTCGTTACCAAAAGGATACGAGAGCCGCGCGTCTCCATTGCGCTGCTAGACTCCATCAAAGACATCAAAACGGAATCCGTTCTGTTTGGCACACTGGACTATTCATTCGTCGTGCGTGAAGAGTGGGATGGAAAATACCAGGTCATTGATAAGGCGGCGTCCGCCAGCGCGACACTACAGGACCATGGGTTCATCTCGTACTCGTATCGCCCACACTACGAACCGCTCTTTGACTTTGAGAGCAAGCTCCCCCTGGAGGCGTCGGTATGTCTCGGGGATGAAACAGTTCCCCTTAGAGAGCAGGGGCTCGACAGAAGCAGGGTGAATGCATGCTGGGATTTCGTTTTTGACGCGAAGACGAAACTATACACTATCATGCCCGCGGAAATGGCCCATAGCCCGACGATGTATGTGGGGAAGATATATGGAGGTTTTTCGTGCGCCTCCAACGGTGTCCTGTATCGGACGATCGAATTGACGGAAGGCTATAAAGAGTTCGTGATAACCGATGCCACGCGTCCAAGCGTAACCTGGCCCAAGGATTTCGATATAGCCTGTCATGTGATAGTGACTCTTGATGGGGTGCCTTTCTCGGAATATTATGTTTCAAAAAATATCGTGCGGGGAGAATTCGATCGGCACACGATTCAATATTTCACAAGCAGAGGGTGGCATACTTTTGGTATCGGCCCGACTAATATGTTTTACTTTAAAAGCAAGGCCCAGGAATATTTCAGGTTTTACTGGGTGAAGAAGATCGATATATATAAGCTCACAGGGGCGTTTCGTTTAGACACGAGACGTTTCGAACGAAACGGATCGAGCGAGCCGCATATCTCAGTCTCATATTTTCGTGCGTCTGAATATGCCGCAAGGGACGACCTCCTCCGCTTCTTTAAAAGACGGTTTCATATCGAATGCCTTAGAGACGTCATTATGAAAGGATACAGCGTGTGGACGCTGTTTCAGAACACCGAGATCGCCGGACTTGTGAAGCCGGTCATATTCGCGCCCGCTGCGACGAAGCTCAGGCTAAGGCTGGCTGTTCCGATGGGCGGTATAAAGCTGACGTTCACCTACGGGATAATGCAAGAGGCCTGGGATAAGCCCGGTGACGGCGTCGAGTTCAGGGTAAGGCTCGATACCAAGGAGAACGAACCCGAGGTTATCTTATTCTCCCGATACATCAATCCGAAGGCGAACAAGGAAGACCGAAAATGGTTCGAGGGCGGCGTTGACCTGGCGCATTATGGAGGCAAGGACATTACGCTTGTCTTTGAGACCGTCGGCTCTGCCGCAAAGCAGATCAATCCCGTCATGGATACCGCGTATGATTATGCGGTCTGGAGCAGCTAAGGAAGGACGGCGGGTCGTTCCTCGCATCGCAGTACGGTTATATGCCGCATCCAATTCCCTCACCGCGCGTAAGTGAGCCAAAGGCCTGCACGCATGAAACATTCACACAAAATAAAGGTCCTCGCGGTATTGTTCAATTGCGTGGCAGCCATCCTCTTTTTTCCCTTTCTCGTCGCGCAGTGGATCCGAAAAAGACCCGCCCGTGCTGAATACAGACGGATATTGATCGTGGAATTGTGGGGCATTGGCGATCTGGTGCTCATGAGCTCGATAATGAGCGACATACGGAACGCATTCCCGTCGGCACAGGTCAGCGTCCTCTGTAAATCGGCGGGAAAGGCGCTTTTGGGGAATAGCGCCATGTGCGATGAATTTATCGAATTCGATTTTCCATGGACGCATTTCAGCGGAAAATACCGGCTTACCGAATGGGACTGGAGAGGGCTTGTGCGTACGGTGAAGAAGCTCCGAGAGAAAAAATTCGATGTCGCGCTCGCAGCGAGGGGCGATGGCAGGGAGAACCTCCTTCTCTTCATCACAGGCGCGAAGAGGAGGATCGGGTACGGGTGGAAAGGGGGAGGGTTTTTTTTAACGGACCGCCTTATTTACGACGCCGGGCACATGCACAGGGTCGATGCGTGGGCGGGGGTCGTGCGGCACGCGGGCATCGCCGTGGAAAGACCTCATCCTCAGCTGAGCGTTTCCAAAGACGCCGAAACCCGGGTCGACAATTTCCTAAAAACGCACGAACGCGGGCACGGAGGTCTGCTGGTCGGGATCCATCCCGGCGCAAGCAGGAAGATAAGGTGCTGGCCGCTTGAAAAGTTTGCGAGAGTGGCAGAATCAGTGAGAGAACGATATGGGGCCACGATCGCCGTCTTCGTAGAACCTGATGGCTACGGGGAGCTCATCCCTATACGGGGAGAATACGTAAAAGCGAGGCTCCCCCTCGAAGACTTGGTCGCGTGCATCAAAAGGCTGGACCTCCTTATCTGTAACGAGTCCGGTCCGATGCACATTGCGGCCGCGTTCGATGTCCCTGTGGTGGCGATCTTCGGCGCGGGAGTGCCGACGAAGTTCAGCCCCTGTGGCTTTCGGCATTCGGTCGTCATCAAAGACGATATACCGTGCCGTCCTTGTTTTGACCACTGCACGCAGGCCGAGCCTCTTTGTATAACGGGCATCACCGAAGCGGACGTGTTGGCGCATGTCGACCGCCGGCTCGAAGAGCTCATCACGTCACCTTGACATGATCGCGCGGAGCGAATTCCAACGGATGATCTATGGGCATTACCGCGCACATGCCCGCGATCTTCCGTGGCGAAAGACGCGCGATCCCTACCGAATACTGGTCTCCGAGGTCATGCTCCAGCAGACACCGGTGGGCAGGGTTGTTAAGAAATACGACGACTTCCTCGCTGCATTTCCTGACTTCGCCTCTCTTTCTCGGGCGCCTTTACGAAAGATCCTCCTGGTATGGCAGGGGTTGGGGTACAACCGGCGCGCGATCGCGCTGAAAAATATCGCACGCATCGTCACGGAACGGTACGACGGCACGCTTCCTTCGGACCCGGATATAGTGGCGACACTCCCCGGGATCGGGAGAGCAACGGCCGCGAGCATTGCCGCCTTTGCGCATAACGCGCCAGTCGTATTTATCGAGACAAATATACGAAGCGTGTTCATCCATACGTTCTATAAGAGGCGGCATGTAAAAGACGACCAGATTCTCCTAGTGGCGGAAAAGATGCTCGACCGGTCACATCCGAGGAGATGGTACTGTGCGCTGATGGACTACGGTGCGATGCTTAAGAAAAAGGTAGTCAATCCCAATCGAAAGAGCGCTCACTACAGACCTCAGGCCCGCTTCGAGGGTTCCGACAGGCAGGTTCGGGGGATGATCCTCAAAACGCTCACCGCGCAGCCCTGTGCCTCTCTCGCCGATATCGTTCACGCGCTCAAGGTCCCTCGGGCACGGGTAGTGAAAAACCTTGATCAGCTGCGAAAAGAGGGTTTCATGGGACGGAGAGGGAGATGTTTTTTTATCGCATAACATTCAAAATCGCCGTGGACGGGGCCGCTATTCAACGTGGAGCGTCCGCGGGCTCATACCCGCGGCACCTTCTGATTTGGGGTTCCGCGGGGCACGTCAGCCTGATGGCGGAGGGCCCGCACCGTCCCGAACCCGAACGAAGTGAGTGGTTCGCGGACTGGTTCACGGGTAAAAGATTTTAGTTGCACAACGAGCCGGATTTTAATATACTATGAGCGCATGGAAAATCTAAAGATAAACCTTACTGAAAAAGAGATACCCTTCCAGTGGTATAACGCGGCTCCGGACCTGCCGTTCACGCTTCCGCCGCCGCTCAACCCCGCAACCGGTAAGCCGCTGGAGAAGGAGGCCCTGCAGGCGATATTTCCGAAGGGCCTGATCCAGCAGGAGGTGAGCCAGGAGCGGTGGATCGATATTCCTCACGACGTGAGGGAGATGTACCGTCTTTGGCGTCCGACGCCTCTCAGGAGGGCCAAAAGGCTCGAATCGTTTTTGAAGACGAAGTCGAGGATATATTACAAGGATGAGAGCGTGTCGCCCACGGGCAGCCATAAGACGAATACGGCCATCGCGCAGGCCTACTATAACAAAAAGGAAGGGATAGGGCGCCTCGCGACAGAGACGGGAGCGGGGCAGTGGGGTTCGGCATTGAGCTTTGCGTGTAATGTCTTCTCGCTGAAATGCCGCGTCTACATGGTGAAGGTAAGCTTCCATCAGAAACCCTTCAGGAAGTCTCTCATGCACATCTGGGGAGCGGAAGTGATCCCCTCTCCTTCGACCTTCACCGAATCGGGCAAGAAGATCCTCGAACAAGACCCTCACTGTCAGGGGAGCCTGGGGATCGCGATCTCTGAGGCTGTCGAGGAAGCCGCAAAGAATGAGGATACCAATTATGCATTAGGGAGCGTGCTCAATCACGTACTCCTCCACCAGACCGTTATAGGCCTGGAGACGAAGAAGCAGTTGAAGGTAGCGGGGGAGAGGCCCGATTATCTGATCGGGTGCGTGGGAGGGGGAAGCAACTTCGGCGGGTTCGTCCTGCCCTTCGTAAAGGAGAAGGTGAAGCGAGATGCATTGAGGATCATCGCCGTTGAGCCGGCCTCATGCCCGAGCCTCACGAAAGGGTGGTACCGGTACGACTTCGGAGATACGGCCACCCTCACGCCGCTCCTCAAAATGTTTACCCTGGGCCATACGTTCATTCCTCCCGGGATACATGCGGGCGGTTTGCGCTATCACGGTTGCGCGCCCTTGGTGAGCGCCCTGCATGCCCACAAGCTCATAGAGGCGAGGGCATACCATCAGATCGAGGTCTTCAAGGCCGCGGTCATCTTCGCGAAGACGGAAGGGATCATCCCGGCCCCCGAGACAGCCCACGCCATAAAGGCGGCGATCGATATCGCGACACGCGAACGCGGCAAGTGCGTCGTCTTCAATTTCAGCGGACACGGATTTCTCGATCTATCCGCGTACGATAAATTCTTCCAGGGCGA
>CAYHAE010000059.1:0-11743 GCA_964354545.1 uncultured Planctomycetia bacterium
GGAAGTAGCTCAGCCCGGTAGAGCTCCACGTTGCCAACGTGGCTGTCGCGGGTTCAAATCCCGTCTTCCGCTCCATTCTACTTCGCCCTGCGACAGGCAAAGCTGTGGTAAGGGCTACGTAGGAATAGATGAGTGGATGATAGGAGCGCTTCAGGCGACACGAAGGACCTTTTTTGTGCGGTAAGAGTGGATGTTATCACGGTGCGATCGTGAAAAATGAGGAGCAGCTTTTATGAAGATTATGGATTTCTTGAATAAAAAAGCGATCACAGTAAATCTCAAGGCTACCGATAAAGAAGGCGTGATAAAGGAACTTGTCGATCTCTTGGTGAGGGCGGGCGCTATAAAGAACAAGGATGAGATAGCGAAGATCCTTCTCGCGAGGGAGGCGCTCGGCTCGACGGGAATAGGGCAGGGGATCGGCATACCTCACGGCAAGACCTCAAGCGTAAAGGACCTGGTAGCCGCGTTCGGTATATCCGTCAAAGGCGTCAATTTTGACTCTCTTGACGGCGAGCCGGTGTACATATTCTTCCTCCTCATAGCTCCTGAGGAATCAGCGGGGCCGCACCTCAAGGCGCTCGCGAGGATCTCCAGGATGCTCAAGGACAAGTATTTCAGGGAGAGGCTCAGGAAAGCGGCCGACGAGAGAGAAGTGATCGCAATAATTCAGGACGAAGATTCGAAGAAGTATTAGCGCAAGGGTACACACGGCAGACATACCTCCTTTCTTTACGGATGAAGATACTGAAAGCGCTCAAATGGCTTTACCCTGGCATGGGAGTCAAGAGGTGGACCCTCTTGACCGTCTTCGGGATCATTATGATCTCGATGGGGTTCGTAGTGGTCATTTCCGAACTGAACCCGAGGAACAAGACATTTGCCGGAGTCATCATTATCGTCGGGATCCTGTGCGTGGTGACCGGCATAAAAAGGATCATCAAATCGTTCGTCACCATCCTGCTCCCGCAGCGCGAGGGACAGCTTGTTGATAAGATATATCAGAAGAGGATCCTGGAAAAGGGTTTCCGCATTGTCACGGTAGGCGGCGGGACAGGGCTCTCGACGCTCTTGCATGGGTTAAAGGAATACACGTCCAACATTACGGCGATAGTCACTGTTGCGGATGACGGCGGTTCATCCGGCAGGCTGAGGCAGGACTTCGGGATACTGCCTCCCGGCGACATCAGGAACTGCCTTGTCGCGCTTGCCGATGCGGAACCGCTCATGGCGAGGCTCTTTCAATTCAGATTCCAGGAAGGCAGCGAGCTTGAAGGCCACAGCTTCGGAAACCTGTTTATTACCGCGATGACAAAGGTGACCGGTGATTTTGACCAGGCGGTAAAAGAATCGAGCAAGGTCCTCGCGATACGGGGCAGCGTCGTGCCGTCGACGCTGGAAAAAGTTACGCTCGCGGCGGAGCATATCGATGGTTCCGAGACGGTGGGAGAAAGCAACATACCTCAGTCTGAGAGCCCTATCAAAAGGGTGCACCTGAGGCCGGTGAACTGTAAGCCGACCGATGAGGCGATCGAGGCGATACGGAAGGCCGATGTGATCATCCTTGGTCCCGGGAGCCTCTTCACGAGCATCATGCCCAATCTTTTAGTCGGCAGGCTCTACCAGGAAGTGCTCGAATCGCGGGCTATTAAGATCTACGTATGCAATGTCATGACTCAGAAAGGGGAAACCGACTATTACAAGGCGAGCGACCACGTCAAGACGATCATTAACCATACTGCACCGGGCATCGTGGACTACTGCATCGTGAACACTGCCAAGATCCCGGAGGCGATGTTCGAAAAATATAAGAGCGAAAACTCGTATCCCGTGATGTCGGATTCGGAGAATATAAAGAAACTGAAGTGCAAGGTCATCGAGGCCCATCTCGTGAGCGCGAGCGATTATGTGAGGCACGACTCCTCGAAGCTCGCCAAGATCATAATGGATCTGGTATCGAGCTTGAAGAAAGCGAGGGCATAAGCGGGATCTCCCCGTCCCGAGAGCCTGGATGCGAGAGGGACGGGGTATTATGACGGAGAGAGAATGTCAACGAAAGTAGAAAAGCACATTGTCATTAAAAATAAGCTCGGACTTCACGCGAGGCCCGCAGCCCTCTTTGTCCAGGTAGCGAACAAGTTCGATTCCGATATCTCCGTCTCGAAGGGAAAAGAGAAGGTGAACGGAAAATCGATCATGGGGATCATGATGCTTGCGGCAGGGAAGGGTTCGCGCATCGCCATCACCGCAGAAGGTCCGGATGCAGAAATGGCAGTAAAGGAACTGGAAAAGCTTCTCGTGGACGACACGGAGAATGCCGATATCCTATAGCAATCGTCTCGTGCGTGTCATGTGCATAGGGGATTGGTGAAACATGCAGGATAAAGAGATCATTTTAAAGGGGATACCCGCTGCGCCCGGCATCACCGTAGGGAAGGCGTTTGTCCTCGGAAGCGAGCAGTACATCATCTTAAAACGACACATCAAAGAGGACGAGATCGCGTCCGAGACGAAGCGTTTCAAGGACTGTCTCCTCAAGACCAAGAGCGAGATCCTGGATATAAAGAAGAAGATGCAGGAGGAGATAGGCGTCAAGGAGGCGCAGATATTCGGCGCGCACCTCCTCGTCCTGGAAGACAGCATGCTCATAGACGAGGTCATCTCCAGGCTCAGCAAGGACAAGCTCTCGGTCGAATATGTATTTCAGGATGTCCTCAAGAAATACATAAAAATATTTTCTGAGATGGACGACGAGTACTTGAGGGAGCGGATAAGCGATATCAACGATGTCGGGAAGAGGATACTGCGGCACCTCATAGGGGCAAAGGCGCACAGCCTCAGCGATATCAGCGAGAAGGCGATCGTCATTGCGTACGACATTTCTCCATCGGATACCGCCGCGATGCACAAGACGAACGTCATCGGTTTTGCGACCGACATCGGAGGAAGGACGTCGCATACCGCGATCATGGCGAAGTCGCTCGAGATACCGGCGGTCGTCGGGCTCGAGATCGTGACCCAGAAGATCAAAGACGGCGACGAGCTCATAATCGACGGGACCCACGGCACCGTCATCATCCATCCGACCGCGAAGACCTATAAGAAATATACCGCGGCGAGGGAAAGGATCGAGGTCCTCGAGAAGTGCCTCGGCGAACTTCGCGACCTGCCGTGCGTCACGCTCGACGGGAAAGAGATAGACCTCGCCGCGAATATTGAACTGCCGGAAGAGGTCCTTTCAGTCATAGCCCATGGAGCACGCGGGATCGGCCTCTACAGGACGGAGTTCATGTACATGAACCGCAGGGACCTCCCGAGCGAGGAAGAGCAGTTCAAGGCGTACAGCAAGGTCGCCAAAAAGATGAAGCCGCACCCGGTGATCATCAGGACGGTCGACCTGGGAGGAGATAAGTTCTTGTCCCCGCTCGAAATCCCCGAGGAGATGAACCCGTTCATGGGATGGCGGGCCATCAGGTTCTGCCTCGCGCAGCCCGATATATTCAAGGTTCAGCTGCGCGCCATCCTCAGGGCATCCGCCTACGGTAAATTGAGGCTCATGTATCCCATGATCTCGGGGATCCAGGAGTTCAAGGCGGCCAATCAGATCCTGGAGGACGTGAAGAAGTCCCTCACGCGCGACTCGATCCAGTTCGATGAGGATATCGAGGTGGGTGCCATGATAGAAATACCGTCGGCAGCACTCACGAGCGACGTCATCGCGCAGGAAGCGGATTTCTTCTCGATCGGGACGAACGACCTCATACAGTACGTCGTGGCCGCAGACAGGGTCAACGAAAAGATCGCATACCTCTACGAGCCTTCCCATCCGGGGGTCATGAGGCTCATCAGGATCATCATAGAGAACGGGCACGCCGCGGGGATACGGGTCGGTATGTGCGGCGAGATGGCGGCGGACGCAACGATGGCCCTTGTCCTCCTGGGGCTCGGGCTCGATGGGTTCAGCGTCTCTCCCATCGCGGTCTCTGAGGTGAAGAAGGTCATCAGGTCGGTGACGATAGCGCAGGCGAAGGAGATCTCGGCGAAGGCGCTCACGTTTACCACAGGTGAAGAGGTGGAGAAGTTCTGCAGGCAGAAACTCAAAGAGCTCGTTCCCGAGCTCGTGGTGGGGATTGAATAATATGGCGCACGTATCATTAGACGATAGGGACGGTATGGAGAGGCTTGACAAGTCGTCGATGCTGAAGCTGCTGGTCGAATTCCCGGGCCAATGCAGAGACGCGAAGAAGATAGGGATGGACCTTCCCGTAGAGGAAGGTTATTTCAAGGGATGCTCGCACATCCTCTTTACCGGCCTCGGAGGGTCGGCGATCGGTGCCGATCTCGTGAGGTCCTACCTTGCGGGCGAGATTAAGGTCCCGCTTTTCGTGAACAGGAATTACACGTTGCCCGGCTTCGTGTCGAGCCAGACCCTCGTGGTCGCCTCGAGCTACTCCGGGAATACGGAGGAGACGATAAGCGCCTACAAGGATGCGCGTTCGAGAGGTGCGCGGATGGTCGCGATAACCTCGGGAGGAGCGCTTGCGGACATGGCCCGCGAGGACACCGTGCCGGTCGTGACGATTCCGCCGGGTTTTCCTCCCCGAAGCGCCCTGGGCTATTCTTTTTTTCCAAGCCTTCTGCTCACTCGGAAACTGGGGCTTATCACACGTAAAGATGTCGAGGGTGAAGTCGACCGCGCGATAAAATTGATGGAGGAGCTGCGCGATGGCACGGTCGGCCCTCACGTCGCCGAAAAGAAGAACCTCGCAAAGGCACTTGCGAGGAGCCTCTGCGGGCGTTTCCCCGTCATTTACGGGGGCCAGGACCACATAGATTCTGTCGTCGCCAGGTGGAGGGGCCAGCTTGCCGAGAACTCCAAAACGCTCTCCTCTTCGCACGTATTTCCCGAGATGAACCATAACGAAATTGTCGGGTGGGAGAACCCCGCACCGGTAGTGAAAAAGTTCGTCGTCGTGGTCCTCAGGGATCGCGGCGACCACCCCCGCACGAAGAAGAGGATGGATATCACGAAACACATCATCGAAAAAGAAGGCGTCGAAGCGATAGAGGTGGAGTCGGCCGGGAATTCTCTCCTGGAGAGGATGTTCTCCCTCATTTACATCGGAGATTTCATGAGCTACTATCTTGCGATCCTCTACGGCGTCGATCCCACACCGGTTGACAGGGTGACGTATCTTAAGAAGGAACTCGCCAGAGAATCATGAAAGTCGTCGTCCTCGCAGCAGGTTACTCGGTCAGGCTATACCCCCTCACTCTCACTATACCCAAGCCGCTCCTCAAAATTGGCGGGAGGTCCATGCTCGACAGGATCCTCGATGCGCTCATCCCCTTGAAAGATATTATCGAGGGGGCGTACGTTATGTCGAACGAAAAGTTCTTCAAGAAGTTTAAGGTCTGGCTTAAAGAGTGCACGGTGCCGTTTGAGGTTACGCTGATGAACGACGGCACTACCTCCAACGAAACGAGGCTCGGGGCGATAAGGGATCTGGAGATGGCCATCAAGGTCGGCGGGATAGATAGCGACCTGCTCGTCATCGCGGGCGATAATATCTTCGAGTTCGACGTGAGGAACCTGCTGGATTTCGCGAGGGCGAGGCCCGATGGGGTTGTCGTGGCGCTCCACGACATCGCGGATATAGAGTTATCAAAAAAATATGGAGTTACAAAGGTGGACAAGGACTCCAGGATCGTCGGTTTCGAAGAGAAGCCAGCGCATCCTCAATCGACACTGGTGTCCACCGGGATCTATTATTTTCCGAGGTCAAAACTGCACCTCGTGAGCGAATTTATCAAGTCGAACGATACGCTGGACGCCCCCGGACACTACATACGGTGGCTCAGCGAAAGAGGCGAGGTCTACGGCTTTGTCTTCCAAGAGGGCTGGTATGACATCGGAGACATGAAGTCATATGAAGGGGCGAACAGAAAGTATAAAGATAAGTGAGTTCTCAAGGTTCGAAGTCCAAAAAAGGGAGGGGATTCGTGGCGAGAAATACGTACCTATTCACATCTGAAAGCGTGACAGAGGGGCATCCCGATAAGGTGTGCGACCAGGTTTCGGACTCGGTGCTGGACGAGGTCCTGAGGCAGGACCCGGCAGGGAGGGTTGCGTGCGAGACATACGTGACCATGGGGCTCTTGATCATCGGCGGAGAGATTACGACGAGCTCGTACGTGGATATACACAAGCTGTGCAGAAACCTCCTGAAAGATATAGGGTATACGCACCCCAGATATGGTTTTGATTATCATACGTGCGCCATATTGAACGCCATACACACCCAGTCCCCGGATATCGCCAAAGGTGTCGACAGGGGCGGCGCGGGCGACCAGGGGATGATGATCGGATATGCGTGCAGAGAGACGCCTGAGCTCATGCCGCTTCCGATAATGCTGGCCCACAAGCTATGCCGCAAGCTTGCAGAGGTGAGGAAGAAGAACGTGCTGAAATACCTAGGGCCCGACGGAAAATCGCAGGTCACTGTAGAGTACCGGGACGGGAAACCGGCGAGGGCAACGTCGGTGGTGTTGGCCTGCCAGCACATCGAAGAGGTAGTGGACAAGAAGACCGATATGATCAGCGAAGATGCGAGGCGGGAGATCATCGACAAAGTGGCGAAACCGGTCCTAAAGGGATACATAGACAGGGAGACGAAGTTCTTCGTCAACCAAACGGGCAAGTTTGTCATCGGCGGGCCGCAGTCCGATACGGGCATGACGGGCCGCAAGATAGTCGTTGACACCTACGGCGGTTCCGTTGCTCACGGCGGAGGTGCGTTCTCCGGAAAAGACCCCACCAAGGTTGACCGCTCGGCAGCGTACATGGGGAGGTATATTGCGAAGAATCTCGTCGCCGCGGGGATCGCAGACAAGCTCCTTGTGCAGCTGGCGTACGTGATAGGTCGGGCTGAACCCGTGTCGCTCATGGTCAATACGTTCGGGACAGGGAAACTGAGCGATGAAAAGATAGCGAAGGTCATACAGGACCACTTCGAGTTAACGCCGTCCGGCATCATCACGAAACTTCGGCTGCGCGAATCGATTAATCACAGGTACCGCGCCACGGCGGCCTACGGCCACTTCGGAAGAGAAGAGGACGGTTTTACGTGGGAAAAGACGGATAAGGTGAAAGAGCTCTCGCGCTATATATAGTACATAGGAAAAGTGCCTATACTTTCGAGGCATAGAGAGGAAGATGACAATGGACTGCGATGTCAAGAATATCGGCCTTGCGAAAAAAGGCATGCTCCGCATCACGTGGGCGGATGCATACATGGGTGTGCTGAAGCTCGTCCGCGCGAGGTTCAAAAAGGAAAGGCCTCTCAAAGGCCTTAAGATCTCGTGTTGTCTCCATGTGACGACGGAGACGGCAAATCTGGCCCTCGCGCTTAAAGAGGGCGGTGCGCATGTGATGGTATGCGCGTCCAACCCCTTGAGCACCCAGGATGATGTTGCTGCCTCCATGGTAAAAGACCTCGGCATAAGCGTCTTCGCAATAAAGGGTGAGGATTCGAAGACATATTACCGCCACATCTCGAGCGTTCTCGACCAACGGCCGCACATCACGATGGACGACGGCGCTGACCTTGTGTCGACGATACATAAGACGAGGAGGGATCTCGTGGGCGGCATCCTCGGCGGAACAGAGGAGACCACCACGGGCGTCATCCGACTCAAGAGCCTGGAAGCGAAGGGGCTCCTCCTCTATCCCATAATCGCGGTGAACGATGCGGATACGAAGCACCTCTTCGACAACAGGTACGGAACCGGCCAGTCGACGATCGACGGCATACTGCGAGCGACGAACAAGCTCCTCGCCGGGTCTGCCTTTGTCGTGTGCGGCTACGGCTGGTGCGGCAGGGGGGTCGCGATGAGGGCGCGGGGGATGGGAGCGAACGTTGTCATCGCGGAGACGAGCCCCTTGAAGGCGCTTGAGGCGGTCATGGACGGATATACGGTAATGCCGCTCGCGCGTGCGTCAGGGATAGGCGATATCTTCGTGACGCTCACGGGCAATGCCCGCGTACTTCGGGCCGAGCATTTCAGGACGATGAAAGACGGCGCCGTTGTCTGCAATGCGGGGCATTTTGACGTCGAGATAGATATACCCGCATTGAGGGCGATGTCGAAAGAGAAGAAGCGGGTGAGGGAGTTCGTCGACCAATATACGCTCCGGGACGGGAGGCGCATCAATCTATTGGGCGAGGGGAGACTCGTCAACCTCGCTGCGGCTGAAGGGCATCCTGCAAGCGTCATGGATATGAGCTTTGCGAACCAGGCGCTCGCGTGCGAGCATATTGCGAAGAATTATAGGAAATTCGACAAGAAGGTATATCGGGTCCCCTACGAGATAGACAGGCGGATCGCGGAGCTGAAGCTCCGCTCGCTCGGAGTACGGATCGATACGCTCACGAAAGAGCAGAGGGCGTACCTCGAGAGCTGGGAGCTTGGGACATAATAGAGATGGGGCGCGTGTAAGTGTAAAGTGTTCCGCCGAAGGCGGAAAACTCTTCACCCACATAGCTATGACAAGGAGGAGGATATGCCATTAGTACCGATGAGGGCGATACTGCAGGCGAGCCTCGATGCGTATAGGAAAGGCAGGCCATTCGCAGTGGGGGCTTACAACATCAATAATATGGAGCAGATGCAGGGGATCATGCTCGCGGCGAACAGGGCCGAAAGCCCCCTTATCGTCCAGGCGAGCCGCGGGGCGCTCAAGTATGCGGACATGAATTATCTGAAGCATATTATGCTCGCTGCGCTTGAGCTGAATCCGTCGATACCTATCGCCATGCACCTCGATCACGGGGACAATCTGGAGAGCGTGAAGAAGGCCATAGGGCTCGGCTTTTCCTCGGTGATGATCGACGGGTCGCTTTTGGAGGACGGGAAGACGGCGTCAGACTATGAGTACAACGTGAGGGTCACGCGGGAGGTCGTGGAGTACGCACATCAGTTCGGAGTGACGGTAGAAGGTGAGCTCGGTACCCTCGGAGGCATAGAAGACGGCGTTGGTTCGGGAAAGGTGCGCCTCACGGACCCCGAGCAGGCCGTCGATTTTGTCAAGAAGACGGGCGTTGATGCGCTCGCGGTCGCAATCGGAACGTCGCACGGCGCCTATAAGTTCAAGGCGGAGCCTAAGATCGCTTTCGATATCGTGGAGGCGATACGGAAGAAGATATCCGACGTCTTTCTCGTCTCCCATGGGTCGTCGAGCGTGCCGCCTGAGCTGGTCGATACCATCAATAAATACGGCGGCAACATGCAGAAGACGATGGGCGTGCCGCTCGAGAGCCTGAAGAAGGCCATCGCGCTCGGCATTAACAAGATAAACGTAGATACGGACGGGCGGCTCGCGGTGACTGCCGCGATCAGGAAATTCTTCGCGGAGAATCCGGATAAGTTCGACCCGCGCGACTACCTCAAGCCGGCGAGGGAATCCCTCGCCAAGGTGATAGAAGAGAGGATGGTGGCATTCGGCACAGCCGGCCACATCAAAGACGTGAAGCTCGTGACCCTTGAGGAGATGAAGGGGTTCTATAAAAGGGGAAACAGTACGTAGCAGATTTCGATATTCCGATAAGCGGAAGGACGGCCTGGAGAACGATCTCTAGGCCTTCTTTTTGATAAGGTATGCCCCGAGCGCCCCAAATACCACATTCCCTATCCACGCCGCGGCTACTGGCGGAAGGAGGCCCACCTTTCCGAACGCGACGCCGATCGATATCCCCGCGTAGTAGAGGAGCCCCAGCACGAGGCTTATCCCGATGCCGACGATTACGCCGCCGCGCGTTGACACGATCGCGAAGGGGACGCCCAGCAAAATGATGATGAAGCTTATGAAGGAAAGCGCAATCTTATAGTGCAGCTCTACCAAGAGAGACCTTATGATCTTCGAACCGGCACCCTGGAAATTCCTGATGTAGCGTTTTAGTTCCCTGTAGCTCATGAACTCTGCGCGCAGCTCCTTGTTCGCAAAATCGGACGGCCTCTCTTTTATCGGGATGACCTCCTCCTCAGAAAAGGATGGTTCGCCGAGGAGCCTTCCGTCCTTGTCGGTCTTATAGGTAATTACCTTGTAGAAGGTCCACCCCCGAGGTGTCCAGGCGGCCTTCTCAGCAGTTGTCTTTGAGATGAGATTTTCGTTCACATCGTGCGTATGGATGATGACGTCTTCGAGGACCTTCTTTTCCGTGTCATACATCCTCGCGAATATGATCCTATTGCCGCTGCCGTAGACTGCGACGTTCTCCAGGATCTTGGTACGCTTCACCTGCTTGCGGATCTCCAGCTCCTCGCGACGTATCAGGTTCGAGACCTTGGAGCTCACGGGAATGACCTTGTCGTTCACTAAAAATACGATTCCGCTCAGGATGAGCCCTATCACCATAATGGGGAGGATGATCCTCCACAGGCTGAGGCCCGACGTCTTCATCGCGATTATCTCATTGTGCTTGTTCATGTTGCTGAGGAGATAGATCGTTGAGAGGAGGGCCGCCATCGGCGTGACCTGCGAAAATATCACAGGGCAGTAGAAGACGTAGAATGCGACGAGAGAACCGAGAGGGATCTTGTATTTTACGATGTCGTCGATGAACGAGAAGATGTCGATGATGATCGCCATGATGATGAATATGAATATGCACCACAGAAACGGAAGTATGAAACCCTTGAAGATGTATCGGTCGATTACTTTCATATCATATGCCTCTCGCTAATGTGACGGCCCGGACCCGATACGCGCCTGCGTCGAGGAGTGCGCGAGAACACTCGTCGATGGTCGAGCCTGTGGTGAAGACGTCGTCCACGATGAGTATCGTTCTGCCCGCGGCGGCCTGACCCTGCCGGGCTACAAAGGCCCCTTGTACATTATGCCGCCTCTGCTCTTTATTGAGCGCGTTCTGAGGGAGAGTGGACCTTTGCTTGACCACTGCGTCCAGGAAAGGCAACTTGAATTCCTTCGACACGGAAGAGGCAAGCATCGCAGATTGGTTGTATTCCCTTTGTCTCAACCTCTTCCTGTGCAGAGGAACGGGGAGGACGGCGTCTATCCCGTCTATGATCTGGGGGTTGGAACGGATGAAGCGGACCATGAGCACCGAGAGGACACGAGAGAGGACCTGCGCGCCTTCATATTTGAACAGGTGGATGCACTCTTTAAGCACGCCGTCATAGAGATAGCCCGAGTAGGTCCTTTCGAAATTGTAGCGCGTCCTGCGGCACTCCGGGCAGAGCAGGTCCACGCGCCACACCGAGCGCCCGCACCTCGGGCACCAGGGTTTTGGATTCGGCCTTATCTCGTCCACGCATCTTTTACACAGACGGTATTCGTCCGCGGCCTCCAACGGTTCATCGCAGACCAGGCAGCGCAACGGATAGACGAGGTTCAGGACGTCGCTCGTGAAGGCTGCAAAGCCCTCCGCAATTTTTTTGTACATGGGGTATATCATAACACGCCTCCCCTAAGGTGTCAATCGTTGGCCCGTCCGCGTCGCGTAAGGGTCGCTCGCGAAGACGCGCCTCTTCAGGCGAGAAGAGGTCGAGGGGGTTGACATTTTTAGAATAGAGATTAAAGTCAGCATAGTTTTTGGCGCTATCAATGAGCGAGGGGGTTGACAAGAGACGGTAAAAGGCCTATCCTATATGAGTCATCCCAAAGTCAGAGATTCAATCCCCGAAATCTTTCAGATTTCAGGGGAGACGTCGCATCGCAGAGACA
>CAYHAE010000060.1:0-11691 GCA_964354545.1 uncultured Planctomycetia bacterium
ATGCCCGCTCGCGGTTTTCACGTCCCGCTCGCCCCAATCCCTCGGGGGCCCCTCCACACGATGCTTCGTCGACTATTTTCACTACCACACACCCAACATGTAAAACGCGTGCGTGACTGGATTTAAGAACAACGGATAGCGTTTCATACCTATGAAATCTCTCCACTTTCAGTCAGACTCAAAATGTAACGTTTTCTCAGCTTCACTATCCAGTCACCCGCCCGCTTTATGTGTCGAGCGTGTGGTAGAGTTTCTTCGATGACCTAAAACGAGTTATGTGAGCACAATGAAAATGTTAGGCCTTTTGTGAAGGAGAAAAACGGTTCCTTGTAACACTATCGTGATACGAAAAGAGCCGAGCATGTCTGAGGCCGCCTCCGTGCGGCCGAGTTGCGAAGGCTCCCGTTTTTCGACTGAGCAAAAGACCGACCCCGAACGAAGTGCCCGAACGAAGTGAGGGGGAACATTTTCCTTGTCAGCTCATTAGCAGATTGTGCGAACATAAGGAGTTTTAGGTCTAATTGCTACCAATTGAAAAGTCTCTTGAGCTTTCGCCGTACGTACTTCTTCATGAGACCGGGCAGGGCCACGGCGACCTGGGAGAGGGTCATGGTGCGGGGGTCGGACCGCCATGCGATTTGGAAAAGGTAATTTCTCGGATGGACCACCGAGAGCATGGAAGAGGCGGTCTTTTCGAACTCCTTCTTCAGGAGAGGGTTCCTCTCCAGGTACTCCCGCTCGGCAAAGAGCATTATATTCTGAGCATACCACCACTCGACACGCGCGTCCTGCCAGATCTTCCTGCGGATGCAGTCGATCGCCTCATACCCCCGCTCACGGAATCGCGCGGCCCAGTATTCCGGCCACTGCTCGTTGACGTGGTGCTCCCCCGACTGGAGCGGCACCGCGGCCGAGAAGAGGATGAGCGGGCCGTGTGCAACGAGAGAGCCGACGAACGTCTCGGCGCATTCGGGCCTCAGGTGTTCTGCGGCCTCCAGCGACACGACGAGGTCGAACGTCCTTCCCATCCTCACAGGCTTTTCCAGCTCAAGAGCGACAAACCGGTCTTCGGGGATCCGCAAAAGCCCTTTCTTCACATATGCGCCGTCGAGGCCGAGGATATCGGCAATCCCATGCGCCCTGAAGACCGATAGCCATGTCCCCACCCCGCAGCCAAAATCGATGACCGATGCAGGGCGGGCCAGTTCCAGAACGAGCGGGACGACCACCTCCGCCGACCGGAGCGACCCGTCTGCGAACTTCTTGAAAAAATCTTCCTTATAGTGAGCCGTCATCCGCTCCTCTCCCATCGCCATCACCCCGCGCGGCCCGCGACAATGCCCGATGCCCACGCCCATGCCAAATTATAGCCGCCTCTCTTACCGTGGACGTCGAGGACCTCGCCCGCGAAGTAGAGGCCCTTTTTCAGCCTCGACTCAAGCGTGGATTCATTTACTTCGCGCGCAGTGATCCCCCCGTTCGTAAATTCAGCCTCGTTCCAGCCCCTCGTCCCGAGGGCCTTAAAACGCATATCCTTCACGCGGTGCGCTATCTCTTCGACGTTCTTCCTGCTCAACAGGCCCTTAAGGGCGGCCCCGAATTTGTTGGGCAGTATCCCCGTGAGGAGTTCATCGGGCGCGACCCTTTGCGTTAACCTTTTGTTAAGGTGCCCCTTGAGGGCTTCGTATGTTAAAAAAGGGACCATGTCGATCGAGACGGCGGCCTCACGCACGCGGTGCCTGTTGAGCGCTACCGATATATCATCGCTTACGTCGAGGATCGCCGTGCCCGAGAGACCATAGCGGGTAAAGAGAAGGTCTCCCGATGCTTCACAGGTCGCCGTTCCGTTGACGATGCCCTTGGCGCGCACCGCTATCTTCTGCCCCTGGAGGGCCTGACACAGCGCGTCTTTCACAAGGATGGGGACCGCGCTCGGGACCGGCTCTACGATATGGTGCCCGAACCGCTCAGCCAATCTGTAACAACTTCCGTCTGAACCCAATGCGGGATACGCCATGCCGCCTCCTGCGACAACGACCGAGTCACAGCATATCTTCTTATCCTTCCTCGACGCGACAAGAAATCCTCCTCTGCGATCTGATATGTCGACCACGTCGAAACCAGGCTCCACCGCAACGGAGAGCCTCTCAAGCTCCATCTCCAGGACCTTCGACACCGTTGAAGATTGATTGGTGACGGGGAAGATGCGGCCGTTTTCCGAATACATCTCGAGTCCCAGTCCTCTAAAAAAATCCTTGAGCCGGTCCAGGCCGCATACAGATAATACAGACTTTACGAGGCCCCTCGAGCCCGGATTGTAGCACGTCTCATCGAGCGTCTCATTCAACAGGTTGCACCTGCCGTTGCCGGACGCGAGTATCTTCTTCCCCAGGCGCGGCATCTTCTCGCAGATGACCACCGAACTGCCTTTGCGGGCGGCGCTCACTGCAGCGGCTATGCCGGATGCCCCGCCTCCTACGATTGCCGTTGAGAATGTGTGCACAGGAATACGCCCTTCTCTCTCCATCCTATCGATAATACATATTCATGGTATCACAGAAAAACGCGGGAAAAAAGAAGTTTTTAGGTCGGGTATTTTGATTCGAAAATCAGAGATACGAAACACATTCGAAGCACGAAATATTAGATCAAATCCGAAATACTAAATACGAAATTCGAAACAAATTCTTCCGCCGAAAGCGGATCCGCCTCTCGCGGAAAATCCTAAATTCGAAACCGCTTCGCACAGCGTTTCGGATTTCGGATTTAACATGTTGTTTTCCCGTACCGTTTTGCTTCGGATTTCGTATTTAGGATTTCTGATTTTCAGATTTATATAAGGAATGCCCTATGATTTCAGCGCCTCCATGCCCCGTCTACATATCTCTTTTGCATACTCCGTCCAGATGCCTTCGCCCCAATACCGGAAGCAGCTCGTCTGCGAGAGCAAAAGATAGAGGAGGGCCTTTTTATACGCGATGCTCCGCGCGTCCACCTTTTTACCGTCGAACTTCTTGTGGAACGCGACGCTCAGTTTGTTGATGGGGTCCAAGACGCCTTCGTAACCCTTGACCCAGTTCTTATCGTTCGTCCACGACCCCCGGTCCAGATTAAATCCCTGGTCGGTCTCGTGGACCTTCTGGATAGCCCTGTCGCATGCGCCGGGAGAGTACTCGCTCACGTGCTCCCATATCCTGTGCTGCGAGACCGGCTGGACGACGGGGAACGACTTCGCCTCGAGCCCCGCGTGCCTCACGAACTCAAGATACTCCGACCCGTTCATGCCCACGGTCCCTTCCCGGCCTATCTCATGAAAGGCCTGCATGTACCCGGGGGGGAATTCGTTCATCATAACCCCCCCGTTCTCTCCGTCCCCTATCTGGAGCACGAAGGGCGGTATCGTCGTGCCGCAATACTCCTCTCGCGAGCGCGATTTCGCTTCATAGTAAGGCTGCATCTGAGCGACAAGCTTGGTGTCAGACCCCTGGGTCTTTATGAGGACCGCGATCTCCTGGGTCTGGCCCAATGAATTCTTCGCGACGAGCCTGTGGGGGAAATGAGGACGCCTTATGCCCGTGCCGTCGGGATTCTCAATGGTGTGCTCCTGGACGGCAAGCCACTCATACCCGCATTCCCTCAGGGCCTTGACGTATTCAAAGCACACGTCGGGATGTATCGGCATGTGCATCTCGGGAGCTGAGAAACCTTTCACGCGCCTGAGGGCCTCCTTGCCGAATATGGACGCGAAGTGCTCCCGCCAGGCCATCATGTGGAGCCTCAGGTCGGGCACGGGCGTGGAGCTTACCACCGCATGCGACCACATCGTCCCGAGCCATTCCACGTATCGGTGGTACTTTTTGTCGGACGTGACGAGCCTGAGGTTGTCGAGCACCCTCTCTTGGCCCATCTGGGCTAAGCCCCACAGCAGGTTCCCGGAGTAATCGAGCATGACGCGGGGATTACGGCCCTGGGAGGCGAGCTCGCGTACAAAGTCCGACATCCGTGAATAACACCACAGAAAGACGGGCGCGTTATGATTATCCCCGATGTGTTGATGCTCCATCATATAGTGAAGATTGCTGATGAGCCCCGCCGTCCGCAGGTCGTCGGTCGCGGCAGGTATCGTGGGCTGGTGCATGTGGAGGGCGATTCCGAAGCACGACTGGACGCGGCTGAAGGAGATGTTGGAGATAGGCCTTAAGAGGCCGCCTTTCGGTGTGCCGGACTCCTCTTGTGCCTCCTCAGTGCCGCTTATGTGCGGAATTCCGCCAATGATATCTGGCATACGCTGGAAATGTTGATGCGATGTATGAGTGCGTTATGAGACAAGGGCCGGGATCCTTCCGACCTTTGCACCTTTGCGCGCCTTGACCGCTCTGCGCCCTGTCGATGGAAGTATAGATCTCCGCACCATGGTCACTCGGTACCTCGTCTCGATCCGCTGAGGTTTCGATGCATAGCAGGCGGCGCAGTCCATCGTCTTGAATATAGTATCACGCCACTCGACTTCCTTCAACCAATCGCCATCGACGGTCCCGTTCATGAGATCGTTATAGAGCCGCGTGAACCTCGCGAGGTGGAGCCTCGACCTCTTGTGGGCATAGGGCACCATCGTACCCGTCTTCATGATAAATGCCCAGTCGCTCGACTGCGCGAGCACGAGCTCCCTCGCAGCCTGGTTCAGGCCTCGCCTGATAAGGCTCTGTTTCGGATACCGCACGGTATAATCGGGGTACTTCTCAACAAGCTCAACCATTCTCCGGCTCGCCATGTGGAGGTGGCGGTAGAGCCAATCGTTCGAACCTTCGAGCCACACCTCGCTGTACCCCTTCCAGCCCCAGCTCGATGCCGAGGGAAGGGCCATCTGATTAACAGGGTACTCGGCGAGATATTCAGAAGGAGTGACGAGCTTTACGGTCTTCTGGTCATAGGCCATCTTCCTTATCAGAAAGTCTATCCACATGGGCCCCTCAAACCACCAGTGCCCGAAGAGCTCCGCGTCATACGGCGCTATGATCATGGGCTTCCTGTCCATATGGTACGCGAGGTGTTCTACCTGTCTTTCCCTGTTGAACATGAAATTTCCCGCGTGGGATGCTGCTTTTTCCCGCGCCCAGTCGGGCCTGTAAGGCTGCTTATACTCGGTGTCCCCGGTGATCCTCCAGTATTTGATGCCCGTATTGATCCTGAATCCGTGGTGGTGGATATACGGTCTGATGTAGTCGTAGTCGAGCACGTATCCGATGTCCCTATAGTACTCCCTGTAGTCATGGTCCCCCGGATACCCTTCTTTGGCGCTCCAGACCTGTTTCGACGATTCCCAATCCCTGCCGAACGCCGCAACTCCCGAAGGACAGTAAAGAGGCGCATAGACGCTGTACCGCGGCGCCGGGTCGGCATTCATGATGCCGTGAGAATCTACGAAGAAATATCTCACGCCGGCCTCCCTGAGGAGCTCGTCGACACCTGGATAATAGCCGCACTCGGGCAACCAGAATCCTCTCGGCGGGCGGCCGAAGGTCTTCTCATAGTGCTCGACGCCGATCATTATCTGCGCCCTCGCTGCCTCACGGTCGATGCCGATGATGGGCAAGAATCCGTGCGTCGCGCATGAGCCGATGATCTCAAGGCATCCCCTGTCCTGAAACTTCTTGAAGGCGGCGACAAGGTCTTTCTTGTACTTATCTACAAACGTCTCCCGCGCTTCCTGGAACCGTCGAAGGTACATGAGCGCAAGACCATGGAAGCTGGGGTCGTATGCGGTCCTCTCGACCTCTTTCTCGGCGAGTTCTATCAGTTTATCAATATGGCGGATGTAGCGGTCCTGCATGAGCGGGTCGCGCAGCATGGAGACGAGCGGAGGAGTGAGAGACATGGTCATGCGGAAATAGACCCCCTCGGAGAGGAGACGGTCATAGATGTGTATGAGCGGTATGTAGGTCTCCGTGATCGCCTCGAAGAGCCAATTCTCCTCTAGGAAATGTTCCTCTTCGGGATGGCGGACAAACGGAAGGTGCGTGTGGAGCAGGAGACACAGGTAACCTTTATGCATGGCGCTATCTACCCTCGATATAAATGCGACCACAATCGGACATTAACATATAGGTCGCATTTACCCCGAGCGAAGTCGAGGGGTTATCCTTCGACAGGCTCAGGATAAATTAAACCAACCTCTATGTTAACATACATTGTTGGTTTAATTTAGTTCATACGATCAAGGACTGTACTTTGTCTTGAAACGCTCTACCCCGGTGGTGATCCTTCGGGTTTCTACCCTATCATTGGAGATGGCGTTGAAGTCAAGCGGTATCGTCCCGTCCGGCAGGGCGAACCTCATGCCGAACGTCCCGTCTGCGCGAAGAGGAACTTTCTTGTTGCCGAGCCACACCTCTGCATCGGGCTCGGTGCGGCCGTAGACGATGAGCTCTGTCCCGATCTCAAAGAAGAACTTCCTCTTCTTCCCTTCTCCCTTAGGAACCTGTTCGCTCGCGCCTCCCCCCACCGATTCGCTCGCTCCCGGGAAGACGAGTTCCGCAGAAGAGCCTCCCAAAAGTTTCCTTAAGAACTGACCATGGGGTATATCGCGGACGAGGATATTGTCGAGGAGGACGTCGCCGTCCCGTAAATATATGTGGTATGTCCGGTATCCGCGGGTGCTCGCCTCGGCAGCGCCCGCCTTCTTTACGCCCGGCGCAGAGGGCTGCGCGAGGCGTCCGGCGATCACGTCCTTCAATAGCGGAGTAAGCCTCGAATAATAATTCCTGATATCGTCCTCTGTGAGGACGATCCTCCTCCCCACTCTTCTTATCTTTTCGGCAGAGGTATCTTTCTTGAGACGCGCCCTGCGCCTATCCTCTTCCTTCGCTGCCGCCTTGCTCACCGCAAAAGGCGGGCGGCTCACGCTGTCCTTCACCTCCAGCCATAACTCTTCGCGACGCCACGATTGACTTGCGCGAGGCGTGGAGACGTAGTTTGACCTCGCCAACGAGAAAAATTCTCCCTGGGGCGACCGCAGTCCCAATTCGCCGCAGTACGTCACATTATCGCACCACAGGCTGACGTACCAGTTCTGCGCGCGGGGGCCGACTTCGATGTCGAACGACTGGTTCGCATTAGAACCGTTGAAATCCACCGAGGTGACATCGTACATCCGGAGGACGTGCTTAAAGCGTTCGAATTCGCCGCCGATCCTTTGTGTGACGGCGTCGAGCGATGTGGGGGCTATCTCCCAGTAGGCATGGACCCAGTGCGGGTCTCTCGGGATGAGTGTGAGGTTCGTAGCGCCGTAGCTTGCCGGTAGGTCATAGCTGTCGACAAACGGCTTTCGCGGCCGTTCGGGGCTCGGTGAATAGCGCACGCCGGCATGCGGCCTGCCCTCGACGCGGCCGGGCGATCCATTGCCGGCAGGCGGCGCAGGCATCCGAGAAGGCTCGTGTGCGGCGACCGGGCCTTTCGGAGGTCCCGCCTCTTCTCGTGCAGGCTTAACAGGCAAAGACTCTTGGGATTTCGGTCTTTCTGTCGTAGTGGCCGCGGTTTTCGGGGATACGCTCTTCACTCCGTTACTTACACCCGCGCCACTGCCCGATCCTCGCTTAGACAGTGTGTCTTTTTTCAACTATTGTACACCCTCAACGTCTGGTCCGCGATGGTGTCCCAGGAGAAGGCCGTCTCGACCGCTACCCGTCCGTTCCTTCCCATCCATCTCGCGTGGTCAAAATCTGCAAACAGGGTACCTATCCCCCAGGCCACAGACTGCGGATTCGCGTAAATCTTCAGACCGTTCACATCGTGCCAGACTATCTCTGAGGGACCCCCGTTTTCGCTTGCGACAACGGGTTTCCCCGCGCTCCACGCCTCGAGGATAACGATCCCGAACGGCTCGTTTCGAGAGGGCACACAGACGCAATCCGTCGCCTTATAGAGGTCGTTGAGCTTCCAGGCGTTGTTGTAGCCGAGGAATCTCGTCGCATGGCCCACTCCCATATGGCGGGCCTTTTCTTCAACGCTCCAGCGCATCTCTCCGTCGCCCACGAAAACGAACTTTGCGTTATGGAAATTCCTCAGGATGTACGGGATCGCCTCCACCAGTATGTCCGGCCCTTTCTGGTAGACCATTCTCCCCGCAAACAAGACCATCGGGTCCAGCGGTCCGATACCGTACTGGCGGCGCACCGCAGCCGGGTCTATCCAGCCGTCAAAGTTCCGGAAGTTGATGCCGTTGAAGATAACGCTCACCTTCCAGTCAGGAAGATTGTACATCCACATGAGCTCGTTCTTGAGCGCATTGGAGACTGCGATAACCTTGTCTGCGACGAACGTCCCGTGCCTTTCGTGATCCCTTACGCGCGCCGATCTTCCGCCAAAGAAATTATTGCCGCATCTTCCGTATTCGGTAGAGTGGATAGTGAGTATCCCCTTCCTGCCCCTGCCGTATTTGATCCACACCATGGCGTTTGACGCCAGCCAATCATGGGCATGCACTATGTCGAACTGCCCACCCATGTAGTCCTCCGCCTGAAACACGCTGTGGACGAACGCGCGGCACATATTGCTAACCTCTTCAACGAAATCATGATGCGGCGCGAAAGGTACTCTGTGATAGTGAACGCCGTGGATACGCTCATAGAGAGGGTGATCGTGCCGCCCCATCCGCGTGAAGACGTGCACCTCGTTCCCCTTGCGTTCCAGGGCACATGCGAGTTCTGTGACGTGGGCGGCAACACCGCCAATGCTTATCGAGTGAAGTGATTCCCATGCCAGGATTGCAACACGCATTACACGGTCACCTCTTTCACAGAATTCTCAGACCCGAACTGATTGCGAAACGTATTCTTATTATTCGGATCTGTTACCCATTTACCGTCAACGACAAACTTATACTGATACTTCCCTGGCTTTAAGCTCAGTTCCTTTCTCCATAACCCCTTCTTATCTTTCTCGAGCGATACGGCGCTTTTATCCCAAGAAGTGAAATCTCCCGCTACAAGGACTTTCTTGGCTGCGGGGGCCATGAACTCAAACGTTACTTTTGGCTGTGCCTTTCTTGCCATTTAAACCTCCTTTTTTTAATACTAACTTCCCATTACAAGAACCATTATGGGGATAACAATACGACCGATTAAACCTTTAACCTTTGTTGCTCTTCCAGATCCTCAAAACCGTCCTTCACTGTGTGAGCCGCTCTCACCTCCCCCTTTCCCATAATCTCATTTACTGTGACACTTAGGACCTTGGCCAGTTTGTTCAGGGTTGTGATCTTGAATTCCCTTTTACCCGTTTCCCACATGCATACGGCCTGACGAGAAACCCCCAGCTTCTCAGCAAGAGCCTTCTGCGTCATCCCGTTTCTGTGGCGTATTTTCTTTAGGCTTAATCCTATCATTCTATGACTCGTGTAGTTATGGAACCCCACGGGCATGCCCGCGGTACCTTTATATGCCCGCCTTCGCCAAAGATGTGATTCAGTGAAGATATGCTTCGGCGCACTTATCCGCCTACCCCCTTGCGATGTGACATCCGCCGAAGCACCATGTCGCATTCATCCCCGGGCAAGCCCGGGGTCTTCTGCGAAGGCGGATAATTAAATCATTTACTTTCCGTGGGCCACTTAGTATGCCACATTTTGTTAACCTTGTCAAGTATTTTTTTTAAATTTTTTAAAAAATAATTTTGGAATTTTGTAAGATGATCTGCGAGATGTTATGTAATGCTACGCGAGGCTATCCTGGCGGGTTATTTTACAATGTGGTTAGTAATAATAAAAAGTCTGTTATTACATAACTACATGAATTGTAGTGAGTTATATCATGTAAAATTTAAAAAAGTTATGCCATCTCCTTAATCGCTTCTTCTCTAGTTGTTGGACCTGACGCAGGACATTTACCTGTCCAGCACGTCAGGCAAAGTCTCTCTCTTGGCAGACCGATCGATCTCACCATGTCATCGACATTCTGATATCTCAAAGTTGTGACCTCCAAGTCCCGGGCGATCCATTCAACCATCCTTTTGTAGTCTTCAGAATTATGCTCCAGGTATGCAGACACATTCTCGACATCGCACCCTTCCAGACTGCGAATAGCCCTGCGGGCGGCGAGTTCATAGGTGCTGCGCGTGGACAGATTAAACCTGCAAGGGAACATAAGGGGAGGACAGGCGGGCCTTATATGGATCTCCCGGGCACCGCAATCCCATAACTTCTTTATTGTGAAATTCTTGAGCTGGGTACCTCTCACTATGGAATCCTCGCACACGACAATCCTGTTGCCCTCGATTATCTCTTTAATCGGGACAAGTTTCATCTTTGCGATGAGGTCGCGCGTCTCTTGCGATGGCGGGGTATAGCTCCTGCCGTATCCGGGCGTATACTTCACAAGCGGGCGCCTGAAAGGCTTCCCGGATTCAATAGCATACCCTATGGCATGCGCGATCCCTGAATCAGGCACCCCTGTCACCAGGTCTACCTCTATATCGAGGTCACGTTTCGCAAGGCATCGTCCGCACCGCTCGCGGACCATCTCCACGTTGATCCCTTCATAGCTCGATGCGGGGAAACCCGTATAGATCCAGAGAAATGCACATATTTGATTAACATCTCTTCCCGGGCACCTCTCGGCCATCCCTTCCTCGTTTATGAGGACGATCTCTCCGGGGGCGAGGTACTTCGCTATCTCGAACCCGCTGTTTGGAAACGCGGTCGTCTCCGATGTCACGGCCCATGCGTCGTCGCGCCTGCCCAGGACGAGGGGCGTGTAGCCAAATCTATCCCGCGCCGCGTAGACGCCGTCTCTGTTGAGCACGAGAAGCGAGCAGGAGCCGTCTATTGCGTCGAACATCTTTTCTATCCCGTCGGCGATGTCGTTCCCTTGGGCGATCAGCTTCGCGATGAGCTCGGTTGAATTGACCCTTCCACTGTTCACCTCGCTGAACGACACCCCCTGCTCGAGCAAATGCGCGGTGAGTTCCTCGGCGTTCGCCACGAGTCCGTTGGTAACGATACAGAACGGTCCGAATTTGCAGTTTAAATAAATAGGCTGCTCATCGAGGGAGCTGATGACGCCGATGCCCTTCTGCCCCTTCATGTGCACGCAGTCTTCGTAAAACTTTGACTTAAACTGGCTCTGACTGATGTTGTGTATGCGGCGCTCGAAATCTGTTCCGAGGATCGCGATACCGCCATATTCGGTCCCCAAATGAGAATGGTAATCAACCCCGTAGAACAAGATCTCTGCGCAGTTTCCCCTGGACACTACTCCGAAAATTCCGCTCATCGCTCACCTCCGCTTATCCGCATGCCCAACGTCCTCTTGAAACGGTTCCCCCTTTATTTGAGAGAATCGATGTGACAGCTCATATTGTATCATTCTTTGTCATAATTGCCAGCACTTTTTAATCCCCTCGATTCAGGACCTGTTGTAAACGCTCAACAATTAGGCAACTCTTTTGGATACGGGGTGAGGATGAGCCGTGGGTGTGAGTCGAGATCGCGACTGTCCCAAGCGACCCCCTCTCGGGTCGTCATTTCGCGGGCGTATTCTCACGTGCGGGTCCCTCCTGTCCGTGACCGTTTTTAAGACCTAAAACTCATTATGTTCGCACAATCTGCTAAAGAGCTGACAAGGAAAATGTTCCCCCGCCTTTGGCGGGGTCGGTCTTTTGCTCAGTCGAAAAACGGGAGCCTCCGCAACTCGGCCG
>CAYHAE010000061.1:0-11560 GCA_964354545.1 uncultured Planctomycetia bacterium
ACTGAGCAAAAGACCGACCCCGCCAAGGGCGGGGGAACATTTTCCTTGTCAGCTCGTTAGCAGATTGTGCGAACATAATGAGTTTTAGGTCTTAAAAACGGTAGTGGACAGTCGGGTGACAACCTGCCTTGCCGACAGGCAGGGATGGAATTGGGGGACAGGTCTGGGATGAAAAACGGGGACGGGTCTGGGATGGAATTGAGGGACGGGTCTGGGATGGATTTTGAAAACGTCCCTGCCCACGCTGCCCACGGCTATAGAGCAAGGGACAGGTCCGGGAAGGAAGGCGAAAACAAACGTCCTTACTTCTTGCCTACTTCCTAAATCTCTCCAATATCCTTGAGGCCTCTTTCTCTCCGCCTTTCTGCCACGCCTCGTAGATCATCACGAGCATCCTCGTGTTCTTGGCGTCTATAATCCACTTGAGGCCACAGAGGATGGTCGCGACGAGGAACTGTAGAAAAAAGCGCGGGAAGGCGAAGGAGAGGATAAAGCACAACACTGTACCCAGGAAATACCAGTTCATCTTCTTCATAGTGCGCGGTTTTCTTTCTTTTCTGAAGGCCGAGACCGATTCGTATGCCGAGACGACGAGCGCGAGGCAGTCGTCGCACGATGCGATATGTCCTTCTACGGAACTCCTCTCTCCGGGCGCCAGTGCCTTATCGAGGTAGGCGCCCAGGACCGCCGCATCGGGGCAACTCTTTACGTCTTGGGTGAGGCCATTCATTTTCTCCTCCATTATATAAAGACGTACAATCCATCAAAATTCTTGCATATATTTTTTCACACTCGCTTTGAGCTTCTCCTTGGCGCGTTTTATCGCACTCGATGCCGTTCCCGCGGGGATGCCCATGATGGCGGCTATCTCTGCGTGAGTCTTTTGGTGAAAGAGATTGAGTTTCATGATGAGACGCTCTCTCTCTCCGAGTTCGGCGAGGGATTTTTCAACGCACTCCGCAGCCTCTCTCTGTGCATAGGCGTCCCTCTGGGTTGGCTCGCGGGATGCGATGGACGCGATGGCCCCCGCGATGGGGCAGTCGCCCTCCGGCGCCGCGTGCAAGGAGACGGCGTTTGAGTCGGCGCGGGAGAGCCGCGCGCGCATATAATTGACCGCCGTATGAGCCGAAACGATAGAGAACCAATAGGAGATGTCGGCCCGGTTTCTTATCCCCGCGAGCTTATTATCCTTCCAGACCGAGGCGAGGACATTCTGCGAGATATCCTCTACATCGTGCGCAGAATAAGCGTATGAGTATTTCTTGAGTATTCGCTCGATGGAGAGGGTGATCAGTTTCGAATATTTATTGACCAATTCAGCCCATGCGAGCGGGTCTCTCCTGATGCACCTCTCAATGAGCGTACCGTCGTCCTGCGCCATGGATTTAAAAGTACCATAGGGGTAATGGGCTGTCAAGGGAAATGCGCGGAGGCGGATGGGCATTTCGCGCATGCGGGGTATTTGCCATTGACAAATCCCGCAAAAATGCTATACTCTAAAAAGCTGTTATATGCCGCACGAAACGCGAGGAATAGATATAGAAAATAGAGGAAGGAGGGTGACAATGGTTCGAAATAGATCGTTATGGATGTTCATAGGTACCAGTGTCTTCTGTGGGGCGTTTTTGATCATGGCCGGTTCGGCAGTTTCGGCAGAGGACGATATCGTGCAGTGCCGCAAGGAACTTGTTGCCACAAAAGGGGAACTGGATATATGTACGAAGAAGTTGCTGGAGAGCCCCAAACTCGTTGCCCTGGAGAAAGAATCCGGAGAACTCAATATATCGGTGCGGAGCAAGGAAAAGGAACTGGCGGATATCATGGATACCAAGCTGAACAAAAATGCGACGTATCTCGCACTGGTGGCCAAGAGCGCTGAATTGGATAAAATAAACGCCGACCTCAGGAAGCGTCGCACAAGCGCAGACGGCGATCCCGAGGTGCAGAAACTGCGCAAAGAGTCGGCAGACCTAAGGGCAAAGGCGGACGCACTCGCTCGAGAGGCGGCAAAACTCGTCGATTCGAAATTCAATTCCGACAGGGATGTGAAAGACCTCATGGCTAGAAAGGCCGGGATTGAAAGCGCTCCAAAAGAAGCCGTTGACCTCAAAGCTAAAGTAATGACCGATCCCCAGGTGAAAACGCTTCTCGCAGAACTGACGGATCTAAGGAGCAGGGTCAGCGCGAAGAACGGTGAGCGAGCGCGTGCAAAGGATGCGTTATTTAAAGGAGACGAAAAGTTCATCGCATTGGACCTTAAGCTCAAAGAGCTGAGTAAAAAGCTCGATCGGCTTCAGGCGGCAAAACCCGGTGCTCCTGCAAAAGCTGCGCCCGCTGAACAGCCAGCGAAGAAAAGCACAGGCGCGAAGAAGAAGAGATAGTCTTGCGCGCTTAAGCGAGTGATTCCGGATCCTCGCTTCTGAAGAGCTTCCACGCACGTAGAATGGTCTAATATAATACGGGTTTGATGTTAGGCCATAAAAAAGTAAGTATTAGCTTCTTGACAATTCTCTTTTTTAGTATATATTTTACTGGTAATAAGAAATATCTAATTTGATTTCACTGATGAAAGCGGGAAACCAGACATGATCAAGTTCAAATGCAAAAAATGCGGTGATACTAAATATAGCGCCTCGACCGTGAAGCGATGCAGCTGCGGCGGGGGCTATTCAAAGCTGAATCTTACAAGAAAAGACTTACGATAAGAGATATTGAAGAGGTGATTTCGGATCGCTGCAGCAACAACCACCCTATTCTTTCCGATCTACAGTCAGCACCATTCCTCGTATAAATAGCCCGCTGCCGCATCGTCAATTCGACCACTATTCCGATAACCTCGTAATTCGTTTCCAATTGCCGCATCTCGAAGAGATGATCCGGATTTTCGAAAAATGCAGGGAAGCGCCATCCGGGCACTATTCGCTCATGCACAAGGAAGACCTCACGTCTCCATAGTTATTGACATCTCCTTAGGCCTTATACTATAATATTGCCACAAAGGATAATCATGATTACGGACGAAAATGTAAATGCGCTCATGAAAGAGCGGCTTTCAAAGCTTGAGTCAATAAGGAGCCAGGGCATTGAGCCGTATGGCGAGCGGTTCGACATCTCTTGTTCCATTAAGGAGCTTGTCGATGCCTTCTCCGAGGGCGCGTCCGTGCAGATCGCGGGGCGCATCACGGCTATCCGGGAACACGGGAAGAGCGCCTTCTATGACCTGAAAGACGAATCGGGCAGGGTCCAGATCTACCTGAAAGAGGATATTGTCGGGGAAAAGACGTTTGCATTCTTGAAGAACATCGACATCGGCGACATCATCGGTATCAAAGGAGAGCTCTTCAAGACGAGGACGGGAGAGCCGACGGTAAAGGCCCTCGCGATAACCCTCCTCGCAAAATCTTTGAGATCGCTTCCGGAGAAGTGGCATGGGTTGAAGGACGTGGAGACGCGGTATCGACAGAGGTACGTCGACCTGATAGTGAACGACGAAGTGAAGAACGTCTTCATCGCGCGCTCCAGGATCATATCCGAGATACGGGCCTTTTTGGACGGGCGGGGCTATCTGGAGGTGGAGACCCCCATGATGCAGCCCATCCCCGGAGGGGCCACGGGCAGACCTTTCAAGACCCATCACGAAGCTCTCGATGTCGATCTTTACTTAAGGATCGCCCCCGAGCTTTACCTCAAGAGGCTTCTCGTGGGGGGCTTCCGGAAGGTATATGAGATCAACAGGAATTTCAGGAACGAGGGCATCTCGATCCGGCACAACCCCGAGTTCACCATGCTTGAGGTGTACACCGCCTATTCCGATTGCGAGGGGACGATGAAGCTCACAGAGGAGCTGATCACCCACGTGGCAGAGAAGGTGTTCGGCAAAAGAGCGTTCGAGTATCAGGGGAAGCCTATTGACCTTTCGGCGTGGGAGAGGATTTCGTTCACCGAGCTCATGAAGGAGCATTTCGATATAAAGGCCCGTGACGACGTGAAAGAGTGGGTGAAAAAGTTGAAGGCGCGGGGTGTGGAGATAGAGGGAACGGAGATCGGCAGGACCCAGATCATAAATATCGTCGGGGATCTCATTGAGCCGAAGGCCCGCGCGCATCCGGTCTTCGTCGTCGATATCTTCACGGAGCTCTGTCCTCTCGCGAAGACGAAGAAGGGCCACCCGGAGCTCACGGACCGGTTCGAGCTCTACATGGGAGGGATGGAACTCGCGAACGCCTATTCCGAGCTCAACGACCCCATCGAGCAGAAGAGGAGGCTCCTCGAACAGGGCGGAGAGATCGATGAGGACTTTGTGAGGGCCCTCGAATACGGGATGCCGCCCGCGGGAGGGCTGGGGATAGGCATAGACAGGCTCGTCATGATATTGACCGATTCTCCGTCGATCAGGGACGTGGTGCTCTTCCCGCAATTGAGGCCGGAGGCATAGATGGGCTGGGAACTTTTCGTGAGCACGCGGTACCTCGTTGCGAGAAGGAGAGAGAGGCTCATCTCGCTCATCAGCCTCATCTCCGTCGTCGGCATCGCGGTGGGAGTCGCCGCGCTCATCGTGGTGATATCGGTGATGAGCGGATTTGACCGCGACCTCAGAGACAAGATCATCGGCATCAATTCCCATATCGTCATAGAGGACGAATACGGGATCTCCGATCCGGATGCGGTCCTCGCGCGCCTGCGAGGCATCGAGGGCGTCGTCTCGAGCGCACGTTACGTCCATGGCCAGGTGATGGTGCGCAGCCGCGACAACGTCGTCGGGATCATGGTGCGGGGTGTAGAGCCGAACGAGGTACGGGTGACCAAGATAGGTTCCTACCTCACGTCCGGCAGCCTCGATTTCGGAGTAGGCGGGATAGTGATCGGCAGCGAATTGGCATCGAAGCTTAATGTGAAGCTGAAGGACACCGTGACCATTATCTCTCCCGTGTACACGAGAGGCCATGAGCTCACGGTGACAGGGATATTCACGTCGGGCATGTACGAATATGATGCGAACCTCGCGTACGCGAGCCTGAAGGAAGCCGAGGATCTCTTCGGCCTTCAAGGCGTCGTGAGCGGGATCGCGGTGCGGGTCGATGACGCATTCCGTGCCGACTACGTGAAGGCCGCGCTCCGGAAGTCGCTCGAGGGGAAGTACGTCGTGAGGACGTGGATGGATTCGAACAAGAACCTCATGGGCGCCCTCAAGCTGGAGAAGACGGTCATGTTCCTTATATTGACCCTCATCGTGATGGTCGCGTGTTTCAACATCGCATCGACCCTCATCATGATGGTGCTCGAGAAGACAAAAGACATCGGCATATTGAAAGCGATCGGTGCGACGGGCGCGAGCGTGACGAGGATATTCGCGGTCACGGGCGGCCTCATCGGGCTGGCCGGGACCGCGGTGGGAACCCTCCTCGGGATCACGGCGTGCTGGCTCCTCAAGACATATAAATTCATTTCGCTTCCGAAAGACATATACTACGTTGACAGGCTTCCGGTGAACATGGCGTGGCAGGAGATCGGTATCATCATTGCATCGAGCCTCGCGCTCAGCCTCCTTGCGACGGTCTATCCTTCTTTCCAGGCCTCGCGCCTGGATCCGGTGGAGGCGCTCAGGTATGAATGAGACGTTGGTTGAAGAAACGACCGAGGCCGCCTTGGCTGCCGTGACCGCGGCCGGAGGCGATGTACACGGCGCGCACATGGTGCTGGAAGGATGCGCGCTCTCAAAGGTCTATACGCACGGTCCGAAAGAGGTCCGGGCGATAGACGGTGTGAGCCTGGCGCTCTCGCGCGGCGAATTTCTCGTCGTGGTGGGGCCTTCGGGTGCCGGAAAATCGACGCTCCTCCATCTTCTGGGAGGCCTCGACAGTCCGACGGGCGGAAGGGTCCTCCTTGATGGCCTCGATCTGTACGCCCTCTCCGAGGCGAAGCTCTCGGCCGTGAGGAACGAGCGGATAGGGCTTGTCTTTCAATTCTACCATCTCCTTCCGGAGTTCACGGCGTTCGAGAACGTCGTCCTGCCGGCACTCATGCGTTCGAAGAGGACGCGGGCGGCGAAGAGGGCGATAGAGGACAGGGCGAGGGGCCTTTTGGAAACGTTTGGGCTGGGAGGCAGGGTCGACCACAAGCCTCAGGAACTGTCGGGCGGGGAGTCTCAGCGCGTGGCGATCGCGAGGGCGCTCATCAACGGTCCGGACATCCTCCTCTGCGACGAGCCGACCGGGAATCTCGATTCGAGTACAGGGAAGGACGTGATGGAGCTTTTGACGCGCGTGAACAAGAAAGAGAAGGTGTCATTAGTGATGGCGACTCACGACGAGTCGGTCAAGGAAAGGGCCGATTCCATCGTGTATCTCAAGGACGGAAAAATTGTCGGACAAGGGAAGAGTGCGGCATGAAGATCTATGTGAACGGAAAGTTGGTTGATAAAGACAGGGCCCACGTGTCGGTCTTTGACCACGGCCTCTTATACGGAGACGGGGTGTTTGAAGGGATACGGTCATACGACGGCCTCATCTTCAGGCTCAAGCAGCATGTCGACAGGCTCTTTAAGTCGGCGTATGCAATTGAGCTGAAGATCCCGATGACAAAGAATGAGATCATCGGGGCCATCATCAAGACCCTCAAGGCGAACAAGCTTAAGGATGCGTACATCAGGCTCGGTATCACCAGAGGCATCGGGGACCTGGGCCTGGATCCGAGGAAATGTAAGATGCCTACGACCTTCATCATCACGGACAAGATAGCGCTCTACCCCAGGGAGTTCTATCAAAAAGGCCTGGAGATAGTGACCGCGAACACAAAGAGGAACCTCCCGCAGGCCCTGAATCCGCAGATAAAGTCCCTGAATTATCTCAATAATATCCTCGCGAAGATAGAGGCGATAAAATACGGCGTTGAGGAAGCGATAATGCTCAGCTACAACGACTATGTGACCGAGTGTACGGGGGACAATATTTTCATGGTGAAGAACGGTGAGCTTCTCACGCCTCCGATCGACGTGGGCACGCTGGAGGGGATCACGAGAGATGCCGTCATCGGGCTGGCAGAGAAGATCGATGTGCCGTTCTACGAAAAGCTGCTGAGGATGGAGGATCTCTATTCTGCGACTGAGGTCTTTTTGACCGGCACCGCTGCCGAGATCGTGCCGGTCTCAAAGATCGATTCGCGGAGAATCGGCGATGGCAGGCCGGGTAAGATTACGCTCACGCTCATGCAGGAATTCAAGAATCTCACGAAGGTAGACGGGGTGAGATATTAATTGAGTGTTTCGCCGAAGGCGAATCCGCCTACGGCGGAAAAGTGTAAAGTGTCCCGCCTACGCTCGTTTAAGCTTCGGCGGGTCCGCCGTAGCCTGAAAAGGCGAAGGCGGAAAAGTTTAATGTGTAAAATATTAATTACGATTCACGTGTAAAGTGTTCCGCCTCGGGCGAAGCCCGGGCGGAAAAGTGTAAGGTTTACCACCACTGGCGAAGCACTGCTGAAACACCGCGAGAAATACAACCACTAGAGGTAAGGCATGTTATGTGACATCTGCAATAAGAATGAAGCGACGGTACATCTCACCGAGATCGTCAACGACCAGGTGACAAAGCTCCATCTCTGCGAGGCCTGCGCGAGGGAGAAGGGCGCTGAGATGGAGGAGCACTTCGGGCTGAGCGACCTTCTTGCCGGGCTCGCCGACCTGGGCGCGGGCCTGGAACCGGAGACCATGGAGACGATCAAGTGCCCGAACTGCGGCCTCACCTACCAGAATTTTAAGAAGGTAGGGAGGCTCGGCTGCAGCGAATGTTACGAGGCCTTCAAGAAACAGCTCGGCGCCATACTGAAGAGGATACACGGCGCTGACAGGCACATCGGGAAAATACCGCTCAAGAGCGGGAAGGTTACCGACGAATCGAAGCTCCTCGTGGAACTGAGGATGAAGATGGAGAAGTCGATACAGTTTGAGGAGTTCGAGGAGGCCGCGAGGCTGAGGGATGAGATAAAGAAGCTCGAGGACAGAATGAAGGGGGAGGGGCGCTGACGCGCACCGTCCCTTTTTGGACCTTACATAGGACACATGATGAAACTGGAAGATCTGCTGAAACAGGAATCTGAGTGGCTTAAAGGGACAGGACCCTATTCACATATCGTGATCTCGTCGAGGGTACGGCTCGCGAGGAACCTCGACAGGATGCCTTTTTCGCATTGGGCGCAGCGGAAGAAGCTCGAAGAGATAATGAATATGGTGCTCGACGCCGCGAGCCGCACCACCTTTCTAAAAAATGGGATTGTTCTGAAGATGAGCGAGGTCGATGAGATAGACAAGCTCTTTCTCGTGGAGAGGCACCTCATGAGCCCCGAACATGCCAAAGAGGGGGACTTCAAGGCGCTCATCATCGATCCGAAGGAGATCGTGAGCATAATGGTAAACGAGGAAGACCACATCAGGATCCAGACCCTCCAGTCCGGCTTTAATCTCGCTGAGGCCTGGAGGATCGCCAATGAGATAGATACGGACCTCTGCAAATACCTCCCGTATGCCTTTTCGGCAAAACTGGGCTACCTCACCGCATGCCCGACCAATACAGGCACAGGCCTGAGAGGTTCCGTCATGATACACCTTCCTGCTTTGGTGTTCACGGGCCAGATCTCGAAGATCCTCCAGGCGACTGCGAAACTGGGATTGAATATACGCGGCCTCTACGGTGAAGGGACGGAGGCGAGCGGGAACCTCTTCCAGGTCTCAAATCAGGTTGCGCTCGGCAGGCCGGAAGAGGAGATCATCGACGGCATCGAGAGGATCCTGAGGCAGATCGTGGAGAAGGAGGAGGCGGCGAGGAAATTTCTATTGACGAAGAACAGGGAGGCTGTCGTCGACAGGGTCTGGAGGGCGTTCGGGACGCTTAAGAACGCGCACATCATCACCTCGAGCGAAACTATCGCGCTCCTCTCGGCAATACGGCTCGGGGTGGACCTTGGCATCGTCAGGACGCTTACGAGGAAGGATATCAACGAACTCTTTATCGTCACCCAGCCGGCGCACCTTCAGAAACTTGAGGCCAAGGCGCTCGACGCGGCCGACAGGGACGTGAAACGTGCGGACGTGATACGAAGGAAGATGGAGTAGTTTTAAGACCGAGATCGGGATTAAAGGGAGGAGAGTACATGCCAATGTTCAATAGATTTACGGAAAGGGCGCGCAAGGTAATACTCTTGGCAAAAGAAGAAGCCAAGCGGTTCAACCATGACTACATCGGGACGGAGCATGTCCTTTTGGGGCTCGTACGCGAGGGCGAAGGCGTGGCGGCCGCGGTGCTCGCGAGCATGGGGTTGACGCCCGAGAAGATACGGCTTGAGGTGGAGAAGCTGGTGCAGTCGGGCCCGAGCACCGTCATATCGGGCGATATACCGTTCACCCCGAAAGCGAAGAAGGTGATCGAGCTCGCGATGGAAGAGGCGAGGTCCCTCGGGCACAACTACATCGGGACCGAGCACCTCTTGCTGGGCCTCATCAGAGAGGGCGAGGGTATTGCGTCTCAGGTGCTGCTTAACCTGGGATTGGATATCGACAAGGTGAGGGAAGAGGTGATGAACCTCCTGGGCTCGGCGATCCCCGGCTATGACGCCAGCCAGAAGGTCGCGCGCGGGAAGACGCCTGCCCTCGATGCTTTCGGACGTGACCTTACAAAGCTTGCGAAGGACAATAAGCTCGATCCTGTGATCGGCAGGAAGAACGAGATCGAGCGGGTGATACAGATACTGTCGAGGCGCACGAAGAATAATCCCGTGCTCCTTGGTGAGGCGGGTGTGGGAAAGACCGCGATCGTCGAAGGCCTCGCGCAGATGATCATCGCAGGCGACGTTCCCGAGACATTGAAGAATAAACGCCTCATCATCCTCGACCTCGCCCTCATGGTCGCGGGTACGAAATACAGGGGCCAGTTCGAAGAGAGGATCAAGGCAGTGATGGACGAGATAAAACGGTCCGAGGACATCATCGTCTTCATCGACGAGCTCCACACGCTTGTGGGCGCAGGAGGGGCGGAGGGGGCGATCGATGCGTCGAACATCCTCAAGCCCGCGCTCTCGAGGGGAGAGATACAGTGTATCGGGGCGACGACCCTCGACGAGTACAGGAAGCACATCGAGAAAGACGCCGCGCTCGAGAGGCGGTTCCAGACGATCATGGTAGAGGCGCCGAGCGTGAATGAGACGATCGAGATCCTGAAGGGCTTACGCGACAAGTACGAGGCGCACCACAAGGTGAAGTTCACCGACGGCGCGGTCGACGCGGCCGCGAAGCTCTCCGACAGGTACATCAGCGGCCGTTTCCTCCCGGACAAGGCGATAGACCTGATAGACGAGGCGGGTTCGCGCGCGCGGCTCTCCGTGATGACGGCGCCCCCCGACCTGAAGCACCTCGAGGAGAAGATAGAACATGCCAGGAAAGAAAAGGAGGACGCGGTCAAGAGCCAGGACTTCGAGAAGGCCGCAAAGCACAGGGACCTCGAACGGCGGCTCAAGGAAGAGCTGAACCGGACAAAGCGCGATTGGAAGGAGTCGAAGGGAAAGGTGGAACCGAAGGTGACGGAAGACGACATCGCGGTGATCGTCTCGAAGTGGACCGGCATACCGATCCTGAAATTGGAGGAGAAGGAGTCCGAGAAGTTCTTGAAGATGGAAGACGCGCTCCATGGACGCGTCATAGGCCAGGATGAGGCGATCGGTGCGATCGCGCACGCGGTGAGGCGCTCGAGGGCAGGGATCAAGGACCCGCGCAGGCCTATAGGGTCGTTCGTATTCCTCGGGCCGACGGGTGTCGGGAAGACCCTTGTCGGGAAGGTCCTCGCGGAATTCATGTTTGGCGACGAGGACGCCATCATCCAGATCGACATGTCAGAGTACATGGAGAAGTTCAACGTCTCACGCCTTGTGGGCGCGCCGCCCGGTTACGTCGGTTACGAGGAAGGCGGACAGCTCACCGAGAAGGTGCGCAGGCGCCCGTATTCGGTCGTGCTTCTCGACGAGATCGAGAAGGCGCATCCCGACGTCTTCAACCTCCTGCTCCAGATGCTGGAAGAGGGGCGGCTCACGGATTCGTTCGGGAGAAAGGTGGACTTCAAGAACACGGTCATCATCATGACCTCCAACATCGGCGCCGAGTTGCTCAAGAAGCAGGGGTCGATCGGCTTCAAATCTCAGGCGGAAGAGGTCACCTATCAGTCGATGAAGGAGAGCTTGCTCGAAGAAGTGAAGAGGACGTTCAAGCCGGAGTTCCTCAACAGGGTCGACGACATCATTGTCTTCAGAGCGCTCACCAAAGAGGATCTGGGGAAGATCGTTGAGCTTGAGATAAAAGAGGTGGAGTCGAGGCTGCGCGATCAGAACATCGCGCTCGAGCTCGATGCCGCGGCAAAGGATTTTCTTGTCGAGAAGGGGTTCGATAAGGTCTTCGGCGCGAGGCCCCTCAAGCGGACGATCCAGAGATTCCTGGAAGACCCCCTCGCCGAGGAGATTATTGGGGGAAAGTTCAAGACCGGAGGGCTCATCAAGGTGACGGCCAGGGCGGACCACCTGGAATTCG
>CAYHAE010000062.1:0-11317 GCA_964354545.1 uncultured Planctomycetia bacterium
ATAATCCAGAGAACTTCACCAAAATCATTTGACTGTTATCGTATCATCTCCTTTTTTGAGCGCACGGGGCTCTATCGCGGCCTTCACGGCATTTCTTCAAATATATCTTACTATGTATCAAAAGTCAAGGCAATCGGGCCTGTCTATTTCGATACTATTGTATTGACATGATTACTTACTATGGTATAATTGCCCAAAATGAGGACAAGGTATTTCTTTTTGTGCTCGGTAGCGACGGTGGCCCTTTGGATGGCGAGCTCGCCGGGGACCGCTTATTCAAAAGACGGAACCATCGACTCTGCTTTCGAATTCGGAAGGAAGGGAGGGAGCGGCCTCGTCGACGAAGAGGATCTTTCCGATGAGATCGACTATTCGAAATACCGCGCCAAGCTGAGCCATAAGCCCGATCCCAGGCTCTCCTACGACGTCCTGTACGAGTACTACCATAAGAACTATGACACGCTCGATAAACTGGATAACAACTTCAACACCGCAGGTCTGGGGTTCGATTGGCTCGCATACTCCAAAAAACCTTTCTCCATAAGCATCGCGCCTGATTTCAAGTTCAAGGAAAAGGTCTACCCCCAGAACAAGTCCCAGAACTACACGCAGATTAAATTCGACCTCCCCCTCACCTTCAAACAGGAGGACGACTGGTCGGTCAAGCTCACCAACGGCATCAACAACTTCGACTACCAATCGGCCAGAGACCAGTTCAAATATAGCGCGAAGGTCGAGGCGAGAAAGGAATTCCTGCAGAAGGCCCTCATCCTTGAATCGTTCTATAAGTTTCAATACATCACGAGGGACAGGATCAACAACCGCACCGACAGGTATGAGAACACCGTCGGGGGCTCGCTCGAGGTGCGGCTGAAAGCCCCTGTCGTGAAATCGCTCGAAGGCGGCATCGAGAGCGGCATGGACAACACGATAGTGGAAGAGGAGCGCGAAGATTCGTACGATTATAAGTATCTGAAATGGTACGCCAAAACGAAGTACGAGCTATCGGACCGCGTCGACTGTTTCGCGAAGTACACCTGGATGGGCAGGAACTACACGGGCTTCAACCATGACTTCACAGGCTTCATGCTCGAGAATAATATCACGGCGAAGCTCTTCGAGGTGAAAGAGACGTCGGGCAAACTGAAGGTGAGCTATTTACACAAGCAGTTCAGGTTCCCCTACGTGAGCACGTTCGACCTCCACGACAATAATGTGCTCGGCAGTTTCGAACTGAGCCGGAAGGACGACTGGAGCGCGTCGGTAGGCGAAGAGACAAGGTTCTACGACTACCCCGCGCGCCATGTGAACGACAAGATCTACTATATCGTGAAGGCGTCCTTCGACAAGTACCTCTACAAGAAATCGTTCGTCATCGGATGCGAGTACAAGAACACCTTCAAGAACTTCCTCCATAAGCCCGACGTCATCGAGGACGTCTACATCATCCGCGCGAAGTGGAAGTTCTGAGTGCGAATCAAGGACCGTATTGCGTATTGAGTATTGCGTATTGCGAGCGGGCCCTGTGTCTTGTGTCCTATCCGCTAAACGCTATCCGTTCTTCTCGATCTTAATCTGAATCTGTAGTGAGACGCCATACGATGGCACGAAACAAACCTCCGGCACAACCGCGTCCGCATAAGGACGCCCCGTCGCTTCTTTTCATGGGCATCATTATCCTCACGGGTTTCCTCATATATGCAAATTCCTTGAGCGGTAAGTTCATATGGGACGATAAGACGCTTGTAAGGGACAATGCCTCTATACGGAACTGGTCGCACGCAGGGTCGATCTTCGGCGAGAACGTCATGGCAGGGGCCGCCCGGAAGTCCCAGTTCTACAGGCCTCTGCAGGTGCTCACCTACACGGTTGATTATTCGCTGTGGAAACTGGACACCCGCGGCTACCATCTGACGAACGTCATCCTGCACGTGCTGGTCGCGTTGGCGCTATGGCACCTCGTGGAGGCCCTCTTCGGGGACACAGTGCTCTCATGCATAACGGCCTTACTCTTCGTAGCCCACCCGATCCACACAGAGGCGGTGAGCTATATCTCAGGGAGGGCAGACCTCCTCTCGTCTCTCTTCCTTCTCGTCTCTCTCATCTTCTATGTACGCTATGCCGGCCTCGCGCGAACCGGACCGCTCTTAGTCATCGCGCTCAGTTTCACAGGCGCCCTCTTGTCGAAAGAGTACAGCCTCATCATGCCGGCCGTGCTCCTTCTCTATCACGTCATATTCAGGAAACCGGTCTGTGGGAAGGCATTTTCGCTGGTGGCGGCGATCGCCCTCATCTACGTATCGTTGAGGGCAACCGTCTTGCATTTCCCGCCGTCGTATAGCCCGCCTTCGACCACGCTCCTCGAAAGGCTGCCGGGCGTCTTTGTCGCCCTCTTCACGTACGTGAAACTCCTGCTCATACCTGTCGGCCTTCACATGGAGTACGGTAACCGGCTCTTCTCCATGAGCCAGCCGTCTGCAGTTGCCGGCCTCGCTGTCGCGTGCATGCTCGTCTTTCTTATCGTCCGGGTGAGGAAGAGCCGCGGCCCTGTACTCTTTGGCGCGAGCTTCTTCATCATCACGTTACTGCCCGTATCGAACCTCATCCCGCTCAACGCCTTCATGGCGGAACATTGGCTGTATCTACCGTCGATAGGATTTTTTCTGATAGCCGCGGATATCATCACCGCCGCGTATAGACGGCCGTCCCGGATGCGGACACTATCGGTGGCCATCGGCGCGGCCCTCGTCCTTGCGTATTCATGCCTTACCGTCCATCATAACAGATACTGGCAGGATCCGGCCTTCTTCTACGAAAGGACGCTTCACTTTGCGCCCGCCAGCCCGAGGCTCTACGACCTGCTGGGCACCGAATATGGGAATAGGGACAGGAACGAGGATGCGGTCGCGCTCTTCAAAAAGTCCATTCTGCTCGATCCGAACTACACGGATGCCTACGGTAACCTCGGTAATGTATACGCACGCATGGGGAAGACGAGCGACGCGGCAGAGGCATTTGAGAATGTCATACGCCTCGCGCCGGGTGATGCGAGGGCATACAACAACCTCGCGAACATGCGCATTCAGGAAGGGAAATACGCCGATGCCATCGCGCTCTACGAGAAGGCGATCGCGCTCAACCCGAGGACCGTGCAGGCGTATGTCAACCTCGGCAACGCCTACAGCCTCATCGGCAAAGATAATGAGGCGATCTTAGCCTGCACCCGGGCGCTCGCGATCAATCCGAATATGGCGGAGGCCTACTGCAATATCGGAAATGCGCAGAGGAACCTCGCGCAATTCGATGAGGCGGTGCGTGCGTACGAAAAGGCCATTTCGATCAACCCGGGTTTTGCGCGTGCCCACATGAATCTCGCGCTCACGTATTACGACCTGAAGCGTTATGACCTCGCGATACAGCATTGCGATAGGGCCTCCGAGCTCGGCCAGCCGCCCGATCCGGGATTCCTGGAACTCTTGCGACCGCACAGGGAAGGGCGATGAGGGGTACGATTAGAATCTCAACTTGTTTTCTGTCCCCTCTCGGGCTTGTGTCTCGCGGGAACGTGCAATTTTCCCCAGCGAGGAAAATTGCACTCGCGAAAAACCGTTCGCTCTCCCTCGCACACGTTCTTTAGCAGGCTCGGGAACCATGCCCGCTCACGGTTTTTACGTCCCGCTCGCCCCAATCCCTCGGGGGCCCCACCACAAGATGCCTCGTCGACTATCTTCCCTACCACACACCCAACACGCAAAACGCGTGCGTGACTGAATGAAAAAATCGTGGTTCGCTGTTAGGGTTTGGGGATTAGGGTGTAGGGGGTTGGTTCGTACTGCGAGCCTATGCAATTTCCATATAGGGCGAGCGCCCCGAAGCCTGTTTTAAAATTTCGCAGAAATTTTAAAACGTTTAGGCGAGGGGTTGCGTATATCGTATTGCGAAACAAACCTCAACCTCAATCTTAATCTCAATCTTGAACGCTAAGCCGAGGGATTGCGTACGGCGTACTACGCGGTCTATGGTCTATTTATGTCTTCTACGCACCCAACACGGAAAACGCGCGCGTGACTGAATGAAAAAATCGCGGCTCGCGGTTAGGGATTAGGGGATAGAGCATAGGGCGGAGATGACCACGAGAACCGTCCCGACACTATACCGGATTTGCATGGGGACGTTTTCGTGATGAGGGTGAAAAATGGTTTTATTTCCACTACTTTTTAAATGGAAATTTAAATCCCCGATAACCTCGTCTTATCGCCTGCATCATCGTTTATATTTTTCCTACATTAATATCGATAAAATTAACGCCTCAACTTCCTGAAGATTGCACGGCTTTGTAAGATAATCGGCGGCGCCTAATTTTTCCGCCTCTTTAACTATATCTTCGTCCTGCGTCGCGGTGAGCATAACCACTTTTATCGAGCTGTCGAGCTCTTTGATCTTCTTCAGAGTCATCAATCCGTCCATCCCCGGCATCCTCTCGTCCAAAAGGATCAGCTTCGGTTTCTCAATTTTCAGCATCATCAGTGCGTGATCCCCGCTCACCGCATCCTTCACATTAAAGCCTTTCATTTTCAGGAAAGTCGTCAACGTAACCCGCACCTCCTGGTTGTCATCGACTACCAGAATGCTGCCTAAAGCCAGATATTTATTTTCCTCGACCCTTTCCTCGCTCTCCCTTAAAATTTCCAGAATTTTTTTAAACATAAAATGGGTAGAAAAATCTTTCTTTACGATCGCTGATACGCCCAGGCGGTTGGCCCTTGCCGTTATTTCAGGCGAGGGTTCATCTCGTGTAAAAACGACGACCTTCATCTCCCGGTTAAATCCCCTTATCTTCTCCAGGGCCTTGAATCCTCCGTCGGGAACAAGGTCGTGATCTAAAATAAGCAGATAGGGCCGTTGGGTTTGTAACCGGGAGAAGATCTCGTTGCTGTTTGGCACGCATTCCACCCTGTGGCCCATTGAAAACAATATCTCATAGAACCTTGTTCTGGATTCAACGTCGCTGTCTGCCACCAAGATATCTCTAAACATGGCCCGCGCCTCCTTCCTGCATATCCCATCTTCTTTTCTCTAACGCCTCATGCCTATTCTTAAGATCACCGCACCATATCGCATACCGCCTTCACTATCTTCTCCATATCCAATGTCTTGGAAAGACAGCCTGCGGCGCCTGCCTCGCGGGCCCGCACCTCCAGATCTTCACTGTCTGACCCTGAAAGTATGACCACCTTGACGCCTTTATCGAATTCCCTGATCTTTGCAAGGACTTCTATTCCGTCGATATCGGGCATTTTCGAATCAAGGAGCACCAGGTCGGGCTTATGCTGTCTGACCAGATCTATCCCTTCGCTGCCGTTTTTCGCCTGTATGACTGTGAATCCTTTCTTGGACAGGAAAAGGTGAAGCACTTCCCTCACTTCTGCGAGGTCATCGATGATCGCTATCTTTGCCATACGTCATCCGCCTTTTAACTGTTGCATAGTCATCTCTCAAAGGTTATGGACCTCGCCTTACCGGCAGCCTGATAATAACGGTTGTGCCTTTATCAGGCGGGCTCTCGATGTCCATTGTGCCGTTGTGTCTTGTTACTATCTCCCGGGCAATGGTAAATCCTAAGCTCGCCTCTTCCCTCAGACCCTTAGCGGTAAAAAAGGGCTCGCTTATTTTTTTCAGGTAGTCCTGCCCCATGCCGGATCCGGGATACGATACGGTCGTTTCCGCATAATTGCTTTTCGCGGGACACAATGTCTTTATTGTGACCGTGCCTTTTTTGGGCGTGGCTTCGATCGAATTGAGAAGCAAGGCCACAAAGACCTCCTGCATTTGGTCTCTATCTGCCATGACCAAAGGCAGGTTCTCTCCGGCTATCTTATTCACGGCGACATTGGACATCCTCGCCAAAGGCGCCGTTAATTCCGCGGCATCTGCTATCGTCCTGTTTAGATCGGTCGGCGCGCGGTTCTCCTGGTGTTTCCGGGAGAACCGTGAAAGCTTTGACAGCAGTTCGATATTCTCTGATTCCAGCTCTTTGATCTTCTCCAGCACTTTTGCGCTGTCCATTCCCTCCTTTTTATTGGTGCCGTTCCCTATCTGCTCCAATAGCAGCATCGCATAACCCCTGACGCCTGCCAGATGGTTCACGATGTCATGCGTGATCCCCTCTAAAAGATAACCTGCCGCAAGGAGGCGGTGCGTATATCTCAACGATTCTTCCTGCCGTTTTTTTTCAAGGGACCTTATGATCTCGGAAGAGTGCATGCTGAAGTACCCGAATGCAAACATAAATGCCGTATTGCCGAAAAGCAGGCCGAACATCTGCGCGGCGGGGACCCTGTCATTGAAATAGGCTACGGGAGGCAGCATTCTGAAATGTTCGAGCACTATGACAGAAGAAAAGGAGATACAGGAAGCGCTCACCGCAAAGAAGACCGCCTGAGGCCCGGAGACCGCCCCTGCCCACAGGATGACCGCATAATAGGCGATGCTCACGACGGGAGCCTCTACCCCTCCCATATAATATACGATCCACGAGACGGCTATGATATCGGTTATCATCTGGTAGAATTGAAATCTGCGGATATCGACATTTTTAAGAAAAAAAGTATAGGGCTGGTTTACGACCGCTTCTACCAAAATGAGAGAGATAAATGCGACGTTGAGGTAAGAATACCCGCCGCTGGCCTTCATCAACAAGAGAAAAAGGAAAAGGAGAAGGAAGCTTACAAATCTTATCTTCCCGGCCCACCGGTACTTTCTTATTAACTCTTTTCGAGCATTCTCTTCCATGTCGCTACCGCCTCAATTTATTCTTAACCCTATCAAGAAGGATCATGAGGTCTACGGGTTTAAGGAGGGCGTCATCGGTTGTATATCCTAATTCCTTGAAATCATTGGCATATCTCTCTAAATCAATAGAGCCGGTCAAAATAATAACCGGAACTTTTCTGCGCATTTTTTTCATCTGCTTTAAGACGTCGATCCCTTTTATTCCGGGCATCTTCATGTCGATGATCATCACGTCTATCTTTATGCCGGATCTCAGGATCTTGAGCGCCCTTTCGCCGCCTGAAGCCGTCGTCACTTTAAATCCGGACCTGCGCAGGAATGTCTTCAGTATCGCCACTATCTCGGGTTCGTCATCCACAACCAATATCCTCGACATGAAACCTCCTTTAAATAGACTATAGACCAGAGACTATAGACCACAGACCACAGACTATAGACCGAAGACCGTGCCCTGCGATCTGTGGCCTACGGTCATTGCTGTCCACATTGCGACATCTGATACATGAGACAAAACGTGGTCATTGCGAGGAGTCCCGAAGTTTCGGGACGACGAAGCAATCCCTGTGGAGCCCCTCCGGCCTAAAGGCCGGAGCTCCCTCCCCGAAGCAGAAATCACGAGTGCCGCATTCATCCCCGGGCTAAAGCCCGGGGATTTCTGCGGAGGGGATTAAAGGCGAGATTGCTTCGGGCTTCGCCCTCGCAATGACAATCTTCGAAATCGAATCTCAAAGTATGTATTCAGCACACGCCTGCCGCTTTGCGGTTCACGCAGCCGTATTAAGCGGCAGGCGTATTGTCGCGGTCGTGCCCTCGCCCTGTTTACTTTTGTATTCTATATCGCCGCCGTGGGACTTTATGATACCGTAACACACGGCAAGGCCGAGCCCGGTGCCTTTCTCCTTAGTCGTGTAAAACGGCACAAAAACATTCTTCAGCGTCTCCTCCGGCATGCCGATTCCTGTATCGCGTACATCTATCCGCACTTTCCCTTGCTCGAGCGACGTCGATATGGCAATGGCGCCGCCGCCTTCCGGCATCGCCTCTGACGCGTTCTTCAAAAGGTTCATAAAAACTTCTTCCAGCTGTTTTTCGTCCACTTTCAGCGCAGGAAGGCCCGTCGCGTAATCCCTGGTTATCCGGATGTTATCGAGGGCGAACTGGTGATCCACCAGCCTGACCACGAATTCCACCACCTCGTTAATGCTCAAGTTCTTGAGCGCTCCCTTGCTCGGCTTCGAGAACTTGAGCAGCCTCTGGATGATATCCTTTGCGCGCTCGCATTGGTCCACGATTATTTTAAAATTCTCCTCTATGCCTTTATTGCCTATCCTGTCCATCAGCGCGAGCTGGGCCCTGCCCGATATGACCATGAGCGGATTGTTCACCTCATGCGCCATATCCGAAACAAGCTTGCCGATGGAAGCCAGCTTCTCGGACTGGATCAGCATATTTTGTGAGCGCTTCAATTCTTCAACGCTCTGCTCCAAATTTTTCCTGACCTTATTATTATCGTCCAACATGCTGGACAGAATCTCGCGGGATTTAAGCGCCTCTTTCAAGGCCTCGTTTAACTTCTCTTCCGTCTTCTTGCGCTCGGTGATGTCTTCAACCAACTCAATGAACCCTTTCACCACGCCATCCGGCCCAGAGAATGGAATGGCGCGATTCCGAACGTAAAAACGGCTGCCATTATCTCGCTCACCTTGGGTTTCAACCTCCGTAGTCTTCCCGGAAGCCATAGCCTGCACCCCAGGACAATGCGGACAAACTGCCTCGCGCTTCTCATACTCCCTAAAACAATTTTTACCCACAAAATCACTGGCAGGTCTATTAAATAATTTGGCAAGCATTATGTTCGCCATAATTATCTTGTAATCAGTATCTATTACGGTAACCCCGAGGACAGTGTTGTCCACAAGTGCCCGATAGCGCTCTTGGCTTTCCCGCAGCGCCTCCTCCGCCTGCTTGCGCTCGGCGATTTCTTTATTGAGGATTTCGACAGAGGTTGTTGTCTTTTTTAAATTCTCCGTCATTGTATCGAATGCCCGCGAAAGCTGCCCCACCTCATCTTTCGCATCAGTGCCGACCTTATAATCTAAATTTCCGCTGCCGATGACTTCGGTGCCTTTATGCAGCCTTTGAAGCTGGCCGGTGATTAACTTAGCGAGGAATATACCTAATAACCAAGCGGCGATGGGCACTATAAATAAAATCGCAAGAAAGACCAGGAGTATCTTAACCAAAGGCCGGAATGCCTCTCTTGTCTCTATCTCGGCTAAAACCGCCCACTTCATCTGGGGTATGTATTTATGCGCTCCCAGGACCTGCACACCGCGATAATCAGGAAAAACATTTATCTTTTTCTTTTCGGCTAATGCGTGTTCTCTACCTTCATGCAGCCGGGCTCCCCTTACATTCTGGGTATCCACCCTCTGTTTCAAAACCGTATCTTTATTAAACTTGGAGGGGGTGATCATGTAACCATACTTATTGACGATATAGATCTCACCCGTATCGCCCATGCCGGTTTTCTCTGTAACAATATTGTTTAAATCATTTAATCTCACCCTTGCCGCAAGCACACCTAATAATTCACCCGTTTGGTTGTCTAAAAGTGGCGCGGATACGGCCATTAAGGGCATTTTCTTTGTCTCAGAAAAATAAGCATCCTTAACGTAAGTTTTTTTCTGGCCGCCAAGAAAAATGGAATCTGTAGATTTATCCGATCCTATACTGCTCTCGTTGCTTGAGGCTACCACTTTCCCCGTTATATCCATCAGCAAAAATTCAGAAATTGAAGCATTGACTTCTTTTGTCCTCTTGAGCCGCTTCATCGCCTGCGCAAAAGCATCAGCCTGCCGAGGATCTTCCTTACCGTTAGTTTTTAACAAATTCTCCAGGACCACGCTTTTTGATAACTGCCCGACAGAAACCTCCAGCATCTTAAGGTAGGTTTCTATATGATCGGCCCGCGAGGAAACTGCCGTGTCTAAATTGTTATATATAGACTTTTGCAAACCGTCGTTCGCAATTAAATAAAAAATAGACGCGGCAATACCCGTAAGAATTAAAGCAACGGCCAAAAAAGAAAAACTTATTTTATTGGCTATCTTCATAGAGTCTTTCTAAAAGTGTAATGAGGGCTGTCAGCTGTCAGCGTTCAGCTTTCAGCTTTTTCTTGAAACCAGAAATCATCGCTGATAATTCGTCTGATTTTTTAAGAAGAAGATCATATTCGACTAGTTCCACGTAATTCAATCTTTTGGCAATTTCTATGCCACACATTACTTCATAATTTGACCTGTGGGCGATAGTCAAAAATCTGTTAAATTCGCTATCGGAATCCGCAGCGCTTCCTTCTGCAATATTTAAAGCAACGGAGGTTGCCGCTCGCCTCAATTGGCTGGTTAACCCATAAAGTTCCTTTGTTGGAAATTTTTCTGTTATTCTATAAATCTCCTCAATAAAATCCATAGATTTATTCCAAACGTCTAACTTTCTGAATTTTTGGTTTTTCATCTTTAAGCCTTCGGCTCTCAGCTTTCAGCTATCAGCGTTCAGCTTACAGCCGTCAGCTGACAGCTGACGGCTGATAGCTATTTCCCCAGCTCCTTTTTCAGCATCTCAATTTCTTTCTTAAGCTCCAGTATCCGCTCTTCCCTGCCAATGCTGGCCTTATAAAAAACTTCCAGTTCCTGCAAGCGCTTTTGCGCTTCTTCTTCCATCTTCTTGCGCTCGGAAATGTCCTGAATGAGTCCGATACTTCCGAGAAAATTCTTGTCCTTATCTTCAACGGAACTATCCCATTTTCCGGTAGAAGCTATTTCACAATAACAATAATCGCCCTGTGCTTCGTTTTGACTTTTGCGCAACAATCTTATCTGAAGGTGCTGTGTTATTCTCCCGTTTGTCCTTCTTTCATCAAAAAGTTTAGGCGAGTTTTCAGCGCCGGTTGTTTTACCTCTGTATTTCGGCAAAATAATAAAGCGGCTGGCGATTTCAAAATCGTCTGGATGGACTATTTCTTTGAAATGTTTTCCGATAAGCTCTTCCGAAGTATATCCTAATTGTTTTGCGCCATCGCTCACAAAAATAAATCTTCCCTCTACATCAATTTCATATGTCATATAGGGTAAAGTCTGGATAAGAACTCTATGTTTTTCTTCGCTTACTCGCAACGCCTCCTCCGTCTTCTTGCGCTTGGTGATATCGCGGATCGTAATTAAGTGCGCCTTTTTATTCAGCCACTCGGTTTCAACCACATGCATATCGCCCACTCCCAGGTCTTTTCCCGGACGAAAGATATCGATCTCGGTTGATTCACCATCTACCAGAGGCAGGCCAAAGTCCTCTCCGATAAAACTTTCCACTTTGCGGTTAAAGACTCCCTCAGCACTAGGATTTATATATTCTATCTTTCCTTTTGCGTCGGTTACAATAATCGCATCCGGACTCCAAAGGACGATACTGCGAAACCTTGCCTCAGATTCCTTCAGGGCTTGCAGGCCTATGGCTTTGGCTATAG
>CAYHAE010000063.1:0-11060 GCA_964354545.1 uncultured Planctomycetia bacterium
CGCGCATGTTGCGGTCTATAAGCTCGTGACGTACGCGAAAGTATTGAAGGCGTATCTTCGCATCCATCTCTTTTATCTTTTGAGAACTCTCCTCGAGGTGCACAAAACGCGCCGCGAACTCGGCGAGCCGGCTGAGGCCGAAGATGTCGTAGAGCTTCTGCCCCATCCACAGGTAGACCAGATACTCTACGATATCCGCGGGGTCCGATTCGACGATCACGTGAGAAAGCACCTGAGGGTCAGCGGGTGCGGCGCCCGACGGCGAATACGGTAAAAAAGAAACCGTCTCCACTTTTTGCAGGGTAAATGAGATGGGCCGCGGATAGACCACCTTGAGGTGCCCGAACGATCCCCCAAGGGCCTTGTCGACGAGGTAGTCCCTGAGCTGTATCGCCTGCTCATATCGCTCCTCGTCTTTGATGCCGCTGAACGCGACGAAGGAAACGCCGATCTCCTGCGCATACATCTTTCCCCGTTCGCCGATCACGATGAGCCTGCCCGGGATCTTCTCCAGTTCATTCAATGCGGACGTCACCACCTCCATGTTAAGCCCGCCCAGGAGCCCGCTGTCCGAGGTGACCGCGACGACCGCCTGGGACTTGACGGACGGAGTGAGGAACGGGTGGTCGACGTGCGGCGTGTCGATCAATTCAAAAAAGCCTTCAACGGTGAGGATGAACTTTTCAAACGTCTTGATCCTCTGTTCCAGCGTCCGGTACTGCGCGACTGCGATGTTCTTGAGCGCCTCGATCAAAGAAGAGAGCCCGCGGTTAAATTCCAGGTCCTTTTTTAAACTCGAGAGTGTCTTCATCGTTATGTCAGAAACGATCCCTGTGGGTTTGCTTTAGAAGCAACGTCCCCTTTGCACGGGCCCTCTTATCGACTACCCTACCGCTATCTTGTGGGCAGGTGCCCTGCACATGTAGTGTACAGGGAGGGTGGTCACTTCATCATCCCTTTGAGATAGGTCTCGAGACTCTCTTCCAACCGCGCCTTGAGGTCATCTCCCAACTCACGCGTCGCGCGCACTTTCGTAAAAAATTCCGGCTCCTGCTGCGTGATGTATCCGAAGATGCCCTGCTTAAACTGCCGCACCTGGCTCGCCGAGAGGTCGTCGAGGAGCCCCCGATTCAACGCGTAGAGGTACACGATCTGCTCCTCGAAGGAGACGGGCTTATTCTTGTCCTGCACGATCAACTGGTTGATCGCCTCGCCGCGCCTCAGCCTCTTCTCCGCCTCTTTCGAGATGCCCGTCGTGCGCAGCTGTGTCATTTGCAGGAGCTCCTTGTACTGAAGGTAGTCAAGCCTCAAGGACTTGCTCAACTGCTTCATCGCCGGCCATTGCGCCTTATTGCCTATGCGCGACACGGAGAGTCCGAAATCGATCGACGGCTTGAAGCCCTTATTGAAGAGGGACGTGGAAAAATACAACTGGCCGTCGGTCATCGAGATGAGGTTCGTGGAGATGTACCCGGTCACGTCGCCCTGGAGTATCTCTACGATCGGGAAGAAGGTCATCGAGCCGCCCCCGAGCTCCGGTCTTAAATATCCGGCCCTTTCCATGAGCTGGGAATGGATATAGAAGATATCCCCCGGATACGCTTCTCTGCCGGGCGCACGCTCAAGGAGGAGCGATATCTGACGATAGATCCACGCATGTTTGGTGAGGTCGTCGAAGACGACGAAGACGTCCCTGCCCTTGTACATGAAGTACTCACCGAGCATGCACGCGGTGTAAGGGGCAAGGTACTGCTCGCCCGTAGAGAGGGACGCGACCCCGGTCACGACGATCGTATACGTGAGGGCACGTTCTTTGAGGACATCCAATATCTTCACGAGGCTCGAATAGGGCTTTCCGATGCAGCAGTAGATGCACACGACGTTCTTACCGTTCTGATTCAATATCGCATCCATGGCCACCGTCGTCTTGCCGGTGAGCCTGTCTCCGATGAGGAGCTGGCGCTGGCCCTTCGCAATAGGTATGATGGCGTCCAGGATCAGCGTGCCTGTTTCGAGGCTCTCTTTCACCGGGACGCGCTCCATGACCCCCGGCGCGACCCTGAAGACGGGATAGGTCTCCTGTGCTTCTATGGCGCGGAGGCCGTCCTGCGGCTCGCAGAGGCCGTTCACGACCCGTCCGATGAACGCCTCCGAGACGGGCAGCGCGAGAGACTTTCCCTTGTTATACACCTCGTCGCCTGCGCGGATCGCGCTCGCGTCACCCAGCACGAGGATCTGGACCTTCTCTTCGTTGAATCCCATTACGAGGCCCTCGACGCCGCATGAGAATTCCACGATCTGCCCGTTCATGCATGAGGGGAGACCTTGAGCGATCACCACAAATTTCCGTAAAGACTCCACGCGCCCGACTTCCCTGACCTCAAATCGCGTCCCTGTACCGTTATTTTTCGTTGTGAGTTTTATATCCATAGCCGATGCTGTTACAGATCGCGCTGACCTTTTTTATTTATGTCAACGCAGATTCTCGCAGATAACACGCGGATTCCCGCAGATATCCGCGATAATCTGCGTTTGATCCGCGTCTATCTGCGTTCAAAATTTCAGCATATTCTATTATGAGACCGTTGAAAAACCTTTTACAACGTTCAAAAGTGCCTTTTTCAACATTTTCATTACGCAATCCATCACTCTTCCCGGGCGCTCTTCGCCCGTTCCTGTATCTTATTCTTGAGGCTTCCATCGAGGACCAAGCTCCCTATTGAGATAACAAGGCCTGCGACCATTTTCGTGTCGACCCTCTCTTTCAACGCGAGGTCGCGGCCGAGGATGCCTTTGAGTCTTTTCAATAGTTTCTCGCGCTGCGGATCAGTCAGGGGGAATGCGGAGACGACGTGTACGTCCTGTACCTCCTCCGGGATACGCAGACGCTCGATCTGCTGAAAACCGTGCTCGACGAGGTCTTCTACCCAGTGTGAATGCGCACCGTGCATGAAATGCCCGGGCAGTGTATCCTGGACCAATTCGCATGCCTTGGCGATCGCCTCTATCTCTATCCTCTTATCAATCTCTGCGATGAGGAGCTGCCGGGACCTGTCTGCCTGCTGGATGAGCTCATCGCTTTGGTGGCGGGCCTGTTTCAGGATCTTATCCTTCTCCTGTTCCGCCTCTCTCAGGGTCTGCTCCTTTAATGTGGCCGCCTCCTCCTGGGCCCTGGTCACGATCTCCTGGGATTTTTGCCTTATCTCGTCGCGCTGCCTGTTCACCTCGTCCTCTTTCTTTGTATACTCCTGGCTCAACTCGTCGATATGCCGTGTCGCGAGGACGACGTTCTGGGTCATGATGCGCCTGAACATGACGATGAGCCCTACGAAAATTATGACCTGAAGTGCAATGATTGATGCGATGAGCATAAGGTTCTCCTTACGTGTTCAAATCCCTGCGTAGTACGCCCCGATCCATCCTGTGATCCCGCTACAATAAAATGAGGCGCTCTCCCAACGCCTCCTGTACGCTACTCGGGTGTGAACAGTTGAAATGCGACCAAGATGGTGATAAGCGCCAATGCTTCGGCAAAGACCAGCGCGATGATCATGGCGGTGAAGACCTTGGGTGCGCTCGACGGGTTCCTGCCGAGCGCGTTGATGCTTGCGAAGCTCGCTGCCGCAAAGACGGCGCACGGACCGAGGACGGAACAGAAAAAGATCAGAAGGATCGCCGCGTTACGGCTCATGCCTCTTCCTCTATGATTATCATCACCCTGTTCTGGTCCACCTTGACGAGCCCTCGTCGTATGGGAAAATGCCGCTCATCGACGCATACCTCGCCCGCCATCAACCGGCTCATAATTCGCTTGTGGAACGGTAATACCTCGAACACGCCCTGTTCTCCGGGGACAATAACGCTCTTTGCCTGTCCTTTGTACATGATCTCGTGAGGATTTAATACCGAAACGTCTAGGAGCATCTCATTTTACCTTAATCTACCGGCCTTCAGCAGGCCCTGTGCCTTCTCCCTCGCCCTTCGGGCCGGGAAAGGCGCTCTTTCTCGCCGCTAAGAGCTCTTCCTTGGTAAGCCGAGTTTGACGGTGCCAGGTGAAGAAAAGGACTCCGGCCAAAAGTCCGATGAAGACCATGATGATGAAGACGACGAGCCACGTCATGGTCTTAGAAGGAGATTCTGCTTTTATCTTCGTCTTCGCAAGCATCTCAGGAGCGGGAGGGCCGCCCGCGGTGACGAGGAGCTTCTCCATCTTCGCGATCTCTTCCTTTATCTGTTCGATCGTGAGCAGGTTCTCGCGGTAGATACCTATGTGTTGCTCGCGGCTCACCGTGTCGTCCGTCTGCGTCGGGACGATCTCATCGAGGCGCGGATAGATCGTATCCGCGATCTCCTTGGCCTTCGCATAGTACTCGGTGTTCTCCAGCCGCGCGAGGATGGACTCCGTGCGCTTCTTAAGATCCACGAGCGCCTTGTCGGGCACGATCCAGATATCCTCGACCTCCACTTCAAAGGCCCTCACCTCGCCGGGAGCGAGGTCAACGCCGAGCCTATGGACGTAGTAGATCGATTTTGACGAGTCATACTCGAGCTCTAGCCCGCCCAGGTCCATTACGTCTTTTGGCTTCACTTCCTGCGGCAGATAAGTCCTCACGTCGACCTTCTGCGCCTTTATCTTTGAGGGGTTCACCGCGATGACGCGGAATATCACGCTTCCTGCCCGGAGAGAGGTCGAGATGATCGGGGTATCTTTCCCGCCGAACTTCGCTTCAAAGAGCTGCATGAGGAGTTCCACCACGCCTCTGATCGCATCCGTCTTGCTCCGCACCTCTTTGATCGTGGGAGATTCACCCAGGGCCTTCTCCAGCAACTCTTCGAAGTTGTACCCTTCTTCGCCGGCGAGCGCCTTGATCTTCTCCGCGAGGTCGTCGATCGTCTTGTTCAGCGTCTTCGAAGGCCCTTCCTTCGACAATGCCTCGGGCAGGGCGTCCACGGATTGCTTGAGGTTCTGCAGGGTGAGCGCGATGTTGATGTTATCGCCTGATACGAGGACCGCCTCTACCGCCTTGATCGCTTCGAGCGCATTCTTGGCCGCGCGCTCCGCCGCAGGGGCAGCCGACGCGAGACCCGCGACCGTGGTGAGGGACATCGATTCTACGATACCCGAACCCGTGACGAGACCCCCCGTCGTCTGTTCGCTTGCGACATAGGTATAGGCCTTGCCTGCCGTGAAACGGTTATCGGCCTTGAATTCATAGTAGTAGAGGCCCGGCGTCGTCGCCTGTGCCATGATCATGTCTCTCACGATCGTCTTATTATCCCAGCTGTATATGCTTACCATGGGGAGAAGGTCCGGTTGACCCTGGACCGATAAGGTTATCAGGTCACCTGACATGGCCGGATTCGGGGATACCGACCCTTTCCAGGAGAATTTCTTCGCGGTCGTCTCGAGGGTCTGGCCTGCTTCTACCGCCATGTCTGCGCCCGCTTGTAGTTTTGCAACCGCAATATCTGACTTCTCCTCAAAACTCGTCAGCGTCGCGTTCACCGCCGCCACCATCTCGTTGGTCTTCTGCTCGATGATGACCTTCTGTTCGTCCATCTTCTGGCCGATGTAGACCTTCTGATCGTCCAGTTTCATGACCATATCCGCCCGTATCTGGGACATGGGTATGTCTATCCTCTCGTCGACCTTGGTCTTCAGGTCATAGAAGCTCTTTCTGGTCGCAAGTTCCATGATGGAAGGAGTTTTGAAGACGCCGTCGAAGAGCATTATCGTTGTCCGCATGTTGTACACTATGGCGGGATCCAATGTGGGCGTCACGGGAGACCATTCTTTGTAGAAGAAGCCGGCCGGGTCCGGCGCAGGGATGGTTTCGCTGTGGACAACGTTGGCGGCCGTGTCCAATATCTCTATGGTACAGTCGGTTGCGCCCGTCACTATCTGGCCGTCTCTCGAGAGGGTGCTCGAGAACGTCAGCTTGTTTGCCGCGACGTCATAGACATACGTCGTCTTCGCCTCCCACACGTGCACGATCTTCGACTCCAGGCGCAGCGTGAACTCCTGGTCGTTGTCGCACACATACTCCTTCGTCTGGGTCCCGTATGCTTCAGACTCCCATTTCGCCTTCCATTTTATCCCAGGGAAGCTGGCTGGAGTGCGGTGCTCTTTGGGTGAGCCAAGGCCCGACTCGGTCCATCCTGAGGTATCTGTAACGGTGAGGCCATCACCGATCTGCGCGTTGGTCAAGTAATCACGAAGGATCCAGTTGATGACATAACGGTCGATAGTGAATGAGACGGAGTCGGAATGAAGGTCTGTGAAATCGGCGTCTTCGACCCTCACCTTGGTCGGCGTGGGCAGGTCCGGCGCCTCATCCGGGATCTGCCAGTTGTAGGTGGTCGTCCCGTCTGGGATATTTGTGTAATTGCCCACGATGAGGACCTTATTGTTGACGAAACCGTCCGTTGAATAGTAGAGGTTCGCCTTAGTCGTCGCTCCCGTCGTCGTCCAGGAGAGCTGGTGAGTCTGGTTGGTAACCCAGCGTTCGGTCCCCAGGATCGGATTGTTGAAGACGATCTTAAGGATACTGAAGGTATCTGAATCTTTATAGACTCCGGTGTCAGCGTTATTGATGATCCGTATTTTTACGGTGGAAGAAGGCTCGTCAGGCACAGCCCAAGGATAGGTGGTCGTGCCGTTCGGGACGTTCGTCGTATAGGACGCCGCTATCACAAGAGGGTCTGCAAGGGTATGAGGGAACCCCGGGTCCCCCGGAGTCGTAGAATATGCGATGATCTTCACATCGGTGATATTTCCGTCCGTCTTCCACACAAGATTGTGGGGGTACCCCGCACCGAATCGGGATGCGCTCGTCGGCGAGGTGTAGGTGAACGCGCCCTTTATCTTAAATGTGTAGTCGGAGGGGTCGGCGGCATCTGAATCGTTCATGTCCCTTACCCGCATCTTCACCGTATCGAAGATGTAATCCGGGACCTCCCATTCGTATTCGCCGTCATTGAGAGTCGAGGGCGAGATGATCTCATAGGACCCGAAATCGTCATTGGAATATTCCAGACGGACATAGGTTACGGAACCGGCGTGATCCCATTTGATAACGTACGGCTGCTTCACGTACAATATCTGGTTGCCGCCCGCGTCTCCGTTAGGCTGCAGCAATTTAAAGTATCCCATGATCTTGGCGTTGAAATCGGTCTCATCTCCCGCATCCGTAAAGACGGTGTCGGTCACCCTCACGATGAATTGCGAGGATATCGTGTCGTCGACGACCCATGGAAGGGAGCGCTCCGCATCTACCGCGCCGGAGTTGTCCGCTTCGGCGGCAATGAGATACGGCCACGATGTGCCGCCGTTGATAGAATACTCGATCTTCACTTTCGGTGTCGGATTCGACGGAAATGCGCTTGTACACGTCCATCGTATGTTGTGCGTGGTGCTCACTGCCCATTTATCAGAACCTGTATTCGGCGAAACAACGGTGAATCCGGGTATGATCCTGAAAACCGGGGAATCGCCGTATGCCTCCTCATCATCAGGATATGTCACACTCACCTGCACGTTAGTGGACAGGTCGTCGGGGACTGCCCATGAGTACTCACCGGTAGTATTGTCCACGCCGGCCTCGATCAGGATGCCGGGCCGTGTCTGGAAGTTGTTCTTGGAGTAATAGAGGTTGACTGTGGGAGTCGATCCCAACGTATTCCACTTCAGCAAATAGGGCTTCTTTGCGATCACCTTTTCACCCAGGATAGGCTTATAGACGCTGAATGACGGGAGGATGCTGAACTCATCAGAGGTATCGCTCACCGCTGAATTGTTCGCGTCGGCTATCTTAATGGTAACGTGCGGAGACACGATGGCGGGCGGGATCGTCCATGGATACCCCGGATCTCCCGAGGCTCCCGGATACGACGCGATCGGAACATAGTTCGTCCCGTCCTTGGAGTAAGTGATATTCACTGTCTGGATCGACCCCTGCCTTTCCCACTTGATGTATTTCTCGTCGCCTACGAACCATTTGGGATGGCTACCTTTCGGGGGATTGATGATCGTGAGTTTACCGACAATAGCGAACTGAGGGGAGACTTTGACGACGTTGAGCGGGTCGGCATTATCGATTATCTTTACCTTGACGTTCGAAGAGAGGTTATCGGGGACCTTCCACGGGAAACCTACCGCTCCTTGCGACGCGTCATACGCCTCTGCCGGCTGCTCCGCCTCGTCCTGGCACGTAATGTACGGCCCGTCATTCACGCTATACTGGATCTTGACGGTGGGGTAATTTCCTTTGCGCGTCCATTTGATATTGTAGATGGACAGCGCCAGGAGAGGTTCGCCCACGAGAGGCGTGTTGATGATCAGGTCACCCCTGATAGTGAACGGATGATCAGAGACGTCCGATACAGAAGAGTACTCGACAGGAGCCGTGATCCTCACTAACGCCTGGAGTTCGGGAGAGAGGGCCTCATCGGGGATCTGCCACTGGGTATAGGGAGAGGTGGAAGCGTCCACATCCGAGGCGATGAGACCCCACGACCCTCCGCTATCGATTGAATACTCTATGGTGATGGTAGGTATCGACCCGGTCCTCTGCCACGAGATCGCGGGAGATTCGCCGACCTTCCACTCCTCTGACCCTGTGTTCGGATAGAGGACCTTCAATGTACCTTTGATCTTAAATGCGTCCTGAGACATATCGGTGACGAACGTCGAGCGCGTCGGCTCAGCGTCGGAGACCCTTATCCGAACGGTATTAGAGAGCTCGTCTTGGACACCGTAATCATGTGTCTGCAGCACCCCGCTTTCACCTGCGCCCACAGTGGCGATCGTCCATACCTGTAATTCATCGGAGAAGCCGTTCCTCGAACCCTCTATCTTCACCGAGGTGAAGGTGCCTGTGGGCGTCCACTTGATCTGCCGCGTGGTCCCGATGACCCAATCCTGCTCTCCCACTCCGGGAGCATCGACGGTGACCTTGCCGATGATACGCACGTCGCTTGTGGTGATGTTGGAGACGTTGGGGTTATTGTAATCCTCGACCTTGATCCTGAAAGTATCGGTGATGGCGTTGGGCACCTGCCACGGATAGGGCTTTGCGGTCGCGTCCCTATTGGTGACGATGGGGACCCACGGGCCTCCGACTCCGTCTTTAGAGTAGTAGAGGTTGATCTTCTGCACCGCGCCGTAGGTGGTCCACGTGAGGTTGAGCGGGTCATTTACCTTAAGGGGTGAGCCAGCGATCTCATTGGGTGTCACGTTACCTCGTATGGTGAGGTTGCCGAGCGAAGCGCCCGTCGCTGACGATATGCCGGTATCGGTGACGCGTATCTTACCCACTGTGGTGAGGGTCGTATCGGTGGCGATAGTCCAGTCCCATGAGCCGCTGCCGCCTGTCCCTATTGAGAGGTCGCCTGCCCCCGGTATGGTCGCATAGTCAAGGAGCTGCCCCGTGGGAGAGTACTCTATCTTCACCTTGACGGGGGTGATCCCCACTTGGTTCGGTCCTTCATAGGTCCACTGGATGGGATAAGTGCTCCCGACAAGCCACGGAGGCGTACTTGCGTTCGGCTCTGTGACGGTGATCCTGTTCTTGATGACGAAGACGCCTGCCGAGGTCGCGCTGTTGGCGGCGTTGACGGAGCTGTCGACCCTTATCTTGCACAATGTCGAACGGATGGTAGTGGGTACGTTCCATGACGCGCTGCCTGTATTCAGGGTCTCCTTGATGAGGGTGTAGATGGCGCCGTTGTCATCGGAGAGGTATAACTTCACGTTCGCGAGCGAGCTTCCGAGCTTGCTCCACGTGATGCTTGTCGCGTCATTGGCGGTGAGCGTCGCGCCGTTCGCGGGCTGGATATTGGTGAAGTCCTCTATGAGCTTGAACTGCACCGAGGTCGCCTGGACTAATGCGGTGTCGACGTTCTCGGTAGAATCGATGACCTTGACCCTCACCGTATTGCCTACCGCGTCAGGGGTGTTCCAGGAGATAGTCCCCGTGGTGCCCGCGGCAGAACCGATGGATTGATAGGTGCCCGGTGCGCCGTCATTGGTCGAGTAGTAGACGTTGACGGTAGTGACGCCCTGCGCGTTCCACGTGACGTTGTAGACGCCTGTCTGGAGTATCTTCCACGGGGTGCCGTCAGGCTGGCTTAAAGTTATCTTGCCGATGATCTGGAACTTGGGCGAGGTACCCGGATAGACGAAGCTTGTGTCATCGACATCGGCGACCCTTATCTTCGCGTTCTGGCTCGGGGTGACGGGGACGTTGTCCCAGTCGAGTTGCCCCAGTGTCGCGACGACGTTCGAGGCGATCGAGTTGGGATAGCCTCCCGCGCCGCCGTTCGTATCATAGGTGATGTTGACCAGGGATACCTTATTCGTCCCGTTCAGGGACCACTTGATGAGGTTATCGTTATCCGAGGTGACCTGGATATTCGTATCCTGGATAGGCTCCGAGACAGTGATCTTGGGCCATATGGCGAAGGTGCCGGACTCCTTCTTCACGGTGCCTGTGGGGTCATCGTTATCGGTGACCCTCAGCTTGCACCCTGCGCTCTTCGCGTCCTGGACCGTGGGCCAGTTGTAGGTGCCGTGGCCTTTGCCGTCGGTGCCTGTGGGGGTCGAGGTGATGATGTCGTGCCATGCGCTGCCGTCGTAGTACTCTAACTTCACGTTACCGACAGTACCCGTCGCGTCCCACTCTATCGTCTTATTGGTATCGCTCACGTACCAGGTGCTCGGGGGAGTGGTGATGGCGAGGTCGCCTTTAATAGTAAAGCTCGGGGAGGTGTGGGTGACGAGCGTCGTGCGCGTCGGCTCAGAGTCGGAGATGCGTATCTTCACGTTGTTCGATATCTTGTCCTGGACGCTATAGTCGAGGGTCTGCTGGACCTCGCTCTGGCCTGCGCCGACCGTGCCGATGGTCCAGACTTGCAGCTCATCTGAGAAGCCGTTCGTCGAACCCTCTATCTTCACCGAGGTGAAGGTGCCTGTGGGCGTCCACTTGATCTGCCTGGTCGTGCCGACGACCCAGTCCTGCTCTCCCACGGTAGGCGCATCGACGGTGACCTTGCCGATGATA
>CAYHAE010000064.1:0-10793 GCA_964354545.1 uncultured Planctomycetia bacterium
GGCAGAGCGAGCGATTTTACTCGAGCACAATTTTCCTCGCTGGGGAAAATTGTGCTCGCCTGCCGGAGGCAGGCAGCCCGCGAGACACAACCCCGAGAGGGGGTCGATCGTTGAGTATGTCCCCGCCAAGGGCGGGGGAACATTTTCCTTGTCAGCTCTTTAGCAGATTGTGCGAACATAATAAGTTTTAGGTCCTTAGGTCCGGAAAAACGGTCGCTGTCCCTATTTTTATGACCCCAGCATCATCTTCGCAAGGGCGTTGCGCTTGATAAAGACCGCCCTGTACGGGCACACCTCGTGGCAGCACAGGCATGACATGCACTTCTTATAATCGATCGCGCACTTCTTTGCTTCTATCGTGATCGCGTCAACAGGACACGATACCTTGCAGAGGTTGCACCTCTTGCACAGCTCCTCATCTATCACGACCCTGAATTTCACCAGTGAGGCCGCGCCTTTCACGATCGCTTTGGGCAAGAACCTCATGAGTTTCGTTTGCGGCAAGCGGAAATCCCGCATCACGAAAGATCTCCAATCATCACCAACGATCTCTATCTTCCCCAGATCGGCTTCTCCAAGACCCTGTTCATAGCAGGTCCGGGTCACCGCGAGATCGAGCGGCTCCAACCCCACCAAGGTCGCGAGGACCGAATCCATGGCGACCGCATCCTGAGAGGCCATGATGAAGTTGGTGTGCCGCAGGCTTCCGCTCGCCGGGCCGTCCCCCTCCATCGATACGACGGCATCCAATACCGTGAGGTCCGGACGGGTAGTCGCATACACCTTCGCGAGTATCTGCGCGAACTCATCCTCTTTGGGGGCCTTCACGTGGCACGCGGTCTTGAAGAGACCTGTCAAAGTACCGAACATGTTCTTCACGCCGGCAGTGAGCGTCGTGATCCCATGGGTTTTCAACTTCGGTATCGATATGATGACATCGGCGTCGAGCGCATACGCGCTCATGGGAAAACCGTCGACGTCCCTCGATGCGGTAAACTTCACGAGCTCAAGGCCCTCTTCTTCGGCCATCCGCTTCATGCCCGAGACCTCAAAGACACGATCGGCGTCCGTCCCATAACCTCCCGGAGAATCGCCGACCCACACATGGGCCCCTGCGTCCTTCACGATCCTCGCCACCGCCCTCACGACCTCCGGATGCGTATCGACCCCCTCCTCGGGCCGCCTCGCTGAGAGGAGGTTCGGCTTGAGAAGGACTTTCATGCCCGGACTTATCGCGTTCCGGACCTCGCCCAGCATTTCTATGGCGCGCCGCACGCTCGAAGAGACCTTGTCTTGTTCGTACCCCTCACACCTTATTATCGATACCCTCGCACCCACGGTGCCTCCCTGGGCCGTCACGTGACCCCGATACCCTTCGCCAGAAATACAAAGTACATCATCGCAATATTGTGAGACACGTGGACGGTGATGGACGAGATAAGGCTGCCGGTCTTCTCGTACATGTATGTCAAAAGTATCCCGAGGGCCATGATCGGCAGAAACCCGACCACGTTCGTGTGAAGGGCCGCAAATATTCCGGACGTCAAGACCATTCCCCACAGGGTGCCCATGCGTTTTTTCGCGGCATTGTACAGAAAACCCCTGAAGAAAAGCTCCTCGATGAACGGGCCGAAGACAGACGCGAATATGCTCGAATAGATCAAGAACGTCGGGTTCTCCTCTTTCAGGAACAGCTCGACGACGGGCTGTCTCTCGGGCACATAGCCGACAAGCTTCACGGCGTAGAAGACGATGCAGACGACGATCAGAAAGAGCGGGATGCTTGCGATGTACCCCACGATCCCGTAGAAGATATTCTTCGTCAGATTCTTCATCGTAAGGCCCAACGAGAGCAACCGCTCCTTATACTTGTAGATGGTGAAATAGATAACGAAGAGCGCCCCGATGACATCCATGATGGAGGAGTTCAGCATCATCCTGAAGCGTTCCAAGCCGAAAACGGGGATGAGGTGGATAAGGAAGGATTCGATGATGATGATCACATACGCGAAAAAGAGGAACAGGATGACGACCCGCACCGCATCTGAAAGCGACCACATCGCCGGGGGAGGCCTATAGGTGGCGATGTCGAGCTTCCTCTTCGACAGGAAGAGCCTAAGGAAGGCGGCGTCGAGCGCACAGCCGAGGAGCATCACGAGGAGGAAGAGGACCCCTGTGAGGTTGAGGACGATCGAGAGGACCGGCTTGTCAGCGAGCGCCTTCTCAAAATCGCCGCGTCTCGCCATAAATTCCGCGGCCTTGTCCATCGACTCCTTCTTTTCAAGGTATACCCGGGATGTCTTCCTCGCCCGCGCCTTGTCTTCCGGAGTGCTCGAGACCGCCACAAGGATGTTGAAGAGAATTATGAATAGCGCAAGGAGGACGTAGACGCTGTCCTTTCGGGCTAACTCCCTGAGTCGGGCCACTAGGTGCGTCATCTAACCTACCACCCCCAGCTCGCGCGCCCTGAAACGCGCGCCGAGATCCTCGGCGATCGCGCGGCACCTCGCAAGGTCCGTTCCGGGCACGCCGAGGCATGTGATCTCTGTCTCGATGCCGCTCCTCGCACATTCTCTCGCAAAAGCGATCACGGCATCGTACGAATCCGGCCCAAATGCCGGTTTGCAGATCCTGTTATAGGCGTCTTTCGAGTCGACGTTGAGGCTCACGGAGACCCTGTCGACGAGCCCTTTAAGCTCAGGGGCGATGGGTCTCGAATTGATAAGGTCTCCATGGCCGTTCGTCACGAGCCTCACCTTTATCTTCCGCTCCTTCAGGTACGCCGCGACCTCCTTGACGAGGTCTAATCTCAGTGTGGGCTCCCCATAGCCGCAGAAGACCACCTCGCTGTACGCCCGCCGAGACCCGGACGCATCTCGCACTGCCTCGAGCACCTCGTCGACGCGAGGTTCCCGAGCGAGCCGCAGGTTGTGGCCCTTCACGAAGTCCGTGAAGTTCCTTACGCAAAAATCGCACTCGTTCGTGCACCTGTTCGTGACGTTGAGGTAGAGGGAATCCCGTATCGGGTATGCGATGCTCGGTCGGTCCTCCACCCTTATACCGAAAAGCCTGGACGCGTTGTGCGTCGTGATGCGGGCAATGTCCTCGATCGACATGCCTTTGATCCTTGCAAGCTCGCGCGCGAGATGGACGATATGCGCCGGCTCATTCCTCTGTCCCCGTAAACCCTCCGGAGAGAGAAAGGGCGCATCGGTCTCGAGGAGGAGCCTCTCCACGGGTACCTCCTTCGCGAGCTCCTTCAGGCGCGCCGCATTCTTGTATGTAAGATTGCACGTGAAGGAGATGAAGAGGCCCATGTCCACACACTCTCGCAAGATGTCCCGGTCTCCGGAGAAGCAGTGCATGACGCCGCGCACGGGTCGCTCCGACTCCGACTTCAGTATCTCGAGAGTCTCCCGGTGCGCGTCCCTTGAATGGATGATGAGAGGCAGGCCCCGAGCGCGCGCAAGTACGATGAACTTCCTGAATGCCTCAACCTGCTCGGCCTTCCCTGAGAGGTTCCGATAGTAATCCAGCCCCACCTCTCCCACCGCGACCACTTTGTGGGATCCGGCAAGCTGTCGGAACCCCGCGACGACCTCGTCGGTGACGGTCCTCGCATCGTGAGGGTGGATACCGACGGACGTATAGATGCACTCGTACTGCCCGGAGAGCTCGAGCGATCTTCTCGTCCCCTCGATGGAGCTGCCGACATTTATTATGAATCCAACCCCTGCGGCCTTTGCCCTCTCTACAACCTCTCGCCTGTCACGGTCGAAGTCCTTGAAGTCGAGGTGGCAGTGTGTATCGATCAGCATGTTATGAGACTTCTATCCTGGGAAAAAGCACCTTTTCTTTTCTGATGCGCGTGCCGGAGGCGACGAGCCCCCACACGCCTGTCTCGCGCTTATCGGTGAGTTTAAATGCCCGTATATCGGAATCGACGCCGATCTGCGCCCATATGCTCCGTGCCGTCTGAGGCATAAACGGATGGAGAGATACCGCGATAATGCCCAGGGTCTCGAGGAGCGTATAGATGACGGCGCCGAGCGCTTCCCTGTCATTCTCTTTTGCGAGTTTCCAGGGGGCCTTGTCCTCTATATACTTGTTCGCCACATTTATCACATCCCATATGGCCCCGAGCGCCGATTGGAAGTCCCAGCGCTCGAAGCTGGCGCACAGATGTCCAGGCAGCTCCTCGGCGCACCTCTTGATCTCGTCGTCTCTTGACGGGTCGTGCGCGCGCGGGACCACGCCGTCGAAATATTTCTCGACCATGGTGCGCGTCCTCGACACAAGGTTCCCCAGGTCGTTGGCGAGGTCGGAGTTGTACTTCTCGACAAAGAGCTTTTCCGAGAAAGTCCCGTCATAGCCAAATTGGACCGCGCTCAGGAGGTAGTACCTGAACGGCTCTACTCCGTACTTATCGATCATCGCCATCGGGTCGACCACATTTCCCTTGGACTTGGACATCTTTTCGCCGCCGACCACCCACCACCCGTGTGCGAAGATGCTATAAGGAGGCCTCTCGCCCAGGGCGAGGAGCATGATGGCCCAATATATCGCATGGTGCCGCAGTATGTCCTTGCCGATGACGTGACGGGAGACTCCCCAGAGAGATTCGAACCTTTCCCTGTCGTTCAGGAAACCTATTCCGGATATGTAATTGATGAGCGCGTCGACCCACACGTACGTTACGAAGTTGCTGTCGAAAGGGATCTCGATGCCCCACGCAAGTCGCTTTTTTGGCCTCGAAATGCAGAGGTCCTGCAGCTCGTTTGACTCAAGGAAGCTCACGACCTCATTCTTACGCGTCTCCGGCTGGATGAAGTGCGGGTGTGCCTTTATATGGTCACGCAGCGCCTGTCGGTATTCCGAGATCTTTAGAAAATAGTTCTCCTCATCGAGCTGCTCCGCGCTCCTCTCGCAGTCCGGACATATGCCGTCGGGTGCCTGCGCCTTCGACCAGAAGGTCTCGCAGGGGGTGCAGAACCATCCTTCGTAGACTTTTTTATAGATCATGCCCTTCTCATGCAAAAGCGAGAGGACGGTCTTCACGGTCTCCTCGTGGACGGGATCCGTGGTCCTGATAAAGTAGTCGTAATCGATGGAGAGCTTCGCCCACAGCTCCTTGAAGTGAGGCACGATGCCGTCCACGAACTTCTTCTCCTCGCCTTCCTTAAGGCCGGAATCGAGCGTTGCCTTCTCTATCTTCTCCCCGTGTTCGTCGGTGCCCGTCATGAAAAAGACATCGTCACCGCACTGCTTCCTGAACCTTGCCATCGTATCGCAGGCGATCTGGGTATACGAATGGCCTATGTGAGGCCTTGAATTGACATAGTAGAGCGGGGTGGTGATGTAGAATGTGGACATCCTGATGCTCCTTATGAAGCCATGGCAGCGTAAAACTTAAAGCGAAAAACGTCCCGCCTTTGTGGCGGGTCCGCCTCTCCTAAGAATGGCGAAAGCGGAAAAACTGTTGTGTCTCTTCGAGACCTTTAGGCTCAGGTCCTCGCGCCCCTCGTGGCGCAGGGGCACCTTACACTTTTCCGCCTGTGGCGGATCCGCCTTCGGCGGAACACCTTACACTTTACACTATTTTATCTGCACGTTGACCTGCGTCCCGTCTTCGAGCTCGACCACGCACGACCTCTTGAAGACGTTCATGCTCACGACCTTGCCGGCCCCTTTCTCCGTCCGGAAGCTCTCTCCCTCGCGCGGCATCCCCTTCATGAGCTCTTTATATAATTTATGCTCATACCCGAGACAGCACATGAGCCTTCCGCACAGGCCCGATATCTTCGTCGGGTTCAAGGGCAGGTTCTGCTCCTTGGCCATGCGTATGGTGACGGGCTCGAAATCCTTGAGGAACGTGGCGCAGCATAGACGCCTCCCGCACTGCCCAAAACCGCCCAAAAGCTTCGCCTCGTCACGCACGCCGATCTGCTTGAGCTCGATCCTCGTCTTGAATATGTTCGCGAGGTCTTTCACGAGATTCCTGAAATCTATGCGGCCTTCCGCCGTAAAGTAGAATATGATCTTGGAACGGTCGAACGCGAACTCGGCATCGATGAGCTTCATGGGGAGCTTGTGCTCCTGGACCTTCTTCGCACAGGTCTCCATGACCTCCTTGGCCTTCTTCTTGTTCTTGTCTATCTGGTGCATATCCCACGGGTTCGCTTTCCTGACGATCTTCTTGAGGGGCTCTTCGATGTCAGAATCCAATACCACTTCCACCTCTGAGATCACCTGCCCATAATCAAGGCCCCTGTCCGCCTCAACGATGACATATTCACCTGGCTTGAATTTCATCCCGCTCGTGGAATAGTACGATATCTTGCCGGCTTCCCTCAATCTGATCTGTATTACTTCGTACATGTGTGGCCCTGCCTTCCTCTTTCTCTCTCTTTCCTCTCGCCGTTCGCTTCGCTCGTGCGCAGGTCCTCTATCTTCTGCCCAAGCACGGTCCAGGCCAATTTATGGTTCACGTTCTGCCGCAGATAAAAACGGAGCGCGACGATCTCTTCGGCCAAGTCGGCGAGACGGTCGACGCTGATGCGGGTGTCTGACGCGGCCTTCCGGATCGCCTCGTACCTGTCGATGTTGATGAGCACGGAGCGCTCCATCCCGAGCTTCGCCATTACGATGTCGCGGTACCAGCTCAGTATGACGTCGAGCGCCCATGGCATCTCGCCTTTCGCGATCACAGGCGTCTCGTCATCGAGGAGGAATCCGCCTGCCGCCGCATCGATGAGGCTGTTCTTTTTGCGGAGGAGGTCGTCGCCCTCGAACCGCCTCGCCGCGCCTATCCTCCCTGAGGCGAGGTGAGCGATAAAGCGGGCCTTCGTCTCATCCATATGGTAGTCGCTCACGAGGAGGCGTGCGAGCTCATCAAGGGGAAGGGGGAAGAACCTCACAAGCTGGCAGCGGGAGGTGACGGTGACGAGGAGGTTCGCGACATTTTCAACGATCAGGATGATGACGGAATCAGCGGGAGGCTCCTCAAGGGTCTTCAAGAGCGCATTGGAGGCCTCCTGGTTCATCTTGTCCGACCCGTCTATGATACATACTTTCTTGCGCATCTCGTACGGCGTGAGGTGTATCAGGTACTGTGCCTTGCGCACCATATCCACCTTCACCTCGCCAAGGCCATCCTGGTCGGGCGCAACGACGATGAGGTCGGGGTGAGACTTCCTTCCCAACCTCGCGCACGGGGCACACACGTCGCACGCATCGCCACCTTGGGCATGGTCACAGTTGAGCGCCTTCGCGAACTCGAGCGCCGTGGTAAACCTTCCCGTCCCTTTGGGCCCCGCGAATATATACGCCTGCGCAACAGTGTTGGCCTCGATCGACTTCTTGAGGAACTCCAGGGCCCTATCCTGGCCGCGTAAACCTGCAAAGGACACGCTCCACCTCACCTCTCACAGACAACTGCACGCTCTCTATATCCCTTTTCGTGCGAATGACCTTGACGCGGCCGGGGTTCGCGCGGGCGATCTCCAGATACCCCCGCCGTACTCTCGCGTGGTACGGGAGAGGCTTCCTCTCCATCCTGTCGGCCCGTGCCTTTACGGCGGCCCGCGCGAGGCCTGCCCGAGTCTCGACGTCGAGCACGATCGTGAGGTCGGGCTTCAATCCCCCTGTCGCAAGCCTATCGATCCTCCTGATGTTTTCGAGATCCAGGCCGCTCCCATAACCCTGGTACGCTACCGTCGCGTCGCTGAACCTGTCGCTTATCACTATCGTGCCTCTTGCGAGACTCGGCCGTATACGCTCGCGGACTATCTCGGCCCTCGCCGCCTCAAAGAGCAGGAGCTCAGCCGCACTCGAGATGTCGAGGCCCTTCGTATCGAGGAGGACCTTCCGTATAGCCTCCCCGAGCCTTGTGCCTCCCGGCTCCCTCGTGTAGACGCACCTGTAACCCCTTTTCTTCAAGTGCCCGCAGAGGAGCTTCGAGTGAGTGGTCTTTCCGCACCCCTCAGGCCCCTCGAAAGTGATGAAGAGGCCTTTTTTCAAAGCTTTCGCCGCCATACCGTCCCGTCTTTGGTGTCTTCCAGGATTATACCCTTTTCTAAAACCGCCTTTCTGATTTTATCTGCGGTCTCAAAATCTTTTTCCCTTCGAGCACGATCCCGCTTCTCTTTCATTTCTAATACCCAGTGTGCAAGTTCGGTATCCACAGGCGCGCTATCTCTCGACAGATGTAGGCCAAAGATGCCGCTTAAACCCGATAACAGGTTCGCGATTATCGATATCACGCTTATCTCCTGTTGCGTAAATACATCTTTCGCGTGAACGATTTTATTCGTATAAGTAACCAGATCAAAAAGGCTCGCGAGCGCGAGGGGGGTATTGAAATCATCATCCATCGCCTCTTCAAATTTCTGTTTAAAATGATCGACTTCTTTTTCGAGCTCGGGGTTCAGGGTTCCCTTTTCTTTTTTTAAAACCTTATCAATCCGATCATGTAGCAGTATGTCTGCCATCTTGTTGAACAGTATCTTAAATCTCTCTTTCTCCTTCTTCGCCTCTTCGACCTTCTCCGCCGTATAGTCTATGGGGCTCCGGTAGTGCGCGGTGAGGAAGAATAGCTTCAGATAATCAGGGTCGCTGAACCGTGCGATGAAGTCCTTTATCGTGATGAAATTCCCGAGCGACTTTGCCATCTTCTCGCCGTTGATCGTCAGGAGCCCGTTGTGGAGCCAGTATCTCGCGAAGCGCTTCCCGGACCCTTCGGACTGGGCGATCTCATTTTCGTGGTGAGGGAATATGAGGTCTATCCCGCCTCCGTGTATGTCGAATTCGTCTCCTAGGAGCGCGGAGCTCATCACCGAACACTCTATGTGCCACCCGGGCCTTCCCCTGCCCCACGGGCTCTCCCACGAAGGCTCACCCTCTTTTGCCTGTTTCCATAAGGCGAAGTCGAGGGGGTCTCTCTTCTTCTCGCCCGGCGCGACACGCGAGCCTGCCTCCATCTTCTCGAGCGACTGGTGGGAGAGCTTCCCGTAATCCTTCGCTTTCTTGATATCAAAATAGACGTCGCCTTCGGACGGATAGGCCGCTCCCCGGTCTATGAGGTCCTTTATGAAGCCCTGCATTGCGGCGATATATTCCGTGGCCTTCGGCTCCTTGTCCGGCCGCATGATCCCCAACGCGTCCATGTCCTCATGGTAGGCCTTGAGGTATTTATCGGCTACCTTCCGGACCGCCTCTTTTAAGTCTTCGCCTTTGAGCTCGTTCCTCGCCCTGTCGATGATCTTATCGTCGACGTCGGTGACGTTTCGCACGAACGTCACCGTGTATCCCTTATAGGCGAGGTACCTCCTTATCACGTCGAATATATACGCGCTCCTCGCATGGCCGATGTGGGGTTCGTCGTAGACCGTCGGCCCGCAGACGTACATGCCGACCAATCCCTTAGCGAGGGGGAGGAACTCCTCCTTCGTGCGCGTGAGCGAGCTGTAGACCTTCACCCCTTCCCCCTTTTGTCCTTCTCGTCCTCATGCCATTCCTTGATCTCGTGCTCTATGTGGTCTATCTCGTCCTGGAGACGGTCGAGCGCCTGGGTGAGAGGGTCGGGGAGGTTCGTGTGGTCGAGATTGATACCGGGGAACCTCTTCCCTTCCTGCTTCGCGATCCTCCCGGGAACGCCGACGACGGTCGAATTCGGAGGGACATCCCGTATCACGACCGCGTTCGCCCCGATATTGACGTCGTCCCCGATCGTGATATTCCCGAGGATCTTGGCGCCGGTGCCGATGACGATGTTGTCGCCGAGGGTCGGATGCCGCTTGCCCTTCTCCTTCCCGGTCCCGCCGAGGGTCACGCCCTGGAAGAGGGTCACGTTCTTTCCTATGACCGACGTCTCTCCTATGACAACGCCCATCCCGTGGTCGATGAACAACCCCTCTCCTATCTCGGCTCCGGGATGTATCTCGATGCCGGTGACGAAGCGGCCGAGCTGAGAAAGAAGACGGGGGAAGAACGGTATCTTCATCTTCAGGAGGGCGTGGGCGATCCGGTAGCAGATGATCGCGTGCAACCCGGAATAGGTCAAGAGGACCTCGAGATAGGAGGTGGCAGCCGGGTCTCTCTCGAAGACCGCCCGTATCTCCTTCCTGAAGACCAGTGCGACGAGGACCCAGAACAGGATAAATGCCGAAAAGAATGCCAGCATCGCTTTCATGCACGCCCCCATGGATATCTCCTCACGTTGCGAAACCCGTACGCACCCGGACCTCTTGGTGCGGCTGCGGCACCTCGACGTCCGGTGTGACATTGTACGCGATTGCTTCTTATACTACGCTGCAACAATTATCTATGCGGGGATTCTATCGAACTACGTCGCCCTGTGGAGGAGATTAGAATCTCAACTTGTTCGCTGTCCCCTCTCGGGCTTGTGTCTCGCGGGAACGTGCAATTTTCCCCAGCGAGGAAAATTGCACTCGCGGAAAACCGCTCGCTCTCCCTCGCATACATTCTTTAGCGGGCTCGGGAACCATGCCCGCTCGCGGTTTTCACGTCCCGCTCGCCCCAATCCCTCGGGGGCCCCTCTGCACAATGCCGCGTCGGCTATTTTTCACTACCACACACCCAACACGTAAAACGCATGCGTGACTGGATTTAAGAACGGCTTATAACATTTCATACCTTTTAAAACTTTACATTTTCAGCCAGACTCAAAATGTAAAGTTTTCTATCCGGTCACCCACCTGCTTTACCTGTTGAGCGTGTGGGAGAGCTTTCTCGATGACCTAAAACGAGTTATGTGAGCACAATGAAAATGTTAG
>CAYHAE010000065.1:0-10703 GCA_964354545.1 uncultured Planctomycetia bacterium
GACCCCGAACGAAGTGCCCGAACGAAGTGAGGGGGAACATTTTCCTTGTCAGCTCTTTAGCAGATTGTGCAAACATAATGAGTTTTAGGTCTTACAGCGTGGAGCCCCCTCGGCCTTTAGGCCGAGGCTCCCTCCCCGAAGCAAAATCCTATTCCGCAACTTTCCAACCCCGGCTTGAAAGCCGGGGATTTTGCGGAGGGGATTAAAAGGACGTTTTCAAGATCCATCCCCAGAAAACTAAACGCTACCGCTATACGCTAAACGCTTGTATGCGATCCGAAAAACAAATTTTTCTACTCACACAATTGATTTATCACTAAACCGGAGAGGAGCTTTGGATAGAAATAAGTGGACTTATGCGGCATGAGCTCCCTGTTCCTGGCGATAGATTCTACCTGGGACATCTTGGTGGGGTTCAGAAGGAATGCCATTCGGTATCTTCCCTCGTCAACCTCGCGAACGGCTTCGCGCGGGTCACGGGTATAGACGACGTTCCCTTCGGCATCGCGCACGTCGAGGATCTTCTTCAGGACGAGATGGTGGAGGCAGGAGACGTCGAGCGCCTTCCACTCTTCCGACTTATCACGAAGGCCCATCTCATGGAGGGATCGAGCGTCTCTCAATTTGATCATATAGGCATCGCGGTCCATGTACAGACCGAACTGGTGAGAAAGGTGTTTTGACTTCTCAAGCCATGCATAGAGGCTGCCCGGCGCATTCAGGCGCGTGACGGTGAAATATCGCCTCAGCCTGGCAACCACGATATCCTCCGTGAGCGCACCGATATCTTTTATCAACCGGTGGGCCGCAAGGATTGTCATCCCCGCGGGGTCCATGTCGGCGAAGTACATCATCACGTAATCATACGCCCCGGGTGCGTCCTTATGAACACGGCGCATCTCGTTCCTGAATTGGAGCGCGACCTCGTACCGGTGGTGGCCGTCGGCAATGAAGATAGGAGCGCTGCGCATGGCCCGTGCGACCTTTTTGATTCGCGCCTCATCCGTGAGCCGCCAGACCCTGTGCCGCACGTCGTCCGAATGGATGTCGATGAAAGGCGGGGCCTTCGCGCGCTGCGACAGGAGGACGGGCCTCACCTTGCCCTTATCGTTGTAGAGCGAAAATATGGGGCTGATGTTAGCCGCCGTGTGGCGTATCAGCCTAAACCTGTCTTCTTTCGGCTCCTTGAATGTATTTTCGTGCGGGAGGACCTTCTTCCCGGTGAAGTCCTCGAGCTTCATGAGCGCGATGAAACCCACCCTCGATTTCTTCCTGCCGCCTTCCGAGTAATTCTGCGCATACACGTAGAGGGCCGGCTCCCGGTCCTGAATGAGGATGCTTTCATTGAGCCATGCCTCGAGAAAGCCCTTCGCCCGCGCATACCTGTTGTTGCGCGCGTTGTCCTTGGGAAACTCTTTCCCCAGCTCCAGCCTTACCACGTTATACGGGCTCCTGGAATAGAGCTCATCCTGCATTTCAGGGGATATGACGTCATAAGGCGGTGCAACGACATCCGCTGCCTGAGATATCTCTTCCTGGTTATATACGAGACCCCTGAAGGGCTTTATGATCGCCATGCTCCCCTCTCAAGTATCGTCTAAAATAGCACAAAGGGGGTTAAAACTCAATACTTTTCCTATCCAAAAAAGACTATAGAGTGCGGAGCGAAGCGAAGCCTCCCCGAAGGGGACTAAAGACCATAGACCGTAGACTGATGAGGGTTCAAGATTGAGATTGAGATTAGGATTGAGGGGCGGGTGCGATGCGGAGGGGTTTCGAGGGAGGGCCGCGTTTAAGAAGCGGGGCGGGCAAAGGACTTTGCCGCGACCTTAAAGATGCGGTAGACAACGATGCCGATGCTTGAGCCGAGGAGGTCGATCGTCCAGTCTTTCGCGTCCATCTCTCTGCCCGGCACAAAATACTGGTGAACCTCATCGGTGAGGGCATATAGAGATGCGATAAATATGGCGAGTACCATGAAACGCCGTACGGAAAAATTAAATTCGGAATGAAGGAACGCTCGTATGAGGAGTATGCCCAAGACAACGTATTCGCAGAAATGGGCGAGATTGCTGAACCTCAGGAAAGGGAGTTTTGACAAGTAGTCTCGAGGCAGAGAGGATACCGCAAAAATGGCTGCCATCCACACGTAGACCGGAAGCCAATACCTCCGGAAAGACCCGCGTGAGCTATCCATGAGCATCCTTATTCAATGAACAGCCGCTACAGGATTCGCTTTTTTTGGCAGGGCATGATTTGCTGTCGTCTGGCTTTTTTCTCTTTTTATAGTCGGTCGCGTAAAAACCGGAGCCCTTGAATATAATACCCGAGCCGGCCCCTATAAGTCTGCGGAGGGCGCGTTTTTTACACTTTGGGCATGCGGCCAGAGGTTTTGCGGTCATGCTCTGAAATTCCTCAAAACTGTGGCCGCACTTTGAACACTCGTATTCGTACGTCGGCACGTTATCTTCCTTTAAAAAATACTGTCAGCATACAACGTAACGCAATGTTGGCCTCAAGTCTCACGTCGCACGTCTCACGTTTAAAACCTGTGACCTGTGACTTGCGACGTGTGACTGGTGTCCTGGTGGCTCCATATCGTTGCCGATATGCTTACTTGAATAGCCGCTTCATCTTATCGGTAAACGACCTCGAGAGCGGCCCTGGATCTTCGCTGGCAACGCGGGCGAAATCCTTCAGGATCCTCTTCTGGTCGGAAGTCAGCTCTGTCGGCGTCTCCACATGGACCTTCACGAGCTCATCGCCCCGGCCGTACTCGTGGAGCCGTGCGATGCCCTTTCCTTTGAGCCTGAATATCCTTCCGCTCTGGGTGCCGGCGGGTATCTTCATCCTCACCTTGCCCTCGAGGGTCGGGACATCGATCTCGCCGCCAAAGACCGCCGTCGTAAAATTGATGGGTACCTCGCAATTGATATCGCTGCTGCTCCGCTCAAATATTTCATGCGGCTTCACGCGGATAAGCACGTATAGATCGCCGCCTCTCCCCCCTCTCTCGCCTGCTTCTCCTTCGCCCGTCATCCGCAGCCTCATACCGGAGTCGATGCCCGCGGGGATCTTCACCTTGATGGTCCGCCTCGCCTGTACCCTGCCGCGGCCGCCGCAGGAAGGGCAGGGCGCCTTTATCACTGACCCCTCTCCTCCGCATCTGGTGCACGTCTGTGCAATGGTAAAGAACCCTGTCGACTGGCGTACCTGGCCCCTCCCGCCGCACATCCCGCACGTCTCTCTCTTCGAGCCGCGTTTCGCGCCGCTTCCGTTGCACGACCCGCACGTCTCATATTTCGGAATGGTTATCGCCTTCTCAACGCCAAAGGCCGCCTCGTCGAATTGGATCTCGAGCTCATACTCCAGGTCTCTTCCCCTACGGCTGCCCGCGCGACCTCGCGGCGAATCGCCGTAACCTTCAAAGGCATCCGTCTCAAAACCGAAACCTCTGAAGAGATCGCTCAGATCGAAACCGCCGAATATGTCCCGCAGGTCTTCGAAGTGGGTGAAGTCCTGCCATGTGAACCCGCCTCCCCTGAACGTACCCTCGAGGCCCGCATGTCCGTACTGGTCGTAGTTCGCCCTCTTCTGCGCGTCGCTTAAGACTTCGTACGCCTCCGAGATCTCCTTGAACTTCTCTTCGGCTTCCTTCTTTTTTTCCTGAGGTACCCTGTCGGGATGGTACTGCAAGGCAAGGTTCCGGAAGGCCTTCTTTATCTCATCGGCGCTTGTGTTCTTGCTCACGCCGAGCACTTCGTAGTAGTCGCGTTTTTCCATAGTTTTTAAAAATTTGAGTCACCATGTCATCATATCACCATGTCACCAGCAAAAACTTTTACCGGTGACTTTGTGACCTGGTGTCCTGGTGACTCTTTCGTTTCTCTACTTCTTCCCTCTCTTGTCGTCCTCGTCCTCTGATGTATATTCCGCGTCGATGATGTCCTCGCCTTTTTTGCTCTCCTTGCCTGCCTTCTCCGTCTCCGGCTCTTCTTCAGGTCTCGGAGGGCGTTCCTTGGCTGCGTCTGCCTGTGCGTGACCGCCCTTCGAGGTTTTCTTATAGACCTCTTCCGCAAGTTTGTGAGATGCCTTCGTGAGGTCCTCCATCGATCTCTTTATCCTTTCAATGTCTTTCGTCTTGAGGGCCTCTCTGGCATCACGCAAGGCGTCTTCGATAGACTTCTTATCCGTGTCGCTTATCTTATCACCGAGTTCCTTCAGCGATTTCTCAGCGGCATAGATGAGCGTATCCGCCTGATTTATAACCTCTACCTCTTCCTTCTTTTTGGAATCCTCCGTGGAAAACTTCTCTGCCTCTCTCACCATCCTGTCGATCTCTTCCTGTGAGAGTTTTTTCGGTGCGGTGATCTTTATCGACTGCTCCTTGCCGGTCCCGAGGTCCTTGGCGTTCACATGGACGATACCGTTGGCGTCTATGTCGAACGTCACCTCGATCTGCGGGATGCCCCGGGGCGCAGGAGGGATCCCGACCAGGTCAAACCTCCCGAGCTCCACGTTGTCGTTGGCCATCGACCGTTCCCCCTGCAGGACCCGTATGGTGACGGCCGTCTGGCTGTCGGCCGCCGTTGAGAACACCTGGCTCTTCTTCGTCGGGATGGTCGTATTCCTTTCGATGAGGCGGGTAGATACCCCTCCGAGCGTCTCGATGCCGAGCGAAAGAGGCGTCACGTCCAGGAGCAGCATGTCCTTTGCATCGCCCTTGATGATCGCTGCCTGTATCGCGGCGCCCATTGCCACGCACTCCATCGGGTCGACCCCCCGCTCTATCTTCTTCCCCACGTAGTCCTCGAGGAATTTCTGGACGATGGGCATCCTCGTGGGGCCGCCTACCATGATGATCTTGTCGATGTCCTTCGGCGAGCACTTCGCGTCCCCGAGCGCCCTCTCGAGGGGCGCACGGCACCTGTCGACGATGGGGCCGACGAGCTCTTCCAGCTTCGCCCTGTTGATCGTCATCGTGAGGTGTTTCGGCCCTGTGGCATCCGCCGTGATGAAGGGCAGGTTGATGTCCGTCGTGAGGGTGCTCGAGAGCTCCACCTTCGCCTTCTCTGCGGCCTCCCTCAGGCGCTGCATCGCCATCTTGTCTTTCCTCAGATCGATACCGGTGTCGCGTGTGGACTCCTTCGCGATGTATTCGATGAGCGTGTTGTCCATATCCGTACCGCCGAGCTGAGTGTCTCCGCTCGTGGACTTTACCTGGAATACGCCCTGGCCCATCTCCATGATGGTGACGTCGAGCGTCCCGCCTCCGAAGTCGAAGACCATTATCTTGAGCTCTTTCCCTGTCTTGTCCAGACCGTACGCGAGACACGCCGCGGTCGGCTCATTGATGATCCTCAAGACCTTGAGGCCCGCGATCTCGCCCGCATCTTTTGTCGCCTGGCGCTGATTGTCATTGAAGTACGCCGGGCAGGTGATGACGACCTCCTCCACCTTATCGCCGAGATAGGCCTCTGCGTCCTGCTTTATCTTCTGTAGGATGAACGCGGATATCTGCTGCGGCGTGTACTCCTTCCCGTAGATCTTATACTTATGGTCCGTCCCCATCTTCCTCTTGGCCGCCAGGATGGTCCCTTCGGGGTTGATCGACGCCTGCCTCCGCGCAGGTTCCCCGACGAGCCGTTGGCCGTCTTTCGTGAACGCGACGAACGACGGAAATGCCTTTCCGCTCGCTACGCCCGCCCCTTCCGCGCTCGGGATGATGATGGGCCTGCCGGCCTCCATTACCGCGGCCGCGGAATTGGACGTTCCCAGATCGATTCCGATAATCTTTGCCATGGTATCCTCCGTATTTAAGGGTATAGGGTTTTAGTATTATCAGTTACTAACCGCTAAACGCTATACGCTACTGTTGTGGTCCTTCCTGAGATCCTTCTTTATGTTTAAAGATCTTTACCGCCGCCGGCCTGATGAGCCTTCCGTTGAGCGTATAGCCGGCCTTCAGCTCCTCTGCAACGAGACCATCATCCTTGCCGCCGGACGCGGGTTCGACAACCTCCACCGCTTCATGCACGTGGGGGTCGAACTTTTCTCCCGCGGCCTTCACCTTCTCTACGCCGAGGTCTTTCAGGAATTTCTCTATCTGCAGCCTTATCATGCCGAGGCCGTCCTGAAGCGCCCTGGCGTCTTTCGAGCGTTCGATATGCCGGGTTGCCATCTCCACCGAATCGAGGATCGGCATGAACTCCACCACAAATTCCTCCTTCGAAAACTTCATGAACTCCGCCTTCTCTCTCTCGAGCCTTTTTTTGAGGTTCTCGAAGTCCGCGTGCGCCCGGAGGTAGTCATTGTGAAACGCGTCCCTCTCCTTCGACTTTGCGGCGAGCGCATCGTACTCTTGCCGGGAGATGGTCACGGCGCGGGAGTCGCCGGCCTTCGGGGTCGCGGGAACACCGTTCGGCGCGCGGGGCGCCTTTTCGGCGTTCTTTGCGTGCGAATCCGCTGCCTTGTCTTTCCCGTTATCTGCCTTCGAACTCGCGTTCGGCTTTGTCTCCACCGGTCTATCCTTCGATTTCGTGCAGCATGTGCGTGAGGGTCTCGGCGAGAAAATTGACGAGCGGGACGACCCTGTCGTAATCCATCCTCGTCGGCCCTATCACCCCGAGACGGCCGATGGCATTATCCTTCATCCTGTATCCGCACGTCACCAGGCTCGCGCCGCGCAGATTCCTTGTCCTCGCCTCATGCCCGATGAGTATTTTCATGCCGGGATCATCCACATCTCCGGCGAGGATGTTGAGAAGGCTCGTCTCTTCTTCGAGGAATTCCAGCATCGTCCTCATTTTCCGCAGATCGTCGAACTCCGGCTGGGACAGCATGAGGCTTGTGCCGTCGATATAGAGCCTGCTCTCCATCTGCGCCACGAGGATCGTGCTCATGATGTCCTTTGCATGCTGGACGATCCTGTACGAGGAATCGCGCTCTTCCCGGATAGCCTCCTCGAGACGCGCCTTTATCTGGTCGAGCGTCATGTCGTAGAGGGCGGTGTTCAGAAAATGTGATATCTTCTCCAGGGTATCACGGCCGAGGTCGTAATCGAGGTCTATGATGAAATCCTTCGCGATCCCGGACTCGGTGATGAGAAAGACGTGGACCCTGTTCTTCCCGATACGTATGAGGTCTATGTGCCTGAAGAAACCGTGTTCTGTCTTGGGCAGGAGCACCACGCCTGCATATTTGGTGATCGTCGAGAGTATGTGCGACGTCTTCTTCATAATATCGTCGAGAGACTTCCTCCTCACCTTATACTCCGCATCGATGACCCTTATTTGGCTTTCGGTAAGGCCTTTGAACGACATCAGGAAGTCAACGTAGTATCGGTACCCTTTCTCTGTCGGGATCCTGCCTGCCGATGTGTGCGGCTGAGCGATGAAGCCGTCCTCCTCAAGCTCCTGCATCACGTGTCTGATCGTGGCGCTCGAAAGCCCCATCTTCCTGGAGATGATCCGCGAACAGACAGGTTCCGCTGAGTCGACGTAGCAGTTCACGATCATCTCTAAGACCGCCCAGCGCCTGCGCGCAATGTCTTCCTTCTTCCGGATAGGGCCCATCTGACTCCCCTGACAAAAGATTAGCACTCTCATGTAAAGAGTGCCAATCTATTGTATCACAGCCGGCTGCTTTGTCAAGTCTTTTTAGATCAAGATCGCGCCAGAAACCGTGCCGACTTTCTATTGTACTGATTAGCGTCCATACGAATGTGCATTCTACACTACGCCGAGCAGAGACCCTCACCTGATCTTGGCCAGGTCGAACTCATAGCTCCACGCCTCTCCTGCGGGACCCTTCGTCACGAACGCGGCAGGTTTGCCCGCGTCGACTCCCGCTATGGGAAAGTAGGCCCGGCAGCGGGCATAGAAGCGGCCCGCGGGGCTCTTCACGGGGAGCTCTATCTCCTTTTCTATCGGGTTGACCCTTGCGGCACCCTGCTGTAATTCCGCGCTGAAATTCATGCAGTCCTCCTCAGAGTTGCCGGAGGCGATCGTGAAAAAGACGAGCAGGTCCTGCGCGCCCAGCGTTTTGGGGCCCGGCGTGCTCCTGCAGATCGCACGTGCGTCGTCGAGGGTAAATTCCCTTCCCTGGCTCTTTGCCTCAGCGGTCTTCAATGCAACGATCTTGAAGGCCGATACGAGAGTCGCATACGTGCCGCCCGGACCGGGCCTTGTCCATTCGGGGTCGTTCACGATGTCTCCGATGTCGCGGCTCTTGCCGTACTCGATCGCCGCCTTCATGCCCTCGTCGTCCATCGAGGTCAAGGCATAGCCGGGATACGCTCTCCATGCGGAAAATAACAGAAAAGACGCGCAGAGCACGCATACATGCCGCATAGCCCTAGACATTCCACACCTCCTTGCGGTGTAACCGGCGATACATACATCGTGCGGGAGAACTACTCCTCATCCTTGTTCGCAGCCTCAGGATTCGATGCCGCTGCGATCGCCCGGTCGATGACCTCCCTCACCCGCACCGGCACCCTCGCCTCTATATATACCTTATCGTCCCCGTACTCCCGCTTTTGGACGTGGCCGTTCTCATAGATGAGGTTTATGAGCTTCATTTCCTCGAGCGGAAGGGTGTAGTGTATATCGACGAGGGACCTTTCCACGTACGATTGGATGTGCGAGACGAGGTCCTGCAGCCCTTCGCCCGTCAACGCAGAGACGGCAAGCGCGCTGCAGAACTCGTCCTTCTCCCTCTCGAGGGCGATCCTGTTCTTGACCTTGTCTATCTTATTCAATACCGGAACGATAGACGTATCCTTGCACCCAAGCTCCCCGAGCGTCTTGTACACCGCCGAGGCCTGCTCCCTCGCCTTCGCATGGCTTATGTCGATGAGGTGCACGATCACATCTGCGTCCGTGACCTCTTCCAGAGTCGCCCTGAACGCCTCGATGAGGTGGTGGGGGATGTTGTGCAGGAAGCCGACGGTATCCACGAAAAGCACCCTCTGGTGGTCCGGAAGGACGAACTTCCTTACCGTGGGGTCAAGCGTCGAAAAGAGCTTGTCCTGGGTAACGACATTCGAATGTGTGAGCGCGTTCAGCAGCGTGGACTTGCCCGCATTCGTATATCCCACGATGGCGATGGTGAGGCTTGCGAAACGGGTCCTGTGTTTCCTCATCATGGCGCGCCTTGAACGCAGGTCCCGCAGGTCCTCCTCGAGTTTCGCGATCCTTTTCCTGATGCGCCTCCTGTCCACTTCGAGTTTCTGCTCGCCCGGGCCCCTCGTCCCGATCCCTCCCCCGAGACGCGAGAGGACGATACCCTTCCCCGTGAGGCGCGGCAGGAGATAGAGGAGCTGGGCAAGCTCGACCTGGATCTTCCCTTCATTCGAATGCGCCCGCCTCGCAAATATATCGAGTATGAGCTGGGTCCTGTCGATCGTCTTCACACCGATGAGGTCTTCCAGGTTCTTCTGCTGCGTACCCGTAAGGTCGTTGTTGAATATTACCACGTCGACGTCATCATCCAGGCAGAACGTGTTTATCTCCTCGGCCTTCCCCTTGCCTATGTAGTACGCGGGCGTCGGGGAATGCCGCCTGAGGACCTCCTTGCGGATAACCTTTGTACCTGCGGAATACGCAAGTTCGCCAAGCTCCTCCGACCTCTCTTCAGCGGTCCATCTCCTGTCATCTCCAAGCTCAACTGTGACTAAGATCGCCTTTTCCATAAATCCTCATGGTAAACTACGCCAGCGAAAAGCGTTCCGCGGAGGCGGATCCGCCTCCGGCGGAAAAGCGAAAAGCGCAAAACTGAAACTCAAAGCTCAAAACGTTTTGAGTTTTTCGCTGTCGTTTCACGTTTTACGCTTTGCGTTTTACGCTCGTCAATAACCCTCTCTATCTTTTCTACTATCGCATCTTCACTCGCCTTCGACACGTCGAACCACCGTATCCTCGTATCGGGCCTGAACCACGCAAGCTGCCTCTTCGCAAAGCGCCTCGTGTTCCTTTTGAGGAGCTCTTTCGCCTCGTTAAGGCCGTAATCTCCCGTCAGGTAGCCCGCGATCTCCTTCAGCCCCAGCGCCGCGTTCGCGGTCCTGCTGAGGCGTCTCTTCAAAAGGCGCCTCACTTCATCCACGAGGCCCATCCCGCACATCGTGTCCACCCGTGCGTTGATCGTCTCGTACAATTGGCCGCGCGGCTTCGAGAGCCCGAAGACGGCCACCTCATAGGTATCCTTGAGCCCTCGTGTGGCAGACTTCAATTCGGTCATCGTCTTTCTTGTCGTGCGGAACACCTCGAGCGCCCGGATTATCCGGCGGGAGTCGTTCGGATGGATCTTTGCCGCCGAGGACGGGTCTATCGCCGCGAGCCTTTTGTGGAGGGCATGCGGCCCCTGCCGCGCAACCGCCTTTCGCATCCTCTCCCTGAACGCCTTGTCTGCCCCGGGCGACGTAAAGAGGCCGTCGATGAGCGCCTTTGCGTAGAGGCCGCTGCCGCCTACGACGATGGGCCTCTTCCCGCGCGCAATTATCTCCTTGATCTTTTTTGCGGCACGCCTCCTGTATTCCGCCACGCTGAATTCTTTCTCAGGAGGGATGCATCCTATCAGGTGATGGCGTATGCTCACGAGCGCGTCTTTCGGCGGGGCCTGGCTCAGGACGGGCATATCCTTGTACGCCTGCATGGAGTCGCAGGATACGATCTCGCCCCGGACCTTTTTCGCAAGCCGGACCG
>CAYHAE010000066.1:0-10522 GCA_964354545.1 uncultured Planctomycetia bacterium
AGCCTCATAACACAGGAGTAAATTCGATGAAATGTGGCGGAGAGTGAAGGATTTGAACCTTCGGACCCCGTTAGGAGTCACACGCTCTCGAGGCGTGCGCGATCAACCACTCTGCCAACTCTCCGCACCCTTGCGCTATTACCATTCGAAGGTGCAGATCCCGGGACCCGAAGGGACCGAGGGATCTGATTTGCCTAATTTTTCGTAGTATCAAATCATCCCGAGCCCCGAAGGAACCGAGGGATCTGATTTGCCTAATTTTTCGTAGTATCAAATCATCCCGGCCGCAACGAGCAGATTTCGTAAGAAATCTGCGAAGTGCTTTGCGGGCGGGACACAATGCCTGCGATGACCTTCGATAGCCTATTTATATCAAAAAAGAGGCGAAAAGGCAAACCAATTACGCGGCGCCGCCGCGCGAACGCGGCGTCGATCTCTCCCGTACCTTGATCGCATGCCAGTTCCGAATAACCTGCCGCACCGACTTCACTTTGACCTTTCCGAAAACGTGCGGGTGGCGCCTCTTCAGCTTCTTTATCAGGACGTCGATGACGTCTTCGACGGTAAAGCTGCCTTCCTTGGACGCGAGTATGGAATGGAACATTATCTGGAGCAGTATATCGCCGAGCTCCTCCTTCATGTTATGGTAATCCCTTGCCGCAACGGCCGCGACGAACTCCCTCACCTCTTCTTTGAGATACGGGAGGAGTGTCTCGTGCGTCTGCCGCTTGTCCCAAGGGCATCCCCTCGGCCCGTGGAGCGTATCGAAAACCCTCTTAAGCTCGACAAATCGTGTCGTCTTTGACTTCTTCATTTTACCTGCCTCGGAAGCGGCCTTTCAATATCGCGCAGAGTTTACCGTTCCTCAGGAAATTCGCCGTCTTCCAGGAATCGATGATGGCCTTTTTCTCGTCCTTCCACAGGCTGTAGAAATTTTCCCATCCCGTGACCGGACCTTTTCTGTTTACCCATGCGGGGTTTTCCGCATAACGGTATATGCCGTCGGGGAATACGGAATTCGCGACCGTCTTGTAGGTCCAGTACGTCCAGTGGAAACGATGCTTATTGAAGAAGCGCGCCATGTCGTCGACCCACCCGAGCTCCCCGTAGTGGCCGTCGCGGAAATTGACGCCGAATTCCCCGACATAGCACGGGACGCCGCATCGGTCCATGAGGAGACGGTACTTTTTCACCATATGTTCGAGCGCGTTCCGGTTCCAGCGCGCCCCCGGATATCGGAGCCCGGGCACCCAGTTGAAGGTGAAATCGATCGGGTCATACAGATGGATGCTGTACGCGGTGTTCCTGTCCGCCGGCCGGCCGAGAAAAGAGACGTCTCTGCCCCAGTCGAGTGCCTCGAGGAATATGATATGCCGCTTATCGACCGACCGTATCGCCGCTGTCACCTCTTCGTAGAGCCTCTTCACGAGGCGCTCCTCTCCTCGGACGACCACAGGCTCGTTCAGGACGTCGTATCCCGCAACCGCGCTCGAGCTCTTGTAGCGGTCCGCGAGAAAGCGCCAGAGGCCGAGGTACCTCTTCTGATTGGACCGCACGCGAAAGAATGTCGGGCGGCCGTCGCAATCGGAATGCCAGTCCGGGTTCTGGGATCCGGGCGCGGCGTGCATGTCGAGGATACACCGGAGAGAATGCTTCCTGCACCACTCGACAATGCGGTCGAGGAAACGTATCCCCTGCCTGCCCAGGACCCTGTAGTTGAAAGGTACTCTTATGCAATTTGCGCCTAGGCGGGCGATGAGCGCGATATCGTCTTCTCTGATGAATGTGGAGCGGAAGGCCTCCGTGAATTCATCGCAAGTCCTCTTCCCGAGCGAACGCGCGAGGCCAGCCTTGAACGTCTTCTCGGCGATATTCCTGCCGCACATCATGTAGCCTTCCATGTTTAGCCATCCGCCGAGCGCGACGCCTCTTTGCATAATACGCTGGCCCGCCTCATCGACGATCTCGGTCCCGCGGACTTTCAAAAAAGGCATATCCTTTCCCATGAATTATCCCTTCTCTTTTTTAGCGTCAAAATGCTATACGGTGACCAGCTCGTAATCCATAGTTCCGATGCCGAGGTCTGCGGCGTAGCGCAGCTGTTTCGATCCGTCCCTGCGCGGATGCACTACCTTGAATATGTCTCTGCCTGAGACATCGAGCACCATGTCATAGCACGCCTTATCGATGCTCACCGGGTCTTCTGAGGCAAAGATGCCGATGTCAGGCACGATGCGCGGGTCGTCGAGCGCAAGGCAGTCGCACTCCTTGGTTATCTTGAGAGCGAAATTGATGAAGGCGGAACGGCCCTGTCTTGTCCCCAGGACCGCCTTCGCATACTCGACCATCTTCTCCTGGAAGTCGCTCCCCCCGGATTCCCAATCGATCTCGACCGCGTTACGGGTACACGCGGCGATACAGCTCGCGCACCCGATGCACTTGGAGCCGTCGATGACAACCTGGTGGCCTTTGAGGTAGATCGCCTGTGCGGGGCACGCCTCCACGCACGCGCCGCAGAGCTCGCACTTCTTGATATCGATATACGGCGCGACTTCCGAATGCTGGGCGAGCTTGCCCTCCCTCGTCGCGCATCCCATGCCGATATTCTTGAGGGCACCTCCGAACCCCGCCATGAGGTGCCCCTTGAAATGGGCGATTCCGACGAACGCATCGGCCTTCAGGAAGAACGAAACGACCTTCGCCACCTCGATGAATTTCCCGCCGACCCTGATCTCGGCGACGTTCGATGAGGCGTTATCGTCCGGTATCACCACCTCAGCGCCCGCCCTCTCCTTTGAAAATCCGTGGTCGCGCGCGATCGCGAGGTGCTCCTCGGTGATCGCCCTCATCCCATGGTAGAGGGTGTTCGTGTCGGTAAGGAGCGGGGCCGCCTTTCTTCCTGAGATGTCATCGCATATCACCTTCACGTACTCGGGTTTCACGTAACCCGTATTCCCTTTCTCGCCGAAATGCATCTTTACCGCGACCTCGTCACCAGCTCTGACGCAATCGAGGACTTTGCTTGCCTCAAGGAGCTTCGCGAGCTTCTTCTTGACAACCTCAACGGGGTCCGTTTCTTTGACTGCCGCAAAGTACACTTTGCTCTTTATGGCCATATAATACCTCGGGGAACAGTATCAGCCTTCTACGTCATAGGCGAAGGCAGAGCTACGCCATAATTATATCAAATACAACATCAATATGTTAATTAATTGCGCGGGCGGCCTTTAGGTTTATGTCATGGCACACAGGGCAACGGAATAGCTTTTGGGAAAACGGCGATCACGATGATACTTATCAAAAATCTAATTTAAGTAATTGACAAGCTGCTTAAAAGAGCGTATATTTATAATGTAATTATAACAAGCTCAGCTATCGTGAAGCGCAAGTTCCGGATGACTGAACTTGCTATTTTTTTTGATTTTCCAGGCATGGTGCCGTGAAGGATATCCTTTTCGCTGCGAATCACGAACGGGAGGTGGCGCATATGAAGCGGTTAGCTGCACTTATATGTACTATTTTGCTTTTTAACACGGGCGGTTTCCCTGCGTACGGGAAAGGAGAAGGCGCGGTGATTGAGAACGGGAAGCAGGTCTCATTTGATTACACGCTTACTGTCGATGAAAAACTTGTCGACAGCTCAAAGGCACGGGGGCCTCTGAAGTACACCCAGGGAAAAGGTGAGCTCATTTCCGGCCTCACGAGACAGCTCGCGGGAATGCGTATTGGTGATGAGAAGCAGATCGTAGTGGCGCCGGAGGAGGCCTACGGCATGGTAGATCCAACCGCGTTCAAGGAAATGGCGCGGTCGACTCTGCCAAAGAATGTCGAACCGCAGGTAGGCATGTTCCTTCAGGTGAAGAGCCCTGACGGCCAGGTCTTCCCCGTGAGGATCTCAGAGCTTAAAAAGGACAGTGTGGTGATCGATTTTAACCACCCTCTCGCCGGTAAAAAGCTTTTTTTTCAGGTGAAGATCGTCTCTATCCAGTAATGTGCCGTATAAGAAAAAGGAGATAGGAAATGCATAAGGGTAAGATAAAGAAGCTGGTCCGTGACAGAGGGTTTGGTTTTATCAGTGCGATGGACGGAAGAGAGATATTCTTTCACCGGTCGAGCCTCGCCGAGGGTGTTTTTGATACGCTCAAAGAGGAACAAGAGGTAGAGTTCGAGGTCGAGAAATCCCCCAAGGGTCCTCGCGCCACCAACGTGACAGTCGTCGCTCAATAATCAACTGCCTCCACGATTAACCGCACCAGGGACATAGCGACAGAAGCCTGTACGCTTAAGGGCACGGGTGAGTCCGGACTCAGGGCCAAGGGCACATGGGACACGGAAAGGACGATGATCGTATCGTGAGGGTCCTGTCATCGATAGCAATATGGGCTGCGAGCGCTGCCTTGACGGTGATCCTCTTTTTCGTGGAACTCTTCCTGTCGATCATCCTTTTCCCTCTCGACAAGAAAAGAAAGATCATCCACGCCCAGTGCTTCTGGTACGCAAATACCCTCACCGCTCTGAACCCGTACTGGCACTTCAAGATAAGCGGGCTGGAGAATATCGACCGGAGCAAGACGTATGTGGTGGTCGCCAACCATCAGAGCCTCACCGATATCATCGTGCTCTATAAGACCCGCATGCAATTCAAATGGGTGGCGAAGGACAGCCTCTTCAACGTACCTTTCATCGGCGGGTGCCTCTGGCTCTCCAAACACATCAAGCTTGCGCGCGGTGAATTCGGGAGCATAAAAAAGGTCTATCGGGAAGCGTCCGGATGGCTGAGGAATGACGTATCCGTGCTCTTCTTTCCTGAGGGGACCCGCAGCACTACAGATAAACTCAACGCGTTCCAGAACGGCGCATTTAAGCTCGCCATAAGAGAACAAAAACCCATCCTCCCCATCTCCATACGCGGCACCAGAGAAGTTATCCCTAAGGGGAGCTGGATCTTCAGCACGAATGTCGTCAGCCGGCTCACCGTGCTACCGCCCATCGATACCGCGGGCTTCGGCGCCGGCGATTTCGCCCGCCTGCGCGACTCCGTGCAATCCGCGCTGGCACGCGTCGCTCCGTAGCAGATACCTCTACCTTTGCGCTTCGTACTCTTGCTTCTTGACCAATCTGGCCGTTTTTGTTACCTGATGCTTCAAAAATCGTTTTATCTTCTCCAAGAATTCCTTGGGCCATGCCCTGTTCCTTATTCTATAGTTGAGCATGTTGTTATTTACCGTAGAGACCTCTTCGTACTTCCCTTCTTTGATGAGCAACTCCCTTAAGCCTTCCCACGACTGCGCGTCTTCCTTCTTTGAGGGAGCAAGGGTCTCCTCTTTTATTTCAACCTTCAGCCGCGCGCCGGGCCCGTCAATGACCGACACGCCTTCCTTCTCGGCATACTCGATCGCCGCTTCCGATATTCTTTGCTGTTCGGCCTCGATGTGAGCGACCTTTTCCTTGAGGGCCTCCCTCTCTTTTTCCAGCTCAGCATATTTAGTTACCAATATGACTCCGGGCTCCTTTTTATATTCATTGACGGGGAGTTCCGCGACTTTGAAAAGATGCTTCTTTTTCGGACAAAGGTCCGGATAAGGACACCATTCACAGAGAACGCTCTCTTTAGGTAAGAATTCTTTTGTACCCTCGATCCGGTCGATGAGGTCTATCGTCTCTTTCTTCAATTTATCGAGCTGTTCATCGGTCCGCGTTGAGCTCATCTCCTTATCAAAGACCACATAGTGCCAGATGAGCGAGACCTTCTTTACGTCATTCCAGGTCTTCTCTATACCCATATGGTACAGGGCAAGCTGTCTGTCTTCGTCCAGGCTGTCCTGCGCGGGCAGGTATCCCGAGGTCTTATAATCATGTATTTCGTAGGTCCCGTCTTTCCTTTGGTCGATCCTGTCGATAAAGCCTCGTACCCTGTATTTTCCGTCATTAGCGAGGTCGATCATGACCTCTCTTTCAAGTCCCAGCACTCTCGCCTGATCGAAAGGATGATATCTTTTGTAGTATGCCTCTATGCACGTTTTGCCTATGTTCTTATAGTCCTGCGCGGTCCTCTCCTTTCTCACAATGATGACACTGTCGTTGTACTCTTTCTTCCATTGGCTGTCGTAGTAGTCCCATAGCTCGTCCAATGCGGCGACCCTGCACGTCAGGTCCTTGTAGAGCTTGTGCATCACTTCATGGAAGCGCGACCCCATGAACGCTTCTATGCCCTGCTCCTCACGTTTGATCTTCTCGATATAGTTGAGCTTGAATTGAAGGGGGCACGTCTCGAACATGCTCAGGCTGGAATGGGAATAGACCGTCATGCGGATCCTCTCCTTGCGGGATGCCCGAAAATTCAAATAACTGTCATTGCGCGGCCCCCAACCCGGGCAACGCGAGCGGTCCGGGGCGGGGTGATCTTCTCCGTGATTTTATTTAAAATAATGTGCCAACCCCTGCATCAAAAGGCGTATCCCGATCGCCGCGAGAAAAAGACTGAGGATCTTGGAAAGCACGAGGCACACTATCTCGCCCAACAGACGATAGATCGTATCGATAAAATAGAGAAGCAGCCACGTGATCCCCATAACCGCAATGATCGAACCTGCCGCGATAAGAAACCCGTTCTCAGAGTACGTGACGAAAACGGTCATCATGGCGCCGGGACCGGCAAGGATAGGACAGGCGATCGGGAACGCCCCGATATGGAGGGCATCCTGCTTATCTGACGTGAGGACACTTTTGACCAGCACGCCAAAGATCAGGTGGTCGATCGCGATGATCAAAAGCAAAAGTCCGCCCGCGGCCATGAGGTCGGTCAGCTGGATCTGAAAGAAATAGGTAAAGACCCATTTCCCCGCAAGTATAAAGAGAAAAAGGATGGCAAGGGAGGTGAGGACAGCCGTCTGAAAGGCCCGGCGCCTTGCCTCAGGCGTCATGTTCTGGGTAAGCTGCAAAAAAATGGGGACGCTGCCGATAGGATTGACGATGGCAAAAAGTATGAGCGTTGATTGAAGCAACGTTTTCCAATCCATAAAAACCCTCCTTGAGCTTATTTCTCCGCTTTAGAGCATGGCCCCCGCATCCCAGGGTCATCTCCTCGGTTTTCGGGATTTTAGCAGAAATAGCTTGTTTAACTGGCGCACCTCCTGTTTCTTTTTGGCCGTCTTCTCTATATCCAGCTCGATCTCCTTGTGATAGTCGTCGAACAACTTATCGGTATCTTCTTCGCTCAACCGTGCCGTCTTTGCCAGGGTATAGAGCGCGGCGGTTATTCCCAATATCAGCGTTTCACGGGTATCGTCCACCTTCTTATCTATTTCCGCGAGTTTCATCAATAGGGAAATAATGAACGCCTTGTAGTGGACATTGGTATAATTTGCCAATCCCCTGGCTATCCTGTTGAGCTTCTGTAGATCGATCTCGTCAGACAGCTCATCTTTGAGATAGGTGTAATATCTTTCGAACTGCTTTCTGTCGGGTTGCCGCTTCGCTGGACGTTTCTTTCTCATGCGATTACTTCCTCTCTTTGGGTTAAACCTCTTTCGCCTTCGGAACCGCAGCTGCCGCACGTGGCCCAGGCATTCTTTAAACAGAAGGGACAGCGCCTATTTCCTGTTCACATAAATGGTCGCTGTCCCTCTTTTTTAGTTCTGTAACTGCGCTATGTTGTTATGAACTATTTTTCTTCTTGCGTCTCGGGCGTCTTAGCGGGGGCGGCTTCCTCGGGAGGCGGTCCCATCTTGGAACAGTGCTCCATTATCGCTTTACACTGCGGGCACTTTTCCTTCATCTCGGCCATCATCTTCTCCATACCCTCAGCGTCCACGCTTACTTCCGCCTCGTTCACAAGTTTAAGGTCTTTGTTATACTTGTAGAGCTTGTTTCCCGCAAGGATAACCACTCCGCCATCAGATGTTGCCGCAAGCTCTCTTCCTGCCATCATCTTCATCGCCATTCCATGTGCACGGCACATCCCCTTCATAGCGCCATGCCCCATCCCCTTGCCGGGGTGCACATCGCCTTTCTCCTGCCCGGGGCCCATTGCGCCGCCGCCTTCCCCCTCTTCAGCGAGCGCACTATAACCAACGACTCCTAAAAGAAAAACTACCGTTACGATACTCACTATGCGTTTCATACGCTTCCTCCTTTTTCACTTTCTTCTTTTATTATAGCACCTTTTTAGGAGATAGGCAAGCACGCCGTACCGTGTGCGATCTCGAGGTCCGATCTGTCGCCCTTCTCATCTCCACAATGTCCCTGGAAACCGGGAATTTCTGCGATCTATTCTATTGCAAAACTTACCGTCACTACGGCCATTACCTTCTTATCAAGGGACGTGGTGTCGTTCATTCCCCAATCAGATACATCTGTAGAGGTAACGGGCGTTATTTGAAAGACGCCCATCCTGGCTGAACGCATGAAGCCGATCTTGTTGCCGGTAGCTTTGGCCATATTCGCGGCTCTCTGCTTTGCATTCTCTGTGGCTTTCGCGAGCATCTCTAATTTCAATTCATCCAGCTTCGTATAGAAATACTCCGGCGCCTGTGATTCGACCTGGATGCCCTGATCGATCAGTTCTGTCGATTCCCGGGAGATCCCCGTTATCTTCTCTACATCGTTCGACCGTATTTCAACATTCTGGCTCAAGCGGTAACCTTCTATATCGTTCGTGTTGTTCCCTTTCTCGTTTTTCTTATAAACTGTCTCTGTGGCGATCTGAGAGATTATCAGCTCATTTTCCTTAATACCCTTTGAAAGGAGATACTGCTTCGTCTTCTCAAGATCCTCCCTCAGGTTCTTGTAAGCTGTTTTGAGATCAACCTCGCGCTTTATGACGGTCCCTTTCCATACAATGTAATCGCTCTTTATCTCCTTCTGCGCTGAGCCGGTAACGTTTATCTGTTCTCTTGTAAACTTCATGATCTTCATAAACCCTTGTGACAGAATGATACTTGAAACGATTGTCGCCGCTGCAATACAAATACCCAGAATAATGATCTGCGAATTCCTTAAGATACGCCCGCCTTCCATGCCTTTTCTCCTTCAATTGTTATAGTTCATTCACAATAAACCTATCCTAAAATCTTTTATCGGCTCGAGCGATATAACCTTGTTAACCTCCCTTCAAATGTGCGAAGCGCATTTGATCCTGAGAACGCAACGAATAGGAGCGTTCGAAGGATCTTAGCCTCGCTTTGCCAATACCGTTTTTCTCCGCAAATGTCTTCAAAGACAAAAAACCTTCGCCGGTCACAATGTGACCAACGAAGGTCCTATCTATTTTCCGCCAAAAGCGGATCCTCTTCTTATATAAAGGTCCGGGGATGCGGGACCGTTACACGCGCGCAACAGACTACTCATCGAACTAACTCTCGCCCGGTGCTAAAAACGGGGATAAATATTTTTATCGGCCTTACCCGCGGAACATCCGGATCAGAAGGTGCCGCGGGTTCACACCCGCGGACGCTCCGCTGCACGCCGCATGTGTCTACAAAAACAAAAACCTTCTCCGGTCATACTCCCACCGGAGAAGGTTTTACTTTGCTTCCACGTGAAACGACCTATCGAAGTTACTCGGAATGGCATTCGCCAAGTCCGTGATCTATCTTTTCCAACTCGGGACTATCCTGACTGCGGAATAAAGTATAGCATAAAAACGGGTGTTGTCAAGGGAGCGGGGCGGAGCTTTCTTTAGAGTGTTGAAAAAGACCTATTTATCCCCTTATTGTCATTGCGAGGAGGATGGTGTTATGCTGCTTTCCGACGAAGCAATCTCTTTGTGGGATGGCCCCGAATTACAAGTTCTTTTTTCGCCTTTTGAAAACCGGCTTCTTCTTTTCATCGAACTTTCGGTGTTCTACGCTCTGATGTTTATCAAAATGGCGCTCGTGAACAAAATCCCTTTCTCTGGGCCTATTATCACGGTTTCCTTTAAACGAGCCGGCCTTGCGTTTTGAAAAACACTCCTTACAGTATACCGGACGGTCTCCGCTGGGTCTGAAAGGAACTTCGCATTCTTTATTGCAGTCCGCGCAGATCGCTTTATATAAGGTCCTTGCATTGTAAGGGCTGTCCTGTCTTACATCGCCCTGACGGTGAGAGCGGTCGAAGTGCTGGAAAGGCTTCGAATGATCCTTTCCATCAAAAGGCCTTTCTGAAGACTGGTTGATCAGGGTATCTATCTTCTTCTCTAAAAAGGCCAACTGCTGCTGCATCTTAATGATGAGGCCTGCTATATCCGGCTCAACCTGCGGTGGTGCCGAAAAACTTTTGCGTTTCAGATGTTTTTTCATCGTGCTCCTTTTCGTTATCTACGAACATCGATGCCATCCCACTGGGGGGCAGCTGTCCCTATTTTATACTCGTCTTAGGAAAAATCAAGTCTTTTTGTTCGGAGATTTAACCGGTGGATGCCGGGGACGGGTCTGGGATGGATTTTGAAAACGTCCCTTGTTATCCAGTCACCCACCCGCTTTACGGGTTGAGCGTGTGGGAGAGCTTTTTCGATGACCTAAAACGAGTTATGTGAGCACAA
>CAYHAE010000067.1:0-4705 GCA_964354545.1 uncultured Planctomycetia bacterium
CCGAAGCCTGTCCCGAAAATTTCTAACGAAATTTTCGGGACGCTTAGGCGAGGGATAGAGCGCTTGGTCTCCGGGGCCGAAAAGTGTTGAATTGCTTTTCGCCCCTCCGACCCGCATCATGTCTATAGCGGGCGGGGCTCGCGCCCAAACGCTCTTGAAGGGAAACCTAAATCGGTTTCCCTTCAAAGATCCCTTCCCTTATGTGGAAGGGTCCTGTGCGGGGAATCGAAACGAGCGAACGCCGACCAAAGGGAGGAAAAGGCCGCTGAAACGGCCGTCAGTGAGCGAGGTGAGGCTACGCAAGCCGCCTCTGGCGGCTGTAGTAGCCGATTCCCGTCGGCTCCACCACTGAATTTCGCTTTAGTTTTGCGCATAGGCGAAATTCGTCCCGAAGCCTGTCCCGAAAATTTCTAACGAAATTTTCGGGACGCTTAGGCGAGGGACACAACGGGCGGTCCCTCGATCCCTACGGGATCTCGGGAGGCTATTTGCTTCGCAAATAGCTCGACTAGCGTCCGAACGTTTCCAAAGGGCAATCTGCGGTTTCCCTTTGGGGAACCCTTCCCTTATATGGAAGAGGTTTGTTTTTCACGTATGCTAGACAAGAAACAGATCAAATTTATCGAGGAAAACCTCGCGAAACTAAGGGTCGAGGATATCGCATGGAAACTCGGCATGAGCCCGAAGCGCCTCAAAAAAGAGCTCAAGGCCCTCGACCTGAAGCCCGCCGACAAAATATCCGAAACTCCCGCAGTAGAATATAAAACCGCGTCCATAACCCGCACCAATAGAAAAAAGATAGCGGCATGCGCCCTCCTCGTACTCGCGCTCACCTTCTCTGTGTACGCGAATAACCTGCGGAACGGATTCGTGTGGGACGATGACTACCTCATTGTGAACAATTCCCAGATAAAGAGCTTTTCCCACTTCGGGAATGTCTTTGGGACGTACGTGGGTTTCGGGAGCGGGAACGTCAATAATTTCTATAGGCCCATGCAGGAACTATCGAATATGATGGATTATTCCCTGTGGGGAGAAAGACCCGCGGGCTACCACTTCACGAGCAACCTCCTCCATGCGTGCGTCGCGGTCCTTGTATTCATACTGATCTTCTGCCTTTCCGATAGCATACCCGTTGCCCTCCTTTCAGGGGTCTTCTTCGGTGTCCACCCCATACATACGGAGGCGGTGACCTACATAGCGGGCAGGGCAGACTCGCTCTATTCCATATTCTTCTTGCTCTCCCTGATAGCCTTTGTACGATACGCGGACCGGGCGGCCAGGCGCGGGGCGAAGATAGCGCTCCTTATGATGTCATACGTATTCTTCTCCCTCTCGCTCCTATCCAAAGAGATCAGCCTTGTCCTTCCGCTTGTGACGGCGCTCTACGTCTTCATAATGCTTAAAGGCAGAATGCCGTCCGCGATGTACAGAAGGATCTGGTATGCGTGGATCCCGGGCCCGCTCCTTGTGGGGCTGTACGTATTTATAAGAGCCCGGATCCTCAATTTTTTTAAAGTAGGATTTCCTATCGACATACTGAAGGTCCCGCTCCCGGACAGGCTATTGACGTTCTTCAAGACGGTGGTTGTCTACATAAAGTTACTGATCATCCCGCGGGATCTGCACATGGAAAGGGCCATAGGCGCCGCGCGGTCTCTGTTCGAGCCTGCCACGTTCATATCATTCGTTTTCGTCGCGTGCGTCCTCGCGGGCGGCGTCATCATCTACAAAAGGAACCGCCTCTTTTCTTTTTTCGTTTTCTGGTACTTTATCAACCTGTTGCCCGTATCCGGGATCTTTCCCATCAACAGCTTCATCGCCGAACATTGGCTCTATATGCCTTCGGTCGGATATTTCTTCATCCTGTCGGCCTTGATCTACAGGGTATATGAAAAATACAGGTCTTTCATGGCCGCGAGGATCGCCGTGGGTCTCTTTGTGGCGGGCTCTGTCGCGGCCTATTCATTCCTCACTGTGCAGAGAAACAGGGATTGGAAGGATGACGCGACATTCTACGCAAACACGATAAAGTATTCTCCGCGCAATGCGAAACTCTATCTGAACCTGGGCAGCGTCTATTCCAGGAGGGGCGAGATGGACAAGGCATTGGAGCAATACGAAAAGGTCATCTCGCTCAATGATGCGGGAACGCTCGCAGACGCTTACGGCAATATCGGCGTTCTCTACAAGGATAGAGGGAACTGGCGCGAGGCGGAGGAGTACTTGAAGAGATCCATAGAACTCAATTCCAATCTCCCCTTTGCGCATGGCAATCTCGGGTTCGTATACTATAAAATGGGAAAGATAAAAGAAGCCATAGACGAGTTCGAGACGTGCATACGGCAATCGCCCCAGCAATATCAGGCCCTCAATGTCCTAGGGGAAATATATCTTAAGCAAGGGGACAAGGGAAAGGCCGTTCAGGCCTTCACGCAGTCGCTCCAGATAAATCCAACGCAGAAAGATGTACAGGCAGCGCTCAATAGCCTGCGTTAATTGTTGCCATTCACTGTTACACTATTGACTAGAGTAACTGTTAATAATATTATATTCAGTTTTTGTATCTTGACATTATAATATTTTGATGTAATATTAGTATTAGAGTTATTAAAAGTTAGTATGCTTGGCAGAGGTGACATCGCCAAGTATTTTTATGATGTGTTATTAAATTAATTTAAAAAGTTAGCAATTTTTGCATTCCGGTGCTATTTTGTTGTAAGCGATCTAGGGCAAGAAGCAGTAATTTCAAAAATCGGGTGTTCGATGATTGCGATGATGCTAAAGTCCATGAATCGTAGGTGCCTGCCGCTGATCGTTTCGCTCATATTCACACTGCAATCGGTCCTGCCGCTCACGGATGCCCATGCCATATTTACACGCGTCAATCCAATGGATACGGAGTCCCGGGATGCGAATTCGCTCAATCCAAATGATATAGACATACCTCTCCGTTTCGGCGAGGTAAAGGAGGTATTCGAGGGCAATTCCGGCAAGACCGTTATCCATATACAGGATGCCCACTGCAACTATTCTGCCCAACACTCGATATCAGGGATCATTGATCACCTCATTCAGAGATATGATGTCGATCTCGTCGGCCTTGAGGGAGGCGCAGGGAGGTACGACCTCACCGCGTTCACCAGGATCCTGAACCCTGACGTGAGAAAGTCGGTGGCAGACTACTTCGTCAAGGAGGGTGAGGTAAACGGGGCAGAGTTCGCCGCGATTACGAATCCGGAGCGCATTAAGCTCTACGGCATCGAAAATCTGCAGTATTACCGCGAGAACCTCGCCGCATACACTCAGTCGCTTTCCTTTAAAGACGATGCCGCAAAGTGCCTCAGTGCGTTAAACCACATCATCAACAACCTCAAAACCAAGGTCTACTCGAAAGAGCTCCTCGCGCAGGATGAGAGGGCACGGCAGTACAGGGAGAACAGGCTCGATTTCAAGGAATATGTGCTGTCTCTCTCGAGCTCAGCGAGGGACTACTCTATCGCCCTCACCGGATACAAAAACCTCGAGGGCCTCTTAAAGGTAGTGGAAGATGAGAAGAGGATCGATTTTAAGGAAGCGAATAGAGAGCGCAATGCCCTCATCGACAGGCTCAACCGCAAACTGTCGAAGAAGGGCCTGGAGGAGCTCGTCTTAAAGAGCCTCGCCTTCAAGACGGGAGACATCTCTCAGGAGGAATACTACGCATACCTCTTCAAACAGGCGGAACGCGCAGAGGTAGACTTTAGCGCACTCCCCTGCCTCGTCAAATATGCCGACTATATAAAGAGGTACGAAGCCATCGACAAACAGGCGCTATTCAAGGAGATAGATTCCCTTGAGCAAAAAATGTGTGAGGCGTTGTTCAAGAATGACGACCAGAGGACCCTCTCTATGCTCGACAAACACCTCACCATCATCAAAGGGATGTTCGATATAAGCCTCATCAAGGAGGAGTGGGACCACTACGTGCAGAATAGAGATGCGTTCGGTATGAGGCGATTCCTCGATTTCTTCACTGCCAAATGCCCCGTGTACGGCCTTACCTTCCAGATAGACGAGGCGCTCATGCGGATGGACGGGTACAGGGAGAATATGGAAAAGTTCTACGCCTACTCGCTTAAAAGGGATGATGAGTTCATCAAGAATATCGAGAAGAAGCTCGAGGCCGAGAAGCAGAGCGTGACCATCCTTGTCACCGGAGGTTTTCACACGGACAACCTGAAGAAACTCTTTCGGGAACGGGGGTACTCTTATGTAGAGATCTTTCCCAAGATAGCGAAGGTGGACAGTGAATGTCCCTATTTCCGGTTGCTTTCGGGCGGGGTAGATCCTATCACAAAGGCGCTCCTTGAGAGCCGATCGACTATCCAGATCGCCTCGCGTTTGAACGCGATAGGCGAACAGGTCTTAGGCGTGGAGGGGATGACCGCCTTTAAGGCAGCCATCCTCATCTCGGAAAGGCTCTTCTCGCTCGAGAAGAATGTCCTCAACGTGGGTTTGAGAGACGGCACGACGATGCGGTTGACGAAAAGCGGAGAGGGCCTCGTCGTCCTTTACCTGCCGAGGGAGACGAACGGCCGGGAGTACGCGCTCGCACGAGGCGAAGACTACACGACTATGAATGAGATCAGCGGCGCAGAGGTTGCAGCCGCCCGCGCCTCGACGACGGGCATATCGGCAGACTTACAAGGAAGGATAGACGCCG
>CAYHAE010000067.1:4805-10348 GCA_964354545.1 uncultured Planctomycetia bacterium
ATCCTCAGGACGATTGATAGCATGGGGCCTGTCGCAGCGGCCCGCGCTTCGACGACGGGCGCCCCGATCACAGGTATGTCCATGGCAGATATAGATCGTGAAATGGGACAGCTCACGGCGAGATTGGATGCCCTCGACGTGACGCTCGCCGCGTATGATGATAGCTCCGCAGCGCAACAGGTAGCGCTCGCCGAACAGCCGGCCATCTCATCCGCCATCGGAGAGCGTGCGGGAGTCGTGGGTCGTATTGTGGAGCTTCTCACGGCAAAAAGCGCCAGGGAGGCGGCGCCTGGTTTTAGTCCGATAGCTTTCTTGCTTGGTCACCAGGAACTCAGCAGGGTGCTTGGCCAGATCTCTGGTATTGATTCGGCAGGCTCTGACTTACCGGTGATCAGGGGACGTCTTAACAGGCTCGAATTAGGAGAGCAGGCGGTAGCGAATGAGAAAGAATTTGGAGCAGAGCTCGCCGCTATCGGGCGCGCTCTCGAAGAAGCAGCGCCTCGCATTGCTCCGACGCTTCAAGGGGGCTCGGTGGGAGTGCATAACGAGTCGACGATCGCGGCGTTAGGCCAAAGACTCGCGGCCATAGGTACAGGGTTTCAAGGTCCTGCTCTCCGCGGCTCGACGACGGGTGCTGCGATGCCGACGATGGATATCGCGGGTTCAGGCTGGCTGACCACCGACGTCTCCATGCTCGATACCGCCCTGAAAGATGTCAACAATTGGGATGGCTGGGTCGTCAGATCCGAAACCTATGGCAGGGATCTCTTGAGGACCGTAAACCCTCGTCTCTTCAATGAAGAACCCGCCATCATCGCAATCGCTGTTGAAAACGAGGAACAAGCCCGGCAGGTCCTGGAGACATACTTCGGTTCTGTCACCGCGGTGAAGAGCGCAGGACATAACCTAATCACCCTGCACGATCTTGGCAAGATCACCATACACATCTTCGTTAATAATAGACAAGGAAAAGAGGGGCTAAGAGAAGAGTTAAGAACCTCAGGCATTCCTCAAGGCCGCATCGTGACCTTCGCATATGCGCAAGGCGTAAAGAGCGACGGGACTCCCCAGACCGACGATATCGATGACGACCTCGCAAAGCTCTCCTATAAAGTCGTCTATATGACGGGAAGGGCCGAGAAGAAAGAGCAGGCGATCGCTACCCCTATCGCTGCCTGTCTTGAGACAGGACTTGCGATCCTGAATTACTCCGATCTTGAAACAAGGCCGGGGATTACCGCCGAAGAGAGGATAGAGGCGGTCACGCAGATCCTGCGGGGCATCGAGGCGATGTCAGGCGGAGCGGTCGATAGAGAGAAGATCGCAGAATTAGCGAAGAAGATTCAGGAACAGGGCCTTGCATCCGTTCCCATATTGGTCAGCATTCGGCCTATCAACACCAATGAGCTCATGGATTTCCATAGGGCAGAGGCGCAGATACTGCGGTCGCTGTAATACCGCGCATGGGTGCTCTATAGAAGTTACATAAGGTTACATAAGGTTGCCCGGGAATACCGCTCATAGCTTTCCTTAACATTACGTAACCTCATCCGACCTTCCGTAGCATTATATGCCCTTCTCACGCCGTTCCTCTATTTACAATTACCTCTTAATATGGTAGGATAAATTCAAAGAGAGAAAAAGTATTTATGAAAAACTATTTACTATTTTTAATGGTAATAATTATAGGAGTATTTATGGCGAATCCAGGCTTTGCGCAGGAAGTGAAGGAAGCCGATCTTGCCGGGAGCTGGTACCCTCGTTCGAAGGAAGCCCTGTACCAGATGCTCAAAGGATATCTCGACCAGGCATCCCCTGAGAAGATCGACGGGGATATCATCGCGCTCATATCGCCCCACGCAGGTTATCAATTCTCCGCACCCATTGCCGCGTACGGTTTCAAGGCAGCGGAAGGCAGACATTTTAAGACCGTCATCGTGCTCGGCTTCAGCCACAGGCTGCGTTTCGGAGGGATATCGGTCTACGCGCGAGGCGTCTTCAGGACGCCCCTCGGCGACATCGCGATCGACGAGGCCCTCGCACAGGAGATCATCTCCACGAACAGCAGGATCCAGTTCAACCCCGTCCTCTTCGACGGCGAGAACTCGGTCGAGATGCAGATCCCTTTTGTCCAGATGGTCTTCGCGGGCGCCAAAGTGGTCCCCGTCGCATTCGGTACTCAAGAATATGAAGATGCCGAGATAATGGCCGATGCCCTCGCTGCGGCGTTGAAGGACAGGAAGGATGTCCTCATCGTCGCATCCACGGACCTCTCTCATTACCATCCCTATGCTGAAGCGAACTCGATCGATCAACATACCGTCAACGTGCTCACCGGGATGAAGGCGGGAGAATTTTATCAAGAAGGCCGTTTGGGCGTGTGCGAGCTTTGCGGAATGATGCCGGTGACCGCATCGCTTCTCACAGCGGAAAAGCTCGGCTACAATAAAATAAAGGTCCTGAAATACGCGAATTCAGGAGATACTTTTGGAGACAAGGGGAAGGTGGTGGGATATCTGAGCGCCGCGATCTATAAAGAGAGCTCACAGACTGTAGACCAAAGACCACAGAGTGCGAAGCGGAGCGAAGCCTCCCCGAAGGGGACCAAAGACCAGAGAACGGGGAGTGCGAAGCAGGACGAAAAGACAGGAGAATTGCCGATGCTTAATGGTGCGGAAAGAAAGCGGTTGTTGCAGATTGCGAGAGAGTCTATTGTAAGCCATATTCGCGAGGGGAAGAGGCAAAGCTTCGCGGAGGCCGACCCCGTATTGAACAGGCCGATGGGCGCGTTTGTCACCCTGCGCCAGAACGGAGAGCTTCGCGGTTGTATCGGGAACCTGACGGGGCAGGGCCCGCTGTATCAGACTATTGCCGACATGGCGGTAGAATCGGCTACGGGAGACCCGAGGTTCCCTCCGCTTGCGTCTTCCGAAATAGGGAATGTCGATATAGAGATCTCCGTCCTCTCGGAGATGAAGAGAGTCAAGAGCGCCGACGAGGTGAAGATACCCGGCCACGGCGTGTTGATACGGAAGGGGTATTCGAGCGGGGTCTTCCTCCCGCAAGTGGCTGATGAGACAGGGTGGTCGAAAGAGGAGTTCCTCTCGAACCTCTGCAGCCACAAGGCCGGGTTGCCGCCCGGCGCATGGAAAGACCCGGCCACGGAGATATACATCTTCACCGCTGAGGTATTTGGGGAGAAGGAATAGTGTGCCGCATTAAATACGGAGCTGTCTCCCGCGTGCGCTAAGGCACGAGTCGATCCTAAAGACCTCTTTCGCAAGCTCGCCCTGTTCTCTTTAGAAGAGGGCGCTGTAGAGAAAACGCCTTATCAGTGAGTTTCTCCACGAAAGTCGATAGTGAGGCTCCGTACGATATATGGGACGGTTCTTTGTTCCGCGCGAAGCGGTAAAAGGCAACAGGATCGTGATTGAGGGGGAAGAGGCGCACCACATACGGAATGTGATGCGCTTGAAGGAATCGGATGAGGTGGTTGCGTTCGACGGACAGGGAAGGGAGTACGCCGGAGTAATACGCGAGACGGGGCCGCACGGCGTCGTCATCGATATCCTCCGTACAAGGGAGCTCCCCGTCGAGGGAGGCGTTTCGCTCACCCTCGCGCAGGCCATCCCCAAGAAAGAGAAGATGGACTACATCGTCGAGAAGGCGACAGAGCTTGGCGTTCGCAGGATCGTCCCGGTCCGCACGGAGAGGACCGTGGTGGCACTCGCCGCAGAGCGGGGCCGGGCGAGGGTGGAGAGATGGCGCAGGATCGCGCGTGAGGCGGCCAAGCAATGCGGGAGCCCTACCATCCCCGTGGTCGAAGACCTCGCCGAATTCGACACGTTCGTACGTTCTTCGAAAGGATATGAGGTGAGCCTCATGGCATGTCTCGCGGATGGGTCCATGCCCGTGAAAGAAGCGCTCAAGACCCCGAAGCCTGAGACGCTCCTCATCTTCATCGGCCCGGAGGGTGATTTTACGAAGCAGGAGATCGAGCTTGCTCGGGCGAACGGCGCGCGGCTCGTGAGCCTGGGGCCGCGGATCCTCAAGAGCGACACGGCAGGCCTGGCCCTCATAGCGATGGTGCAGTATGAATATGGAGACTGATCCCAAGAGGTTCTACATAAAGACCCTCGGCTGTAAAGTGAACCAGTACGAAAGTCAGCTGATGAGGGAGGTCCTTCTAAAGAACGGGTTTAAGGAATGCCTCTCCGAGGAGATCGCCGATATCTACATCGTCAACACCTGCACCGTGACTCAACGGGCAGATTCTGAATCGCGATATACGGTGAGCTTCTTCCACAAGACGAACCCAAAGGCAAAGATCGTTGTGACAGGATGTTACGTGGAGAGGAACTCTCATGATGTGTCGTTCCTGCCGGGTGTACGGTACATCGTAAAAAACGCGGATAAGCATCGCGTCGCAGCGATCCTTTCCGAGGAGCCCTCCGCAGAGACGGTGATCACGGAAGGAGAAGGGCAACCCTGGTTTATCGTCTCCGACTTCAAGGGGCACACCAAGGCCTTCATTAAAGTTCAGGACGGCTGCGACAATGCGTGTTCTTACTGTAAGATCCCGATCGTGAGAGGGCGTTCGAGGAGCAAGCCCCTTTCCTACATACTGGAAGAGGCGAAGGGCCTTATCGATAAGGGATTCAGGGAGATAGTCCTCACAGGGATATGTCTCGGGGCATGGGGGGAGGACTCGCACCCGCGGCGCGGCCTCCTCGATATCTTGAAGGGCATTCTCGAGACGGTGGAAGGCGATTTCAGGATCCGGTTGAGTTCGATAGAGCCCGCGTACGTCACGGAAGAATTGATAGGATATATCGCGTCACAGGACCGGATATGCAAGCACCTCCACATACCCCTGCAGTCGGGAGACGATGCGATACTCGCGCGGATGCACAGGACATATACGGGCCAGGAGTACAGGGCCCTTATAGGACGCGCGAGAAAGGCCATGCCCGATGTCGCGATCACCACTGATGTGATGGTCGGCTTCCCGGGAGAGACGGGGACGCATTTTCAGAATACGCTCCATCTCATGAGAGAGGTGCTCCCCGCGCGGACCCACATATTCCCCTTCAGCAAACGAGACGGCACCCGCGCATCGGATTACGGGGACGGTGTCAGCTATGAAGAGATAAGAAGGCGGTGTACCGCGATGAAGGTCCTCGCGCTCGAGGCGTCGTACCTCTACAGGATGAAATTCATGAACAAAGATCTCGACGTACTTGTCGAGACGAGAAGGGACAGGCACTCAGGCTTGCTCGTGGGCTATTCGGACAATTACATAAAGGTCATGTGTGACGGACCTGCGCGCCTGATGGGGAGGATCGTCCCTGTGCGGCTTCAGGGCATGACGCTTGAAAAATCGTTCGGCCTCCTTGCCGTGTAAACCGTTCGTCGCCGCGTTCACTTTAATCCCTCCACTTGTAGTAGCCAGACCTAAACCTCCTTATGTTCGCACAATCTGCTAAAGAGCTGACAAGGAAAATGTTCCCCCTCACTCCGTTCGTGGTCGGTCTTTTGCTCAG
>CAYHAE010000068.1:0-10198 GCA_964354545.1 uncultured Planctomycetia bacterium
TGGCGAAGGAGAATGGCCCGAGAAAGGTCCTACGAAGCCCCACCGGAGTTTATGTAGTGTAAGGCGAAGCAGACCTATCTCTCCGCCAGTTTATTAAGAAACCGGTTTTAACCAGGTTAGAATTGCCAGATAAGAATCGACAGATATAATAAACGGAGGGTGCAGGTTATAGACATGAAAGCCGGATACCCTGTCTTATTACTTATGTTTTTTGCGGGAACAATGGTCGCATCTTCAGCGTACGCCGATAGCTGCCCATACTGCGGCCAACAATACGGCGACGCTGCCCCCGGAGATGAGGCGCGGGTCTACTCCCTGCGGCAGGACCATGAAGCGACGTGCTCTGCCAGGCAAAGCGGGAGCATCTACGGCTCGGGCGGCATGGGCTATGACACAGGCGGTGCGGGCTACGATGCGGCCGCTGCAGCGAGACAGGCGGAAGCAGAGCGGCTCAGGCAGGAGGAGGAACAGCTCCTGGTCGATAAGGAGCTCGCCCGCCGTAAAGGGACCGCGCAGATGAAGAGCGATGTGGCGGACGCTCTCCGGCAGCAGGAAGAGTTCCTTGCCGGTAAGGAAGATGTCCTTTCAAAATTAAAAGGCGGCACGGCAACTCCTACCCTTAAAGGCGGGGATAAGATGCCTGTCGTCCAGCCGCTGGCCCTGAAAGGTCAGGAGAAGGAGAAAGGGGTGCACTTCAAGGAGCCGCCTGTGCCGGGCACGCGGCCCCAGGACATTAAAGAGCCGCCCACGCCGGAATGGGTGAAACGGCCACAGTGGATTCCGGCCTTCGCGAGGGACAGGACCGCATTGGTCCTCGATGCCCTGCGGGCAGGAGGAAAAGAGGGTGAAAAGGGTGACTGGAATAAGACCATGAAATTTCTCGAGGATGAGCTTGCCAAAGGTAAAGGCACCGAGCAGCCGAACATCCAGGAGGCGATAAGCTATCTCGAAGGGATACGGGACGCCGAGGCCTCTGCCGAGCCGAAGAAGACGCCGGAGCCTGCGAAGCCGCCGCGCAGCGCAGACCCGGCCTCGTCGGTCATCGCCGACCAGATCCTCCTCGAGATGGCCGCCCGCCGCAACGGCCAGAACGTAGTCTGGCCCGGCCAGAAGAACCCCAACCCGAACACATCGATACCGAACCCCCTCACCTGGAAAGAGGAGAGGCTCGCAATAGCGGCAGACGGCTTCATCCACGGGGGCTACAATCTCGATAAGAGCATACAGTATCTTAATGAGAAGGCCGCCCGTCTGACTGCCGCGGGAGAGTCGGACCTGCGCACCCTCCAGGCAGCTCAATACCTCGAGGGCGTGCGCGCCTACGCGGACTACAGGGAATCTCTTGGCGAACAGAAGAAGTGACTCAAAGGGAGACGCCTCTATGAGACGATATAGAAAGGCGGTTTTAGCGGTCGCATTCCTCTTCGCATGCGCCGGCATGTGCGGCGCTATCAACGAAGAGGGCAGGAAAGAGGCGAGGAAATATTTCGATAGAGGCATGGCCGTCGTCGAGATGGCCAAGACCGACGAGGATTACAGGAACGCCGTAGAAGAATTCAGCCGGGCAATCGCCATAGATCTCGATTGGAGAGAGGCTCGCTACAACCTCGCCGTCGTGGAAGACAAGGCGGGCCTGTACCAGGAGGCCCTGGACAACCTTAAGATGCTGCAGGGCACGGCAAGTTCTGAAAAGGAGAAAGAGGAGCTGCAGTCGTTCATCACGAAGGTCGAATACAAGAACGAGATATACGCACGCAATGCCGCGAAGAGCGCGGCCGAGAATGTCGCGATAGAGCCGATAGGCGCGTCGGTGCAGCAGCTCCGGTTCTACGAGGGGAAGACGTGGGATGTCCCCATGGAAGAGCGTACGTACTCGAAGTTCTTTGCGAGATCGTCGACGAGAAGAGTGGCCGGGGAGCTCGGGCTGGAGCATTCTGCCCAGGGCGAGAGGAAATACTTCGATCTGGAGGTCGTCTACATAAAGCCCAACGGGTCAGTGCTCGGCCATTTGGTACACAATACATTTGTCGAAGGAGATTGGTCCTCCTCATACCATACGTTCGATTGGGGATGGGACAAGGCCGGTCAATGGCCGGCAGGCCGGTATCAGGTCGAGGTCTATTACAACAATAAACGAATAGCCGCCGAAGAGTTCTCCATCTATTAAGATTTACGGAGCATCGTTTCATGGGAAAGAAAATATTTTTAATATCAGTCATGATGATATTCTTAGCAGCGCCGGCCGCGGTAAGCACTGTTGCCGAGAGCGCAGATGAGAAAGCGCTCGCCCGCGACGTGGATGCCCTGCAGTCGGCGACGGAAGGAAGCGATGCCGAAGTGAAGCTAAGGGAAAATATCATCCGGACCGCGCAGGGACTGGGTGCGTCCCTGAAGGTGCCGGAAGAAGCCGCGCGGAGGATGGCGCGCGGCAGTGCCGCCGTGGAACTTGCCAAAGATGAAAGCGGGTTCCGGAAGGCGGCATATGAATACAAAGAGGCGCTCAAGGCGGCTCCGTGGCTCGCTGAAGGATATTACAATCTCGGCATAGTGCAGGATAAGAGCGGTGACTACGCCGAGGCAGTTAAAAATCTGAAGCTCTATCTTTTCGCGAGGCCCGATTCGGGCGACGCGGCCGCGGTCCGCGAGATGATATACAAGATCGAATACAAAAAGGAAGAGGCGTCGAAGGGCCCGGCGGCGTCCGGCGGCGTTCCTGAAGAGACGAGGAAGATGGTGAGGAACCTCGCCGGCAAATGGGGCTATGATGTCTTCGAGGACAGGACGGATTATTACGATCTTATAGTCACGGGAGACAACGCATTTACCATGGAGTACAAATACTCACGATGCACGACAGGAGAGGCACCGCCGACAAAGAATCTTTTGACAATGACGGTTTCCGGAGACAGGTTAGAGGGGACGCACACGCACTGGACGGATTTAAGCTATATGGGATTCAGCGTAGAGGAAAAGACCTTTCCCGTTTCCGGTATGATATCCGATAACGGCAATACGATCATTATCGAATTTGACCACCCGTGGCCGTCTAACCAGGATAGAGGGCGTTGGACCCTCTATTATGGCAAGGTGCGCTGGATATTCACAAGAGCGTATTGATCCCCTCTGCACCTGCCTGCCGGCAGGCAGGTGCGTGTAATCTGCGAGAATCTGCGTTGATCCGAAGCTTTGGTACCGGTATCGAACATGAAACGCGTTACTGAATTATTGAGCTCGTACAACAGCAACCGTTTTTCAAGATAAATTTCTCGGTGCCCATCCTGTGCCCCCGCCTTCGCAATCACCACGCAGTAGACTGAATGTTTCGGCGGGCAGGCAACTAAAGCGAAACTACGGGAAAATAGAAGATAATAGGGGAAACCAGGTAGAATAACTAATCCCTTGACATAAAAGAGGATAAGTTGTAACCTATTTACCGACGGAGAGTTACCGATCTAAGCTTACGTGACTCCCCATCTCTTGTGCCATTCTGCTACGCCGTTCAACGTAGATCCTTATGGTACGGCTTCGCAGAAATTATTGATGTTAGAGGTCCTGCGTAGCCCTACCACGGTTTTCTTATTGAAGGGCGAAGCAGACCTATCTCTTGCGCCATTCTGCTACGCCGTTCAACGTAGATCCTTATGGTACGGCTTCGCAGAAATTATTGATGTTGGAGGTCCTGCGTAGCCCTACCACGGTTTTCTTATTGAAGGGCGAAGCAGACCATTCTACTTCGCCCGAGAACTTTCGTTCTCGGGCTTCGTAGGAATTATCTATGCATATCGTTTATATCCTCTTGAGCAAGAAAGGTCCCGCCGTACCGGACCGTATCTAACAAGCACACGGGCTATTATGAGATTTGCGATATCGATACTAATATGGGGGGCAGGCGTTGTCATTACTGCAGCTGCGTTTCTTTCAAGCCTGATCATAAAGAGAATGCCTTTTCCTATTGCCAACCGGGAAAAGTTAGTCCATGCACAGTGCTTTTGGTGGTCGGATACCCTCATAGCCTTAAACCCCTATTGGAAGCTTAATGTAGAAGGTTTGGAAAATATCGACCCCCATCAGACATACGTGATAGTGGCCAACCATCACAGCCTTGCCGATATAATCATAATATACCAGACGCATATGTATTTCAAATGGGTGGCGAAAAAAGAACTGCTCAAATTACCATTTATCGGAGGCCTCCTGTGGGTCAACGATCATGTCCTGCTTTCCAGAGAGGAGCTGGGCAGCATAAAAGAAGCCTATCGAAAAGCAGCCGAATGGCTCGCATGCGGCATATCTATGTTGTTTTTCCCGGAAGGTACGCGCAGCGATACGGACGAGATGGGTGAATTTAAGAACGGGGCCTTTAAGCTCGCCATAAAGAAGGGGACACCCATCCTTCCTGTATTTATCGGCGGGACGCGGGAAGCCATTCCTAAAGGCGGCTGGATCTTTAAAACAAAAGTATCCGGCCGGCTTGTGGTGCTGCCGCCGATAGATACGTCGGGTTTTAAAACTTCCGATTATGCCCGCCTGAGAGACCTCACGCACGATAAATTGAAAAATGCCGCCTTGGCCGCATAACGCCGTTTCAGATTATCGGCGCGCCTTGTCGAAAAAATTCCATCGGGAATTTTCGACATGCATAGGCGCGGGGATACGCCGGAGATCAGGGTCGAGGCATGGTGAGTCAAAATCTTCCACACAAAGCAGGGGGTGGCCAATGAAGAAGTTAGTCACCATAGCGGTAAGTATAGTAGTAGTGATCGCGGTTTTGGCGTTTGCCAAGGACATGGTCATTAAGATGTCGGTTGAAAAGGGCGTAGAACTGGTAACAGGGCTCAAACTGAGCATGGGCACGCTCCGGGTCGGCATTATCAAGACGCTGGTGGATATCAGGAACCTGCGGTTGTTCAACCCGGCCAATTTCAAGGACAGGGTGATGCTTGACATGCCCGAGATCTATGTCGCCTATGACCTTCCTGCGCTCATGAAAGGCAAGGTACATTTGTCCGAGGCGCGTATCGCGTTAAAAGAATTCGTCGTCGTGAAAAATGAAAAAGGCGAACTGAACCTTGACTCGCTCAAGGTCGTACAGGCTCAAAAGCAAGGAAAAAGGCCCGCTGCGAAAGAGGCCGGAAAGATACCCAAAATACAGATCGACAGCCTGCGGCTCAAGATCAAGAGGGTCGTCTATAAAGACTATACCGCGGGCAAGGAGCCGCGCGTCACGGAATACAAGATCAACATCGACGAGCAGTACAAGAATATTACGGATCCTTATTCTCTCGTGAGCCTCATCGTCGTCAAGGCCCTCATGAATACCGCGATAGCGAACCTTACCGACTTTGACCTCCAGGGCCTACAGGGCACGGTCTCCGATACGCTCGCCGGCGCACAGAAGGCCGCGATGCAGGCTGTCTCGACGGCGGCAGAGGCCATGAAACAAACCGGGGGAGTTGCGCAGCAGGGCATGCAGACCGCGACCGAGGCCGCCAGAAAGACGGGAGAGGCGGTACAAGGGGCCGCCAGCGCGCTGACAGACGTATTCAAGAATCCCTTTGGCTCGGATAAAAAATAATCCGCCAGTGCAGCAATCGTCGTTCTTATCCGCGTCCTCCCGCGGCATGTCATGGCAGAGCGCATCTTTAAAACAATTGCCGATCGTATTGACTGCCGGGCCCGGGGGGCTTGAGGCACCCGGCCAAGGATTCGCTAAATACAGGGCGGCGCAACGCATCTTTCGGGGTTTTGCCCGTGAACCAGTCCCGCTTTGCGGGACGGTTCAGCCCCGAACCACATCGCGATGGGTTCAGGGCTGCCCTGAACCAAGTTATGATCTGATTCAAGGGCAGGGTTCCGCTTCGCGTGCGGAACGGCTGAAAAGAAAGAGGCCGCGGCTGTAAGGCCGCGAAGCTTCACCGGCTATATGTCCTCTTCTCCCGGCGCTATCTTAGGAAGAAACGGATCGGGCGCACAGAAATTTATTGCCATATAACACGGGAGGTGGTAAAGTAAGAATTCACAATGGGCACACAGCTCATGCGCATATGTGCGGATCGCGGCGGTGCGGCTCAGGTAACAGGAGAGAATGACAATGAAGGGTTCCGTATATACTATCGCGTTGATCTGTGCCGGCGTGTCGTGCGGCGCGCTCATGGCGTGTGCGCAGGAGATGTCGACAGAGGAGAGGATGGCCGAAGGGATGGCGGCAAGGGAGATGAAGGCCGACGAAAAAATGGCGGCGGTGGAGACGGAAGGGTATGTCGAAGGCGACGTCATCGGCGTCAATAACGCTTTAAAGACTGTCACAGTGAAAGACACCGAGTACGACAACGAGATATACGTCTTTGCCGTTAATCAGGAGACTACCTTTAGCAATGTAAGCTCGCTTCGAGACATCATGCCCGGCGATACCGTCACTGTCGACTATTTCGCGCTCGACGGGGTGAGGGTCGCAGATAATATCCTCGTTGAAGAGAGGGGTCACAGAGAAGAGCAGGCACCTCCCTTAGAAAAAGTCTTACGCGATTGAACTACGGACTCTCTCACCGTGCCGTATGCGGTCCGTGGTCGTGCGCTGCTCGAAAACCGTAAAGAGCGGATGAAATGAAAAACCTGAGAGTCGGCATTGTCGGGTGCGGGACGATATTTCCCATGCATGCCCAGTCGTTGAAGCGCCTGAAAGGCGTTGAACTCGCGGCGGTGTGCGACATAAAGATCGAGCGGGCGCGCGAAAAGGCGCGGGCCTGCCGCGCGCGGCCGTATCGCGATTACCGCACGATGCTGAAGGCCGAACGCCTCGATTCGGTCCACATCTGTACCCCCCACTACCTGCATGCCCCGATGGCGATCGACGCCGCGAGGATGGGCGTGAACGTGCTCGTCGAAAAGCCGATGGCGATCCATCCGAGGGATGCCGAAAGGCAGATACGGGAGGCGAAGAAAAACGGGGTCGCGCTCGGCGTCATCTTCCAGAACAGGTTCAGTCCGGGCTCGCGGCTCGTGAAAGAGGCCCTCGCCCGCGGGAGGCTGGGGAAGATCAAGGCGGCGAAGGTCGTCCTCTCGTACCATAAACCCGACGGCTACTACAGGAAGAGCGACTGGAAAGGGACGTGGGGCAAGGAAGGCGGAGGCGTCGTCATCGACCAAGCGATACACTTCATCGACCTCGTGAGGTGGTTCGCCGATGACGCGGCGGACTACGTAGAGGCGAACGTCTCCACCAGGATGCACTCCTTTATAGAGGTAGAGGACTGCGCCGAAGGCGTCATCAGGTTCAGGAAGGGCGCCTACGTCTGTTTCTACCTGATGAACTTTTATTCGTATGACGACGACGCGGAGATAGAGCTGGACTGCGAAAAGGGGAGAGTGAACATCGTCAAGGATGCCGCAACGATAGGGTTCTACGGCGGGCGCACGGTATCCGCGGCGCCGAGGAAGAGCGACTATATCGATTACGGGGACGGAATAAAGGATTACTGGGGATACTGCCACTACAGCCAGATCAAGGAATTCTACGAGGCGCTCAGGTTCGCGCGCCCGCCTGCCGTCGACGGCCTCGAGGGCTTCAAGACCCAGGAGATCGTGTGGGCCATCTACGAGTCTTCGAGGAAGAAGAGGCCCGTCAAAGTGCCTTCAGGTAAAGGAACCTCGCGATGAACACCGCAGCGAGGAGCCAGATAAGCCACGACACCTCTTTGCCCCTGCCCGTGAACAATTTCAGCGCGGCGTAACTGACAAAACCGAACGCGATCCCCGTGGCGATGCTGAAGGTCAGCGGTATTGCGACAATGACGAGGAATGCGGGGACCGACTCGGTGTAGTCTTTCCAGTCGATCTTCGTAATGGACTGGAGCATCATGCTCCCGACGATGATCAATGCGGGAGCGGTCACCGGATGCAGGAGCGCCCCTTTCGCCGTCGTGAAACCGCCACCGATCATTTTGACGAACGGGAAGAAAAAGACCGTCGCGATAAAAACGAACCCCGTGACGACGCTTGCGAGGCCCGAACGGCCGCCCGCCGCTATGCCGGCTGCGCTCTCGATGTAGCAGGTGACGGTCGGTGTCCCGCACGCGGCCCCCACGCACGTCCCTACCGCGTCGGTGAGCATTGCCTTCCCGGCACGGGGGAGCTTGCCTGACCTCATGAACCCTCCCACCTCGCCCACCCCTGCCAGCGTGCCCACCGTGTCGAATATGTCCATAAAGAGAAATATGAATACCACGGATACGAGGCCCAGCTTCATTGCGCCGAGGAGGTCCATCTTGAAGAATGTGGGCATCATCGACGGAGGCAGCGATACGACGCCCTGGTACTTCACGATGCCGAGGGGGATGCCTATCATCGCCGTGACGAGTATCCCCCACAGGAGCGCGCCTTTCACGTCCCTCGCGAGGAGGACGCTCGTGATCACGAGCCCGCACATTGCGAGGAAGCTCGGGAGGCTCACGATATCGCCCAGGGTCACCAGCGTCGACGGATGTCCCACGATGAAACCCGCATCGATGAGCCCCACGAATGCGATGAGCATGCCTATGCCGCAGGCTGTTCCGTACCGGATCGTCGGGGGTATCGCATCCATGAGCGCCTGCCTGAATCTCGTGAGAGTGAGGATGATGAAGAGGAGCCCTTCGATGAAAACGCACGCGAGCGCGACCTGCCAGGAGATGCCCATCGTGAGGCATACCGTATATGTGAAGAAGGCGTTTTCTCCCATCCCCGGCGCGAGGGCGATCGGATAGTTCGCGTAGAGCCCCATCATGATCGTGGAGATCGCGGCGGAGATACATGTCGCCATCATCGCGGAGCCGAAGTCCATGCCGGTCCGGGAGATCATGGCGGGATTTACGAAGACGATGTAGGCCATCGTCATGAAGGTGGTGATGCCTGCGAGGACTTCGGTGCGGATATTTGTGTTGAGATGGCCCAGCTTAAAGAAATTTTCAATCGCCTGTCGCATCTCTTATGAAGTGAGGTACTGCGTTATGCGCTACGCGCTACGGGAGGGATGACCGGCGTTCCGCGGAGACGGCCCTATACGCGAATTTTCTCTTTAACACGTCGATCTGCCTGTCTATCGAGGCGCGCGCCGTCGCAATGGCCCTGCGTTCTGTGTGGAGCGGCAGGCAGCCCTGGTCTTCGAGTTCCTTGTCCCTCAAGATAAGGCTTGACTTCTTCTGTTCCAGATCGAGAAGCTGCCTGAGTTCCATCTCTTCGAGCTGTTCGTTGATCCTCGCCTGGAACGTGCTCGCAAAGTCCTTTTCGACAGCAGGCTTCGTTTCGGCCTCCTGCGAGGGCGCCTCTTGCACGGCACCGGCCTGAAGACCGTATCCCGTGACGCCGGAGAGAAGGAGGGACTCCATCGCGCCTTGCCGTTCCAACACGGTCGCGAGCGAAGAGTTTATTTTCGCGATGGCGCGAGCATCTTCCTGGGCTCCGCGCGTCTCGCGCGCGCCTCTGGGAACGAGGATGCGCTGCACGCCGAAACCCGCAAGAACGCACACCCCCATGACAACCAGCCCTCCCGCTATCAGGACGATCTGTTTGGCGGTATAGAGCGAATATGAGAGGATCTGTTTCGGGATATCCGAGAGGGACTTCTCCAGTTCGTGGAACTGCCCTTCGGCGATCACGCTTCCTTTGTAGATGATCGTCCAATAATCGAGGGGAGAGCGGGAGCTGGGCTTGATGAGCCTCTTTTCCGGAAAACCGACGACGGCATTCGCGCGCGCCGTAGTATCCACCCTCCTCCTCTCAAAAGTCACCGGTGTCTCCGGCCGAAATTCATCCCGCAGGATCTCCGGCCCCTTTATCATGACACTAAGACCATCCGTGTCTTTACCCAAAAGGACGTCTCGTACGAGTTCCCTGAGCCTCTTCTCGTTCAGAGCCAGCATTGCGTAACCTCCTTCAACTTCTTTAAAAAATATTTCATATTCTGTAAGCCAAAGAAGGATACATGATTTTCGCAGAAATGCAAGCGCAGATAATTAAATTTTTTAAATCTTAACATATGCACCATCGTTTTTCTATATACAATAGTGAGAATACATGCAGTTTATCCATTTGTCAATGGAAAAGCAAGGAAAATTCCGTAATAAACCCTGTTGACATTCTTAAGTTGAGACTGTTGAAAAAGGCACGTTTGAACGCGGATTCACGCGAATCAAACGCAGATATACGCAGATTTCCCGAGTGG
>CAYHAE010000069.1:0-10090 GCA_964354545.1 uncultured Planctomycetia bacterium
GAAGTTATTTTTTCCTACCTCACGCTCAACAGGTAAGGCGGGTGGGTGACTGGATAAGAAAGCGGTTAGCGTATAGCGTAGGGGTTGCGCAGCTTGTACCGTGTGCAAATCTCAGATGCCGCTTTTTACTAAACGCTATGCCCTAAACCCTAAACGCTAAAGGAGCATGCACATGGAACGCAAGAAGGTGACGATCACGGACTTTCAGGAGAAGAAGCGCACAGGGAAGAAGATCACCATGCTCACCGCATACGACTATCCGATGGCCCGGATGGTCGATCAGGCAGGGATCGATTCGATCCTCGTGGGCGATTCCCTCGGCATGGTCGTCCTGGGGTATGAGTCGACGGTGCCGGTGACGATGGACGAAATGATCCACCATGCCAAGGCCGTCAGGCGGGGTACGCGATATGCGTTTCTCGTGGGAGATATGCCTTTTTTATCGTACCAGGTGAACAACGACGAGGCGATCAGGAACGCGGGACGATTCATGAAAGAAGCGGGCTGCGACGCGGTAAAGCTTGAGGGCGGCCGCGAAATGGCCAATGTGACCCGGGCGATCATTGACGCGGGCATCCCCGTCCTCGGACATCTTGGCCTCACTCCGCAGACGATCTCCAAGCTCGGCGGGTTCAGGGTACAGGGCAAGGACGCGGCGACGGCGAAGCGCATCATCGAGGACGCCCTCCTCCTCGAGAAGTCAGGGTGTTATGCGATCGTGCTCGAATGCGTGCCGGACGCACTCGCGAAACTGATCACGGAGAAGCTCGGGATCCCCACCATAGGCATTGGCGCGGGCCCGTGCTGCAGCGGTCAGGTGCTCGTGACGAACGATATGATCGGGCTCTTCGACCGCTTCCTCCCTAAATTCGTAAAGCAGTATGTCAAACTGTCCGACTCGATCCTCGCTGCGCTTACGCAGTTTAAGGGGGATGTCGAGGGAGGAAAGTTCCCTGATAAGGAGCACAGCTTCACCATCAAAGAAGACGAGCTGAAAAAGCTGAAGAAGAGGTAGCCGGTGAAGATCGTGATTGTCGGCCCGGGGGCGATGGGGTGCCTTATCGCCGCCTTTCTCGCGCACAGGACGAAAGAGGATGTGTGGATCCTCGATAATCGCGAAGAGAGGGCGAAAGCGCTCTCTCAGAGCGGTATCTCCGTCGAGGGAATAAGCGGGCCGTTCACCGTGAAGGTACGGGCAAGCGCTTCCGGCGTCACGATAGGCACCGCTGACCTCGCCATCATATGCACGAAGTCGTATTCGACCGAGGACGCCTGCAAACACTCCAGAGACCTCGTCGGCGAGAATACCGCGATACTCACGCTGCAGAACGGGATCGGCAACATCCAGGTCCTCGCGGACCAGTTCGGCGAGGAGCGAGTGCTTGCGGGGATCACGAACCACGGCGCAACGCTGCTCGGCGTTGGCCGCGTACGCCACGCCGGCAAGGGTGACACAATCATCGGAAGGTTGGATGGCAAGGTCACTCACTTGTTGAGGACCATCCAGGCTATCCTCACGAAGGCAGGCCTCGAGACGAAGCTCTCCAAAGACATAGAGTCCGTCATATGGTCAAAGCTGATCATCAACGTCGGCATCAACGCCCTCACCGCGATCACGCGGCTCAAGAACGGGATGCTCGTAGAACACGACGGGACCCGGGAACTCCTCAAGAGCGCGGTATCCGAGGCGGTGAGGATATCGAAACGTAAGAGGATAAGGCTCGTCTACGATGACCCGATACAGAAAGTGGAATCGGTCTGTAAGGCGACGGCAGGCAACATATCCTCGATGCTCCAGGACGTGTTGAACGCGAAGAGGACCGAGATAGACTATATCAACGGCGCCATCGTACGGCAGGGCAAGAACCTCGGCATACCGACCCCTGTCAACGAAACGCTCACACACCTCGTGAAGACCATCGAGACGACGTACGGCGTGCAGCTCTTCAGGAAGGAATGAGATGCTTGTTATAGGTGAACGCATAAACTCGACGAGGCCCCAGATCCAAAAGGCGATCAGGGCAAGAAATGCGTCGCTCATCGTACGAGAGGCGCAAAACCAATTCGCCGCGGGCGCAGGGATCCTCGACATCAACTGCGCGATGGGGCTCGACGACGAGGTCCAGGACATCGACTGGGTCGTGAGCGTAGTGCAGAGCGAACTCCCCTCGGCCGGCATCTGCATAGACTCGCCCAACTACCTCGCAATCGAAAGGGCCCTGCACGTCTACAAGGGCAAAGGAGAGGTCTTCATAAATTCCATCACTGCGGACGAATCGAGGATATCCCGCATCCTCCCCCTCGCGGTGCGGTATAATACCAAACTCATCGCCCTCGTTATGGATGAGCGCGGTATGCCATCGACAAAGATCGAGCGTAGGGATATTGCGGACAGGATAGCGAAGTCCGTAAAGGCGGCGGGATTCGATGAGACGCGCCTCTATTTTGACCCTCTCGTACGTCCGCTCTCGACGGAACCGGAACAGGTCGAAGAGTTCCTGGGCTCGATCGCCCTCATCAAGGAACTTGGGCCGGTAAAGACGATCTGCGGCACAAGCAACATATCGTTCGGCCTGCCGCGGAGGAGCGCGATCAATGCGATATTTCTCGCGTTCGCACGAGCCCGAGGCCTCGACGCTGCACTTATTGACCCCCTTGACAAGAACGTCATATCTGCGCTCTTCGCGAGCGAGGCCTTGCTCGGCAGCGACAAGAATTGCAAGGATTACCTGAGGGCATTTCGCGAAGGCAGGCTGTAAGATGACAAAGCGCATATTCATCGCCGCGACGATGCAGAACGACGGAAAGACAACGGTTTCCCTCGGGCTCATCGCCGCATTGAAAAAGAGGTTCCCGCGGATAGGGTTCATAAAGCCCATCGGCCAGCGGTATCTCATCGAGCAGGGGTATAAGGTCGATGAGGACTCCGTGCTCATCGAAGACACGTTCGGGATCAATTGCGCGGTGTGCAACATAAAGGACATGTCGCCCGTCGCTATCGAAAAGGGATTTACCGAACGGTACATCGAGCGGGGCGCAGAGGAAGACTATGCCGCGCGGATCACAGGGTCGTTCAGGCGGGTATGTGAGGGGAACGACCTCGTGATAATCGAGGGGACCGGACATGCGGGGGTCGGCTCCGTCTTCGACCTCTCTAACTCTGCGGTCGCACGGCTGCTGGAGGCGCGGGTCATCCTCATTTCGTCGGGCGGTATCGGAAAACCGATAGACGAGGTGATGCTCAATAAGGCCCTTTTTGACAAGGACGGAGTGCGCCTCGCGGGCGTGATCGTGAACAAGGTCCTCCCCGAAAAATACGACAAGGTGAGCAGAATCGTGAAGATGGGTTTTGAGAAGAAGGGGCTCGAGGTCCTGGGGGTCCTGCCGTATCAAAGGGTCCTCGACATGCCCACAATGCGGGAGATACGGGAAGAGCTGGACCTGGAACTCCTGTATGGGAAAGAGGGGCTCGACGTCCTCGCCGAGAAGATCGTGGTCGGGGCCATGAACGTGAGGGTAGCCATGCAGTATTTCAGGAACAGGACGATCGTGATAACCCCCGGTGACAGGGCAGACATGATCAGGGCTATCGTGGATACCCACCTCAGCAAGAAAACCCAGAAGAAGATATCGGGGGTGATCCTCTCGGGAGGCATCCTCCCCGGCTCGAAGAGCCAGCGTATGCTCCAATCTTCCGGGATCGCGACCCTCCTCTCAAAAGGCGATACCTACACCACCGCCTCAGAAGTCCACTCTATCATTGTGAAGGTCAAGCCCCAGGACCGGGAAAAGATAAAGATAATCGTCGACATGGTCGAGAAGTACGTGAATATCGACAAGGTTATCGCGAACCTGACCTAATCCGTTACCCGAGTTCCGCTAGGCTCCAGAGGCGTTCCTGCGAGGAAAATTCCTGATGATGAACATGAAAAAGCCTCTTCTTGTCTATCTCGTCTACGGCCTCTTCTTCCCGGCGACACTCATCGCAGGCGCCTGGGTGCTCACGTCGCTCGTGTCACACGCCGCGCGGCCCGTTCAAAAGAATGCGCGCCCCTTGATGGGGACGATCGTGGAGATCGCGGTCGCGGGCGAAGACCGTGCCCACGCGGCAAGGGCCATTGCGACAGCCTTCGGAGAGATCGCGAGGGTCGAAGGCAAGTTCAGCGCATTCAAAGACGGGAGCGTCATCCGGAGAATAAACGGCCTGAAGGCGGGCGAGGGGCTCGATATCGACGACGAAGCGCTCTACGTCATAGGCGAGGCCATTCGCTATAACAGGATTACCGAAGGGGCCTTTGATATCACCGTGAAGCCGCTCGTCGACCTCTGGGGATTTTCGACCCATCGCCACCGCGTGCCCGCTCACGATGAGATCGCAGCCGCGCTCAGTGTCGTAGGTGCGAAATATATCCTCCTGGACAGCGCCCGAAAGAAGATATCCCTCGCGAAAGTCGGCGTGAGGATAGACCTCGGGGGAATCGCGAAGGGCTACGCGACGGACAGGGCGATAGAGGTCCTCAGGGGCCTCGGTATAAAAAATGCGATCGTCAATTCGGGCGGCGATATGTACTGTATGGGCGAGAGGGCGCCGGGCGAGGCCTGGCATATCGGTATCCAGCATCCCCGGCTCAAGGGCAAAACGATACGGGAACTGCGCGTAAAGGATGCGGCAGTGGTTACGTCAGGTGATTATGAAAAATTTTTCATGGCGGACGGCAGGAGATTAAGCCATATCATCGACCCGTCTAGCGGCATGCCTGTAGGGGCAGACCCTTCGAGCGTCACGATAATCGCCCCCCATGCGATGGAGGCGGACGCGCTCGCCACCGCATTCATGATCCTCGGATACGAGAAGGGGGCGAAGGTAATGGATAAATTCGAGGGCGTAGAGTGGCTATTGACCCGGGAGTCGAAGGGGAACGTAGAGGCGCTCGAGTCTCGCACCATCGGGAAGTACTATGCGAAGAAAGAGTAGGGAGAGGATAGTCGTCGCGATGTCGGGAGGTGTCGATTCTTCTGTCGCGGCCGCCCTTTTAAAGGCGAAGGGATTCGACGTCGTCGGGGTCACCTTTAAGACGTGGCCACAGTCGGAGTGCGGCGCGAGCCACGGGCGGGCGTGCTGTTCGCTCGAGGCGATAGTCCGGGCGCGGGCGTGCGCCGAGAGGATCAAGATCCCCTATTACGTCCTCGATGTGCACGAGCAGTTCAAAAAGGAGGTTATCGACTATTTTGCGGACGAATATTCGAAAGGGAGGACCCCAAACCCCTGCATCGTGTGCAACGAGAAGATCAAATTCGGCCTCCTCATTGAAAAGGCGCGCTCCCTCGGCGCAGGGCGCATCGCCACCGGGCACTTTGCGCGAACAGGGTACGATAAGGGGAAGCGCCGGCACGTTCTTAAGACGGGGAAGGATAGGCGCAGGGACCAATCCTATTTCCTCTTCAGCCTGTCGCAGGAACAGCTCGCCTTCTCGATCTTTCCTCTCGGAGATCTCACAAAAGAGGCGGTAAGGCGCTATGCGAGGCGCGGCCGCCTGCCGACCTATGATGCCGTCTCAAGCCAGGATATCTGTTTCGTGCAGGATATGGATTACCGGGATTACCTGCGGAAGAAGGCGGGGATCGACGCCAGGCCCGGCGCGATCGTCGATTCATCGGGCAGGGTCCTCGGTACCCACAAGGGGATAGTGTGTTATACGGTCGGGCAGAGGAGAGGTCTGGGCCTCGCCCACAGAGAACCTCTCTACGTGACCGGTTTCGACAAAGAGAGTAACCGCATTATCGTCGGACCAAAAAAGGAACTCATGCGTGAGGCCTTGATCGCGCACAGGATGAACTGGATCTCGATGGACGGACTCAACACCTCTCTCAGGGTCACGGCGAAGATCCGGTACAACCACACGGAGGCCGCTGCGACCGTCGCACCTCTTTCGCCGGGCGAGGTGCGGGTGAAGTTCGACGAACCTCAGGAGGCCCCGACCCCGGGGCAGGCGGTTGTCTTCTACAAAAAAGATTTTGTGGTAGGCGGAGGATGGATAAAAGAGGTAATCGGATGAAGGTCACAGGCCGCAGGTCACACGTCACAGGCGTATCGGGACTTTCCATGTTTAGGAAGTTACAGGGAATTCTAAGAGAACTGAAGCGGGTGGTGATAGCGTACTCGGGGGGACTCGACAGCACCTTCCTGCTCAAAGTCGCTCTCGACACCCTCGGCAGGACGAACGTCGTGGCGGTGACCGCCCGCTCAGAGACGTATCCGGAGTCCGAGTATAAGTGCGCGCAAGAGATGGCCTCGAGGATGGGAGCTCAGCACGTGACCGTCCACACGAAAGAGCTTGAGATAAGACGCTTCACACGCAACCCCGTCAACAGGTGCTACTACTGCAAACGGGAGCTCTTCAAGAAACTGACTGACATTGCGCGCACACGCAACCTCGCCCACGTCATCGACGGGACCAACTACGATGACCTAAAAGACGTCCGGTACGGCATGAAGGCAGCGCGGGAACTCGGCGTAAGGAGCCCTCTCCTTGAGGCACGGATAGGGAAGGACCTCATACGGCGCCTCTCGCGCTCTTTAGGGCTCCCGACCTGGTCAAAGCCCTCATGTGCGTGCCTTGCCTCAAGGTTTCCGTTCAACGAAGAGATCAATGAGGCGATGCTCTTAAAGATAGAGCGGGCAGAGCGCTACGTGCGGACGATCGGCATTAGACAGGTGAGGGTGAGGGTGCACAAGGACATCGCGAGGATAGAGACGTATGTGGACGACATACCGAAGGTCGTGAGGTCAAGGAAGAGGATCGCGGCCTTTTTGAAAAAGCTCGGATTCGTATACGTGACCGTCGACCTGGAGGGCTACCGGACGGGGAGCATGCACGAACCGATGAGGCCTGTTCCCTGGCGCCTCACGGGCGTAGCCCGCGGAACTTTAGGTAACGGGATCAGGCGGACCGCACACACCATAGGTTCGTAAATTTCATCGTTTCGGGGGCATAGAGCTCCAGGAGCCCTGCGGCGCTCATCGGAATGATCGAATTCGCCTGTTCGTTTATATCGAACAGGCGAAACCCATACGACGCGAGCATCTTGAGATATTCGACCGCGCCTATGCCCGATTGCTCCAAAAAGAAGGGGCAAAATTCCGCGAGCATTTTTACGTTCCTGCTCTTCGCTACTATATCGGACATCCCTCGCAGCGCACGCCCTTCGGCCCCCTCAACATCAAGCTTGATAAAATCGATCTTCCCGACATAGTCTTTCACATAGTCGTCTAACCGCACGGCCTCTACCTCTACCGACGAGCTGTCCTCCCAGCAATCGAGCAGGGTCGACGTCGGTTTCAGGTATCTGCCCCAGGGAGGACCTTTCGGCACACGCAGGCGGCACTTCTCATTTTTGTCCGAGGCCGCTTTTTGAACGAGCACAACGTTATTATAACCGTTCACCTCGATATTCTTTTGAAGCAACCGGAAAAAATCAGGCGCGGGTTCGAACGCAAATACCCTGCCGCCCCCGCCCACGTGCCGTGCGAAGGTCAGGGTGTGGTACCCGATATGCGCCCCGATATCCAGAACGATGTCGTTCGCTTTGATCTGCCTTTTTATGATCTCCGTGGTGAGCGGTTCATGGCGTCCATAGGTCAGGATGCTGAGAAAGTCTTGCGGATCCAGGTACATCGTATGGCCCAGGACGTCAACGGGGGTTGATGGTGCGAGGTATCCGGTGACAAGGGACCTCGCACACCTCCCTATATGCCGCACGGGAGGGATCTTGCGCAACCAGCGGGGGACGAGTTTCACCACGAACCTATAGACAGCGAGGACCGCCTTTTTCATTCAGCACCTCTTAAGATATCCGCTATTCTCTCGAGCCTTTCATTTTTACGTCTTTGGCTAACTTCTTCGCTAATATATTATTGAGCTTTCCGTTGGGATGACCGTCGGAGGTAAAACAATAGCCGCCACTGTCCCGAATTGGTTCATAGGCGAGAACGCGGATATTCTTTTTTTTGAGGAACGCAATCAGCGGATCGCATACTTTGGAATCAGCCAACAGGGGATGGATTATGACATAAAATGCGCCGTCAAATTGCTGTTCGTATAGTCTTTTTGATTCAGCGATTATTTCAGACGTCAGTCGAATATCATTTTTTGATATCCTGAAAGGTAAATTTAAATCGATTATCTTCAAGAAGCTCAATCTTTTCTTTAACCCCAGAAAAACTTTATAGAGGGCCGTGATCAGCGGCCGTCCGGTCGTAAACGATCCTCGTCTGCACAGTCTCCCGTTCCTTTCGAGATAATAATAAGGGGAGCCAAAGATCCAGCTGCACCATGAAGATCCTATGGCCCTGCTCACATGGCTTGGCGTGAACACGTATGCTGCAACGCCCTTGGACGACTTTACCTCGCGGGGTAATTTTCTTGATTCCAGAAGCGCCAGCGTGTGCTGGGGACCGTAGCCGCGAACCGCATAATTGTAAATGTTATACCCGGGCAGGTTCCGGGCAAGCAAATGGCTCAACGTCTCATTATCATTAAGGCCTTCGCCGTATGTTAAGGAGCAGCCGAATAGAATGAGGTGAGGATACGTATCGGTATATACCTCATGAGTTGTCCTGCGTCCATGCGCGTCAGTTGTGTACGTGACGTCGTAGAATATCTTGCCATCTGCGGATTTCTTAAATGCGCGCTGAACGAAATTCGGTTCCAGCACATACCCCATATCGGTATCTTCTTTTAGATCCAGAAGGGTGTTTGCGATGAACTGCTCGGCAGGCTGTTTCTTGAACCTAAAAACCGCGAAAGACACCGACTCAATTAAACCGATACACAGGATAATAGTGCAGAATAATACGACCGCGTTAATCCGCGCCCTCGGCTTGAGATAGAGTACGGCGCCGAATGTAAAGAATAACACCCCCAAGGCTACAAAGAGTGCGCTGGCTCCCGCATTTTCAATATGTTTATCGGGGCTCAAAAGTCGAGACAAAACAATAGAGTTAGCGATACACGCGCCCACCATGAGAGCGGCTCCGATATACCGGAGTGTGCGTTTCGTCATATCGAATCTTGCGTGACTACTCCTTGCATATTTTCCTACCGCGGCAGCATGAAGGAGAAACCGCGGGTTGCTTCTTTCCACCTTCGTCTTCTTGACTTCGACGGGAAAACGTTCGGGCCGTAGCCCGAACGTTTTAGTACTAGCGAGGAGTGGATTTCCCTACGTCCCGCAGAGCGGGACTCCGGGCCGGCCGTGTGTGCTGTCGGCCAGAGGCCTTTTGAAATTTGCGACTGCAAATTTCATGCCGCAATGCCGTTTCCGCCTTTGCCAGCTCATCGCTGTTTACGGCGGATCCGCCGAAGCCTAAAAGCGTAGGCGGAAAACAGCGCGACCTTATGGGAGCGCTGTAGGCATATGCGGCGCTTCCTATTCGTGCCTCGGCTATTGCGCGGCACGAATCCCGAGCTTTTGTCGAGGGATTCGTCAGCGCACACACGGCTTCTCCCGCAACATATCTTTTACAACTATAGACCCATTTTAAAAGGTATGTTGCGGGATCCCGTCGAGTCTTTTCGGCGACAGGCGGGAAAATCCACTTCCGAAACTAGTAGCCCGCTTCCGCATAAGGGAAGGGATCCCTAAAGGGAAACCCACGGTTTCCCTTTAGGAACGTTCGGACGCTAGTCCCGCCCTCGTTTCTCACGCTGCGGGGCGGAGGCCCAAAAAGCAACTCCTCACTTTTTGGGGCCGTAGCCCGAACGTTCAAGTGGTAGCGGGGAGTGGATTTGAACCACCGACACGCCGGGTATGAGCCGACTGCTCTTCCAGACTGAGCTACCCCGCCATAGTCGCCCCGCCACGTCAAAGACGGGGCTCCTTAGAAGGAAACCCTGATGGTTTCCTTCTAACGTCCCTCACTTCGTTCGGGACTGTTTTCCTTCCTTCCGTGAGAAAGTATATTTTTCAAAGACTGTTTATAAAACGCTGCGAGGAAGGCTACCCCGCCATAGTCGCCCCGCCACGTCAAAGACGGGGCTCCTTAGAAGGAAACCCTGATGGTTTCCTTCTAACGTCCCTCACTTCGTTC
>CAYHAE010000070.1:0-9734 GCA_964354545.1 uncultured Planctomycetia bacterium
CCGCGGTCGCTTTCTCGGGACGCGAGGCGAGGGCTGCGGCAAGGGGCGCGAATTCTGCGGCGGGGACCGCGGCGCCGGTCGTGGAACCCCTCTGCCCTTCCTCAGGGACCAGCGAACGCGTGGGGGCGGGCGGGGGCGTTCCCATCGTTATAGTCCCGTCATCGTTATAGGAAGTATTGTTCGGCAGGAGGCCTATTTCCTTCAAGATATCCACATCTTCTTTCGTTGGTGTGACGCTCTTTGCGGTGGTAAAAGTCTCGTGCGCGGTCGCAAAGATCACAGCCCATACGGACTGATAGAGATAGCTCAAGCCTTCGGAGATCAACCGTTCGTCTGGATTGTCGACATTCCCTTCCGGATAGCTTTGCCTTCCTGCCTCAAGTGCTTCTCTTCTTGTTCGCATGTATTCAGATAATCTTTCATATATAGTCGCTAAGAACTTGAATCTATTTGGCGCATTCTCTCCGTATCGTTCTCTAGTGAAATCGGATCGCTCCTTTGCATCAGCGGCTTTTTCATACAAATCGTGCATCATTTCATGGATGATGGCAGGTGTTATGACACTGTTCCCGAACGGTTTGTACGTCCCCGTGAGGTGCGGAACGTGTATGCCTGCTGCGCGGTTATCAGTCTCAAGGATAACAATGGGTTCGGCAAAGGAGAATACGGGCACATGAGCCATGAACACATCGCACAGATGCCTGAAGACCGGATCGTCCGCATATAACCCTTCGATCTCTCTCCTGTCGCATTGAAAGGTGGCCTCAGGTATCTCGACAATGATGAAGGTCTCTTTATCGTCTCGTTTCGAGAGCATATTCTCTTCGGCGGGCGGGCGCTGGTCTCCGACCCGATCAATTATATTTTGAAACAGCGGATGTTCTTGCGGGATCATATAAAAGAGTTTCCCATTGGCCGTAAACTCCTCTATGGGAACCCTGCCAAGATACAGACTGGAGACACCGATCGAAACAACCTTACCATCCTCGATGGAGAGAATAAAATGTGCGGGCTCCGGTTTGCCTTCAATGTGGACAAGTTTAACACCGAGCGCAGGAATATTGAATTTTGGCCGTGCTTCAACAACGTCCTCTCCGACTACTCTCACTGTCGACTGTTTAAGCAGCTCATCGAGGTAATCCAGGCGGTCGATATCCTCCCTGGTCGAAAGCTTGAACATCGCCTCGCGAAAATGAGTTAAGTCCTGCTCTGCTCCGCTCGTCGACTGCCGCTCGCGAGTTTCACCCGTCGTAGGCGTCCCCGGAGGGGAAGCGCGAGCAACCTTCTGTGCGCCGATGACGTGGCATATGGCGAGCATCGAGAGGGCAGTGTCAAGCTGTTCTCTCTCTTCCGACGGCAAGAGACGCGGCTCCCGTATCCCTCCATCCGTATCGAATACCGTAAAATGTCTCGTTTCGACAAAGCCAAGGCCTATTTCCCGTTCATCGACCCATTCGAGATTTTTTCCCGCGAAGGTTTCAGTGTTCCCGGGACTCGTCTGCAGGAGGACCTTCACATCCCTGGGCGCGATCTCGCCCTGTTGCGCAAGATACTCTATGCCGAACTTCAGCACGAGCGGTTGGACCGCGTATTTCCCGACATCGTAAATGACTATTTCGCGAGCTCCGTCACCGACCATATCGAGAAAGCCGTGGACGAGATCTCTCACTCGTTCGCGGAATTCTCCCTCCCTCTCCTGTCCGATGAAATTGAAAAATCTCTCTCTAAAGACTTCGTCGAACTTCCTTCCGCGTTTCCCGCTTTCATCGATGGCTTCCCCAATCATCTTCCGCACATATTGATACGATGACAGCGCTTCGCTCAGCTGTTCCGGACTCCACTTTTGTCCGCGGCTTCGGGCAATCTGTACGACCCGGTCGTACTCAGATGGTTCGGATACCATGACACGATTTATATAGAAATGTGTGGTCTTCTCGGCCTCACCGCGGGAGAGCCTATCTATCAGATACCAATAGAGTCCGTCTCCTCCCAGAAAGACATGTGTAGCGCCATTCCCGGGAAAAGTCTTTGCCGTGACGAATTCATAGGCTTCCACGGCGCTCTTTGCCTGTGCAACCACGGCGCCAACTTTCGTACGGAATAGATCGTCAACCGACTCCGCCAATCCATACCTGCTGTTGAAGGCGCTTATCACGGCCTTCGCCGCATTTTCGTAGGCCTCTTGCGAAGACAGGGCTGTGCCATCGCCTACCGCAGATATGAACTCGTCCATTTTGCGCAATTCTTCGCCAGGCGTCTTTGACATGCCGATATCCACCATGCCTGATAATGCCGTCACCAGATCGGCTTGAGGAGCAGACACGCCGGTGGTGGAGCCGCGGGCGCCGGGGGTGCCGTGCGTCTCTGACAGGAGTTCCGGATCGATGTACGCCGTCTTTATCTCCGCGATACCATAGTTCGCCTGTCGGGAAGCGTTGAGGCCTTCTCTCCCCTCTCTCACGGAGACCATGAAGTTCGTGCGCGCGGTATCGTAGCCGAAGGGTTCGAGCGCATCGATGAGCTTATCCACCTCGGGACGCACGCTGTTGAGATATACATCCCGCAGAAGCATCTCATCGTAGCGCGCGCCGCGCTGTGCCCTCACCATCTGTGTGAAAAATTCCGAATTCACATAGTCCAGCAAGAGCTTCGTTACCACATAGGGACCCGTGTTCTCTACGACCTCGAGGATCGTGCCGGCACCTTGCATCCTCGTGCGCATAGTCTGTGCATCGTCGTCGCTTATCGCCGTCTTCACAAAATAGATAGCGCCGTCTTTCGAGATCACGATCGCTTTCGCGGGATCGCCGTGCCATTTTGCCGCTTCCTGGAGTATGTCTTCCGTTGTTCTCCGCGTGAGCATACGGGGGTCTCCCGCAGGCACGATGTCAACATGGTTGCTCTTAAGGAACTCCTGCACGGCCGGATGGCCGAGGCTCATCACACGTTCCCCCTGCACGAGCAGGTCCGGCATGAGCACGTCGTCTGCCTCGAACAGGCTTTCGAACTTCCGCGCGACACCCGCATCCTGACCAAGCGGCACAAGCGGCACGGCGGCGGGCGCCGCAGACCGTTCGATGAATTCGCGTCTGAATAAAGTCTCGTTCATCACCGTCTGCTCGGCAGGGCTCAGGCGATCCCTCTGTGTCACCACGAGCAGGACCGTGATCGCCTCCCGCACATCTCTATGCCCGATATCGCCCTCGTGGGATGCTATGCGGGTCGCCACCATTTTGACCTCTTGATGGTGCGCCTGTCGCACATCGTCCGTATTGCATCGTTCGAGCGCCTGCATGTAGAAGAACGCATCTTCGTCTGGCAAGGTGAATATGCTCCTTACCATGGCTTCGTTGAGCGCCCTGCCTTCTGACCTGTATAAAAGCGACAACTCGGACAGAAGCAATGCCGAGAAATAATATCCCGGCATATTGACTTCATTGAACCCGAGAAGTTCCCGCGTAGGAGCGTAACGGTTTTTCTGCGGAAGTTGATCGATGATGGCCGCTGCTACTTTCTTATCGGTCTCCGAATCGGTCAATCCGGAGAGCGCCTGGAGGAGCTGCCGGTAGTAGTTGCTCCATCCCAGAGGGTTCGCGATAGACCGCAGGCTCGCGAGGGATGCGGCAAGGAGTTCTTCATCGCGGATGATGCCAAGAACCGTGGCAGCCGAAGCGACCGCGCGCAGGGCACCTTCGGTCTGGTCTCCTGCCTCGTATATGCCGCGGGCGGAGAGGTCGGAGATGACATTCCTCACGCGTGCCTCATCGAAGTCAACAAGCAACGGCTGCGCACCGCTCGTCGACTGCCGCTCGCGAGGTTCAACGTCCGTAGGCGTCCCCGAAGGGGAGGCGCGGGCGGCACCGCCCTCACCCGCAGGCGGATGCGCCACAGCATAGGCGGCGTACGACATAGCTTCAGCGGGGAAATGCGACCCTACATAATCGGCGACATACTGATTGACCGACTGTAGAGACTGTGTCAATTCAAGGTCTTCTTCCCCTTTCGCTAATTCTCCGCGGCTCACGGATGAGGCATAGTATATGCCGAAAGTATGCCCGATATATTTGAATGTGAGCCCATCGAACGACTTGATGGTATCCACGAGCCCTGTGAGGAATTCCGCGGCGCCTGGGCCGTCACCGAATTCAAACGTCAGATACCAGTCGTGTTCACAGCTATTTGTGGTATAGGCGAAGGGAAGGTTCACCGATATATTGAAGACGAGCTCGCGTATGCCCGGGTCTACAAATGGCCTCTCTTCTCCTTCTTCGTCTATGTAGGTATCGAAGATGCGCCCGAGAATTTCCTTTCTCACGCTCTCCTTTCCCTGCGCAAAATCGCGCCGGGCCTCCGCGAGCATACCGGTGTAGTGACGCGCGATAGCCGCGGTATCCTGGATATTCGCGAGAGCCCACTTCGCATTCGCCGCATCTTCCACTCCGAATATCTCCGCGCCTTCCATAATTCGATTCAGGAAATCTTCCACATGGCCGCGGGATTCAGGCATCTTCCTTGTCTCCACTATCAATTCGTGAAAGAGCCCCTGTGAAGGTATATCATGAGATTCCGGTAATCGGGTTCTGGACGCCCTCAGCGCTCTTATGGCTTCATCGACTGAGCCTGAACGGATAAGGACAACGATATCTGCGATGCTGTGCTCAGGCGGGATACTGTACTGAGGGATCTCTAGAGTGTCCTTCAACCCGAAATGCGCTTTGACATCGCGGGTAAAGCTCTGGGCAGCCGTTTCGCCAAAGTACGTCTGTGCGATATATTCATAAAATCCTACACACTCCGCGCTGTCTGCCTTGACTCCTACCGTGACATTAACACTCAGGCTCCCACCGCTTTCTGACGATATTAAGGCAAGTTTTGCCGTGTGGGGATCATATTGGAATAAGAGCGTCACTGGCTTTCCTGAGATGGGGTCTTTTCCTTTCTCCTGCAGTCCTCGCATCCATGTGAGGAAATAGCTGTTCACCTCGTTGATCGGCACCGCTCCTGCGCCCATGTCACCGCTCGTCGACAGCCGCCCGAGGGCATCTCCTTGCGTAGGCGTCCCCGGAGGGGACAGCCGCGGGCGGGCAGGTGTCGTCTCTCTTCCGGCAACGCGGGCATGGTCTATGTTAACGCCTCCGAAGTCGATGATGACGTATTCGCCGCGTACCGTATAACCAAAATTTTCGTTTGCACCCAGCCTATCGAATCCTATCCCTCTGTCTAATATGAACGCTATGTCTTCGCTAGCTTTTTCTCTGCGTTTACGATATTCCGTCCTTGCCCTTAAGTATTCCACATGGTTCTCGAACTGGCGCACGCTGGGCTTCTCGGCCTTCGGTATCGTCACGCGCTCCTGGACGATCAATAGCTCACCCGTTTCTGTCTTTATATAACGCGCTGCGGCAAAACCTCTCGCTTTCACAAGCGGCACCCCGTCTATTTCGATGATCACCGCCCCTCCAACTATTCTCGTGACTTGATCCATCATTTCCGCTTCCAGCCTATATTTCTCTGCCTTGACTCCTTGCTGCGCTCTTTTAATGACGAGACCCGGTTTGTCCGAAAGTTGAAAGATGTCAGACCACGTCCCTCCATTGATCTTCATCGCTTTCGCCGTGTCGATAGACTCTAATAAGCCGCTCGCGAGCGTCGAGGCCTCTGCGCTCTCGGGCATGATGAATGGTTCAAACGCCTCCTTTTCCGATACGCCGCTCGTCGACTGCCGCTCGCGGGTTTCTCCTTGCGCAGGCGCCCCCGAAGGGGAGGCGCGGCCGGCATCTCCTCTTGCGATTTCCCTTTGAGCAAATTCTTTAAGCGCTGCGCCCATCGGCGCTGCCTGCGGCGGCACACTGCTTAGTATCGATTTTCTTACCTCGCGCTCAATAGATGCGAGCGACTGTTCGAATCCCCTCGTCATTCTGCCGTATTGCGACTGATGATATGCCGTCAATGCAATAACCTCCCGAAGGAGGAGAAGCCCCTGATGTGCCCTCCTTACGGCATCTTTCGCCAAGACCCCATCAATGAGTGCGATCCTCTCGTCGGGCAGAACGCATCCTAGGACAAATTCGCTCGAGGAACGTATCCCTGCCCGGGCTTCATACCCTACCAGTTTCCTGCCAGTGCCTTCTAGACCAAGGAGAAGCAACTGCAACTGATGTACAACGCGGTAATAAGCTTCCCCCGCTCTGCTCTCTGGTATCTTTTCGACTTCTGACACTAAGCCCTGTAAGAGCTCTCTTGCGGATGCGGCCTCCCCTTCGGAAAGAGGATGGATGGAGCCCTGTATTTCCTGGATCCGCGATTCAATCGCATCTCTTGTCATTCCCTGAACATGGACTGCACTTCTCACGACCGCGGTATCGAATAACGTTTCCACCCGCACTGTGACAACCCCTTGCCGCTCGATCTCCAGGTTCTCCTGAGCCTGAGGATACACCCTCGCAAGATACTCTAAATCTATAGCGCCGTTGTTGGCCTGGAACTTTGTGCGTTCCTGTGGTGAAAAACCTGCGAACTCGGGCGGGAGGAGTCCATAGCGTGCCAGGATCGCCACATGATCCGCGCGTATTCCCGTTCTTTGCCAATTCAGGCGTCCATCCTGTATGGAGACCTCCGCGTATCCTGCTGTCATAGCCCCTATGACATGCGCGACCATCTCTGATACGAGGGTATTGAGGTATCGCGCGTCTTTCAACATCGCATATTTAGGGTTTGACGTAATGACATCGGCAAGCCTTCTGTCTTTCCTAAAATGCTCTATGAGCGCCTGACGTGTCGCGGCATCCGCCTCATCAAATCTTTCATGGGCAAATTCGTGTGCGAGGTGATGAACGTGGTGCAGCTCGAACGCACCCCTCGCCCTGAACGAATAGATGTCGTATACGGTGAACCCGCCAAAAGAGATCCCGCCGACATCCTTAAGCCTTTTCGATTCCACGAAGAGGGCCTTGTTCTGGAGCCCCGTTATCACGTCGGGATTTATTCCCGATATCACAGAACGCAGAATCGCGTTATTCGCATAGTCATTGCCGAAATCCTGCAGACCGTAATATACGTTTATCGCGGGAAGATAGATGCCCGCCTTCTTCTCCTCGGTGACCCTTGCTGACCCATACTCTGCCCTTCTATCAACCACCTTTATCCCTTGGACCTTTCCCGCGAATGCCGCGAATACCTGCCGCGGCAACATCTGGTACTCATATCCAACGCGTTCGAAGGGACCTGTCCTCACTCCGAGACCGAGAATTTGTCTTTCTCTTACAAAAAGCATATAATGCGTGCCTGCGGTTGATTCAATAAGGTAGACCCTGCTCGTAAGGGGCCCTTCATCGGCGAGAGCGACCTCCTTTATCTCCATGGAACGTATCGCACTTTCGTGCTGCGCGAACGTCCTTGTGTCCTCCTGAGCCTGTCGTTCTAGCGCGGGTTTTATGAAATCGTTGAACTCTTTAAGACGTTCTGCCCCGCTCGTCGATTCTCGCGCACCCTGTTGGGGGCTCAATCCTGAGGCGGGAGGAAGTGCCGGACCCGGCGTCGGCACCGCTGCAACCTGAAGCCTGCCTCCTGCCATGACCGCCCACACCTGGGTGCCGTTTATCGTAGCGCCGCGCACTTCGATGGCGCCTTCGGGCTGCGCGGAGGAGAGCATGAACTGGACGTTCGCGTTCGTGGAGGGGACCGTGCTGCCTTCTCCCTCCCGGAGGAGCCCTGTGACGACGCCCACCGCGTCCCCGAACGCTCGGGAGGCCCCCTGGCCGTAGATCTGGTCCGCGTGCTCGTTCAAGTATGAGTAGATCGCGATCGCCGATGCGTTCGTCATGATGAACTTGAGGAGGGTGGAGTTGTACCCTGAAAGGAGCTTGAAGTAGGGGCATTCTTTATCGTCGAGGCCGAAGTTCGGCATGAGGGAGATATAGGAGATATTGTGCTTCTTGAAGAGCCCGGTGAGGTTGCCCGTGTGGAATCCTCCCGTGATGAGGATGGCGCACGGTGCGGCCTGCGGCTTTTGGTCATTAGTCCCCTTCGGGGAGGCTTCGCTTCGCTCCGCTCTCTTTGGTCTATAGTCTACGGTCTTCGCGAACTTTATACGTTTTATGAACTCCTCATCGCGCTTGAAGCTGTATGCGTAGAACTTGTCCATCTCGGCGAGGCGGGCATTCATCACCGTCGCGTCAGGCAGCTGAGGGAGCGCGAGAGCGTGCTTCGGCGCCTCAGTCTTTATGAAGGTGACGAGGCGGCGTGCGTCAAAGGTGCTCCTGTGGGACTCGTAGTACTCGAACTCGTCCCTCGTGAGGGTGATGGAGAATACCTTCTTCGTGATATCGAGCTGTGTGGCGAGGAGGTCGAGGTCGCGGTCGGTCTGGCTTCTGTAGAGCTTCTCCTTGATGCGGGATTCGAGCGTCTCCACTTCTTTGAATATCTCCTCCCTCTTCAAAGATGCGTAGCAGGCGACATAGTCGATGTAGAGGCGTAAGTTCTTGTAGCCGGTGAGGTCGGTGTTGACCTCCCTTGCCTTCTTCATGAGGTAGGTATAGAACTCCTGGGGCGGGACCCGCCCTGTCTTGAAGTCGACCGCCCTCTCGACGAGCTCCCTCACCTCATTCTTGGAGAGGGACTTGTTGAGGGTATCGATGAGCTGATCACGCTCGATATTGGACTTCTTGAAGTCGATGCCCTTCTCGAGCTCGAGGGTCTTCATGAGGATGGTGATATTGGCGAGGTCTGAGGTGTCGAGCCCCTTGCCGGAGGCCTGCGCCGTGAGGTACCTCACGTAGTCCTTGAACTCTGTCTTCTTGGCCCTGAAGTCGAGCGCTTTCGAGTCGACCGCGAGGAGCTCCTGCGAGTATACCTTCGCCTTTAAAGCGGTGAGGGAGGTATGGAGCGCGGCGAGGGACCTGTCGGTATCGTCCCTGACCTTGAGGGAGTCCTTGTAGACGGAGAGGTTGGCGAGGTAGAGCTTCGTCTCCTCGATGCCCCAGAGGTCCACGCTCGTGGGGTTCTTGATGGCGAAGAACTCAGCCCCGCTTATCTCGCCCTCTTTCAGGAAGTAGTCTGCGGTCTTCGTCCGGAGCGGAAGGTCGCTTATGCGGTGGAATGCTTTCAGATCATATTCCCCTTCGCCCCCTTCGAGATTGACCGTCGTGATACTGTAGGCCTTGTTAAGGTACTCTATGATCTGGGCGATCGTATTCTGGGCAGCGTAGTTACAGTGCGCGTCCTGGATATGGATCACGACCGGAGGGAGTGATCCATCCCGAGCGGAGCGAGGGATCTTGACAGGCGCTTCCGCTCTATGGTCTATAGTCTTTGGTCTATAGTCTATGTTCGCATCGTACCTGTCCCGCACATAGCCGAGGTATGCGGGGAGCGAGAACTTCTCGATGTCGAGCCTTCCGTTCGCCTCCTCGCCCGGGCCGGAGGCGCGGGTAGAGCCGCTTGCGGGAAGCTCATATCCGGCCTTCACAGCCCAGGCATAATCAGGAGTGATGCACGTACACAAAAACGCCCCTATGGTGAGCCATGCGGTCACCTTAAGTACGAAGTTCTTAGTCGTTGAATTACGCATTGTGCTTTCCATATTTTTACCGTAACCATGTCCACCTACGCGGTGGACATGGTTACCGCGTCCACCGCGTAGGTGGACACGGTCACGCAACGTTTATAGCGCCCGCAGGACCTCGTCCTGCGCCCTCTTCCAGTCCTCGATGTCCTTGAAGTCTATCTTCTTTATC
>CAYHAE010000071.1:0-9687 GCA_964354545.1 uncultured Planctomycetia bacterium
GGATGGGTTTGGCCAGATATGCCAAGACCTGGCTCCTTGGGAAACGGACCCAAAACGCTTTCAAACCCAAAGATGACCGTCCAGTATACTGCAAGGAGTGTTTTTCGAAGCGAAAGAATGACGCCCGTTAAAAGGAGGGTATATTGGCAAGAGATAATTACTCATATCAAAAGTATAAGAAAGAATTAGCAAAGAAAAAGAAAAAAGAAGAAAAAATACAGCGCAAGCTGGATAAAAAAAACATACAGCTCAAAGAGGGTCCGGGCCAGGTTTCTAACGAGGGTGCCACGGCGAACCCGTCTCTGCCGCCAGCCTCTGCGCCTCTTCCGCATAAAGAAACGCTATAAAATAGGGACAGCAAAATAGGGACAGCGACCGTTTTTTGAGGTAAAATAAATGGTAGCTGTCCCTATTATTTATGGCTGGGTAAGCATCCTCTTCGCCTTATTCCTCTTTTCGAAAAAGAGATCCGGCGGGTTTTCCTGCGAGGAGGGGTCCTTTGAGGGAGGGTACTTGATGATGAATTCGCGGATGGCTTTGTCAAACGTCTCGTATGCTTCCTTATACTTCGCGAGGCCGAGCTGCGCGTCGCCCAGAAGGTTCAGCCCTTCGAGCGAATGCTCATCGGCCGCCAGCATCTTGTACCCGTAACCGGCGGCTTTCTGGAAATCGCCGCGCAGGAGATGGTAACGGCCATATTTTAAGAACTGGGGAACTGACCCCTTGCCCGCAGAGGGCTCCCTCTCTTTTGTAACCACATTCAGGGTGATGGTGTTGCTCTCCACATCTTTGATGACGGCCTTGATAGAATATGCACCTTCTTTCAATTTCGCGGTCTCTTCGGACGCAATGAAGAAATAACACTCGGCGAAGTTCTGCGCGCCGAGCGCGACCTCGCTCTGTTCTGGGGCCGTGGCAGAGAACGCGACCGCTCGGGGCGAGCCGTCGGGCCCGGCCACGGCGAATTTCACCAGAGTCGTCCACGGTTCGGCCGGTGTGCCGAGGGTCACCTGAGCGGACGCTCTTCCCTCACCCTTGCCCTCGGCGATATCGGCATAATACGCGTTCATCGCCTTCGGGTTCGATGCGACGAGAGAGACGACGACGGGATCGCCCTGCATATACGCGCGCGAATCGACCTCGACATCGAAGACGATCCTGATGCTGAAATCCTCGCAGAAGACCGGGCCGCTCGCGCACAGCGCTGCCGCACATATGACCGCTATGAATGCTATTCTTCTCATTTATCGTTCACCCTCATTTGGCCGAGGCAGTCGCCTTTATCAGGATCACCGCCGACCTGGCCGCCGGCATTGAACCCGGTCCCCGACTTGGTTGAGCAGAATATCGTGCCAAAGGTGTCTCCGGCCGGCCAGCATTGGAAGAGGTCGCCATCGGAATAGTGATCGAAAAGCCCCACATATTTCATGATGCAGGTCACATCGCCGCTCTGCTGCTTCCCCTTCGTATGGAGCATGATCTCGGCGGGCAGGGCCAACCCGCAGCACGTTAAGGCGAGGGGAGGGTCCCCCCACCATTCCCGCCATTGCCTGCGTATCGCTGAGCTCACGCGGTTGTTATAGAATGCGTTGTCTTCCGGTGCGTAGACCCAGGTCTTATCCCAGGAGATATCTCCGTGATGCCAGGAACATGTGGAATGGCCCATCTCATGAGCGACCACATAGGCTGACCATCTCCTCAAAACCGTTCTTAAAGCGTTGCGGGGCGGCCCCATCCTGCTCTCGTCGGCCCGGAACGATTTGCCGCCTACACCGACGTCCAGTTCCCCCGCGGTATCCAGCTTCACGATGAGCCCACATTGGGGTCCGGTGGTCGCGTGACCCGCGTTGAAGTTCCCTACGCGGTCCTTAAGCTCATTGTCCTTGACGAGGTTGCATTCGACCCCGCATACCGGATAAAGGCCCACTCCCCTGTTCGTCTGGTCGTTGACCAGCAGGTCCTTTCGGGAGATAAGGGTGCGGGTATGCGAATCCTGGACGAAGAAGCCGCGGTATTCTTCGTAGTTTGAATATCCGTCGCCGGGGTGGCCGTCGAGCGTCGGGTTCCGGTCGTCGTCTTTGCGCGGGGATGCGCCGTTATCATCCTGGCTCGCGCAGTCCGCGATGGTGTTGAGATTGTCGTCCAGAGGGATCGACACAGGGCCGTTCGGCTCGATATCTTCGCAGCCGGGGGCGCTCGATTTGATCCACCCGAAAGAACCGTAATCGTCGCTCGTCACCGTGACCGTGGCGGAGACAACGGCCTCGGTCGTCCGTGCAGTATCATAGAAGGTCCCCTCGCCGCCGCTTAAGGTAAAGCCCGGTATGGGGTCCTTAAAATAAAGGTCGGGCGTCGTCTCATCCCCTTTATTTAAACATATCCCTTTCTCCTTCGAAACGCCGCTCAGCTGGAACGTGATCACCCGCGGCGGGCCGGGGAAGACCCACCCCTGCCCCGGCACCCATATGTAGATCTTTGCGGTGAATGTCGTGATGTTATCTTTTTCGGGCTTCCAGGGATAGGTGCACTTCGTAATATCGATGCCCAGCCTCACAGGTATCTCTTCCGGCGGCGGCGACACGGTGCCCCCCGAGACAGCTATTGCGACGAGCGGGCCGCCGATGCCCGTAGTCGGCGGCTCATGGGGCCTTTCTTGCGTGGTTGGATGAGAGGGTTCTTCCGGCGGAGGCCTCGTGAGGCCCTCGGGGAGCGGGAGGCCCTCTTCTTCGGTCGGCGGCGGCTCCTCCTTCTCGGGTGTGAGCGGCGGCTCTTCTTTTTCAGGAGTGAGAGGGGGCTCCTCTTTCTCAGGCGTGAGCGGCGGCTCTTCCTTCTTACCGCCCGGATAGTAGTGCCCCTCTGACCAATTGCCCTTATCGTCTTCCGCCCTGCGCGTCACCGATCCGTCCGGGTTCTGCTTCTCCGCGATCCTGAGGCCCGTCTCGGGATCGAGATACGTCTTCGTCGCGCCATCCTTGGGTGGTGGTGGCCGCGTCTCCTTCGAGACGACCTTTCCTGACCCATCAACGACGGTCTTCGTGCGCGAGCCGTCAGGGTTCAGCCGGACCGTTGTGGTGAGGCCGGTCTCCTCATCCGTCCAACTGACCTGGGCCACATCCTGCGCGCGCTGCGGCTCGGGAGGAGGCGGTGTCGTGACAAGATCTGAGAGTTTGAAGGGAACCGTAAATCTATGCAATTTGCCCTTCCCGTCCGCCACATCGATCATCGCTGTCCAGTCTCCCGGCTCTTCTTTCACGGAAAACTGTCCTGCCGTGACCCACTCTTTTTCGGATTCGGCGGCGAGGCCCACCAGGAGACCAAAGCCTGCGGCGGCCTCCGCGCTGCGCTGATCCTCCCCCTCTTTCTTCCCTTCGGTCCCGGATCCGCCTTCTCCCGACCCGCAGTGCCCGCACGTCGCATATGCATACGACCCGAAAAGGCCGCGGAACCACGATGTCAGGGTTTGCCGGTACCGGGAGCGGCGCTGAGGCAATTGGCGCATGGGGAAGTTATCGAGCTCGGATGAGCGGTACAACGTACCCGATGGGCTTCGGAGCGTCATCCCGTCGACTTTGAGGTTGAGCTTTCGCGGGCGCGGCCACGCCTCGACCACTACGGCGCCATCCGCGACATGATAGATCCTTCCCGTGAGCGTCATCTCGCCCTCGGTTTCATTATATTGGTGGTAATTCGGATCAGCGGTAAAGGCGGGGGGTTCGATGAAGAGAGAGATCAAAAGAAAGACGAGGAGAATGCGTGCCTTTCGTGTGAGCTGCGGGCATATTGCCATGCGCAAAACCTCGAGGTTTTCAGTCAGACGACACTTTTCCACTTGAGTCACGGCACGCGGTCTTTACGTTTTTATCTTACCCCATGCCTTCCCGGTGGTCAAGATATTTTTCTATTAAAATAAAATAATAGGGACACGTCCAATTTATTTATGAAAAAACGGGATGTGTCCCCAAAATACATGTGACTCGTAGCCCCCGATGCGCCCCGTACCTGCTGTTTTCCCCTTGCAAATCCCCTGTCCCGGTACTATCATACCTAATGGCACAACCACAAGGTCGTGGATATGGGAAGACTGAGCTGATCAAACGACTCTTTGAATTGTGGGAGCCGTTTTTTTATTTTTTGGGGACAGGTCTGGGATGGATTTTGGGTACGGATCTGAGATGAAAAATGGGGACATATCTGGGATGGAATTTGAAAACGTCCCGATGACTGAAAACGTCCCGATGACCTCATTATATATGCAGTATGGAATATTAATGTCGAGAATGAATGCCTTGAGAATTCAAAAAGGTAGTCTAGGAAGGCATTGTGGAAGAAAATAAAAAAAGCTGCTATCTCTGCGGTAACGATACAATGCGTACTATGTTTACAGATGGCAAGTACAGCGTATGTCGTTGTAGTTACTGTAGCATGGTTGAAACGTTTCCGAAATTACCCCCAGGTGAAATAAATAATATCTATAATAAAAGGTATTTTAACTCTGATGATGCTAAAAATTTTGGGTACCTAGACTATCTTGGACAAAAAGATAATCTTCTCCAAACCTTCAGGATGCGTTTAAGATTTTTAGATGAAGTTTTACACTTTGATAGAAATAAAAAAGTTTTAGAAATAGGTTTTGCATACGGTTTTTTTCTTTCAGTGTGCGAGGAAAACAAATTTTTAGATCTAACCGGGGTTGATATAGCCCGCGTAGGCTGGGAATATGCAAAAGATCACTTAAAACAATCTAAAGTTATCTTAGGGTCGATAGAAGATGTCAAGAATGAGACATTCGATTATATCTTCCTCTGGGATACGATCGAGCACGTATGCGACCCGAAGAGAGTTATTAGTAATTGTTATGAATTACTCAATGATGGCGGTTATTTGATTCTCGAAACTCAAAACGTAGATTCTCTCGCAGCTAAATTACTGGGAAGAAAGTGGTGGCATTATAAATACCTGGAACATCTTTATCATTTTAATAAGAATACAATAGGAGCTATTGTTGAAGAAGCGAATTTTAAAGTTGTAAATATTGCGAGTAAAGCTTCGGGAAAATATCTTTCAAAAGATTCTATCGTGGAGAGATTAAATAGGCTACACCCTGTATTATCAAAAGCGTTCCTATTTGTGCCTATCAAGCGGCTTTACGTGAATTTTTATGACGAAATCATTGCGATATACCAAAAGAAGTGACAGAGTCATCATAGGGTCCGTTTCCTAAGGGGACAGGTCTGGGATGGATTTCGAAAACGTCCCCACTATACGTATTCTAATAGAGGAGGATTCATGAGAGCGTTCGTCGCAGTTCTTATTATAGGGTGCTTTCTTATTACAAATGCATACGGCCTCACCACGGAGGCAAAGGACAGGCTCATTGATATCTATAATCGTAACGTACATCTATATTCCCTTATTGCAGGCCTGCTCGATGATCTGAGTAATGAAAAAATAACGCGCGATCTTGCCGAGAACAAGATCGATGAGTGGAAAATACGGTATGAGAATGAGGAAGGACCTGTGCCGCGCGAAGCGGAAAAAATGCACGATCTGATGAATAAGATGCTCGATAGGGCCCGCGCGATAGCCCATGATTACCAGCCAAATAATCAGAGGACCATAGATATGCTGAACGAATTGGATGAGGTTAAGGGAGAGCTTAAAAAAGAGATGACCGAACTCAAGTATAGCCTCCAATAAGTGGTACAAAAAATAGGGATTAGGGGATAGGGTGTAGATTGCTTCGTCGTCCCGAAACTTCGGGACTCCTCGCAATGACAGGTGCCGTCATTGCGAGCGAAGCGAAGCAATCTCGCAATACGCAATACTCAATCCCTCGACTAAGCATTCAAAAATTTCCATAGGAAATTTTTGAATAGTCTTCGGGATGCTCGCTTCCCATAAAAATAATATGAGCTCGCTATACGCAATACGAAACTAAACGCTAATCGCTAAACGCTATATGCTAAAATATAAGGAGATATTTTTGAATAAAAAACGATCCATAGCTGTGTGGATAATAGTAATGGGTTTAGCGTGTCTAAATACAGGCTTCGCCCGGTCTGATCTGGAACTTACCGGAATAGTCGCCGGGAAGACACCGCGCGCGATGATAGGCGCGCAGATGGTCAAAGAAGGCGACGAGGTAGACGGGATAACGGTGGTGAAGATCGGCGAGGAGACCGTCACGTTCAAATACAAGGACGAGGTCTTCACGAGAAAAGTGGGAGAGAAGATCATAGAAACGGGAGAGGCCGAGCGGGCCATATCGCCGGCGCGGCCGCAGCCGGACGATGTCGATACGCTGATCAGGCAGTTGAAGGACAAGGACCGGTCTATACGGGAAAAAGCGGTGAAGGCTTTGAGCAAGACAAAAGACCCCCGCGCAGGTGGCCCTCTTATTGATACGCTGAAGGATAAGGATAAAGACGTGCGGATATGGGCAGTGATAGCCCTGGGTGAGCTGGGAGACCCCCGCGCAGTAGAACCGCTCATCGGCGTGCTGAACGATAGAGACGACGACGTGCGGCGATGGACGCTGGAGAGTTTGGGCAAGGTCGGCGGCCCGGCCGCAGTAAAGGCCCTTGCCGACCGGCTAAAAGACGGGACGGAGAGCGACCGGAAACTCTCGGCATTGTCCCTGGGCAAGACCGGAGACGCCGGCGCAGTAGACCCCCTCATCGTTGCGCTACAAGACGGGCAAGAATCTGTGCGGGAAGGAGCGGCAAAGGCCCTGGGCGAGCTGGGAAACCTCCGCGCAGTAGAGGCCTTGTCCGGCCTCGCGGTAAACGATGAGAGATGGAACGTCCAGCGGGCGGCGATAGAAGCCCTGGGCAGGATAGGAGGCAGGTGCGTGGTAGAGCCACTCATTGCCGTGCTCAAGGACAAGGCGCCAAAACATCAGTTCCGCGATTACCGCGCGCTGATAACGATAGCGGCCTTGAACAGGATAGGAGACCCCCGCGCCGCAGGGCCCCTCATCGATACGCTCAAGGGTCATTGGGATGACTGGCGGGTCCAGGCAGCGGCCGCGGACGCCCTCGTCAATATAAAAGACCTGCGCGCTACAGAGCACCTCGTCGATGTACTCAAGAACAACGACCCGTATGTCCGGTCGCTTGCGCGGGACATCTTAAAGAAGATCACCGGTCAGGATCTCGGGGAGAATCACGACGCATGGTCGCGGTGGCTGCGAAAATAGAGGAGATGAACGTGCAACAGAATAAAGGAGGCAGCACATGAGGTATAAAAAATTGGTGCGCTACTTGAAAAAATGGCAAAGCGCCGGTTTGATAAGCGAGGAGCAGGTTAAAAAGATCTCCGACCATATAAAAACGGAGCTTCACCGGCAGTTCCTGAAATTGATACGCGTCCTTTTCGTCATCGGCGCTTTCTGGGTGCTCTTCGGGCTGGTGGCGACCCTGAAGCTGATAAATACGGCCTTCTTTGTGGCTATCGGACGTTTTCTCTATACGCTGGCCACGCCGGCCATCGCGCTGGCAAAACGCATCTCGCCCGCGCATTACCGGGAGTTTTTAGGCGGCATCGCCTGCCTGGCGGGGTGGGTATTATTCCATTGGCTTGGCATCCGATTGAGAAAAAAGTCTGATACAGCTGTTACCAGATTGGGGTCCCTGCACGAACCGGGGCTGCGCCTGGGCACGTCCTCTTTTGTCATGGGGTATATCCTGGCTTCTGCCGGCTGGCAATTTTTTAATTATATGATATACCCGAATGATCCCTGGGAGCTCTTCGGGAAACAGGCAATTTTTCCGTTTTTTTCTCTTCTCGGACTCGCCTTCTTCTTCGCCATTGCCTATCTCATGCGGGATCAGATCGCTTTGCTGTTCGGCATAGGGTTCATGGCCCATGCTGTCGGGCTTGGCACGGCTTATTATTTCGCCTGCTACGCGATAGGGGTGCAGATGCCCATAGTTCAGCTGCTATTGGGCGTTCTCCTTATATTCGTCGGATTAGAGCATATAGCGAAGGTGCGCGGCCGGGAAGATAGGTTCCAGTTCTCATTCGGGCGGACATATGAAGCGGTGGGCCTTCTCTTCGCTTATCTGTCGTTATGGATTATGTCGATCTGGGGCATTTACCTGAGGGAAGACTGGGCGTTTCCGAAAGCCGGAGAATTATGGGTAACGAACCTTTTATTCATCGGAGGATCGGTCTGTGCTCTTTTTTACGGCGCGGTGCAGGAAGACAGGATGTTCTTTAACTTTGGATTAACCTTTCTTATTATAGAGACCTATACGGTGTTTTTCAGCGTACTTTGGGAGACCGTGGGGGCGGCTTTCGGCTCATTGCTATTGGGCATAATGTTTATCGCCACAGGCTATCTCTTGCGGCATCTTTGGCTTAAGGGGCTGATCTTCAGGAAGCAGCCTTAGATCCCCGAGTCGAGGTCGCGGCTGTCCCCAGCGATCCCCTCTCGGGTCGTCATTTCGCGGGAACGCACAATTTTCCCCAGCGAGGTCTATGGTCTGTGGTCTACAGTCTATAGTCTGTCTTAGGGTGTAGGGGTTAGTCTACGGATAAGATTGAGATTAAGATTGAGGCTAAATTGAGGCTAATAGGAGCACGCAATACGATATACGCAATACGCTGTACGCTGTACGAAAAAGTCTACGGTCTGTGGTCTACAGTCTATGGTCTGTCTTAGGGTGTAGGGTGTAGGGGTCAGGGTTTAGATTGCTTCGTCGTCCCGAAACTTCGGGACTCCTCGCAATGACAGGTGCCGTCATTGCGAGCGAAGCGAAGCAATCTCGCAATACGCAATACTCAATACGCAATACGAAACACGCTGTACGCCGTACGTATCTTGTGGTCATCCTGGAAAGGGGGATTTATGGTAAAAAAGGTTCTAGTTTTGGTTTTGTTAGGTTTAATTGTCGTGCTGCAGCTCGCGAGAGCCGAAGAAGAGGTGAAGCCTATCCAGCTGGCGCTCTTCAATCCTGTGCAGCTGGTGCCTCAGGAGGATTCTATTAAAGGTCTGCGCCTGAGCTTGTTCTATACCGTCAATAAAGATGTGACAGGATTGAGTATTGTGGGGCTTGGCGTGAACAGGGCTACCGGCAATGTAAGCGGCATTGAACTTGGCCTCGGGAACTGGGTTGAGGGCGCTGCCTATGGCGTGCAGGTCGGCGTTGTAAACCATGCCGGAAAACGTTGTGTCGGGTTGCAGTATGGAACAGTGAACGTCACCGAAGGTGATTTCACCGGTATCCAGTGGGGCCTGGTGAACTGGACAGAGGGATTCATGCATGGCATACAGGGCGGCCTCGTGAATTTTTCGAAAGGCCGGTCTGCCGGTATAGATTTAGGCGTAGTGAATTGGAACGAAGGGTCATTTAAAGGTTTCCAGGGCGGAGTAGTCAATTACGCCGCGGAGATGCATGGCCTTCAAATAGGACTCGTTAACTACACGAAATCCCTCGATGGCCTTCAAATAGGTCTCGGCAACTACAACGGCAATAAGAAACCCCTGGAGTTCATGGTCCTTGTCAACTGGTCGTTCTGATTGATCTATTCTTAAGGGACGTTTTTGAATTCTATCTAGTACACGTGTCCCCGGGTCGAAATCGCAGCCGTCCCCTGCGATCCCCTCTCGGGTCGTCATTTCGCGGGAACGCACAATTTTCCCCAGCGAGGAAAATTGTGCTCGAGTAAAATCGCTCGCTCTCC
>CAYHAE010000072.1:0-9059 GCA_964354545.1 uncultured Planctomycetia bacterium
TCTCCTTCACAAAAGACCTAACATTTTCATTGTGCTCACATAACTCGTTTTAGGTTCTCCTATACCACCCACACGCTCAACAGGTAAAATGGGTGGGTGACTGGATAACGTACGCAGTACGCCATACGCAATACGAACAGATCTATGGTCTGTGGTCTACAGTCTATGGTCTGTCTTAGGGGTTAGGGTGTAGGGATTAGGGTGTAGGGGCATTGCAAAGGGTCGCCAGGATTCAGTTAAACGATGGGTCACCAAGTCACAAGGTCACCAGTAAAAGAAAATAACGTGGTGACGTGGTGACTTACCATTACTACGCAATCCCTCGACTAAACATTCAAAAATTTCCAGAGGAAATTTTTGAATAGTCTTCGGGATGCTAGCTTCACATATAAATAATATGAGCTCGCAATACGAGAACGTCCACCGCATAGGTGGAATGTTGTTCATAGGATTTGCGAAGAAGGATTTCAAGGGGAATAAGTGACCGTGAGACAGTGGATCAAGAAAATGATGCCTGAGAGGATACCCTCTTTCGCCGCCGTATTTTATAGCGCGTTGCCGGGGAAGATGTTTCTGCCGTATCATAAAACGATCGCGGAGGAAGTTCGCTTACAGACGCACGGTGTCTTCCTGGATATAGGTACGGGGCCCGGGGCATTGCCGCTCGAGATAGCCAAAAGGTTCCCCGATTCTAAGATCATCGGTATCGACCTAAGCGAGAAAATGATCGAGATCGCCAACAAAAATAAAGCGAGCGCTGGGGGGCCGGAAAATGTAGAGTTCAGAGTAATGGATGCCAATGCGCTTGGGTTTGGCGATAACTCATTGGACATGGTGATAAGCACGGGTTCGTTCCATCACTGGAAAAGGCCGGTTACGATATTCAATGAGATATACAGGTGCCTGAAGCCCGGGGCCGAGGCGTGGATCTATGACGGCTATGGTGACGCAACAGATGCCGATATCGATAGGTGTATTCAGAAATTATTTTTTGGATTTCCGCCGCGGCGTCTGGTAAAGCGCATATTGGTAATGCACGGGTTTTCACAGGATGAATATGACACGATAATAAAGGGCGTGGTAGCGGGAACCAAATTCAAGACATGCGCATTTGAAAAACGCGGCATAATGATGCGTTTACGGTTTCGCAAATCGTAAATCGGGGCTATCCTAAAAGGTGCCTCAAGAGGAGGGCGCCGTTGCCATTGAAGACAGGGGACAGGGCGAAGGATTAATTCGGCACGCGATACAAGGACTATGGCACGGGAGATAAAGAAGTTTGCGTATATCGATGCATTGAGAGGGCTTGCGATACTCGGCGTATTATTGGTCCACTGCAGGCAACTCGGGACCAGTCATTGCCGTCCCCCCATGTGGTTCGAATTGATCGCCTCTGCGGGCTTCAGAGGCGTTCAGCTCTTTTACGTTGCGAGCGCGTTTACTCTCTTTCTGTCGATGGATGCGAGGCGGGTCGATGAAAAATACCCCGTTGTCAACTTTTTTATCAGGAGATTTTTCAGAATAGCGCCGTTATTTTACTTCGCCATGGCATATTATTTATGGTGGGACGGATTGGGCCCACGGTACTGGTTAGGAGACGCGCCCGCTATAACCGTGTCCAACATCCTTTCAACGGCCACATTCACTAACGGAGCGAACCCTTATTGGATCAATAGCGTAGTCCCTGGAGGATGGTCAGTCGCTGTTGAGATGAACTTCTATCTTTTCCTGCCCATCCTGTATAGATTAGTGAGAAACCTTAAAAACGCTCTGTGGGCTACGCTTGGCGCATTCATCGCTTCCCGCTCTATCGTATCTCTTTTATCCAAAAATGTACTGATTTCCGATCAGCGGCTTTGGAGGGAGTATCTCAGTTACTTCCTGCCGTACCAGCTACCGGTATTTTTTTTGGGGATTGTCCTGTTCTATCTGGTCACGCATAGAGAAAACGGCGCGTTCGGGAGAGAAAACAGCACGACAGGCCTGTCATACGCATTGCTGATCATCGCGGTCGCTCTCTTGGCGGCATGTGCGATACGCCCGGTTGAGGTTCCCCCTTTTCTGTACGGTATCGCGTTTATCATTCTCGGCTATTCGCTCTATCTGAAACCGACAAAGGCGCTCGTAAATCGATTTACCGTTTTTATAGGGAAGATCAGCTTTAGTCTGTACCTGGTCCATCCCGCGATCATGCGTATTATGTTAAAGTACAATTTTATCGATTTTATACGATATCCCATCGCGAATTTCTTCGTGAGATACATAGTGCTCTTCGGGTTTTCTACGGCTGTGTCGGTGATCACTTTCACGCTGATCGAAAGGCCGGGACTGAATGCGGGGAAGAGGATAATCAAGCTGATCGAAAGAAAGAGCGTGTCACTCGCGACGTCACAGGTTCAAGGCCCTTAGTGTGATACGCAACTAATCGGAAAGCAGGGGCTCACAAAAACCTGCGGGAACAGGGGCCGTTTCATAAAGTGCCAGGTCTAGAAGTGCACCGCGAGAAACGGACCCATAAACGAGGGTACAAGGCCACACATTCATTTTCCTTGAGCGGCTGCGGGCTTCTTCACGGTCGCGGGCAGATTGAAATAATCGCGGTTATTCTTTGATTCCGGTGACGCGCGGAATGTGTACCCTTCTTCCGATGCGTGGCATATGATACTAAAGCAGCACTTGCCGAGACTGCTTCCCGCCATCGCCTTCTCGAGTTTTTCATCCAGCCGCCCTTCAATGAGCAGGTCCCCGTTCTTCAGGACCGTGCACTCAAAAGGGGCGAAGCGCAGGACATCTTCCGCGTTTTTAAAGCTTTGCCCCAGAGGTTTGGGGGCGTCCTTATCCGAAGATCTGAATATCTTTTTGATCGACGCGTCCTCATCCTCCGTCATATCCTTTGCGGAAAGGAGATACTCTTCCAGCTCTTTTCGACTCGCCGGCCAGCGATGGAATTTTTCATAATAAAAGACCAGCATCAGATAGAGTATGAATCGATGCTGGGTGAGAATTCCAAAGAAAGTGCCTAACGATGTGGCAAGCTCATCCGTATTAATAAGTCCGTATGCCGGCGGCATATCCCTCATACCGGACAATGACATCACACATAATAAAAATAGTACGATCATCTTCTTCATCATAGTCACCGCCTGCTCCCGGCGCCTCTAGTATATCACATATTTACCATCTTGAAAAAAATAGGGACACCCGCCGTTTTTCGAGGTAAAATAGATGTTCAGAGAATCGCAAATGCATAGAATATATGCGTCATACTGTTCGCGCATCGGGCGCGTGTCCCCGAGTCGAGATCGCGGCTGTCCCCCGCGACCCCCTCTCGGGGTTGTGTCTCGCGGGACGTGACCCCGTAACATGTTAAAAAGGAGATGGCTTATGAGAATTAGAATGATAATCTTTACGTGTGCCGCGGCTGTCTTTCTGGCGGGGTGCGATGGCCAGGATGAGGGGTTCACCCGCTATCCATCCGTTTCCATACCGCAGTATGACATGGCCGATTACTTCAAGCTCCTTTTGAGCGACAGGCCCGAGATCGTGTATAACGCGGTATGCAACCTGCAGGACCACGTCTCGACCGTCGAGTCGGCGCTCTCAAACGAGAAGGCGGATAAGAATTCGAGAGACTTTATCCTTTCAAGGGCGATACTCACTCAGATAACGTATCTGGTCCAGTCCCGGGATGTCAACGTCGCATCGGCAAGCATCAGGTTTTTGCACCTCTATGCGAAGCGCGGCGGGCCGAACGAAAAACTTGTCCGCGAGCTCCTCGCGGTGCGCAGCAGGAATAAGAATGTCCTTTACGAGCGGCTGGCGGCGCTCTTCTGGGCCGCGTCGCCCGGTTCGCGTATCGACGACAAGTTCCTGCGGGATTCCCTGCGCGATCCGTCATGGGTGGTGTCGAGGACGACATACCTTCTGATCAACAGGCTCGAGCGCGATACATTCCGGAGGGAGCTGATCGGCCGTTACCGCGCGGCGCGCGACGAAACGGAAAAGCTCCTGATATTTGTCGCTCTCACTAATAACTTCTCGGACAAAGAGTTCGCTTTTCTGGCACGGGAGCTCCTTTCAACAAAGAGCAGAAAGATAAAAAAAGCCATTTTCAATATCCTTGAGAACGCGCGCGATAAAGAGGCGGTGCTCGCGTGGCTCGGCACGCATTATGAGAAATTATCGAAGGATGACATCGAAGACCTCGCGCAGACCTATTCGTCGTGGGCCTCGAGCGCGTTCCGCGTATCGCTCTTCCGCGTCTTGCTGAAGAAAGGTTTTGTCCCGAAAGAAGACCGCATGCGTTCCTGGGCCGACACGGTCCGGGAGTACCGGGAAAAGAAGACCGTCCCCGAGAAGGAAAAGGCGTTCAACGACGAGCTGGTGAAGCTTGACCAGGACCTCATGGCCAATGAGGCGCTCCGGGAGGCGTGGCGTTCGCAGAAGGAGGAGGACGCCGCGAAAACGATCGACCCTCAATTGCAGGCCGAACACGACAAGGCGGTGGACCAGTTTGTCGCGCAGATGAATACGCTTCTCGCCAAATATAACCTGAACGAGGAGCAGAAAAAGGAGTACCTCGACGCCCTGTCATCGGTAAAGCAGTATTTCGCCGATCAATTCGGCAAGTAGCGCTTGGATGCTTCGTACCGTGCGCGAATTGAATCGGGCGAGCGTCCCCGCCGACCCCCTCTCGGGGTTGTGTCTCGCGAGCTGCCTGCCTCCGGCAGGCGAGCACAATTTTCCCCAGCGAGGTCTATGGTCTGTGGTCTATAGTCTATGGTCTGTCTTAGGGATTAGGGTGTAGGGAGTAGGGTTTATGAAGCGACTTTATAATCTATCAATCGCTTTCGGAGCGATAAGCAGCCTGGTCGTGTTGAACGCCGAGGCGTACGAGCCCGAGACGCATGCCCAGACGACTATAGACTCGGTGGTCCTCATGAAAATGGACGACGAGAAACAAAATATGTACAACGACATATATACCAATGAGCATCTGTTGAAACTCGTCAAGGGCGCGAAAGACGAGGATTTCGGCAACGTGCTCTTCAATACCCGCTCCTTCCGGCACTTCTATGATCCTGATGCGACGGGAAAGGAGCAGGGGTTGCCATACCACGATTACTATAAGGCATGGGAGATTTACGACATCGGCAACGTCCTGGACCGCGCCACCGTGGGCGATTTCTACTATCAGGGAATCGATGTCACCGAGCCCCAGGGAGGATATTATGAGAACGGCCTCGAATGGGCGAGGAACAGCGCCGGCAGGGACGATCCATACAACTGGGAGGGCGCGATCGGTATGTACGGCTATACCGAAGACTCGAAGGATGAGGCCTACCTCAGGATGGGGCATGTCGTCCATATGGTCCAGGACATGGCTCAGCCAGATCACGCCTATTGCTATGCCCATCCGGGAAGCAGCTTCATAAAAGAGAAGGACGACCGCATGCTCTTCGGTTTTGAGGCCCTCGTTGAGTATTGCGTCAAGGACATGAACTTCATGGGGAAATACGTGCTCAAGAGGGAGAAACTGGATGACTATATCATTGAAATGGCCCGGGAGAGCAAAAAGGCCGTTACCGAGCACTTCACTGTACCGCTTGGCCTCGATATCGTCACCGTTAATTACGGGCTCATTGTCCAAAGGGACATCCCGCTAGAACCGAACATCGACATCGATGATGCCGGGACGGTCAGGAGGCATCAGGAGCTGGCGGAGAAGCTCCTGTCGTATGCGACGGAATTGAACGCCGGTCTCCTGGAACAGTTCCATGACATCGTGAACCATCCGCCGTATGTACGGAAGGTCGAGGTATTCCAAAAGTCAGGGAACGGAAAGGAGCCGGGCAGGTACGAGCGGGAATGGATAGATACGATCGAAAAGGGCGAGAAAGGGATAAAGCAGGCGGTGGGGCGAAGGCCGAACGCCGGCGAGAAGAATGGCGTGTCATTCCTGAAAGACGTCGAGGCGACCATCAGGATAGAGTTCGGGCCGGACGATGAACGCATGAAAGACGGTTCGGTGACGGTCACTGTCGGCGAAAATCCGGTAAGCGGAAAGTTCACAGCCCCATTGGTCTGGGAAGGGACGTTCACCCCTTCTCTCGATGAGGGCAAGGATCGCGCCGACTACACGATAGAGATCGACTCCCGTGACCTCCACCATCACGCACCGCGCGAGGGACTTCCCGAGAAGGAATACCAGCTGGATTCTGACCCCGCGACCGTGGCGCGCGTGGGAGCGGCGCTTCCGCCGTATAACTGGTCCGGCTACGAGCCAGGCACAGACCGGAACCACACGATCATCGTGTATGACCCGGAAAAGACAGAAGAGGCGACGGCCAAAGAGGGGTCGAGCGCATTTTCCATCTATATCGGCGGCCAGGCGCTCATCGAGCTGAAGCCGACGGCCTATGAAGATAAGGCGACGGGGAAGAAACCATACGGTTTTATCAATAACCGCGACGAGACGGTGATCCCGTTCAGATTCGACGGGGCAAGCGATTTTTCCGAAGGCCTCGCGGCGGTGAGGAAGGGGAAGCTCTGGGGGTATATTGATAAGGACGGCAATTCCGTCGTCGCTCCGCAATTCTCGCGGGCACATGATTTTTCGGAAGGGCTCGCGCTCGTCGCGTCAGCGAAGGACTTCACCATGCAGTTCTTTATAGATAAAAAAGGCACTCCCGTAATAGATCTGGCCGCGATGAATTTAAGAGGGACATCAAGGCGATTCAGCGAAGGGCTGGCTGCAGTCGGACCGTTGAAGGCCGAGAAGGACGAGATTTTCAAGGACGGCTACATCAATAAGAACGGCAAGCTCGCTATCCCTGTAAAATTTTACGCCGCTCTTGATTTTTCAGAAGGCCTCGCCGCGGTCAAGCCGGAAGAGGACGCTCCCGGCCTGGAGCTCGACCCGCCCAAATGGGGATTCATCGACAAGAAGGGAGCGCTTGTCATCGCCCCTCAATTCGGGCGCAGGGGCGAGTTCTTGTTCTTCCAGGATGGGAGGGCATTGGTAGCGATAAAGGGAGGAAAATCCGAAAAAGAGCCGTTCGCTGACGGGTTCGCCTCTGCCAACGGCGAACTGCGCTACATCGATAGAGACGGCAAGTTCCTGCCGGGCACCTGGTTCATCGTAGGTCCCGGGCAGGAATTTCACGAAGGGCTTACAAAAGCGCAGATCAACCACAAGAAGTACGGTTATATCGATGAAAAGGGGAAACTTGTTATCGCCGACCAGTTCGATGACGCCGAAGAATTTTCCGAAGGGATGGCGGCGGTGAAGCTGGGCGATCTCTGGGGTTATATCGACAAGACCGGGAAGGTCGTGATCAAACCGGAGTTCGGTTACGTGCAGGATTTTTCCGAGGGCCTCGCATACGCAGAAGTCAGGAATGCGAAGAGAGAATGCTGCTTTATAGATAACGCCGGCAAGAAGGCCTTCAGTCTCGAACCGCCCCCCAGTTATCCTACGCTGATCAAATTCTCCGAAGGGCTGGTGTGTGTCATGGCGTCAAAGGGCCCCGTCTACCTGGACAAGACCGGCAAGGTGGTCATCGACAAACATACGATGGGCCTCGGGGATATCGGGTATCTCGAGGCCTGGCCGTTCCATGAAGGTATGGCGATGATCGAGGTCCATCAGAAGTGGGGGTATATCGACAAGACGGGCAAGGTCGTGATACAGCCGCAGTTCGAGCACGCGGATGATTTTTCCGAGGGGCTCGCGCGCGTGGCGGTGAAGTATTCGGGGGAAAAATTATGCGGCTACATCGATAAGACAGGAGAGTTCGTCATCGACCCGCAGTTCATCTTCCTGTTGAAGAGAGAGGGGAATTTTTCGGAAGGGTTTGCCGTCGCCGTGCCTTTACTCAGGAAGATAAAGACGTATTACGGCTATGACGAGGAGAGTTATTACGGTTATATCGACAAAAAGGGCAAGTGGGTCATCGACCCCGTCTTCGATTACGCCTCGCCGTTCTCCGGAGGCCGCGCGATGGTACGCATTTTCGATACGAGGACCTGTATAGACAAGAAGGGCAAAGGCGTGAAGGCGAGGTATTGGCGCGCGGATAAGATGGCGGAAAGGAATAGAGGGGGTTCCTACGAGTAATAGTTTCGGGACGACGAAGCAATACGCTATACGCAATCCCTCGACTAAGCATTCAAAAATTTCCAGAGGAAATTTTTGAATAGTCTTCGGGATGCTCGTCCTTCACATAAATTGCATGGACTCGCAATACGAAAACGTCCACCGCGTAGGTGGGGAGGGTTAGCGCAGATGCACTTGGAAAAGATCGTTGTTATTGGACTGGTATCGATCCTGTTCGCTTTAAGTGTGCCTCTCCTCGGTGAAGAGGCAGCGCCACCCGAGAGTCCGCGCAATATCCAGATCACCGTCGAGATGCGGGAGACGCAGTTCCAAAGGCAGGGCTACTCTCAGCGCACATCGCGGTCCACCCAGACCCAATTTATCGTCGTGAGGGAAGGGGCAGAGGGCCGGATATTCATCGGAGAGCAAGTGCCCTTTGTGACCTACTACTATAATTACCTGACGCAGGAAGGATATCTGGCGAGTTCTGTCACCTTTCAGAATGTGGGGACGAGCCTGATCGTGACGGCGAGAGCGATCGGCCGCGAGATCGAGGTCACGCTCACGCCGGAGATCTCCTATGAGACACAGGACGGGCGTGGAAGCATCGCCGTCCGGAAACTGAGCACCAGCGTGCGCGTCCCGGATGGCCAATCGATGGAGATCGGCGGGGGAGTTTCAGAGTCGGAGTTCAATAGCAATTTCTATCGCAGCCAGTCCGGGCAGGCGCTCGAGATCGTGCTTACGCCAAGGATCCTTTAAGGAACCCGTGGACCCCCTCTCGGGGTTGTGTCTCGCGGGACGTGTCGCGTATAGCGTATTGTGTAATTGGCGCAGTCAGACCTAAAACTCATTATGTTCGCACAATCTGCTAATGAGCTGACAAGGAAAATATTACCCTCACTTCGTTCGGGTCGGTCTTTTGCTCAGTCGAAAAACGGGAGCCTTCGCAACTCGGCCG
>CAYHAE010000073.1:0-8959 GCA_964354545.1 uncultured Planctomycetia bacterium
CGACGTGCTCAGGTATCGACTTTCCGCCCATTATGTTTTACGCCTTCGCCTCATGGCGGCTTGGTAAAGATATGAGGGGGATTCTTCATCCCCCTCGTATCGCACACAACCGCTTCACCTATGTATTACGACTTTATGATAGCATTTACAGGACATACGTTAACGCACTTTGCGCATCCATCGCATACGGAAGAGGCTATCTGACATCTATCGGACGTCTTCGCGATAGCGCTGCGCGAACATTCGCTCACGCAGCTTTCGCAGCCGACACAATCATCGGTGATCCTGTACTTCATCTGATATCCACCTCTATTCCTTGGGCATATCCTCGTTGCCTCTCCCGTCCGTTCGTACGGAAAATCTTCGCTGATGGAGGCAGGGAAAAGCATCTAGTGTGAATTTAGGTGGTACTATAGCACTCGCCTTTCACAAAGTCAAGCCTAATCCCTTCGGGATGCCGTAATAAACCCTGTTGACATTCTTAACGCAGTTCTGCGCAGATCTGACGCGGGTATCACGAGAATGTGCGTGAAATGTGAGTTAAAGACAGATATCGAAGCATAACCTTTCAATGAAAACATTACATTATCGTCCGTTACATGAGGGAGTGGCGGATCACGAGTGCCGCAAAGACGACCGAGACCATCGACATCAGTTTTATCAATATATTGAGGCTGGGCCCGGACGTGTCTTTGAACGGGTCCCCCACGGTATCTCCCACCACAGCGGCCTTGTGCGGCCCCGACCCTTTTCCTCCGTACTCGCCGCCCTCGATATATTTCTTCGCGTTGTCCCACGCCCCGCCTGAATTCGCCATCATGATGGCGAGGAGGAAACCGGTCACGGTTGCGCCTGCGAGGAGGCCTGCGACCCCATCGACTCCCGTCAAGAGCCCCATGGCCACCGGCGAGATGATCGCCATGAGCGACGGCACCACCATCTCCTTCTGGGCCGCGGCGGTCACTATCCTCACGCATTGCGCATAATCCGCTTTGGCCTTGCCCTCCATAAGACCGACGATCTCCTTGAACTGCCTCCGCACCTCAACGACGACCGCGCCTGCGGCCCTCCCCACCGCCTTCATCGTCATGGAGCAGAATACGAAGGGGAGCATGCCTCCGATAAAGAGCCCCACGATTACCCGGGGGTTCATGAGAGAGAGGTTCAGCGTTCCGCCCAGGATCTCCACCTGGTCCTTGTAGGCGGCGATGAGAGCCAATGCGGTAAGTGCCGCCGAGCCGATCGCGAACCCCTTCCCCGTCGCCGCGGTCGTATTGCCGAGGGAATCGAGGGCGTCTGTCCTCTCCCTCACCTCTTTCGGCTGGTTCGTCATCTGGGCGTTCCCGCCCGCATTGTCCGCAACGGGACCATACGCATCGGTCGCGAGCGTGATCCCCAGCGTGCTCAGCATGCCCACTGCCGCGATCCCGACGCCATAGAGGCCGAGGTTCGGATCCCCCGTCCCGCCTGACAGGTAGTAGCTCGCGAGTATCGCGATCGCCACGACGATGACGGGGATGCAGGTTGAGAGCATGCCGACCGACATGCCGCTTATGATTATCGTCGCAGGCCCTGTGAGGGAGGATTTGGCGATCTCCCTTGTCGGACTATATCTGCTCGACGTGAAGTACTCGGTGGAGAGCCCTATCAAGACGCCTGCGATGAGGCCCGATAGGACGGAATAGTAGACGCCCATGTAGGCGAGGCCGAGGGAATGCTTGACCACAAAGAACGATGCGATTGCCACGATTATGGAACTCGAGAAGACGCCCCTCCGAAGCGCGGTCAAGAGGACGCCTTGCTCCGCCTTCTCTTCCGACTTCACGAAGAAGGTCCCGAGTATAGACGCAAAGACCCCGACGGCAGCCATCACCATCGGTATTGTGATCGACTGGAGGCTTAAGCCCAGCTTCGCAAATGCGGCGGTGCCGAGCGCCATCGTCGCCACGATAGACCCCACGTACGACTCATAGAGGTCAGCGCCCATTCCGGCAACGTCACCGACATTGTCTCCCACGTTATCGGCGATGACCGCAGGGTTTCTCGGGTCATCTTCCGGTATCCCGGCCTCTACTTTCCCTACGAGGTCGGCGCCGACATCGGCGGCCTTGGTGAATATGCCTCCACCGACCCTCGCGAAGAGTGCCTGGGAACTCGCGCCCATGCCGAAGCAGAGCATCGTTGACGTTATCACGCCTATCTTGTCCGTACCGGCCGGAAGCGGGTGCACGGAGTAGTACCACTGGAGCAGGTAGTACCATATAGACAAATCCAGGAGCCCCAGACCGACGACCGTGAGGCCCATGACAGCGCCGGAAGAGAATGCAACTTGAAGGCCGCTGTTGAGGCTGCTCTTGGCGGCATTCGTCGTCCTTGCGCTCGACCTTGTCGCAATGGTCATCCCGATGAATCCTGAAAGGCCTGAGAAGAAACCTCCTGTGAGGAATGCGAACGGCACGAATATGGGAAGATACTTGTTCATCGCCATTATCAATAATATCAGGAACATGACGCCGAAGAAAAGGGCCACGCCCATGTACTGCCGCTTCAGGTACGCAACCGCCCCTTCCCTGACGGCCTGGGCGATGCTCCGCATCTCCTCTGTGCCCTCGTCCTTCTTGAGGATGCTCCACGAGAGGTAGCCCGCAAAGAGGAGCGCGAGCACCGATCCCGCGGGCGCAAGGGTAAGCAAATTGAACATGGTACCTCCTTTTATATGTCCCTATTCCACTGAAAACGTCTGGCTTCGCTCTGATCCGACCGATATGAGCGCGATCCGCGTATTCAGGACCTTCGCGAGCCGCTTAAGATAGCTCTTCGCCATCTTCGGCAGCTTACCGTACGCGGTGATCTTTGTCGTATCCGACTGCCAGCCGGGCAGCTCCTCGTACACGGGTTCGCAGCGCATGAGCGTCTCCAGATCCGCGGGGAAATCCCTGTACGTCTGGCCCTCATATGTATAAGACGTGCATATCCTTATCTTGTCGAGCTCATCCAACACATCGAGCTTCGTCACCACGATCTCATCTATCCCGTTCACCATAATGGAATGTCTCACGAGAACAGCGTCGAACCAGCCGCAGCGCCTGGGCCTGCCGGTGGTGGCGCCGAATTCCCGGCCTTTCGTACGTATCGTTTCCATGAGGTCGGCGGGGAACTCTGTCGGGAACGGCCCTTCTCCCACCCGTGTCGTGTATGCCTTTACCACGCCCACGACCTTATCTATCTTCGTCGGCCCGACGCCGGTGCCCGTGCAGGCGCCTCCCGCGGTCGCGTTGCTCGACGTCACAAAGGGATAGGTCCCGTGGTCTACGTCCAGGAGCGTGCCCTGGGCCCCCTCAAAGAGAATGCGCTTCTTGCGTCTCACTGCATCCGAGAGGACCTTGGCGGCATCGCACACGTATCGCTTTATCTTCACGCCGTAGTCACGGTATTCGGCGAAGAGCGCATCGAAGCTGTACCCCGGGTCATTGTATATCTTCGTCAATATGGCGTTCTTTTCGTCAAGGATGTTCTTGAGCTTCTCCCTCAAGACCTTTTCGTTCAAGAGGTCGATCACCCTCATGCCTGTCCTCGCGACCTTGTCGGCATAGCACGGACCTATGCCCCTCTTCGTCGTCCCGAGCTTATCCTTCTTCTTGAGCTCCCTGAGCTCGTCCAGCCTCCTGTGGTATGGAAATATGATATGCGCCTTGTCGCTTATGAGGAGCCTCCCCTCGACGTCGACGCCCTTATCCTTCAGGACCCCGATCTCCTCGAAGAGGGCCTTAGGGTCGATGACGACACCGTTACCTATCACGCAGATCTTGGTCTTATGGAGGATGCCTGAGGGGACGAGGTGGAGGACGAACTCGTCCTCGCCTATGACGACGGTGTGGCCGGCGTTGTTCCCGCCCTGATACCGTACGATGTAATCTGCCTTATGGGAGAGGATATCGATGACCTTGCCTTTGCCCTCGTCACCCCACTGCGCTCCCACCAGAATGATATTAGGCATCAGTCGCTACCTTTCTTGCCGTCGTGGGGGAGGCGGAGGTATGAACACCGTAGGCGGCTGGGGCGGCGGGGCCGTTTGAGGGGGTTTTGCAACCTGGGGAGGCCCCGTGACCTGAGCCTGCGCCGGGACCTGCTGCCTCTGCTGGTTCTGCATGCTCTGGATGGTCTGGATATTTCTACTTATGAAATTGACTTGCTGCTGGATCCTCTGCGACTGTATTACTACCCTCGCCTGGTTGATCCTCGTGCGCAAGATGATCAGCTGGTCTCTATCCAGATCTTCAAGCCGCGCCGGGGGAGAATCCCCGCTCTTGACCGTAAAGTACACCTTCCCCTGATCATCGGTGGCCCTCCCCATGTCCGGAACCATCGTGAAGACGTCTTCGTCCTCGTGCTCTAATTCAGCCGTGAGCTCTTTGAGCACCTCTTCTTTCGTGACGCCCTCGTATGCATCTTTTTCTTCTGTTCCCTTTTCACCGGCAGCCTCTTCGGCCTTGCCGGTTTCGCCTGACGGAGCCGAAGCCGTATCCGCTGCCGCAGCCGTGGTCGTGCTCGCAGGAGCTTCTTCGGCGGAGACGGCGGTCGTCGCCTCCGCAGTCTCCGACGGCGCTGAACTCTCAGCCGTCGCCTTTTCTCCCTCTCCTCCTTCTGCGTGGAGCACGGCAGATGCCACCAGAAGGCATTCGAGCAGAATTGCACACTCTATATAGCGCTTCATCCTGTACCTCACCATCAGGGTTCCATCGCGAAGATCTTACGCGCGATATCCGGGTACTTCGCGACGAACCTCAGTTCGTCCTCCGTGAGAGGCTGCTGAGTATGGACGTTGGCGTACCTCACGAGCTCGAGTATGTTCGCCGCCTCTTTGTCGTCCTTAAACCTTATCTCGAGCCTGTCGTAGACGTTCCTGAAACCTTTTATGCCGCTGTACTCACCCGCGATAATCTGCCTGCCCGTCTCTATCGTCTCCGGCTCTCCCCTGCCGAGCTCCTCGAAATCGTAGAGCTCGTAGTTGCGCCTGTCCTTGAGCGCGCCGTCCGCGTGGATTCCGGATGAGTGGGAGAACGCGTTTGCTCCCACGCCGGGTTGGTTGATCGGGATCGGCACCCCGAATGCGTACGACGCATACTTCGCGATCTTCCATGCGCATGAGAGCTTCACCCGTTCGTCCAGCACGTATTTCCCGGAGAACCCGCTCGCATACTTGATCGCCAGTATCACGCTCACGAGGTCCGCGTTCCCCGCCCTCTCCCCCATCCCGTTCACCGTCGTGTTGATATACGCATCGACGCCCGCGTCTATCGCGGCCTTTGCGCCCGCGACGCTGCACGCGACGACCATGCCAAGGTCGTTGTGACAGTGCAGCTCGATGGGGATCTTCACCTCTTCGGCGATCACCTTCACCCTCTCGTAGATGGTGAAGGGGTCATCGTAGCCGAGCGTATCGCAGTACCTGAACCTGTTCGCGCCGTGCCGTTTCGCCGCCCTCGCAAACCGGATGAGGTACTCGAGGCCCGTCCTCGACGCATCTTCGGCGTTCGCGCCGACGATCTTCATCCCCTTCTTCTTTGCGAGGTCGAGCGCCTCGGTCATCTCCCTGATGACCTCCTCCTTCGAATACTTCCCCTGGAACTTTCCCCGGATCATCTGCTCGGACGTCGATATCGAGAGGTTGAGGTTCTCGACCTTCGTCATCTTCACCGCCTTTTCGACATCCCCTCTGATGGCCCGCACCCACCCGCTCAGGACGATCGGCTTCAATACCCCCATCCGCGCGAGCTCGAGGTTCGCATTGAGATAGTTGGTCTCGTGGCGCGTGACGGGAAAACCGAATTCGCTCTGGCTGACGCCCACCTCGTTAAGGTAGAGGTTGATCATCGTCTTCTGGAGCTTCGCGAGACCGAGCCTTGACGTCTGTACACCGTCCCTGTTGGTCACGTCGAGAATATAGATCTTATTCTGTTTTTTCACCCTGGTCCTCCTCTTTAACCCGGCCCCGCGGTTACAATTTGATGGCCTTCACGTCATAAATATTTTTTGCCTTCCGGATCTCATCGATGACGTTCTTCGGAACTTCCTGGTCGACGTTCACCACGGACAATGCGATCCCGCCTTTCTCTTCCCTTCCGAACGACATGGCGGCTATATTGATCCCGTTCTTGCCGAGGATCGTTCCTATCTGACCTATGATGCCCGGGACGTCCTTGTTCTTGACCACAAGCATGTGCCCCACGGGGACCGAATCGATGTATGAGTCGTTTATCTTGACGATGCGGGGGTCGACCTTTGTGAAGAGGGTCCCCATCACGGAGAGTTTCATCTTGTCGGTCTCTACCTCTACCCATATGAGGCTGGAGAAGTCTGCCACCTCCGCCGTCTTCGTCTCGATGATGTTGATGCCGCGCTCCTTTGCGATGACAAGGGCATTGACAAAGTTCACCGTCTCCTGCAGGATGGGCGTGAGCATGCCCTTCATGATGGAGAGGGTGAACGGCGCGAGGTCGTACCGGAGCAGTTCCCCCACGTACCGGATCTTGACACGCAGGATGTGCCCGTCGACGAGCTGGGCCTGCATCGACCCCATCTTCTCGGCAAGCCTGAGGTATGGCTCGATGGCCTTGAACGTTTCGGGGTCAACCGACGGGAAGTTCACGGCATTCCTCACGCCGCGATCGAGGAGCGCATCCCGTATCGTATTCGCGACATCGATTGCCACGTTCGCCTGCGCCTCCTCGGTAGACGCGCCGAGGTGGGGCGTGAGAACGACCTTATCGAGCTTAAGGAGCTTTGAGCCTGCCGGAGGTTCGGTCTCGAAGACGTCGAACGCGGCGCCTGCGGCCTTGCCCGACTCGATCGCCTTCGCGAGCGCATCCTCGTCGACAATCCCTCCGCGCGCGCAGTTGATGACGCGCACCCCCGGCTTCATCATGGCGATCTCCTTCTCCCCGATCATATGCTTCGTGTCCTCGGTGAGGGGGGTATGGACCGTGATATAGTCGGACCTCTTCAGCAGTTCGTCCATACCCACGAGCTCTATGCCGAGCTGCTTCGCCTTATCCGCAGAAAGGTAGGGGTCGAACGCGAGGACCTTCATCTCGAAGCTGAGCGCCCTCTTCGCGACCTCGGTCCCTATTCTTCCCAGCCCCATGATGCCGAGCGTCTTGCCGTAGAGCTCGACGCCCATGAACTTCTTCCTCTCCCATTCCCCTTTCTTCATCGAAAGGTCCGCGGGAGCGATATTCCTCGCAAGGGCGAGCATGAGCGAAAACGTGTGCTCCGCGGTCGAGATCGTGTTGCCCGCAGGCGTATTCACCACGATGATGCCCTTCTTCGAGGCCGACTCGAGGTCCACGTTATCAAGGCCTACCCCGGCCCTTCCGATGATCTTCAGCTTCTCTGCGGCATCGATCACGCCCTTTGTCACCTTTGTCGCACTGCGCACGATGAGGGCGTCGTAGTCCCGTATCGTCTTCGTCAGCTCATCGGGCGAGAGTTTCGTGTTGACGTCGACGATAAAGTCCTTTTCCTTCTTGAGGATCTCAACCGCCTCTTTTGAAAGAGAATCGCTTATCAGGATTTTTAAAGCCATACGGCCCTCCTCGCTCATTTCCCAAGTATCGCTTTTTCCGCTGCCCCGACACCTTTTCCGTGTTCGAGCGTGTACCCCATCTCGCTTGCCACGATCTCAAGGGCGGAGAGCGCAACGACGCAATCAAAGTTCTCCATAAAGCCGAGGTGCGCGATCCTGAAGATCTTACCCTTTAGCTCCGACTGGCCGCCCGCGACGGTCACGCCATATTTATCGCGCATCGTCTTCACAAGGAGTTCTCCGTCAATTCCCGTGGGTACATTGATCGGCGTGACCGCATTGGACGGGCTCGACGAATAGATTGAAAGACCAAGCGCCTTCGCGCCCTCGCGTACTGCCTTCGCCATCTTTGCGTGCCGGGCGAGGACCGCGTCCATCCCTTCGCCGAGAATGATCTCAAGGGACTTCTGAAGCCCTATGACGAGGCTGACCGCGGACGTCCAGGGAGTATCATTGTCCTGAAGCGCCTTCCTGTAGTGTTTGAGATTGAAGTAGTACTTTGGGAGCCTCGACTTCTCCACCTTCGCCCATGCCTTCTTGGATACCGTGACGAACGCGAGTCCGGGAGGGATCATGAGGCCTTTCTGGGAACCGCTCACCGCCATATCGACGTTCCACGCATCGGTCTGGAGGTCGTCGGCGCCCAGGCCGCTGATCGCGTCCACGACAAGGATCGCATCGTGATCCTTCACGATCGAGCCGATCTCTCGCATATCGTTGACAGTGCCCGTAGACGTTTCGGAGAGCGTTGTGTATACTGCCGCGACTCCTTTATTCTTCTCGAGGGCCTCCTTGATGACCTTAGGATCGGCAGGCGTGCCCCACGTGACGTTGATGGGGATGAACTCGATCCCGTACGCCTTGCATAGCTCTCCGAACCGTTCGCCGAATTTACCTCCCTGCACCACGATTGCCTTGTCCCCGGGAGAGAGGATATTGACAACCGAGGCCTCCATTGCGCCCGTTCCGCTCGATGTAAAGACGCATACATCGTTCGATGTCTTGAATACTGTCTTCATCCCTTCGAGCACCTTCTTGAATATTGCGAGGTACTGCGGGGTCCTGTGATGAATCAATGGTTTTGCCATCTCCAGCAAGACTTCCGGCGGAACCGGTGTCGGCCCCGGTGTCATCAGGTAGTTCTTTTTCACTCTAACCTCCCACGGTAACGTAAAGTGTAAAGCGAAAAGCGTAAAACGACAGCTTAAAACTCTCCGCCGAAGGCGGATCCGCTACTGGCGGAAAAACGTTTTAAGTTTTGAGTTGAAGTTTTTCGTTTTGCGCTTTGCGTTTTAAGTTAACCGTCATTTTTTCTTGCTGATATTCTCGATCACCTCATCGACGATGCCGTAGGCCTTCGCCTCCTCGGCTGAC
>CAYHAE010000074.1:0-8880 GCA_964354545.1 uncultured Planctomycetia bacterium
GTGATCGATCTCTATAAGATGCGCATGAAGACGCTCTCCGAATTCGTCGGGCTCACCGACCATTTCTTTAGCGACACCTATGCCGTCGACGGGCAAGGCGCCGAGAAGTACCTGATGGGCGCGGAGAATAGAGAGATACTGCGCGAATATGCCGGCAGGCTCGAAGGACTGAGCGGCTTCTCGCACACCGCGGCCGAGCAGGCGTGTCGTGTAATGGCACAGGAGCGTAATCTCAAGGCGAGCCAGGTCATCCACCCCACTCGGATGGCGATCAGCGGCAAGACATCCGGAGCGGGTCTCTTCGAGATGATGGAAGTATTGGGGAAGGCAAAAGTGATCGAGCGGATGCGCAAAGCATCCGCCTGAAAAAGGACGCCGTTTTTCGAACGCCCACGCACTCACCATGGGAAAGACCATGACGACCAACTTCATTCGCGAGATCATCGACGGACATCTCACGACCAGGAGGTTCGACGGCAGGGTCCATACGCGGTTCCCCCCGGAGCCCAACGGGTATCTCCACATCGGCCACGCCAAGAGCATCTGCCTCAACTTCGGCATCGCGAGCGACTACAGAGGTTTCTGCAACCTCAGGATGGACGATACGAACCCGGCAAAGGAGGAGGCGGAGTACGCCAACTCCATCATCGAGGACGTTCGATGGCTCGGGTTCGACTGGGGAGACCGCCTTTACTACGCATCCGATTATTTCGGGAAGCTCTATGAGTACGCCGTCGAGCTCATAAAGAGAGGGAAGGCCTACGTCTGCGACCTCAGCATGGACGAGATACGGGAACACCGCGGAACGCTTACCGAGCCGGGGAAGGCGAGCCCTTACCGGGACCGGCCGGTTGAGGAGAGCCTCGATCTCTTCGAACGCATGAGGAAGGGGGAGTTTCCCGACGGCTCACGTGTCCTGCGGGCACGGATCGACATGGCGCACCCGAACATCGTCATGCGCGACCCCGTCCTCTATCGCATAAAGCGTGGGCACCACCACCGCACGGGAGACACGTGGTGCATCTATCCGATGTACGACTTCGCCCACTGTCTATCCGATTCGATCGAGGGCATCACCCATTCCATCTGTACGCTCGAGTTCGAGAACAACCGCCCCCTCTATGACTGGATTCTCGACCAGCTCGGCGTCTACCACCCCCAGCAGATCGAGTTCGCACGCCTCAACGTGAGCCATACCGTACTCAGCAAGAGGAAGCTTCTCCAGCTGGTCGAGGAAGGGCGCGTGAACGGGTGGGACGACCCCCGCATGCCGACGCTCTCGGGTTTACGGCGGCGCGGGTATGCGGCCTCAGCAATACGGAATTTCTGCGATCGAGTAGGCGTGGCTAAGGTAGAGAGCGTCGTGGACATCGCGCTCTTGGAAAATTTCATACGAGAGGAACTCAATAAGACCGCCCCGCGCGCCATGGCCGTCCTGAAGCCGCTCAAGCTCGTCATCGTGAACTATCCGCCCCAACAGACTGAGGAGCTTGATGCCATCAATAATCCGGAAGACCCCGCAATGGGGACCCGGAAAGTGCCTTTCTCGAGGGAGCTCTATATCGAAAAGGATGATTTCCGTGAAGATCCTCCGGCGAAGTACTTCCGGCTTGCGCCGGGAAGAGAAGTGCGGCTGCGCTACGCATATTTCGTGAAGTGCGTTGAAGTAATAAAAGACCCAAAGACTGGCAGGGTAGCTGAGGTCCATTGTACCTATGACCAGGCCACCCGCGGCGGCGATGCGCCGGACGGCAGGAAGGTGAAGGCGACTATGCACTGGGTGAGCGCCCCCCACGCTATCGAGGCAGAGGTCCGGCTTTACGACCACCTCTTCACCGTAAGAGATCCGGAGGACGTTCCGGAAGGTACCGATTTTCGCGCCAATCTTAATCCGCGCTCGCTCGAAGTCCTGTCTTCCTGTAAACTAGAGCCGTCGCTCAAGAAAGCTGCTCCCGGAAGCCGTTATCAATTTGAGAGGCTTGGATACTTTTACCTCGATCCGATCACCCTGCAACGAGGGGAAAAGGTCTTTAGCCGGATTGTATCGCTCAAGGACGAATGGACGAAGATAGGGAATAAAAAATCCTGATCGGCACGGACCTCTTGGAAAGCGGCCATTCGAAAGAAGTTGAAAATCACACTTTTATAGTATATATTTTAGTGCAGACGCAGGGCGCGTCGTCGTCTTAGTAGTGAATTTGCTATGAAAGATTGAGGTCCTTCCCCTGTCCATGGCGGGGTCAGGGTCAAATTTTCTTTGAAAAGATTAAGATCCCTCGGTTGCTCCGATTTGTCGCAACCTCGGGATCAACGTTTCTTCGAAACGTTGACGGGTGGTGTAACGGTAGCACAGCAGACTCTGGATCTGCTTGTCAAGGTTCAAATCCTTGCCCGTCAGCCATCCTACTTCGCCGTTCAGCATGTAAAGTGATGGTACGGCTTCGTAGGGATTGATAAAAAAGGGAAAGTCCTACGAAGCGCATACCAGCGTCCTTGCGTGAAGCGCGAAGTAGACCTTGCCCGTCAGCCAAAATTTAAAACCCTCCTACATGCTATAGCAGGGAGGGTTTTAAATTTTCCAAGGGGAAAACGTGGTTTTCCCCTTATGGCGCTCACTCGCCATACTGAAAATCGTTGCTCGTTCGCTGTAACCCTTTTCCTTTAAGGGAATATCCTTAATAACCATCCTCCTTAGGCGAGGAAAAGGGAGAGCTATCTCCCTTTTCCTCGCACACCATATCCTTCTAAAGTTGTGTCGCTTCGCGACCTGTAGAAGAGAAAACTTTACAAAATCTGGATTAATTTGTATAATATAAGACCGCCACATCATTATTCTATATTCGTGCGGAGATGGTGGAACTGGCAGACACGCATGTTTGAGGGGCATGTGGGGCAACCCATGGGGGTTCTCCCGCCAGATTTACTTCGTAAATCTAAGCGGCGGGATTAATTCGCAGACGGCCTCTCCGAGGCCTATTAGTTACATCGTCTTTCAGACGACGTAACTAATCTGCTCATTAAAAATCCCCCTCTTTGCAGACCAGAGGTGTCGTTAGAGATACACAGTTTCTCTTCCAAGCTACAGAAGCGTTCGACAATACGCGTGCGGAGATGGTGGAACTGGCAGACACGCATGTTTGAGGGGCATGTGGGGCAACCCATGGGGGTTCAAATCCCCCTCTCCGCACCATAATTTTCCGTGTTGACACCCGCCAAGGGGATTTGAAGCCACGTTTGCGCCGACGAATAGGAGGAAAAGCCTCTGGCGACAGCAAACGTGGCCGGCCCGGAGCGAGGCCTCTGGCCGAGCGAAGGGAAATCCCCCTCTCCGCACCATTCTACTTCGCCCTTCGATAGGTAAACTGTGGTAAGGGCTTCGTAGGAATCGTTGCAGGTCCTGCGAAGCACCTACCAGAGTCCTTGCGCTTCACAAGGTATCCCACCTGATATTTATCTCGAATACAATTACCTAAGAGAACCCAAGCCTATCGCCCTATTCCCCCGTTAGGAATGACAATATTTTGATTCACGGCCTTGACAAAACATTTTTTTCAGGTATACTGACACGGCTTTGCAATTATAAAAGAATTTACAAACCTAAATGCTTGGCAGACCAGATAGGATGGTCTGCCTTTTTTTGGACAAAAAAAGGAGGAAGACAATGTTTGTTCACAAAGGCATCGGAAATGGTCCTGTGAAGAGGGTCGTATCGATCATTATCGCTCAGGCCTTCCTTATTACGAATATCGGGTTCGCGGATCTCGGGCCGCGCAACGCCGACACTGTCGCCGCCTATTACGCCTCAGAACTTACCAACGAAAAGAAGGACGCGAAGAGGAGCCTCGCAGATGAGGTTGCGGCAGTAGATAACCGGACAGCAGAAGACAGGACGCAGCAGCTCGAGAACGCGTGGAGGACGATCGCCGCCATGCTCCTCGTTCGAAAGATCGCCGCACAGGCGCGCGCCGTAGGGTTAAGGGGAGTGACGTCTCTGCACATACAGAGGGAGGCAGAGATGCGGCTCGCGCAAGGGTGCAGGGCCTATGGGGTGCCTCAGAGCGAGCTCAGCGCCCGCATAGACGCAGCGAGGTCTTTAGGGGAGCGAGCGAGAAGCGCCGTCCGCGCCTCCCCTTCGGGGACGGCTACTCATGGTGATGCTCGCGAGCGCCAGTCGACAAGCGGGGCCGTGACAGCCACCTTCGCTATCAACGGGATACTGCTCTCACAGGTTCCGATCGTGAAGAACTCGCTTAGGGAGACGATCGCGAGCCTCGCGCTCAATCCGGATATCCTGCTTGCCCAGGGCTTATCCGGTGGGCCGTATGTGCTCGTGAACGGCAGGGTGCCGCAAGGAGATACCCTCGATGACAACGATTCCGTCACCGTTACCTACAGAAGCCCGCTCGCGTCCCTCAAGAGGCATGACAACCCGAACGGCCAGGACTTCTACAGGGACAATTATCCCTTGAGCACGCTCCAGATCATTGCCCTCAGCGCTGTCTCCGGCATGATGGGTATCACGACGAACTTGAGCATCTTTCAGAAGTGCGCAAGCCAGGGGCAGTTCGACACTGCCATAAGGGCCGAGGTGGCAGATGGGAGAACTGACGCTGGAGAGGTATACGACAAGGTGACGATGCCCGCGTTCCAGCGCTATACGGTCCTCATCGGGCTGGCTACCTCGGAGGCCGCAGGTAATCCGCAAGGGACCGCGAGCTACGAGGTCCCTCCTCAGTACATCCACGACGTTGAGACGACAGCGAGATATCAGAAAGAGATCACGGCGCTCAACCCATTTGTGACCATGGTGAAGACACCCTCCACTGCAGCGGGGTTCGAGGCGATCAGGAGGAATGCGGCGACGCCCCGTGTCGTAAGGGACAACCTCACACTCATGTTCGGGTTCGACCAGTGGGTCGAGAGCCAGCTCGTCCAGATCGAGAAGCTCGAGGCGCGGGTCGCGGCAGGACTCCCTGTCGATACCTATTTCGGAGTCGATTCGTTCTTCCTCTCGAGGACCGACATACTGCTCTATACTCTATTCGAGAAACTCAAGGCCTCCGGGGTATTGCAGGGAGAAGACGCCGAGCAATGGGAGCTCATCAAGGATCTCGTCGCGGTCGCGCAGGCGAAGATCGTGGGAAGGTGGAATAACTACGTCTACTTCGGGAAAGGGCTTCCCGAAGGGACCCCGATGCATCCGCGGTTGGCGGAGTTGCGGGCGCGGTTCGAAGCGCTCAATGGGACAGCGAAGACAAAGGGTCTCGGCGCGATAAGGCCAAGGGTCCCCCTCTGGGCATCTACGATGGTGAAGGAGCCGGACGTGAAGCGGGGCGTAGACGCGCTCCTCTATTTCGTCAACCTCATCGGGACGAACACCGTCAACACCATGCCGGACGGCCTCATCGATGCGATCGAGAACAGGTTCAAGGGCATGAGCGATGTGGAGAAGGGAGCGGCCATCGCGCGTCTCGATAATGCCATAGACGATAACAGGATCATCACGAAGTACAATCCACAGGGTCAATGCACGTATGCGCACGGCGGACTTACGCCACAGCAGATCATCGATGCTGCGAACGCGCTCCTTGCGAAACACACTGAGGCGATCCTCGGCATGCAGGGTACGCACCCTTCAGATAAGGGTGTCGATATAAGGACAGAAGTCGCCAACTACAATCGCAGACTCGAATCCCTTGTGACGAGCGGCACGCTGTCGCCCGAGCTCTGCGAACAAGAACGGCTCGACGTGAACGCAGCGGGATTTGCATGCGATCTCGAAGCGCTCGCTAAGATCCTCACGTGGAGGGGCGGAGACCTCTTCGAAGCGGATTATAGAAAGTCGCTCGCCGCATTCGAGGCAAAGATCGGAGAGATCCGGCAGTCCCCTTCGGGGACGGCTACTCATGGTGATACTCGCGAGCGCCAGTCGACGACGGGGGAAGCGAAGATCGACAGAATGTATGATATCTACACGGTCACCGTTCCTAGCGGCGCTTCGTTCCATGCGGCGAGTCCTCAGGAATTCGCTGATAAACTGAGCAGGCAGGCGGGCATCGGCGCCATTACAGGGCCCGGTGAGACAGTGATATTCCCCGACGGAAAACGGGTCGGTTTTGACGACATCGCCGGACTCGAGGCGGCTATCAACAAGCATTCAGGCATCGGAGTACGTCTCTCGACGAGCGGACGTGCGGAGACGCTCAAAGTGCCTGCGCCGCCGAAAGGAAATGTCAGATTGACGATCGACCAGGGCCTAACGCTCTTGCATAAATTGATCCCTCCGGGACAAACAGGGAATCTACCGGTGGTGCGCAGCGCCTATGCACTCTTCACTCGTCCACCCCAGGCCGTGAAAAATGCAGAGGGAAAGATATTCATACGGCAGACACCCGAGGAGGCCTGGCGGCCGCTCCAGGTGGCACGGGAGAGTTACTTCATGGTCGAGGAAACGGGCGATGTGACATTGATAGAGTTCCCCGTCACGGAACCCGGGGATAAAGACACGCTCACCAACCTCAGGCGTACGTTGCGACAGGGAACTGTCGAGGAGATGTTTGCTTCGTCCGCACCTCGCGGCTCGACGAGCGGGACGGCCCAGGAGGCGCCCTCTATCGTGGTCGCGGGGAGCATTGTCGCGGACGTCATCGTGACGATAGGAGAAGGAAGCGAGTTCCCACTGCCGGCAGAGGACCTGCGTGCGCACCTTGCGTACCAGGAGGACAAGGAGTTCAAAACACCCGACAGGAAATATACCGATGCCTACCTCAGTGGTCTGTCGCCTGAGCTAAAGGGCAAGCTGGGTGTGACTTACGGCGGTCCGGCCTTCGCATCGGCGATGGTCCTCCACGAGCTCGGAGCCAAGGTGAAACTCATATGCGCCGTGGGAGACGATGAGTTCGGCAGGAGAGCGATCGAGTTCATGAGGTCGAAGGGGATGGACACGAGCGGCGTCAAGGTGGTGAAAGGGGTCTCGACCTCGACGAACCTCATATTCTCGAACAAGGACACGGGTACGACCGCGTACAACCTGGCACTTGGGAGCGCGAACGAGTACCTTGAGGCGAAGGATGTGATGCAGGGCATGACCGAGGCGTCAGTCCTGCACCTCGGCGGCATCGCCATCACCCCGAAGCTCATGGATGAGGTGGAGGATCTCGTCGGATGGGCGAAGGAGCGGGGACTCAAGGTGGGGTGGGATACGGTCGTCGACCTCTACGGAAAGGAAAAGTCCGAGGCCGCGCGCAGGGCGATGTCGAAACTCGACTACATCACCCCGAGCATCAAGGAGGCGAAGCTCATCACCGGACGTTCAGAACCAGGCGCGAACCTTCTTTATTTCTCCCAGCTGGGTATCCCCGCGGTCTTCCTGAAGAACGGCGAGGAAGGCAGTGAGGTGCTCACGATCGGCGAGAACGTATTCGGCGCCACAGTCTCGTTCCACATACCGGCGGTGAAGGTGACGAAAGAGGACTTCGTCGATGGGACAGGCGCAGGCGACAGCTATAGCGCGTATATCGCATATGCGGTTGCGAAAGGCATGTCGCCCGTTGAGGCGGCGAAAGGCGCGAGCGTATGCGGAGCGCTCACCGTCCAACGCAGGGGCGGAGGAAGCATAAGCAGGAAAGGCGAGGACCCGGCCCGTGCGTTCCAGACCGAGATGCAGGTTTTCGAGGGACAGCTTAAAGCCGGTGACGGTGTTCGGCACTCGACAACCGGGACGGTGCCATCTGTCTCCGATGCCATCGACGAGGTTCGAGACCTCACCGCCCAGATGTCGTTGAGCCTTGCGCAGAAGGGCGTTGACATGGGCTTAAGCGATAAGGCTGTCATCATCAATGCCGGGCTGTGTGAGTCGGCGAATCAAGACCTCGGTTCAAGGAGCGATACATTAGGACTGCCGCAGAAGTACAGAGTAATGGAACAGGGGCTCGGCAGGACGTTCGAAGGCAGCGTCGTGAGGGTGCGTACCCAGGAAGAGCTGGCGCACAAGGTAAACGAGCTGCGCCATGAAGGCAAGAACGTCATCGTCCTGGACGACGGTTCTCTCGTGAAAGGGTTAGATCACGCGGGGATCGACGATGTGAAAGACACGAACTATTGCGTGGTGCAGACGGGCGAGCTCCAGGCGATCGACACCCAGACCAACATCCGTTTCGTCAACCTTTACGCCATGGCAATGGTTGGCGTCGCCATCCTCGATGAGAATGAGTCTCTCTTCACCCACGCGTACAGGGCATTCACGGGCGAAGCGCCTGAGGCGGGACTTTTGCAGAAGGTGCGGAACCTGGCGCAGTGGATAATAAGCATATTGCCGAGGCCTGTGAAACTCGACTACAGGAATAGAGAAGAGCAGGACCTGCAGGCATTGTTCAAGGTCGCAGCGTAGTATCACCTCCCCAAGCCATGTCCCTCTCCCCTGATGGGGAGAGGGACATCCTTTTTTATCGCGCATCCCGCATCGAGATATTGATAATATGGGAAACTCATGCTATAATTCACTCTGTAAGTTTCTTCGGGAACTCTCGGACGTTCTGCCCGTTACGCTTTTATGGCCCCATCGTCTAGCCTGGTCCAGGATGTCAGGTTCTCAGCCTGAAGACTGGGGTTCTCCCGCCTGTCGCCCTCACGGGCTCGGCGGGACCCCGCCAAGTCCGAAGGACGCCCGGCGGGGAAATCCCCTCCGCATCATTCCGCTTCGCCCTATTTTCGTATCGCACCTATTGATAATCTCCCGAATACATGGTATAATCGCACCTTGCGATACCTTCGCATTCATTGAGAATGCTATACGACCGGCCCCATCGTCTAGCCTGGTCCAGGACGTCAGGTTCTCAGCCTGAAGACTGGGGTTCTCCCGCCTGTCGCCCTCACGGGCTC
>CAYHAE010000075.1:0-8442 GCA_964354545.1 uncultured Planctomycetia bacterium
TCGGTTCGCGATACGGGAGGGCGGGCATACGGTCGGCGCGGGCGTGGTGACCGAGGTTATTGAGTGAAAAGCGTAAGGCCTGCCTGCCGGCAGGCAGGTGTAAAGTTTAAGGTGTAGAGTTTAAAGTGTAATGGGATGATGAACGAAACCTTACACATTACACATTAAACCTTACACTCACGCAGCTATAGACAAAGGTAAAATGCAGGATATTATCACATTTGAATGCACGCAGTGTAAGAACAGAAACTATGCTTCGACTAAGAATAAGAAGAAGAACCCTGACAAGCTGGAGCTGAAGAAGTTCTGCAAGTTCTGCAAGAAGCACACGCTTCACAAAGAGATTAAATAGGTGTGTTCAAAGGTCGGCAAGGTTAGGAGCGTCGGTTAATGGTAAACCAACGGTCTCCAAAACCGTTACTGCGGGTTCGATTCCTGCCGCTCCTGCCAATTCCGAGGCCTAAGGGTCCGCCTAGGGTGAGCAATGGCGATTACACATAAGATTGCCAATTACTTCAAGGAAGTGAGGTTGGAATTAGGGAAGGTCACGTGGTCTTCGCGGGACGACCTCGTGGCCTCCACGGTAGTCGTACTGGTGTCGCTCGCAATCCTGTCGGTGTTCATTGGCATCTGCGATCTCCTATTGTCAAGGATCGTGAACGTCGTAATGCTGATGGCGCGCTACTGATGGCTCGTATATTAGAGGTAAGGGCGTAAGAATGAAACAGTGGTACGTGATCCATACGCAGACAGGATATGAGGACAAGGTAAAGAGCGCGCTAGAAGGCGCAATAAAATCGGGTATCACTAAAGACCTCGTTGCGCAGGTCATGATCCCCACCGAACAGGTATCAGAGGTAAAGGGGGGCAAGAAGAAGATAAGCCAGCGCAAGTTCTTTCCCGGGTATGTCTTGATAGAGATGGAACTCACGGACGAGAGCTGGTACGTCATACGCAACATACCCGGGGTGAGTGGTTTTGTGGGAGCAGGGTCGCGGCCAGTTCCGCTCAAGGAATCGGAGATCAAGACGATATTGAAACAGGCCGAGGCGGCGAAGGAGAGGCCCATCCCCAAGGTGATGTTCGAAAAGGGCGAGAACGTGAGGGTCACCGATGGGCCGTTCGTCAATTTTAACGGTATCGTGGAAGAGATGAACCTCGCGAAGGGCAAGATAAAGGTGATGATCTCCATATTCGGCAGGGCAGCACCCGTGGAGCTGGAGACGTGGCAAGTGGAGAAGGTGTAGGCATCCCATGGCAAAAAAGGTAAAGGCGGTCATAAAACTATACTGTCAGGCAGGGGCGGCGAACCCTGCGCCGCCCGTGGGGCCGGCGCTCGGCCAGCACGGCCTCAATATAATGGAGTTCTGTAAGCAGTTCAATGAGAAGACGAAGTCCCAGGAAGGGCTGACTCTTCCCGTGATAATCACGGCGTATCAGGACAGGACCTTTACCTTTATTATAAAGAGCCCCCCGTGCTCGGTCCTCTTGAAGAGGGCATGCGGGGTCGCAAAAGCGAGCGGTGTGCCGAACAAAGAGAAGGTCGGAAAGGTTACGCTGGACCAGGTGCGGGAGATCGCACAGATGAAAGCAAAGGATCTGAACGCGAAGGATCTCGAAGGAGCGGTCAAGACCGTCAAGGGGACCGCGAGGAGCATGGGGATCGACGTGGAAGAGGGAGGGGCAGCAGCAGGCAATGGCTAAGGTCGCGAAACGAGTGAAACAATTCGCATCCCTGTATGACAGGACAAAGAGCTATATGCTCAAGGATGCCATCGCCATCGTAAAGAAGGTCCCAAAGGCTAAATTCGATGAGACCGTTGAGGTAGCCGCACACCTCTCCATCGACCCTAAGCAGACATCTCAGGCCATCCGGGGGACAGTTGCCCTGCCGCATGGGACCGGGAAGAAGATCAGGATCGCGGTATTCTGCAAGGGCGAGGAAGAGAAGAAGGCGAAGGAGGCGGGCGCCGATTATGTGGGCGCCGAAGACCTCATCGCCAAGGTCCAAGGAGGCTGGTGTGATTTCGATGTCGCAGTCGCATCCCCCGAGATGATGAAGGACCTCGCAAAGCTTGGGAAGATACTGGGGCCGAGAGGCCTCATGCCCAATCCAAAGGCAGGGACAGTGACGACAGACATGGCAAAGGCGATAAAGGAGCTTAAGGCGGGAAGGATCGAATTCAAGATGGACAAGCAGGCGGGGATCCACGCGCCTGTTGGAAAGCTGTCGTTTACGGAAGAGGCGCTGTTCGAGAACAGCCGCGTATTTATCGACGCTCTCATGGATTCGAATCCCCAGGGTGCGAGAGGGCAGCACGTGAAGACCCTCTACATGTCCACCACGATGGGGCCGGGAGTGAAGCTCGATCTTGCTGAGTTCAGGAAGGGATAGGGCTCAAGATGGAAAGAGAGAAGTTCGGCAAGAGCTGTAAGCAACATATGATGGATGAGGTCGAGGCCCATATAAAGGAGCGGCCTAATATATTCATCACGAACTATATGGGCCTATCGACGAGCGAACTCGAGAGCCTGCGCAGGGACATGCGGAAAAGCTCCGCGAATTTTTTTGTCGTCAAGAACAGCCTCACGAAAAAAGTCCTGCAAAAGCTCAAGCTCGATGATGCCGCGGCTCTCGTCGACGGAGGTGTCGGCCTCGGCCTTGCAGGAGACGACTTCATCGCGGCGTCCAAGATCCTCGTTAAGTTCGCGAAAGAGCACAGCATGCTGAAGATCAAGGCAGCGGTGCTGGATGGAAAGCTCGTTTCCGAGAAAGTGGTGAGCGATATCGCGAGCCTTCCCTCACGGGAGATAGTGCTCGCATGGGTCGTGGGAACGATCCAGGCACCCATCGCAGGTTTTGTGCGCGTTTTGGCAGGGGTGCTGAGGAAGTTCGTCTATTGCGTTGACGCCATTAAGAGTGCGAAAGAGGCAAAACCAAGCTGACGCGGCATAAAAAGTCGAAGGAAGAGATCCTTCACCCCCTTCGGGGGGTTCAGGATCAAATTTGCTTCGCCTCTCGCGTCGCTCGAGACGATCCTAAAGCGCGCGGAGGATATCGAAGGATCGCAAATTTGAAAGGAGTTCACAATGGGAACGAATGAGACAAAGGTAGAACCTGCTCCGAAGCTGAAAGGGATCATCGATACGATAGAGACCCTCACTGTCCTTGAGCTTGCAGAGCTTGTGAAGGCGCTTGAGACGAAGTTCGGGGTTTCGGCAGCTGCCCCTGTCGCAGTGGCCGCAGCCGGCGCCGCAGCCGGCGCAGCGGGCGCGGCTCCTGTGGAGGAGAAGACGACGTTTAACGTGGTCCTCACGAGCTCAGGCGCAAACAAGATTCAGGTCATCAAGGAACTTCGCGCGATCACAAGCCTCGGTTTGAAAGAGGCGAAGGACCTTGTTGACGCCGCACCCAAGACAGTTAAAGAAGGTGCCACAAAGGAAGAGGCGGAGAAGATAAAGAAGCAGCTCGAAGCAGCAGGCGGCAAGGTAGAGCTGAAGTAACCCCTCGCACGGCGCAGCACGGGAGGCGTGACAAAGAGGGGCCTGCGGATGGCGCAGGAAGTCATTGGCACGATAGGGTGTAGAGGATGATCGAAAGAAAAAATTTTGGGAAGATACGAGAGTTCTTCGAGATGCCCCATCTCTTGGACATCCAGAGGCACTCATACGAGGAATTTCTGCAGCTCAATGCCCCAAAGACGCGGCGCAAGGTCCAGGGGTTGGAGAGCGCGTTCAGGGAGGTATTCCCGATAGAGAGCGCGAACGGAGAGTATAAGCTCGAGTACCTCGCCTACAGCCTGGGCACGCCCAAGTACGACGTTTATGAATGTCAGAAGCGCGGCATGACCTATGCGGGGGCGCTCAAGATAAAGCTGCGGCTCAGCTCAAAGAACGAGTCCAAGGAGCAGGAAGTCTACCTCGGAGAAATACCCCTCATGACAGATACGGGTACGTTCATAGTGAACGGAGATGAGAGGGTCGTCGTGAGCCAGCTCCACCGCTCTCCCGGAATCTCTTTTGAGGAGGAGGCGCACCAGACCGGTAAGAAGATATATTTTGCGCGGATCATACCTTACCGCGGCGCATGGATCGAATTTATGCTGGACATCAATGAGACGCTTTATGTGATAGTCGATAGGAGGAGAAAGTTCATCGCGACACAGCTCCTGAGGGTATTCGGGTACAGTCTCGATGAAGATATCATGAGGGCGTTCAGCGGCGAAGAGAAATACAGCTTTACGAGAGAGCTGCAACTCAAGAAATTGATCGGACAGACCCTTGCGAAGGACGTAGTCGATCCCGAAAAGAAAGCGGTCCTCGTCCAAAAGCATGAGAAGATCGATAAAGATATCGCCGATAAGATGTGGGCGACGGGAGTGCGAAACGCCTGGGTGCTGGTGAAGCCGTACCCGGAGGTCATCGAAACGTTGAAGCGGGACCACACCAAGACACGAGAGAGCGCGGTGATGGACATGTACAGGAAGCTTAGGCCGGGAGACCCGCCGACGCCCGAATCCGCGATGAACCTCGTCACGAGGCTTTTCTTTGATGCCAAGAGGTATGACCTGGGCACCGTGGGCCGATACATGCTCAACAGGAAGCTCAATATGGATGAGGACCTGAGTCAGCGGCTCATTACCCCTCAGACGCTCATGCGCGTCATCATGCACCTCATCGACATCAAGAACGGCGAAGGGAACGTCGATGATATAGACCACCTCGGGAACAGGCGCGTGAGATCGGTCGGGGAGCTTTTGCTGAACCAGATAAGGATAGGCCTGGTGAGGACAGAACGCGCGGCGCGGGAGAGGATGAACCTCTATGACCTGTCGAACGTGATGCCGCATAACCTCATCAATGCGAAGCTCGTCTCAAGCGTCGTCAGGGACTTCTTTGGGAGGAGCCAGCTCTCTCAGTTCATGGACCAGGTCAACCCGCTCGCTGAGATGACGCACAAGAGGCGCCTGAGCGCCCTTGGGCCGGGAGGGCTCAACCGGGAGAGGGCGGGATTTGAGGTGCGCGACGTCCACTATTCGCACTATGGAAGGATGTGCCCCATCGAGACGCCTGAAGGGCCGAACATCGGCCTCATTGCGTCGCTCAGCACATTCGCGCGGATCAATGAGTTCGGATTCATCGAGACGCCGTACCGGAAGGCGGAGAACGGGAAGGTGACCGACAAGGTCGACTATCTCTCGGCGGATATAGAAGACACGCATATCATCGCGCAGGCAAATGCGAAAATTGATTCGAAAGGATACTTTGAGGAGAAGAAGGTTTTCTGCCGGTTTAGGGACGACTTCGTCCAGGCTGACCCGAAAGAGGTCCAGTACATGGATGTCTCCCCGAGGCAGCTCGTGAGCGTAGCGGCCGGGCTCATCCCGTTCCTCGAGCACGACGACGCGAACAGGGCCCTCATGGGCTCAAACATGCAGCGCCAGGCCGTCCCCCTCATGGATACGGAGGCCCCGCTCATCGCAACGGGTCTGGAATACAGGACCGCAAAGGACTCGGGCGCCGCGGTGGTCACGAAGAACTCCGGCACGGTGTCGAGCGTTGACGGAAAAGAGATCGTGATATCAGGCGTGTCGTATAGACTGAGGAAGTTCGAGAGGTCGAATGCGAGCACGTGTATCAATCAGAGGCCTATTGTAGAGTTGGGCAAGAAGGTGAAGGAGGGCGACGTGATCGCCGACGGGCCGGCGACGAAGGACGGGGAGCTTGCCCTCGGACGAAACATCCTCTGTGCGTTCATGCCGTGGCGGGGATACAACTTTGAGGACGCGATCCTCATGAGCGAGAAGCTCGTCCGCGAAGACACCTTCACCTCTATCCACATCGAAGAGTTTGAGATAGAGGCGAGGGATACGCGGCTCGGCGACGAAGAGCTCACGAGGGACATTCCGAACGTCGGCGAGGAGGCGCTTAGGAATCTCGATGAGCACGGCATTGTGAGGATGGGCGCCGAGGTAGAGCCGGGAGACATACTGGTGGGGAAGGTCACACCGAAGTCCGAGACTGAGCTTTCTCCCGAGGAGAAGCTGCTTCGAGCGATATTCGGCGAGAAGGCGGGCGATGTGAAGGACGCATCCCTCACGGTCCCTCCCGGGATCGAGGGCATCGTTGTTGACGTGAGGATATTCTCCAGGCGCGAGGCGAGGTCGAAGACAAAAGAAGAGAAGACGCAGGAGATGAAAGAGGTCAAGGCGGTCGAGGACCTCTACGAGGCGCAGATCCAAAAGGTCAAAGACGAAAAATATAAGAAGCTGCAGAAGCTTTTGGTCGGGCAGAAACTCGCGAGCGGCATCCTGGACGAAAAATCGGGGCGTGTCCTCATCGCCCAGGGCAGGGCCATCAAGTTAAAGGACCTCAAGAAGATAGTCGAGAGGGCCGATCTGGAGAACATAAAACTGATGAATAATCCTGACCTCGAGCAGGAGATCTCATCGGTCGTGCGGCTCCTCGACACCCAGATGGAAGAGCTCATCTACGAGATGGACCGGGAGATAGAGAAGGTCAAGAGGGGCGACGAGCTTCCTCCGGGGGTCTTGAAGAAGGTGAAGGTCTACGTTGCGTCAAAGCGGAAGATCTCCGTCGGAGATAAGATGGCCGGCAGGCACGGCAACAAGGGTGTCATCGCCAAGATACTCCCCGAGGAAGATATGCCGTTCCTGGAAGACGGGACGCCCGTGGAGATAGTGCTCAATCCGCTTGGTGTTCCGAGCAGGATGAACGTCGGACAGATACTGGAGACGCATCTGGGATGGGCTGCCAAGGTCATGGGTTTCCGTGTGGCGTCACCCGTATTTGACGGAGCGAGGGAGAGCGAGATCAAGCTCGAGATGGAGAAGGCGAAACTTCCCGAAGACGGCAAGGTGGTGTTGAGGGACGGCCTTACCGGCAAGCCCTTTGACCAGAAAGTGACCATCGGCTATATCTATATAATGAAACTTGCGCACATGGTCGACGATAAGATACATGCGCGCTCCATAGGGCCCTATTCGCTTGTGACCCAGCAGCCGCTCGGCGGGAAGGCGCAATTCGGGGGACAGCGGTTCGGAGAGATGGAGGTGTGGGCGCTCGAGGCGTACGGTGCTGCCTACACGCTTCAGGAACTTCTCACCGTGAAGAGCGATGACGTGGAAGGAAGGACAAGGATATATGAGGCGATCGTCAAGGGAGAGAGCACGAGCTATAGAGGCACGCCCGAGTCTTTCAATGTCTTGATCAAGGAATTACAGAGCCTCTGTCTCGACGTGAGGATGGAGTCCCTCGCAGGAGAAAAGAAATGAGAGAGCAGCATTTTTCACCCACATTTGATGCCATCAGCATAAAGATCGCCTCGCCGCAGGTAATACGGTCGTGGTCCAAAGGCGAGGTGAAGAAGCCCGAGACGATAAATTACCGGACCCTGAAGCCCGAAAAAGACGGCCTCTTCTGCGAACGCATATTCGGCCCCACGAAGGACTATGAGTGCAACTGCGGCAAGTACAAGAGGATAAAACACAAGGGCATCGTGTGCGACCGCTGCGGCGTGGAGGTGACCCGTTCCAACGTGCGGAGGGAACGCATGGGGCATATCGAGCTCGCCACGCCCGTCTCTCACGTCTGGTTCTTCAAGGTTCTTCCGTCGAGGATAGGGACGCTCTTGGAGCTGAGCTCGAGGGAGCTTGAGAAGGTCCTCTACTACGAAGAGTACATTGTGATAGATCCGGGCAATACGCCGCTCAAGCCGAAGGAGCTTTTGTCTGAAGAGAAGTATAACGAGCTTCGCGAGAAGTACGGACAGGGCTTCACGTCGAAGATGGGCGCCGAGGCCGTCAAGGACCTCTTGAAGGCGGTGGACCTCGATAAGCTCGCCGTCAAGCTTAAGAAAGAGCTCAGAGAGATCAAAGGGGACCTCTCGCAGAAGAAGAACGTAAAGATCCTCAAGATCATCGAGGACTTCAAGAAGTCAGGGAACAGGCCCGAATGGATGGTCATCGACATCCTTCCCGTCATACCGCCCGACCTAAGGCCGCTCGTCCCCCTGGATGGCGGCAGGTTCGCGACGAGCGACCTCAACGACCTCTACCGGAGGGTGCTCAACAGGAATAACCGCCTGAAGAAGCTCGTTGAGCTCAAGGCGCCAGAGATAATCGTGAGGAACGAGAAGCGGATGCTCCAGGAAGCGGTCGATGCCTTGCTCGATAACGGCAGGCAGGGAAGGGCTGTCCTGGGTCCGGGGAACAGGCCCCTCAAATCGCTGAGCGACATGCTGAAAGGCAAACAGGGGCGGTTCAGACAGAACCTCCTCGGCAAGAGGGTCGACTATTCCGGAAGGAGCGTCATCGTAATCGGTCCGGAGCTGAAACTCAACGAGTGCGGCCTGCCGAAGAAGATGGCGCTCGAGCTCTTCGAGCCATTCATCATCAAGAAATTGAAAGACAAGGGTTTCGT
>CAYHAE010000076.1:0-8187 GCA_964354545.1 uncultured Planctomycetia bacterium
GGTGCTTGGTTCAATATGTAAAAGGAGGTTCCGCGACCCCCGCTGATTTGCTACGCAAATCAAAGATGCGGGGGTGCTTGGTTCAATATGTAAAAGGAGGTTCCGCGACCCCCGCTGATTTGCTACGTCCCGAGAAATGCGAAGCATTTCCGGGATTTTATCCCTGAAATCGCTTTGCGATTTCTAGGGACAAATCAAAACCGCGGGGGCAGGTGAGCGCCGATAGACCGCATGAGCTTTTCAGTAGTAAAAAATCCGAAAGATAATTACGCAAAGGCGCGATGTTAAATTCGAAATCCGAATATCGAAATCCGAAACAAAAAATTGCATAAAGGCAACCTGCTAAATTCGAATTTCGGATTTGTTTAGAATTTCGTATTTCGTGCTTCGGATTTAAACATATAGCAAAAACCGTAACACATCATTTCACATTGTACGATATCGTCGGACGTTTTTCTATTGACAAAAGCTAGCGTCTCGCTATAATAGAGGTCAGTAATTCACGACCCTCATTCATTACAATTCCTATACATACGAATTCAAGGTCTAAATTACTCCACTAAAAAGCGCATATGTGATATGTCCTTAGAGCCCTTCGATACGCTATCTCTTTAGGCGCCTCTATATCGATGCCCCAAAAAACACTGTTTCTCATTGACGGTAATTCATTTTGTTACAGGGCCTATTATGCGATACGGGCGCTGGCCAATTCGAAAGGGCAGCCGACGAACGCCGTCTATGGGTTCGTGACGATGCTCACTAAGATCATCGAAGATAATAAGCCCGACATGCTCGCGATCGCATTTGACCTCAAGGGCCCAACCGTGAGGCACCAAAAATTCGAAGAGTACAAGATACACCGTAAGCCGATGCCCGATGAGCTCGCCAGCCAGTTCCCCTATATTAAAGAAATAGTTCGCGCGTACAATGTACCTCTCTACGAACTGCAGGGATATGAAGCGGACGATATCCTTGCAACCATCGCGACGAAGGCCTCGACGCACGGCATCGACGTCTATATCGTGACGGGCGATAAGGATGCGCTCCAGCTGGTCTCTGACCGCGTAAAGGTCTATAGCACGCACCAGGAAGGCCTTGTCTACGACACCGACAAGGTGAAGGAGCGCTTCGGGGTAGGCCCTGAGGCGATACCCGATATCATGAGTCTCATGGGAGATGCATCGGATAATATCCCCGGCGTCAAGGGGATCGGTGAAAAGACCGCGATCGAACTCGTGTCCGAATTTGGGACCCTGGAGAACATCTTGCACAATATCGACAGCGTCAAGAGCGAGGTGCGCCGCAAGCTACTGCGGGAAAACGAAAATATGGCGATCCTATCTAAAGAACTCGCCACCGCTGACCGGAATGTCCCTATAGAGGTGGACCTGAAGGGCCTTGAATTAAGAGCGCCCGATAACGAGAAACTGGCGGAGCTTTTCAAAGCGCTTGAGTTCAAGAGCCTCCTTAAAAAAGTCGTCCCTCAAGACGAACTCCGCTCCCAGTACACTCTCGTCGCGGACGAGTCGGCGTTTGAGGCGCTCGTCGACACTCTTCGGGACCTGGACGAATTCACATTCGACGTTGAGACTACGAGCAAAGACCCCGTGAAGGCCGCGCTCGTAGGGATATCGTTCTGCTTCAAGGAAGGCTCCGCCTATTACGTCGGAGTAGGAACGGGGCCGGGAGTGAGGGAGCCGAAGAAGCTGGAGAGGGATCGCGTGCTCAGCGCGCTGAAACCGATCTTCGAGAATGGCAGGATAAAGAAGGTGGGGCAGAACATAAAATACGAATACATCGTCCTCGCGAACTACGGCATCCATCTGGCGGGGATCGCGTTCGATACGATGGTCGCGTCATACCTGTTGAACCCCTCGAAGCCGAACCACGGCCTTGAGGATATATCGCTCGAATACCTTAACCACAAGATGACCACTCCCATCACCGATTTGATCGGTAAAGGGAAGCACGCGATCACCATGGACAAAGTAGACGTAGGGAGGGTGTGCCGTTATTGCTGCGAGGACAGCGACGTAACGTTCAGGCTTAAGGGCATCCTCGAAAAGGAGATCTCGACGCGCGGCCTCGACATGCTCTTCCATAAGGTGGAGGTCCTGCTCATCGAAGTCCTCGCGACGATCGAAAGGAACGGAGTCGCCATCGATGTGGAATACCTCAACGCGCTCTCGAAGGAGATGGAGAAGAGGCTCGGCACGCTCACCAGGAAGATACATGAGCTTGCGGGCGGTGAGTTCAACATCAATTCACCGAAACAGCTCTCAGAGGTGCTTTTTGAGAAGCTGAAGCTGCCCGTGATAAAAAAGACCAAGACAGGGGTCTCTACCGATGAAGAGGTCTTGAAGAAACTCGCCCCAAAACACAAGCTGCCCGAGGCGCTCCTGGAGTACCGGGAGTTCTCGAAGCTGAAATCGACCTACGTCGATTCGCTCCCGAGCATGATCAATCCCGAGACAGGGAGGCTCCACACCTCATTCAACCAGACCGTCACTGCGACGGGAAGGCTTTCGTCGAGCGACCCCAATCTGCAGAACATCCCCATAAAGACCGAAGAGGGCAGGAAGATCAGAAAGGCATTCATCCCCTACGCGAAGGGAGACCTCATACTCTCCGCCGACTACTCACAGATAGAGCTGAGGCTCCTTGCCCATCTCTCGGGAGACAAGGCCCTCATTGCCGCTTTCAAGGAGGGCCTTGATATACATACGTATACCGCGTCGCTCGTCTTCGGCATAGCGGAGAAAGATGTCACTCCGGAGATGAGGAGCATGGCGAAGACGGTGAACTTCGGGATCATATACGGCATGAGCCCGTTCGGACTGTCCCAGGGCCTCGGCATCGAGGTCGACAAGGCGAAGGAGTTCATCGATGCTTATTTTGAGCGTTACCCGGCCGTGAGGGGATACCTCGAGAAGATACTGGAAGACGCGCGCATCGACGGATTCGTGAGCACCATTCTCGGCAGACGCCGATACATCCCCGAGATCGCGTCCAGCGACGCGAGGATCAGGGCGTTCGCCGAGCGGACCGCGATCAATGCCCCGGTGCAGGGCTCGGCTGCTGACGTGATAAAGGTAGCTATGATCGCGATCCACGATGAGCTCGTAAAGAACGATATGAAATCGAAGATGATACTCCAGGTCCACGACGAACTTGTCTTCAATGTTTCCAAGGGAGAGCTCGACGCCCTCCACGCAATGGTGAAGGACAGGATGGAGAATATCATTAAGCTGAAGGTCCCGATAGAATCACATATCGAGGTAGGGAAGAACTGGCTGGAGCTGGAAAGGATAGGGAAATGATGGATGCTTTGAAGGTGGCACTTGTCTCAAGCGAGGCGGTCCCGTTTGCAAAGACCGGCGGTCTCGCCGATGTGGCGGGAGCGCTCCCCATTGCGCTCGAAGAACTCGGCGTCGATGTAAGGGTGGTCATGCCGCGCTATTCATCGGTAAAGGTAAAAGAGGAGACGCCGACGCTGGGAAAAAACGTCAGGGTATACTTTGTGAAGAACGATGGGTATTTCGCCAGGCCCGAACTCTACGGAGATAAATTCGGGGACTACGGGGATAACCTCGAGAGGTTCTCGTATTTCTCGCGGGAGGCCCTGGAGACCCTCAAGAGAGAGAACTTTGCGCCGGACGTGATACACTGCAACGATTGGCAGACAGCCCTCGTACCCGTATACCTGAACACCCTCTATAAGTACGACCCTTTCTTCTCGGGGACGAAGACCGTCTTCACCATACACAACCTTGCGTATCAGGGCCTCTTCCCCAAGGAAGAGTATCCCGTGATGGGGCTGGATTGGTCGCTCTTCTCAATACAGTGCTTCGAATTCTTCGGCAAGGTGAACCTCATGAAGGCAGCGATCGTTTACGCCACCATGATAAACACGGTAAGCCCGACCTACGCGGAGGAGATACAGACCAAGGAGTTTGGGTGCGGGCTCGAAGGCGTGATCGCGATGAGACGCAACGACCTCGCCGGGATACTGAACGGCATCGACTACAGCCTGTGGGACCCCGCCAGAGATGCGAGGATCTTTAAGAAATATTCCCGAAACAACGAGAGCGATAAGCATGTGAACAAAGAGATGCTCCAGGAAGAGGTCGGCCTCACGGTGAACAGGAATACTCCCCTCATCGGCATGATATCGCGCCTCGCAGACCAAAAAGGTTTTGATCTATTAGCCGAGATCATACACAAGGTCCTGAAGATGGATATGCAATTCATACTCCTGGGGACCGGGGACCATAAATATCACGCCCTGTTCGAGAAGATCGGCGAGACCTATAAGAAGAGCGCCTCTATCAATCTCAAATTCGATGCGGTCCTCGCTCAAAAGATATACGCGGGGTCGGACCTATTCCTCATGCCGTCGAGGTATGAGCCGTGCGGACTCGGCCAGATCATCAGTTTCAAATACGGGACGTTGCCGGTCGTACGACAGACGGGAGGTCTTAAGGATACGGTCGATGAGTTCGAACCATCGACGGGCGAGGGGAGCGGCTTCACGTTCTCGGGATACGATCCGGAAGGCTTCCTCGCTGCCATAAAGAAGGCCCTGCGCATATACAACGACAAAGAGGCGTGGTCCTCTCTGGTGCACAAGGTGATGGGCTACGATTATTCATGGACAAGGTCTGCAAAGGACTATATAGAGCTCTACAGAGACGCGCGGGGCGAGTGATGCATGGGCGCATGGGGCATCACGAAGATGCTATGGGCCGCAAGGCCCTCGGCGGCAGGAAGGCCTGCGTGGTGATAGGCCTCACGGGCTCTTTCGGTACGGGCAAGACGACCGTGGCGGGCATGTTGAAGAAGCTGGGGGCACGGGTGATCAACGCGGACTCACATGCTCACGCGGCGCTCGCGAAAGGCTCCGCCGCGTATCGGGCCGTCGTGAGGGCCTTCGGCGCGGACGTGGTCGGCCCTGACGGATCCATCGATAGAAGGCGCCTCGCGCACGTCGTCTTTAAGGACAAAAGGCTATTGTCGGCGCTCTGCGCCATTATACACCCTCTCGTGATCACGGCGATAAAGAAAGATATCCGCGCGCTGACGCGGGGTACGCACGGGATCCGGGGCAGGGCGATCGTTATCGATGCGCCTCTGCTCATTGAAGCGGGGCTCCACACCGTCGTCGATACGCTTGTGGTCGTCACGGCGTCGACGGCCACTCAGCGCGCGAGGTGCTCGGCAAAATTCAAGATCACTCAAAGAGAGATACTCGACAGAACAAAAAATCAGATGCCTCTCACAAAAAAGGTAGAGATGGCGGATTACGTAATAGACAATAACGGCACGAGAGAGGAAACGAACGCGCAGGTGGAAAAAATCTGGAGGGAATTATGGAAATAGCCGGTCTAAAGGCGATGAACATAGCCGAGCTTACAAAACTCGCAAAAGAGCTGAATGTCAACGGCATCAGCGGCCTCAAGAAACAGGACCTCATATTCAAACTGCTGCAGGCCAAGACTGAAAAGGAAGGTTTCATATTCGGGGAAGGGGTGCTCGAAATACTGCCGGACGGCTTCGGCTTCCTGAGGAGCCCCGACTATAATTACCTCCCCGGGCCCGACGATATCTACGTCTCGCCGTCGCAGATAAGGAAATTCAACCTGCGGACAGGCGATACGGTGAGCGGTCAGGTGAGGCCTCCCAAGGAAGGGGAGCGGTATTTTGCGCTCCTCAAGGTCGAGGCGGTCAATTTTGAAAATCCGGAAGCGATAAAAGACAAGACCCTTTTCGACAACCTCACCCCCCTCTATCCGAACGAGCGGTTCATGCTCGAGACAAAACCGGAAGAGGTGTCGACGAGGATCATGGACCTCCTCACGCCTGTGGGAAAAGGGCAGAGAGGCATGATCGTCGCCCCGCCGTACAGCGGTAAGACGGTCCTCCTGCAGAAGTTCGCGAACAGCGTCACCACCAATTATCCGGACGCGATGCTGATCGTGCTCCTGATAGACGAAAGGCCGGAAGAGGTGACCGATATGCAGCGCTCCGTCAAAGGCGAGGTCATCAGCTCAACGTTCGATGAGCCCGCAGAGCGGCACATACAGGTCGCCGAGATAGTCCTCGAGAAGTCGAAACGCCTCGTCGAGTCGAAGAAGGACGTGGTGATACTCCTCGACTCCATCACGCGCCTCGCGCGCGCATACAATGCGGTCGTTCCGCACTCGGGCAAGATCCTTTCTGGCGGAGTCGATTCGAACGCGCTCCAGAAACCGAAGCGCTTCTTTGGCGCGGCGAGGAACCTGGAGGAGGGAGGCAGCCTCACCATCCTCGCAACAGCACTCGTCGATACGGGCAGCCGAATGGATGAGGTCATCTTCGAAGAGTTTAAAGGGACGGGAAATATGGAGATCCAGCTCGATCGAACCCTCTTCCAGAAGCGCATCTACCCCGCCATCGATATAAAGAGGTCGAATACAAGAAAAGAGGAGCTCCTCGTGCACCCGGACGAGCTGAAGAGGATCTGGCTCATGAGGAAGGTACTCAATGAGTTGAATTCGGACGAGGCGATGCAGCTCTTGATAGAGAAGCTCGCGAAGACAAAGACCAACGCAGAATTTCTCATGAGCATGAACCAATGAAAGCGTAAAACGTTCCGCCAAAGGCGGAAAAGCGTCCGCTACTAAATCGTCAGCGGACGCCCGCCGAAGATTCAATGGCGGGCGAAAAGCGTAGAACTAAAACTAAAAGAGTAAAGCGTTTCGCCACAACTTTAAGTTTTAAGCTTTCGCTTTGCGCTTTGAGTTTTTCGCTAACAGGAGGTACCATGAAGGATAAAATCCATCCGCAGTATAAGGAAACGACGATATCGTGTGCGTGCGGCGCCATTATCCGCACAAGGTCGACGAAGCAGAATATCCATGTTGACCTGTGCTCGAGTTGCCACCCGTTCTTCACCGGCAAGCAGAAGCTCGTTGACGCGGCAGGCCGGGTCGAACGCTTCGCCCAGAGGCTCGCGAAAAAAAAGGCGCCGGGGAAGAAGGGGGCGAAAGCGCGCAGCGCGAAAAGCACGAGCGATGCAAGCGCGCCGAACGAAGCGGACGTGCCAAAGGATGAAGGCCGCCTAAAAGAATGACCGAGATCCGCGGAGCCCCGCACCAAAAGCCCTTCGTGAGGACGACATTTTCAGGACGTCCTCGGCGAGCCTAACCTAAGAAGGACCGCCGTCACATGCTCAAGTCTCTCGAAAATAAGAAAAAGAGGTTTGAAGAGCTCCAGCGTCTCGTTGCGGACCCCGCCGTCATCGCACATAACCTCGAATACCGGAAGCTCGCCAGAGAGCTCTCGGGGCTCAAGGCGATCATTGATAAGTATGACGAGTATATGAAGACCATGCATGCGGTAAAGGACCTCGATGCGGTATTGCGCGACAGGGACAGCCACGACAGGGACTTCGTCATCATGGCGGAAGAGGAGAAAAAGGACCTTGAGGCAAAGCTTGGGACGATCGAATCGGATCTGGACAGGCTCCTCTTCGAGGACGCGAAAGGCAGCAACAGAGATATTATCATGGAGATAAGGGCAGGCACGGGCGGCCTCGAGGCGAGCCTCTTCGCGGCCGACCTCTACCGAATGTATACCAAGTTCGCGGCAAAGAAAGGGTGGCGCGTCGAAACGATAGATTCGAACGCGACCGAAAAGGGCGGCTTTAAAGAAGTGGTATTTTCCATATCGGGAAAAGACGTCTACGGCACGCTCCGATACGAAAGCGGCACGCACCGCGTCCAGCGGGTCCCCGTCACAGAAGCGAGCGGGCGGATCCATACGTCAGCGTCGACGGTCGCCGTGTTGCCCGAAGCAGAAGACGTCGAGGTCAACATCAAGCCGGAGGACCTGAGGATAGACGTCTTCAGGGCAGGGGGCAGGGGCGGCCAGCACGTGAACAAGACGGAATCGGCCGTGAGGATCACGCACGTGCCGACGGGCATGGTAGTGACGTGCCAGGATGAGCGCTCGCAGCACAAGAATAAGGAAAAGGCGCTCAGGGTATTGAGGGCGAGATACTACGACATGATGAAGACGGAACAGGAGAAGAAGATCTCGAAAGACAGAAAGGAACAGGTGGGCTCGGGCGACAGATCCGAGAAGATCCGGACCTACAATTTTCCTGACAGGCGCGTCACCGACCACAGGATAGGATTTACGGTTCAT
>CAYHAE010000077.1:0-7871 GCA_964354545.1 uncultured Planctomycetia bacterium
AGGGCCTCCTCAATTATACCCCCTCCCGGCAGCCCCGTGAGGGGGCTTGAATAGACACCGTACTGCGAACGCTTGATCGCGATCTCGATCCGGACCCGCAGATCGAGAGGATCGGGCGGCTTTATGAGGTAGTCATCGACGCCGTGCTTGAGGCTCAAGAGCTGCCCCCTCAGCTGACGTTTGTTGATGAGGGTAATGATGGGTATGAAGGCGGTAAGGAAATCCCCTTTGAGCAGACGGCATATCTCGAGCTGCGATCTGCTCGCGGAATGGACGTCCACCACGATCGCGTGGGGGGCTATTTTTTTCACGAGAGAGATATCGCCGAAGATATCCTTCTGGAGAAAGACCTCGTACCCCCACCCGTCGAAACAAAAATGGAGGACGTCCCTCAAATTTCTATCCGTGGAGATAACCAGGATCTTCGTTATCTTGTCCATCGCGCACACCTTAGGTCTATGGTCTACGGTCTATAGTCTCTGGTCTATAGTCTCTGGTCTATGGTCTCTGGAGCCCCATGGCATCACGCCCTGCCTGAAGACACGACCATCTTCCGAATGTCGCCGGAGACCTTGTGTTCCAACAGGCCATCGAGGGAAATCGGTATCGTGAGGGCCCAGTTATCACGCGAGATCGTGCCGGGCCTGTTTATCCTGTAGCGGTATGGATCCCCCTTCAGCGTGTCGGTGAGGCAGAGCCAGTCAAGGATGAGTTGTATACAGAATATCGCCCGCGATTCCAGGGTGACCCGGAGTGCCGCGCCGACAAGGCGCGGGTCCGATCTTTCTCTCATGCGGCCGCCCATCTTCAGGTGCGCCCACAGCTTCTCCTTCTCGTGAAAGGTATTCTCGTAGAGATTGATGAAATCGCCGATGTCGTGCGTTTCCTTGCCTAAAATTTTCGCGAGCCTCACGATCGACGTAACGGTATTTAACCATCGGAGCCTGCCGTGCTTGGACAAGGCCGAGCTGAAAAGCCTCTTTTTGACCTTCTCATAGCTGACGCCGCGCTCAGCGCACTTTCTCACAAAGAGGTCCTCGTCAACCGTCCCCGCCTCGTTCTCCCACCACGCCGCCCAGTTCGTGGTATCGTGGGTAGAGAGCATCGCGACTGAGATGGGGCGGTACTGATGGGGCTCCAGAAAATCGTGCGTGACATCCCAGTCCTTGACCCATCGTTCAACGTCGTTGCCGGGGATCCCGAACTCCTTCAGCGTCTCGGGGCACACGGGCGGTATCACGCCCAGATCTTCGGCCAAGAGGAGCATCGTCGTGGAATCGAGCATCTTCGACAGTACGTCCCTCCCGCACGCTCCCCACACCGAACCGTCCGGGGGGTCAAAAAAACCGTTGAGCCCGAGGTTTTCGAGCGGTTCGTCGTAGGGTATGCTCCAGATGCGGAAGAGGCCCACCACGTGGTCGATCCTCAGCATGTCGTAAAAATTCTCCGCATATTTTAGTTTTTCCTTCACGTACGTATAGCCGTCCTCCGAGATCGCCTCCCAGTTGTACGTCGGCATGCCCCACCGCTGCCCTTTTGCGCAATACATATCCGGAGGGGCCCCCGCCGCGAAGTCCAGCTTAAAAAAGCCCCTGTGGACCCACACGTCGGCGCTGTCCCGGGAGACGAGGACAGGAAGGTCTCCCTTCACTAGGACCTTTTTTGACGCCGCGTATTCATGCGCTCGGGCAAACTGCATAGAGAGGTGCCACTGCACCCACAGGTGAAAAGCGATCTCCTCTTCGTGCCTCCTCGCGAATACCTCGAGCGCGGCGCCGTCGCGGTCTCTGAACTCATCCTCCCATTCATCCCAGGCCTTGCCGTTGTGGTACTCCTTGAGGACCTTATAGAGCGCAAAATCGTGTATCCAGTAGCCGTTCGCACCGATGAATTCTTTAAACTCGCCCACGTCCTCTTCTCCGGCGGAGAAAAAAAGTTCCCTCAGGAGGCGCGTCTTCACCTCTTTTATCCGGTAGTCCACGTAAGCTTTTCCTGCGGGAAACTCTTCCTTCACCTCATCCAGCTTTTCCCTGAACGACTTTTCCTGGGAGCCGGGGATGAGCCTGAGCGAGAGGTACATCGGCTCTAACGCAAAGGAGCTGATGGAATCGTAGGGACAGAAGAAGGGACCGACTTCGTTCATGGGCAGAAGTTGAATAATGGAATTCCCCGTCTTGACACACCAGTCGACGAGGAGCCTTATGTCATCGAGTTCGCCCACACCAAGGCTCTGGGAGGAATGGACGGAAAAAAGCGGGACCGCCACCCCGGAGCGCCTCCTCGTCCCTATCCGTTTCCACTTATCTTTTGCCGGGGTCGTGAACAGATCCCTGTAAGCGTCGCTATGTGACATTGCATCCTTCGTCGTATCTTTTTTCGGTCCCATGTGTCTATATGTTATGCATGATATGTAAAGAGGTCAGCGGAATATTACCCGCGACGCTGCGAGCGAACGCGGACCTTCAGCTTCCGAAGCACGTTCGCGGCAAATTCATACCCCTCCGGCGTATTTTCCTCGGGCGCCCACGGCGCAAAGACCTTGTCGGTCTTTTTATCGTAGGGTCCGGTCTTGGCCTCATACATGACAGTCCCTTGTGTGAGGGCGATGAACGAATGCCATTCCCTCGGGGGAACCTCCACCCCTTTGCGGCCCTTCCTGTAATCCAGAATGAAATGGTCGGATATCTCCCCGCGATCATCGTACTCCACCGCGAGGGCCCTGCCCCTGAGGATGAGGAATACCTCGGTCTTATCAGGATTCTCGTGTTTGTGCGGTCGAACGTACGACCCCGGCTCCAGGGCATTGAGCATGCGCTGGAGGAGATCGTCATAGGTCCGGTGATAATTATATATGGACCGCATTCTCGAGGATGCCGCTGCATCATGCGATATCCCGTCGATGGACTCATCCGTTATCCTTATTAACGCGCACATTGCTTTGTCCTCCGGCCTTCCTCTTTCATAACCAGCCGCACATTGCGAGGGCGCAGATCGACTTTGCGTCAACTATCTCGCCGCGTGTGAAAAGCCTTTTTACTGCGCCTCTCGTCACGAGGCGGGCCTCAATGACCTCGTCCTTCTGCGCGGCGGTCTCTCTTTTCCTGAGCCCCTCCGCTTTGAATATCGTGATCTTCTCAGTGGAATAACCGGGCACGGGATAGATGACCCCGAGCCTGGTAAATCGCTTTGCGGAGTAACCGGTCTCCTCCACGACCTCGCGCCTTGCGCACTCGAGTGGGCTCTCGCCTTTTCCGAGGGTCCCCGCGGGCAACTCGTAGATGTAAAAGCCTATCACGGGCCTCAGCTGCCTTAACAGCAGGATCCTGCCGGGTGCGTAGAAGGGCACGATGAGCGCCGCGCCGGGGTGCTTTATCAATTCAAACCGCACGCGGTGGCCGTTGGGCAAGGCCACGTCTTTCGTCATGAGATGGAGGAGGGCTCCTTTAAATATCGTGCGACCCGTCTTCATGATCTCACTATGCATGACCGATCTTCTCCTCGATGTCTTTCATCTGAGAGACGATCTGCCTTTTAATATCACGATACGCGGGCTTGAGGGATCGGAGGGCCTTCTCGTATGCGGCCAAGGCGCCTCTGTGATCAGCGAGATGAGCGAGGGCGTCGGCGAGGTTCTCATAGGTAACTGCCCTCCCCGGCTCGAGCTCCAGGGCCTTTTGAAAACATCCTATCGCCTCCTGGTGCCTGCCGACCTTGTTGAGGAGCCATCCCTTGTTATGATACACCGTTGCATAGTCCGGCTCTACCTCGATCCCCTTGTCGAAATAGACGAGGGCGTCCTCGCGGCTTCCCAATTCTACCATGCAAAGCGCGCGGTCGTTGAACGCAGCGCCATCGTGAGGGTTGCGTGCGACTGCCCTGTCAAAGTGCCCGATCGCTTTTTGATAATCGCCGCTCAGCAGCGCGACCTGGCCTTTGAAATATTCCATCTCGCCCAGGAGCTCCTTGGTCCGGGCCCGCTTCAATCCCTGAAACGCGAGCCTCTTCGCAAGCCCAAAACGCCCATGGGTAATGGCATCATCAAGGCGTGCTCTCACGAGCGCGAGCTCATTCGCTCTCTTCATGGAGACCTTATGGATACCCCTCATGCTCAGAGCGGCATGAAATGGGGGATTTTCCCTCATTTCTGAAGCCGGGGATACTCAGGGGTTAATTCAAAACGGGGAAGAAGGGCGCACGCACGTCCTTCTTCCCCTTATTGTAAAGAAGACCTTTTCAACGCCGATAAAAACGTCTTATTCTGCGTTTCCCGGCTTGCTGTTATCTTCTACGAATTTCCGTATCTCTTCGATATTCTCCAAAATAAGCTTCGCCTTGGATGTGCCGAAAGAAAAAGGGAACTTATCGTTCTCGCTCCGCCTCAGCGTGATAATTGGCTTTCCATTGTATTCGCCTCGTTCAAACATTCTTCCTCCTTTCCTATATGGTTATTAGTATTATACCAGAAAAAAACAAGCGCGGTAAAAAATCGACGCGTGATTCATGTAAACGCCGGCGCCTCGCGCGTTCGTTCACTTCAACAGAATGCCTACGAAAAAAAGAACGATCGCCGCCGATACGAGGACGAGGCTCAGCAGGAGATGGGTGGTAGGATCGTCGAATCTAAATCGAATGTCACCCGAGAATTTCTCTTTGTACATAATGAAGACCCCCGCATAGAGGAAGTAGACCGTGCTCATGAAGAAGAGGACGCTCCCGGCAGTCGCTACCGGGGGGAGCTCGTTCAGGTGAGGTGCGACTTTTTTCATAAAGGTAAGCGCCACGACAACGGAGCATACGCTTATGAAAAGCAGTACCACCAATTTCTCGGGGAGGCGCGACATCCCCGTATACACATCTTTTTCGGCGACCATCTTCTCCAGCCTGATCACCGCGCCATTCTCCGCCCCTTTCAGAAATTCGTTCATCACTGCGACCGCTTCATACACTTCATTATCGGGAGCGGTGAGGAGCGCGACCGGGGTTAGACCAACGAGCGCAACCACTTTGCTCATGTCGTGCCATACGGAGTAACCTGTCGTGACGGTCTTTATCTGCCCCAGGGGGATCTCCTTCTTTTGGGAATACGCAAACGCCCTCCTGATGCACGTCATTGTCCCGCGGGCCTTGTCTAATATGACGGTATGGGAATGGGGGATGATCGATACCACGATAAACGGAACGAGAGGGGTGATGATTTTCACGTAGGCCCTGAAGTGCAAGTGGATGATGGGATAGACCACGGTGAGCGCTACCACGATCGTGATGAGGAGGAATAGAAACCCTTCGTTCTTCGTGACGGCCAGTCTGTGTGCTGTCTTATCGATCTTCATCGAATGGGATCCAGTGCATTTAGCATATAGTATACCAGATTGCGCTGCGCGCAGCAAGCCCCTTACGAATCTATCGTATACTATGTGAAGGTTTGCGTTACGCACGAAATGACCAATCACCAATTTCCCTGCCTACCGGCAGGCAATAACCAAATAATAACCAAATTCAGACACCTATGAAAGGGCATATGTTAAATCCAAAATCCCAATACTACCAATACTACCAAATAAATCACAAAATCCAAATCCCGATAAATAATATTTTGGATTTGGGATTTTGAGATTATTTGGGATTTGGTAGTATTTGACATTGGGATTTAACATTGATGTGTGGTCATTGCCCGCCTTGCCGAGCAAGGCGAGGCAGGTATCTTGGTTATTGGTTATTTCATGTCATAGTTAACGGCGACTGTCATAGGACTATGGAAATATTACGCTCACGAATCTATCGATCGCACGAGGCGCTGTCAAGCCACAGCGTCACAGGGCCATCGTTGACCAATTCCACTTCCATATGCGCTCCGAAGACGCCCTCCTCCACCTCAAGCCCATCTCCTCTTAAAAGGCTATTGAACCTGCTCCAAAGCTCCTTCGCCGTCTTGGGGTCTGCCGATGCCTCAAAACCGGGGCGGTTTCCTTTTCGGGTATCTGCGTAGAGGGTAAACTGCGGAACGCTCAGGATCTTGCCCTCGACCTCGTGTACGTTGAGGTTCATCTTCCCTGCGTCATCCTCGAAGATGCGCAGGTACGCGACCTTTTTTGCGAGTCGTTCGATTCCTTCCGCGCTCTCATCCCTGCCGACCCCGACGAGGAGCAGGAGCCCGCGTTCGACAGAGCCGACGGTCGTGCCCTCGACAACCACCCTCGCGCGCCTTACCCTCTGGATCGCTATTCTCATATTTCGACGGTCCCTTTCTGCCTGCGCGGCAGTTCCTCGGGGCGGCGCGACCTCCACCGCGCGAGGATCCCGATCACCTCTTCGTCCGATACGTCATACCAGTTCCTGTAAACCTGCGCCACTGCCCGAAAGTACGCGGGTGTCTCCAGAACCACGAGCTCATCGGCCAGCTCGCCGATCGCATCCGCGACATCGGGCCCTGCGACGGGGATCGCGACGATCACCTTTTGCGCCTGAGCCTTCCTGCACAACATTATCACCGTGCGCATCGTGGAACCCATCGCAAGTCCGTCGTCGACCGCTATCACGACCCTGCCCTTGAGCCCGGGAAGAGGCCTTCCGTTCCTCAAGACCTTTATCCTCCTCTCGATCTCGGACCTTTGTTCTTCCTGGATCCTCTCGATGTCGCGCCTCGATACCGACTGCGCGGCGCTCTCAAAGATGAACGAGCTCCCGTCCTCAGCGATGGCGCCGAAGCCGGCTTCGGGGTCATCCGGAAAAGGGAGCTTTCTCGCGATCGCTATCGAAAACTCCGCCTCAAGGTACTTCGCAACCTCATACCCTACCTCGACGCCGCCCTTTGGGATCGCGAGCACGACGGCCCCTTTGCCTTTGTATTCTTTCAGCGCACGGCCGAGTTTCTGCCCTGCGCCTTTTCTGTCTTCAAACATAGTCAGCCTTGTGGTGCGCCGAACGTGCGGGAGCGAGCCTCCCGAGAAGATGGAGCGCGTTCAGCTCCTTCAATGCCGCCGCGACCAGCTTCCTGTTATCCGGATTCCTGTACTGGATGAGCGCCCTCTGCATCCTCCTCTCCCTCATCGTCCTCGGCACATACACTCTTTCGCCCGTGAAAGGATGGATCCCTGTGTAGTAGATGCATCCGGAGAGCGTCATGGGCAACGGTATAAAATCCTGGATCTGTTCCGGATGGATCTTCTGTCCGGCGAGATAGAGGGCCAGCTCCAGGGTATCCTTCAGGGTCGACCCCGGATGGGCGCTAATGAAGTAGTTCACAAGATACTGCTCCTTATTGAGCCTCCTCCTGACCCTTTCGAAAGTCCGGACGAACTTCTCGTACGCCTTTAGTGAGGGCTTGTTCATCACGGAGAGGACGCTGTCGACCGCGTGCTCGGGAGCGACCTTCATCCGACCGCTCACATAGAATGCGCAGAGCTCTTCCAGGTGCTCTTCGTCAAGGAGGTCGTATCTGAAACCGCTGCCGATGAACACGTGCTTCACCTTCGGGAGCTCTCCGATCCGTTTATACAGGGCGATGCTCTCGCGGCAGCCCGCGCGGAGGTTCGCGCATTTACCCGGCATGAGACAGCGCTTCTCCTCGCAGAATCCTTCCTTCTCCCACACAGGACACCATGCGCAATAGAGGTTCGCGGTAGGCCCCCCGATATCCGTAATAGTGCCCTTGAAGTCGTCTCGCTCTGAGAGGGCTCGCGCCTCACGCACGATGGAACCGGGGCTCCTCGACCGGACGATCCTCCCCTGATGAAAATAGAGAGAGCAGAAGCTGCATTCGCCGCAGCAGCCCCGGTGTGAGATGATAGAAAACCGTACTGTCTCGAAACCCGGCACCCCTCCGGACTTGTTGTACGACGGGTGCCAGTTCCTCGCATAAGGGAGTTCGTAGA
>CAYHAE010000078.1:0-7789 GCA_964354545.1 uncultured Planctomycetia bacterium
GGACGCGGGAGAATGCCCAGGGATGGATCGCCGATGTGATCGCGCAGGCGCAAGAGAGAGGCCTCAAGGTCAACCGGGACGTCCTCTCAAGCGCCTACGCAGTCGCCGTCCGCAACGCGGTGAAGGCAGCAGGAGACGAGGGGCTCGCCGCAGGCCGTGCGCGCGCCCTCGAGGCGCGGATCGTCGAGAGCAGCCGCCCCTACATCGAGGCGGCGGAGATACCTGAGGCGATACTCCTTGTGACGGGTACCGAGGCGCAGGCTACACATTCGCCGCCAAGACAATCCACCACAGGCACCCCGATCGGCAGCGGCGGGCTGGATGCCGACGGCGATCCAAAGAAGACGCCCGGAACGTGGGTAGTGTGGCCCATACCGGAGAGCATGAGGCGAACCATTCAAACGCGTGTCGCCCAAGGCGAATTTGAGGACATAGACATTGCCGCAGCGCATCCCCGCATCATGGGGATCCTGGCAAATATGCCGAACGCGGCTCCTCCGGAAACAATGCCGGAAGGCCACATGATAAGAGAGAGGCTGAAGAGCGAATATGCGCGGCGCCTGAGGGCGATGGTGGAAAGAGGACAGGTGAGGCTTCGCGTCGTTAAGAATATCGACTTTATCGCGTATCATAGAGATGGAACGACAAGGACTTTCAAGACGAAGGCAAAAGGTTTTGGCACTTTTGACGAGGAGAATAAACTGCAGAACAGGTTTGTCTACGCTGTCCTTACGCAGTCATCCTCCAGATTCAGGGAGGTCTTCTCCGCGCTTGGCGTGGGGATCGCCCCTACGGACGATCTCGTGTCATTGGCGGTGACAAATTTCTGCGAATTTGATCCAGAGCACGATTTCGGGCACTTCGGTTCTGCCGAAGAGCTGCACGCAGCGATACAGGGCGAGATACCGAAAGCGGAAGCGCGCGCCCGGCTGGACATAAAAAGGGAACGGCGAGGTACCGCGGATGAGGGGAGGCTGCGGGGACTCGCGGAGGAGGAGAGAATTACCGTCGAAGAGTACAAAAGTCTTCGCGGCATTTTTGCAAGGGTAAGTCCGCAGGGGAAAACTCCGTTACAATACGCCAAGGCCCTTATTTACGAGGAGTATAAGAGACGGACTGTTTATGTGAACGTTACGGAAGGCCTCTACGACGACGTCGTAAATAACCGGGTGAACGTAGTAGGCCATCCGGTCAGCGGAGACAATCTCCTCGCAAATCTGCTGGTCCACGAATATAAAGGCCACGTCCTCAACGATTCGCATGCCATGTCCTCTCGGGACGAGGTCTACGCATCAAGCACTCAGGCGAGAGCGACGGGTGTGAGCGATATCAACCATTATATCCTGCAGGATACCGTCTTTGATGCGGCCGGCGTCGACGACCTCCTGTTCCTTCAGAGATTTTTCAGGCCCCATCCCGGCGACACGCATTACTATTTTCGCATCGCGGTGTGCGGGTATATATTACGCCATCCGTACTTCGTACAGCAGGCTTATGAGGAAGCAGGGCGGCAAGGAAGAACGATAATGCCGCAAGACGCAGAGGAGAGGGCGGGACAATTGGCCAAGGCCTCTTTGACGCAATCTCTCATCTCCGGTCAGGACCTGAAGTTCTTGAGGGCCCTGAGCATGACACAGCTGGACGTCGAGGCGAGGATGCCGGATATCAAGGCGTGCGCTCACGACGCGTTGAGGACGCTTGAGGGTCTGAGAGTCGGTATCGCACAAGATATTCGCGAGAGGCAACTATCCCTCGACAGAATGGTGAGGGGAGAATTTCGAGGCCCTGATTATCTATGCCTCATATATGGCGATGAACGGCAGGCCGCTGAGGCCAGGAGATATCAGATCGTCCCAAGGGTCCAAAGCGGGTATATCTTTCCTGCGACTCTGCAGCTGGACCAGGGCTCTGATACCCCGCACGCCATGGATACCATTATTACCTCTTACGCGTGGAAGGTGGGCAGCGGCGGTTCGCAGATGACCGGCTTCAGGCATGTCCTGCATAATATCTATCGTCGTAAGGTCGCGACCGGCGAGATCCGTGTGAATTCGGCCAACTTTCCCTTGACGAGAGACGAGACAGGAGAAGAGGGCGTGGTCACCATAGACGATCTGCTCACTGTCGCTGAAATTCGAGATGAAGGAACGGGAGAGTGGAGAGAACTTGAGGCGGGAGAGTGGAAAGACCTTGCCAAAGAAGCGTATCTGCAGCTCATCCAAGACGGAAAGATAAAAACGAGGGGTGTAAGGATCATCCTTATGCCGACAGGGGGAGACAGCGCACGGAATCCTTTAGGGACGCTTCCCGGAAAGTTGAGCCTGGAATTTGCGCATCCTATGGTCGGGAACGCGAATGCGCCTTCCACTCTTTTTGATGAGATCTGGCTGCTCTTAGCGAGCATCTCGGAGCAGATCTCGAAAACCGTTCCTGAAGAGACGCCTCTTTTTATTTCGATTCCCGGCGATGCCGACATACCCGGAGACTTCCATAAGACCGATTTTCGCAGATTAGCGGAGGGTGACGTGGTGATGGGGGCGGGTGTATTCGGCACGCCCTTTCTCGCGACAGAACACGGGGTATTCCGTTTCAGGGAAACGCGGCCTGTCGAAGAGTTACATGCGCAACCCGTAGTCGCGGAAGTTGACGGATTTCTGCAGAAACCGAGCATAACCACAATGCGCGACGCAGGGGTCATTTTTGAGCACCCCGTATTGGGCGAGGGCGTGTGGATGGATACGGCGCTCTTTATCGCGGGGCCGCGCTTTATGAGAGGGTTCGGCCAGCTCAGCGGAGTGAGCGATCGTTTCGGCAGGGTCGTTTTTGACAAACCCCCCGTGCCGATGGTGATCAACCACCCGGAAGATGCGCCGCAAGAGTATTATGATATAGATAGGCTTAAGAGGTCAGAGCGGGAGGTAGAGTTCTATGACGATGTCTTTGGTTCCATGGTGTCCGCTACAAGGAGGGACGTCACATCGTATACCAACGTAAAGCCGGAAAAGAGAAACCTGAGGACGCTTATCTATACCGCCATAGGTGCACATAATAGATTCTTTGCCATTAAACCGACGAGGGCGCTCTTCTTTGATACCGGAATGACCCACGAGTACCACGCCAATCTGGTAGCCAACCTGGCACGACACGTGTACCTCGATGATAGGACCGATGTCGCATCGAGAAATCTCATAGGAAGCTACAGGAGCGTCTCTGTGAGTATGGCGGAGTCTGCCGTGGCCCTGGCGAGCGTTCTGGAGGGAGACGAACCGTCTGCGATCGGAAGTGTTGACGAAGAAGCCGCCATCGTCTATTCGCATCTTTTCGGGCCATTCCATATAGAAAGAGGAGCCATAGTATATGGTGTCGAATTTGATCCGCGGCGCCTTGGCCGACCCGGCGCATTCCATGTCGCACCGGGCATGGTCGCTCATGGTATAAGGTTCAGGGACAGTCAGGGAAGGCCTCAAGAGGCGACGGTCTTTTACAGTGTCTTTGACAGCGGAAAGCGGGACAACATCATGGGAGAGGAGATCGACCAGTTCTGCAGAAAGGCGGGCTTAAGCGAAAGAGAGAAAGATCTTTTATGGCAGGGCGAGAACGGACAACCGATGCCGCGTCAGGCGCGCACGTTCTGGAACGCGAAACTCTTTGCGATCGGGCCGGAAGGCGCCCTCCTCAACATGAGGTTCCAGGAGCACTTTGACCTCCAGAGCGAGGAATATCGGGAATGGAAAAGGCAGTGGCTTGCCGCGGAGAGGGTTTCGCTTGAGTATCTGAGATATCATGGGGATTACAGGGGCATGATACAGCATCGTGAAGAGATTGATGAACGAAGAATTGAGCATAGTTATCGCGGCTCAACCTCAGGAAGTCTCGCGGAAGGGTCGCAGGAACACGCCTACGCCACCGCAGACCTTCCGGACGGCATCGATACGAAGAAGGCTCCCGGGACATGGGTGATCCACCCCGCTCCCTCCTCGATACGAAAACTTATTGACGACCGCGTTCGCCGCGGTCGTTGCGAAACGATAGACCTCTCACAAGAACACTCCGGAGTCCTTGAGGTCATCGCCGCTATGCCGGACAACGTGCCTGACCTGGGAGTGCATGCGGAGGCGTTGTCTGAGAGTATGTGGCTCATGCGTATGTATGGTCAAGGCCTTCTCCCCATGCTGCGAGACGGACGCGTTCGACTCCGTGTCATTAAAGACGTCGATATTACGGAAGGAGACAAGGGGCCTGTGGTGAAGCATCGTGCCAGAGGTTTTGGGACATACGATAAGAAGGCAAAGCTCGAAAATAGATTCGTGTACGCAGTGACGACAGTGAAACCTTCTGCACTGCGGCATCACCTCGTTGATAAACTCAGGATCACCATCGCCAAAAGCCCGGATTTTCCCATAGAGGTCCTCGCGACGCCGGGCTTCTATTGGCCTCTCGATCAAGTGGCGTCTACGGACAACCTCGGGAGGTTTGGGACTGCCGAAGAGATAAGGGCAGCATTATTACGTTCCATTGAGGAGGAGGGCGATGAAAAACTCGCCGCGATCGTGACTGGAGTAAGCGTAGAAGGAAAAGCGCCTCTTCAGTACGTGCGGGCCCTCATCGCGGAAGAATACAAAAGACGCATTATGTATGTGAACGTTACCCAGGGCTTTTATGAAGACCTCTATAAGGATGACGGTGAGGGACGGAAAATCGCGCGGTTGAATAACGCGGATTATATCCTTGCGAATGTGCTTGTCCATGAATACAGGGGCGGTGTCAAAAATGACCTCCACTCTGAGGCGACGTGCGACGAGAATTATGCCTCCAGCTTCATCGCGAGAACGCAAACGCACGTGAGCGACCTCAATGATTATATCCTGATGGATACGGTCCGCGACGAACCGAGTATCGACGATATAATGTATCTCCAGAAACTATTGGCCCCCCATCCCGGCGATACGAGCCAGTCCTTTGCCCTCACCGTCTGTCAGCGCCTCTATGAACACCCGTATTATCGTCAGGTTGCGCGCGAGGAGGTGATCGCTACGCTTAAGAGGGATGGGGCTGCCTCTGTCGATGAAGAAGATTCACATGTGAAGGAGGAAATAGAAAAGCTCAGGCGGAAGAGAGCGGGTGAAGACCTCGTCAATGCCCTCGTTGCGAGTCAGAATCTGGAGCTCGCGAGGAAGCTCAACAAGACCGATGCGAGTCATATAGATGCCGAAGTAAAGGAGTGCGGGTCGAAAGCTAAGACGAAGCTCGAAGAGCTTGTACGTGAGATTCATACCGCAGTCGAGGAGAGGAGGGGGATGGCGGCGAAAATGGTGAATGGACTTATCCGGGGCCCTGATTACCTCTGTTTAGTATTCGGAGATGAAAGTCAGGCGCTTGAGTCCAGGCGCCATCAGATCGTCCCGAGGATGGAGACCGGAAAGTGCTTTCCCGCGAACCTCACGCTCGATACGAGCGCTACCGCCCCTCAGGGTACCGATACCATCATCACCTCCTATGCGTGGCTCGTGGGCAGCGGCGGTTCACAGATGACAGGCTTCAGGCACGTGCTTTATAACAATTATCAGAAGAAGCTCCGGAGCGGAGAGATCAATGAAGTCTATGTCGGGGGGGCCAAGAAATCGAGCATTTTCGATGCGCACACAAAAATGGATCGAGAGGTAGCGATAGACGACCTCCTCCTTGTGACGGAGGTGGAGGACAGGCCTGGTCAGCGCAGAGAGCCGAAGGCGGAGGAGATCGCGAGATTGATCGAATCGGGACAAGAGCATAGGATCAAGAGAAGAGGCTTGCGCGCCGTCATCATGCCGACCGGCGGAGACAGCGCGAGGAATCCCATGGGGACTCTCGTGGGCAAGCTCTTCCTTCCCTTTGCCCATCCCCGATTCGATGACACCGATCAGCCCTCAACGCTCTTCGATGAGATATGGGCGCTCGTCGCGAGCGTTTTCTCTGCGATTAAGCAAAGCAATGTCCCCGATGAGGTGCCCCTTTTCATATCAATTCCTGGGGACGCCGATATCCCGGGCTCCTTTCACGAGGTAAACTTGAGCATATTGGCGAGAGGGGATGTCGCTATCGGAGCAGGGGTGCACGGCACGACGTATGTAGGTAAAGACCACGGTGTGTTCAAGCTTAAGGAGACAGAGGAGACCAGAGGCATGCTTGGAACAGTAGCCGAGGTAGAAGAATTCCTGCGCCAGCCGACGATACCTGAAATGGAGAAAGCGGGCGTCGTCTTTGACCATCGGAGTCCGAAGGGTGGCGTGGATTTAGGAAGGGGCGTGTGGATGGATACCGCGCTCTTCATCGCCGGCCGCGAGTTCATGAAAGGATGGTCTGCCCTGTGCGGAGTCGCTGACGCTTCTGAAAGGGTTACCTTCGGTAGGCCGCTCGTACCTATGGTCGTCAATAATCCTGGCGACGCCGAGGAAGAGTTTTATAGCCCTGACGATATCGCTAAATTCAAAAGCAACGGGGGGTTGGAATTTTATAAAGAAGTATTTGGCGCTATGACAGAGTACGCAGGAAAGAATACCGATGCCTTTGACAGAGCGGAGGGCGACGCGCGGGTTGAGCTGCGGGAACTGGTGAGGACATTTTTAGGCACGACCCACTTTTATGCGATAAAGCCTCGCGTGGCGACGTTCTTTGACTCCGGCCAGACCATCGCCCATTACGCCATGTTGTCAGGCGGCGACCTCGCGAAAGCCATATATCCGAATCGGATCGTGGACAAGCCGTATAGGATCGGTTCTTATGTGGGTAACGACGTACGGTTCCGCCATGATGAACGTAGCGTCGAGGTGATAAGTTCTGTGGTAGAGGGAACGGATGTGGTCCTTGAGGACGGCTCCGTGCTCATAAATTCGCACATCACGGGCAAGGCCCGAATAGGGAGGGGCTGCATCACGTTCAACGTAACGCTGGATCCCCGCGACCTGGGACTTCCAGGAGCACGTATGCCGGAGATCTTCGAATTGAAGCCGGGCACTGTCGCTTTGGGGGTACCATTTAGAGACGTTGATGGTTCGAAGGGTTATGCGATCGTATTCTACAGCATATTTGACAGCGGCGGCAGAGACACCTTTATGGGTGAATCGCTTGACCAGAAGGCGCGCAAATTCGGATTGAGTAAAGAGGACGCGATGAGGATATGGATGGGGACAGGAGGTGAGTTGGAAGATTCCGGTAGGAGGAGACTGGAAGCGGCCGATCTTAGCGATCAAGACGTCAGGAGGCTTCTGGGGGGTAGAAGCAAGGAAATGTGGGCCGGCGAGATCTTCGATCGCTTCAGGAACGACCAGGGGGCATTTGGGCAGTGGCTCGCGGCGCGGGGCATTTCCGAAGCGGATGCAGATAAGATATGGGTAGACGAGACCGGGCAGGCGCTGCCCCGCGAAAAGTGTACGTTCTGGAACGCGCGGCTCTTCGCGGTCGGAATGGAAGGCGCGCGACTCAATATGGCTTTGCAGAAGGGGTTCAACCTGGAGAGCGCTGGATATAAGCAGTGGAGAAAGGCATGGTTACGATCAAAGAGGGTCTCGCTCGATTTCCTGAGGTATCATGGAGACTATGGAGAGATGATGAAATTGCGCCAGGCCATCACGAGCCAGAAGAAGGTGTTTACCAATGGCGCGAACGGAAATAATAATGGCGCGTCAGATATGCCGGAGGAACGCGAGAGCACCTCAGGGACGGTCGTTGAAGCGCCGGTTCCGACACCAGGGAAATGCGAAGCGGGACGTCGCATCGAAGAGGTAAAGAGCGAGGCTCCAGTCCCGCTCAC
>CAYHAE010000079.1:0-7659 GCA_964354545.1 uncultured Planctomycetia bacterium
TTATGCCGCTCCCGGGTACGCCGAGCTATGACGAGCTCAAGCGTAAAGGCACGCCGCTTCCGCGATGGGAAGAGATCGGTGACCAGGAGGCGTCTCAGGTGAACTACGCCGATATGCCGCCCGGGCTCTTCGAAAAGATGTACCTCACCGCGCGCTTCAAGGTCATACTTCCGATGAACCTCTTCAATTTCATCATGGACAACCTCAATAATCCGCGGAGGCTCCTCACCATCGGCCTCACCCAGTTCAAAGGAGTCCTGATAAAGATGTGGCGGGCATCGGGGAAATTCATAGCGCTCAATCAGGTAAGGGATGCGCACAGTATAGAGGGGACGAGGGTCCTCTACCTCTCGTATAACGGCCTCCTCGAGCCGATACTCTCGTCTCAGGCAATACCGTACATGAAAGAATTGGCGAAAAGGGGTTTTAAGTTCTTCCTCCTCACGTACGAGAAGGCGCGAGACATCAGGAGGGTCGGCAGGAAGGCCCTCATTGAGAAAAGAGATGAATTGAAGTTTCATGGGATAGAGTGGCGATACATGGTATACCACAAGAGACCTCGCGGGCTTTCCACATTCCTCGACCTCGCCGCGGGGATCATGGTCGCATCGTTCCTCATAGTACGGAAACGCATCGCAATAGTCCATGTACGGGGCATCACGCCGGGGGCGATCGCGATCGCCGTCTCAAGGCTCTTCCGGGTGAAGGTGCTCTTTGATATGCGAGGGCTTCTCGCCGAGGAATATGCGGGCGGAGGGCTGTGGCGGGAAGGGGGATTCTCCTACAGGCTTGTGAAGGGCGCGGAGAGGAGCCTCTTGAGGCGCGCCGATGCGGTCACGGTCCTCACGAAGAAGCACCTCGAGCTGAACAGGGCCCTCGAGTACGTGAACTCGCGCGGCATTCCCATGGAAGTCGTTCCGTGCTGCGTCGATACGGCCCGGTTCGATTACAGCACGAAAGACGACCGCGAGAGCAAGAGGGCGCTCGGGCTCGGGGACGCATTCGTCCTGATGTATCCGGGCAAGATCGGCACCTTCTACCTCATCGACGAGATGCTCGATTTCTACAAAGAATTCTCAAGCCTTGTGCCGAAGGCTGTTTTTTTCATATTGACACACGACGATACGCAGCGCCTGGTGAGAGGTGCCTTCGAGCGCGGTCTCCCTAAGGATAAGATACGGATAGTCCGGGATGTCGACTTCGAGGGGATACCGCACTACATGCGCCTCGCGGACGCGGGCCTGTTCTTTATAAATCCGTACAAAAAGATCGGCTCTTCTCCCATTAAGCTGGGAGAGTTTTTGGCCTCGGGCGTTCCCGTGGTCATCAACCCGGGCGTCGGAGACACCGAGGATATCGTGAGCGAGAACAGGGTCGGCGTTGTAGTGGGAGGTTTCAGCGAGGCCCATTACGCACGCGCGGCGAAAGAACTTTTGACGCTCAAAGAAGAGGATGAGGGCCTGAAGAAGCGGTGCAGGGAGACCGCCCAGAAGCATCTCTCCCTCAAGGGCGGGATCGAGAAATATTATGAGATCTATAATTCGCTCAGATAGGAGGCGCATGAGGGTGCTCTTCCTCGTTCCTTACCCCATCGAGGGCGCGTCGAACAGGGTAAGGGTGGAGCAGTTCATCCCGTATCTGGAATCGAAGGGCGTTGTCTGTAAGGTGAGGCCGTTCGTCAACCCGAGATTTTTCAGGATACTCTATTTGCCCCACTGTTATGCGGAAAAGGCCTTCTGGTGCGCACTCTCGACCCTGAACAGGGCGCTTGACATTATGAGGGCCTGCTTTTACGACGTCGTATTCATACACAGGGAGGCCTATCCCTTCGGGGGCCCTCTCGTCGAGTCCCTGTTGCACGCGATCGGCAAGCCCATGGTATTTGATTTCGACGATGCCATTTTTCTTCCCAATACGAGCGAGGAGAACATATACATCGAGAGGCTCAAGAGGCCCGACAAGGTATACAGGATCATCCGGATGAGCCGCGCGGTCATCGCGGGCAATGCCTATCTCGAGGAGTATGCGGCGCGGTACAACGACAACGTCGTCGTGATCGCAAGCTCTGTCGATACCGGCACATACGTACCGGCGGCCCGGCCGGAACGCGACGAGGTGGTGGTCGGGTGGATCGGGAGCAACACCACAAAGAATTTTCTCTGCGACCTGAAGGGCGTGTTCGGCGAACTATCCCGCCGGCACAGGAACGTGCGATTTAAGTTCGTGGGCGCGAAGGTGTACGGCATGGGGTTGCCTCAGACGGTCAATAAGGAATGGACGCTTGAGGACGAGCTCAAGGACCTTCAGGGCTTCGACATCGGGATAATGCCGATGCCGGACAATGAGTGGACCAAGGGGAAGTGCGGGTTCAAGGCGCTGCTCTACATGTCGTGCGGGATCCCCGTCGTGGCGTCTCCCGTCGGCATTAACACAGAGATCGTCGATGACGGAGTGAACGGCTTCTTTGCGAGGAACGGCGCGGAATGGCTCGACAGGCTGTCCCGGCTCATAGAGGATAGGCGCCTGCGCTTCGAGATGGGTAAGAAGGGGAGGGAAAAGGTGGTGCAGAAATTTTCTTTGGAATCGGCCTCACCGCTCCTCTATGGAACGCTGGAGCGCGTGTTTCTGGGGATCGGAAAACATGAAGAATAGGAAGCGCGTTGTCGCCGCATCGATAGTCGCGGCCCTCGTCCTGTGCGCCGCCATAACGGCCAACCTGGAGGTGTCGATCAGGCAGGGGATCGACGGCTGCGCGAGAGAGATCAAGATGCCGCTCTACGTCAAGGGTATGGAGTTTTTAGCGCGCCACTATGAATATGGGAGGATCGCAAAAGAGGTCACCCAGGGTTGCGCCGGAGACGAGGAGAAGGTGCTCGCGATACTCGCATGGACCCATGAGAACATAAGAAAGGTGCCGCAGGGCATGCCGATAATCGATGACCATATCCTCAACATCATTATAAGAGGTTACGGCACGTCCGATCAGTCTCAGGACGTCTTTACGACGCTGTGTGCGTACTCGGGTATTCCGGCGTACTGGGCCATGGTATTTGACAACGCGCGCAGGGTCAAATATCCCATTTCGGTCGTGAAACTCGGAGGGAAGTGGTGCCCGTTCGACTCATACCGCGGGAAGTATTTCAAGACGCGGCGCGGCGCTATCGCGAGCACTGAGGATATCGCAGGCGACAGATCTCTCGTTGAGGGCAAGGAGATCTCGGAGAATGGCGAGGAGATCACGGTCGAAGGGGTCCCGTATAAGGAGTTTTTCTATAACCTGCATCCGAGGAAAGAGGGGAGGACCCTGAGGCCTGAGAAACAGATGCCTCTCAAAAGAGTATTCTTTGAGATGAAGAGAATGCTGCAATTGGAACACGATGAAGAAAAAAATAAGTCCTATTGACTTGACATCGATAATTGGGCGTAGTATATTTATTTAAAATGTTTTAAACGTGATAAAAGAATGCCTCCAATACCCTGTAAATAAATGAATTATAGATTAGAGAACGCCCAGCACAGGTTTATGGAAGGAATAGGCACGCTGTGTGACAGCTTCGGCCTGAACAAATTCATCGCCCAACTCTACGCCCTCCTCTACTTAAGCGAGAGACCCCTCTCCCTCGATGACATGGCGAGCAAGCTCAAGGTGAGCAAGGGCAACATAAGCCTCAATATACGGGAGCTCGAGAAGTGGGGGGCCGTACGGAACATATGGGTGAAGGGCTCCAGAAAAGACTACTATGAAGCGAACCTGGACGTGAAGAAGGTAGTCGCGAATAAGCTGAGGGCCGGTATCCAGAGGCGGATCGCCGAAGTTTTCACTATGGTGGATGAATCCAGGGCGATCGTTCAATCGGCCGACGCGGAGCTCGCTAACGAGGAAGAGAGGCATTTGGCCAAGACTTACGGAGAAAGATTCAAGACGATAGAGGAGCTGAATGCGCTCGCATCGAGCGCGCTCGGCCTTGTGGAAAAATTTCTTTAGTCTTTCCGGGTAATAGAACGCGGGGGTGATGGATATGGCACGGGATAAGAATGAACGTAACAAGAAATTCGATGTGGTGATCGTGGGCGGCCTGGGCCACGTAGGGCTCCCCCTGGGCCTGGTATTTGCGAATATCGGATTGGACGTGCTGCTCTATGACATCGATGCGGCCAAGTTCGATATCCTGAAAAAAGGGGTGATGCCGTTCATAGAATATGGGGCGGGGCCGATATTAAAAAAAGTCCTTCGAAACGGTAAATTGAAGTTCTCCTCGCAGATCGCGAACGTGTCGAAGGCGAGATATGTCGTGGTCGCGATAGGGACACCGGTCGACGAGCACCTCAACCCGAACGTGAACGCGTTCCTGAAGTTTTTCTCCAATCTCAAGGACCACCTCCGTAAGGACCAGACTATCATTGTGCGGAGCACCGTCTATCCCCGCACGTGCCGGCAGATGCTCAAGATAGTGGGGGGAGACAAGACGCGGCGTATCGCGTATTGCCCCGAGAGGATCATGCAGGGATATGCGGTAAAGGAACTGTGCGAACTCCCCCAGATCGTTGCAGGGATAACGAAGGAGGCGCAGGAGGACGCGAGTGAGCTTTTCAGGAAGATCTCTCCAAAGATCGTCAAGGTCTCCCTGGGAGAAGCGGAGCTGATCAAGCTCTTCACGAATGCGTGGAGGTACATCCAGTTTGCCGTCGCCAATCAGTTCTACATGATCGCGCATAGTTTCGGCGTCAATTACAACAACGTGCGCAAGGCGATGGTCGATGGTTACGGCAGGACCATAGGCCTTCCCACCGCAGGCTTTGCCGCGGGGCCGTGCCTCCTGAAAGACACGATGCAGCTGGCGGCATCATACGGAAACAATTTCATGCTGGGCCATGCCGCGCTCATGGTCAACGAGGGGCTGCCCAACTTCATCGTGGAGGACCTGAGAAAGCGGTACGATTTGAGCAAGACCCGCGTGGGCATACTCGGCATGGCTTTCAAGGCGGACATCGACGACATCAGGGATTCCCTCTCCTATAAGCTGGGGAAGATATTGCGGTTTCACCAGGCGCACGTACATTGTTCCGATGAGTACGCAAAGGATCCGGCGTTCATCTCCAAAGATAAACTCGTGAAGGTAAGCGACGTGATCATCGTGGGAGTCCCCCACTCGGCGTATCGCGGGCTCAAAGTGCCGAAGAAGGTCGAGGTCATCGATCTGTGGGGAGTGGTTCAGGCGCGTGGGGCGCGATAGGAGGCGGGGCGCGATGGCGGACGATCAGGATCTTAGAGAAAAGCTCAGAAAGTATTGGGAGGACCCTCACGCGGTCTCTACCATTGACAGGAATCTCCGTATGCTGGAGATCGAAGCCGTGTCGCGATATCTGCGCCCGACCGATGTGCTCGCCGACATCGGGTGCGGAGACGGTGAAGTGACCGTCCAGTATGCACGACAGGTGTCCAGATGCGTCGGCTTCGAACGTTCCTTGTATCTGCGGCAAAAGGCCTCTGAGAACGTTGTCAAACGCGGGCTCGCCAACACGACGATCCTCTACGGCGACATCCTCGAGATGGGAGGCCTTACGGAAAAATTTGACGTCGTTGTCACCCAGCACGTGTTGACCAGCCTGGCGGATTGGGACGAGCAGAAGAAGGCGATCGAGAACGTGCGCGCATCCCTCAAAGAGGGAGGGCGCTACCTCATGATCGAGAATACGACTGACTCGTTCCGGGCCCTCAACAAAATGCGTGTCGAGGTCGGCCTCGAGCCGATACCTCAGCACTGGCATAGCCGCTTTATGGACCACGAGTCCCTCATGGATTTTTTGCGAGGGAAGTTCGAGGTCCTCCAGATGCACGATTTCGGGCTCTACTATTTCCTCACGAGGGTATATACACAGATGTTCGCGTATTTCCGGGGATACGGGAATGATGCGATGAAGGATCCGATTTTCGAGCATTCTGATGAGGCGGCGCGCATCGTCTATGAAAAGTACGCCCATCGCTTTAAGATAGAGGGGTGCCGCACGCTCGGGCCGACCCAGGCATTCGTCCTCAAGAGGTCCTCCTGAATTAAGAGGTCTTTTTTCAGGAGACCTTTTTCGCCACGCGCGATAAAGGGGTACGGGGACCGGGCGAGGCGCGCGTCGTGAAGGGTTCCGCAAGACACGGGAGGCGAGATTCACATGAAAGGCCGGCCCTTGCTCATTCAAAGATACTACGCAGTTGGTTTCTTTTTACTTAAAATCAATTCAGCATCGGATATTCATCGATGCGTGTTAAGGAAGCAGGTGAGTACGGAACGGGCGGAGCACGCGGCACAGGTCTTTTTTAAGTCCTGTGCGCCTTGCGCGGTTACGCATACGAGGATCCTATGGGAAAAATACGCGTAGGTGTGGTGGGAGTTGGATTCGGGCAGGCGGTCCATGTGCCTGCCTTTCGGATGGACACCAGGTGCGAAGTGACGGCGATATGCGCAAGCTCCTTAGAGCGCGCAAATGAGGTTGCGGACCGCCTCGCAATCGGTAAGGCATTTGGGAACTGGCGTGAGATGGTTAGATCTCCTGACATCGATGCGGTGTCGATCGCTGCCCCGCCATCGATACAAGCCGACATTGCCCTCGCCGCTCTCTCCGCGCGGAAAGCCGTATTTTGTGAAAAGCCGCTTGCAGCCTCAAAGCACACAGCGCTCGAAATGGTCATGAACGCGGAGCGTTCCGGTCTTCCCAACATGGTCGATTTTGAGTTTGCGGAAATCGAGGAATGGCGGAAGGCAAAGACCATCCTCGACAGTGGCGGCATCGGCGCACTTCGTCATCTCGCCGTATCGTGGAACGTTGAAACGTACACTAACAGAATGGGGCTTGAATCATGGAAGACCAGGCCTGAAGAAGGCGGGGGCACGCTCAATGCGTTCGTATCGCACGTATTCTATTACGTGGAGCGGTTTGCGGGGCCGATCACGCGACTGTGCGCCGGTCTATTCCGCGCGCCCGGTGACCAGAGGACGGGAGATACATTTGATGCGGTAAGCCTTGAGTTAGAATCTGGCATAGGCGCATCGATTTCGGTGAGCACTCACGCATTTTTAGGAAATGGGCATCGCATCGAACTTTATGGGGACGAAGGGACGCTCGTATTGGAAAACAGCACGCCCGACTACGTAAAAGGTTTCCGGCTTTTACACGGAACCCGAGCCACAGGCCGATTTGACGAGGTTTCATCGAGCGGCCTTTCAGGCACGGCGAAATCCGATGGCCGCATAGAGGCCGTCGCGCGCCTCGTCGGTCGTTTCCTTGATTGGATCGAAACGGGCGTTCCCGCTACGCCGCGCTTTCACGATGGTCTACGTGTTCAGGGTCTGCTCGAGGCGGCACGGAGATCTCATGAGTCGGGCTGCTGGGAGAAAGGGCCGTTTTAATCCCCTCCGCAAAATCCCCGGCTTTTGGTTCGACGAGCTCACCATCCCTCGAACCATCCCGAGCGAAGTCGAGGGACAAACCGGGGATAGGAAGTTGCGGAATGTGTTTTTACTTCGGGGAGGGAGCCCTCGGGCTTTAGGCCTGAGGAGCTCCACTTGTAGCAGTCAGACCTAAAACTCATTATGTTCGCACAATCAGCTAATAAGCTGACAAGGAAAATGTTCCCCCGCCCTTGGCGGGGTCGGTCTTTTGCTCAGT
>CAYHAE010000080.1:0-7157 GCA_964354545.1 uncultured Planctomycetia bacterium
GCGAGGACGGTTTTCGGAAACACATGATATAAATACGCAATACGCAATACGCAATACGCAATACGAATTGCGGATGTGAGCAGGCAGTAGAAGGCGGGGCATCTCATGGGTAATATCAAATCGACAGGCAGGATCGTTTCGGTCCAGGGGCCGGTGGTGGATGTGAAGTTCAGGACCCCGGAAGACGTGCCCAACGTCTTCAGCGTGATCCGCACCGAGACCGTGGACAAGGTCGAGGTCATCCTGGAGGTCGCCGAGCACAGGCCCGGCAACATCGCCCGCTGCATCGCCATCAACTCCACCATAAACCTCCAGCGCAATCAGGACGCGACCGTCACAGGCAGCTCCATCCAGATCCCGTCGGGAGACGCGCTCTACGGCCGCATCATCAACATGCTGGGCCAGCCGATAGACCAGAAGGGCGAGATCGTATCCGTCGAGATGCTTCCCATACGCAAGAAAGATATGGGCAGCCTGGTGAAGGTGGACAAGTCGGAAAAGAAGAGCTTTGAGGTCATGGAGACGGGGATCAAGATCATAGACCTCCTCTTTCCTCTGGTAAAGGGGAGCAAGAACGGGATCCTGGGCGGGGCCGCGCTCGGGAAGAGCATCCTGACCCTCGAGATCATCCAGCACATCGTCAAGAAATATCAGGGGAGCTGCGTGTTCACGGGCGTGGGCGAACGTATCCGCGAAGGGAACGAGCTCTACTATGAGCTCTTGAAACACGATGTCCTGAGCAAGACGATGATGGCGTTCGGGCAGATGAACGAACCGCCCGGCGCCCGCTTCGGCGTGGCGATGACGGGCATCACCATGGCGGAATCGATCCAGCGCAAGAACCAGGACGTGCTCCTCTTTGTGGACAATATATTCAGGTTTGTCCAGGCGGGCGCCGAGATATCAACGCTCCTCGGCCGTGTCCCTTCCGAGACAGGGTACCAGCCGACGCTGGTCTCAGAGGCGAGCGAGTTCCATGAACGGATACGGTCCTCGCAGGAGACGGGAGGCTCCGTGACCTCCATCGAGGCGGTGTACGTTCCCGCGGACGACCTCACGGACCCGGCTGTCGTCGCGATCTTCAGCTTCCTCGACTCCATTATGGTGCTCTCCCGTGAGCGGATACAGCTGGGGCTCTATCCCGCGGTAGACCCCCTCCTCTCGTCATGCGCGAATCTTGACATCGACATCGTGGGGAGGCGGCACTTCGATATTGCCCAAGAGGCGCTCAGGATCTTCCAAAAATACGAGGAGCTGAGGCGCATCGTTCTTGTCGTTGGCATCGATGAGCTCTCGGCAGCCGACAGGATCATCTATGAGCGCGCGAGAAAATTGCAGAATTTCCTCACGCAGCCATTTTTCGTCGCCGAGGCCTATACGGGAAAGAAGGGCGAGTTCGTTACGGTCGGCCAAACCCTCGAAGGATGCGAGAAGATCATCGGGGGAAGGGTCGATCGGAAGCCGGAAGAGGAACTCTATCTCATCGGGGAGCTGCCGTAACGCGCCTATGGGCGTACACAGGACAGGACCATGGAAAGGACGCAGAAACAATTAGGCGAGATCCTGATAGAGAAGGGATTGATCACGTCCGAACAGCTCAATGCCGCTCTCGAGGAACAGCGGAGGACGAAAGAATTTTTAGGTGTAATATTTATAAAAAAGAGGTATATTAATGAGAAGGATCTTCTGGGCGCGCTATCGGAGCAGTTCCATATCCCGGTGATGGACCTGAAGGACCGATATATGGATTGGAACCTCACGAAAGGGTTCAGCTCGTCGTTGATCCTGGACTATAAATGCATTCCCGTGAAGAGGGACGAATGGTCGGTGACGTTCGCCATTACGAACCCTTTGGACGTGAAGGGGTTGGAGAGGGCCCAGCAGGAGGTTGGCGGGTACAGGATCAAGGCAGTCCTCGTTTCGCAGGAGGACATGGAGGACGTGACGGCGCGTTACCGGCAATACCTTAAGTCGAACATCATGAAGCGTTTTTGATCCGGGGTGACGTTGTCACTCATTATCACTTAAGCCCGTTGCTTAACTCTTGTACACAAGTGAGTTCGGCAATAGACTCTAAATGAGCGGGTAGGTTAAAGAGCCTCAAGGGGCAGCGTATGCCGAAAAAGATAGATACGATATTGTCAGAAGCCCTGGTGGAAAAGGGCCTCGTCGCCCAAAAAGACGCGGCGCCCTTACTCAAGGAGTCGGAGGCCGCCGGCCTCGGCCTCCAGCAGCTTCTCATGAGCCGGGGCCTCTTCTCGGAAATCGAGATCTTGCGCGTATTGGCTCAAAAATTGAACCTCGCATACCTTGACGTGAAAGAAATTCCGATCGACAAGTCGGTGCTTCAGAAGGTCCCCGTGAAGATCACCACGTACTACCGTTTTATGCCCGTCGAAATAAGGGACAACGTCCTGAAGATCGCGGTCTCTTCCCCCTTGGACATAAAGACGCAGGACGAGATCAGGACGCAGCTGGGGTACGACATAGAGATGGTAATCTCCTGCCAGGGCGACATCGCGGAGACGATGCATAAGTACTACGGCCTCGCGGCCGAGACGGTCGAGAAGATCGTCTCGAAGGTCTCGGAAGGGCCCGTGTACTCACCCGATATCTCACAGGAGAAAGTGGAAGATATCGAGAAATTGGCCGAGGACGCGTCGGTAAAAAAATTGGTCAATCAGATAATCCTTGAGGCCTACAGAAAGCGCGCGACCGATATCCACATCGAACCTTACAGGCAGGGGCTCGCCTTACGGTACCGCATCGACGGGCTGCTCTACGATTCGAACGTCCAGCCCGAGATGAGGAATTTCCTAAGCGCCATCATATCGCGTATCAAGATCATGTCCAACCTCAACATCGTGGAGCGCCGGCTTCCCCAGGACGGAAGGGCGGTGGTGAGGGTCCAGGACCAGGTCCTCGACCTGAGGATCTCAACGATACCGACCCCCTACGGAGAGAGCGTGGTGATAAGGATCCTCCCCACGCAGATGCTCTTCAACCTTGCGAAGCTGGGCCTGTCGAAATGGGACCTGCAGACATTTGAGAAGCTCATACAGAAACCGCACGGCATCATCTTCGTCACGGGCCCGACCGGGAGCGGAAAGACGACCACGCTCTATACGTGTCTGAACAGGATCAACACGAAAGACCGGAAGATCATCACCATCGAGGACCCCATCGAATACGAGATACCCGGCATCACCCAGATACAGGTGATGCCCGAGATCGGGCTGGACTTTGCGAGGGGCCTGCGCAGCATCTTGAGGCACGACCCCGACGTGATCATGGTGGGAGAGGTGAGGGACCTGGAGACGGCAGAGACCGCCATCCGCGTCGCCCTCACGGGCCACCTCGTATTTTCAACGCTCCACACGAACGACGCGCCGAGCGGTGTCACGAGGATCATAGACATCGGAGTTGAGCCCTACCTCGTCGCCTCGAGCGTCGAGGCCTTCATTGCCCAGCGGCTCATCCGGCTCATATGTCAGGATTGTAAATACGAGGACACGTCCGCGCCTCCGGAGTTAAAGGAATTGATCGCGACGGACCTGGACCTCACATCGAAGGCCGAGGTGAAGATATGCCGGGGCAAAGGGTGTCCAACGTGCAATTTCACGGGTTTCTTCGGCAGGACCGCGATATATGAGATCCTCCTGGTGGACGAGGAGATAAAGGCGCTTATCCTCAAAAAGACCCCGTCGAACCAGATAAAGAACATGGCCCTCTCAAGAGGGATGCGGACCCTGCGCCAGGACGGCTGGCAGAAGACGATCGCGGGCCTCACGACTCCCGAAGAGGTCATGAAGGTCACGTCGGCTGCAGAGCCCCTTGAGGTCGAAAAGAATGAAGTCCTCTTCCACCAGGCCCAGCCGGGCCCGGACGCCTCCGGATCGCAGGATCTCAACAAAAGGGTATATCAGCGCCTCGATAGCAAGGTGAACGTGCGCTACAAGGCCTATAAGACGCAGGAAGAGTTATATAAGCGGGGGTTTAAGCCCGAGCAGCTCAGCGTGACAAGGAACATCTCCGCGGGAGGCGTTCTCTTCGTCGCAGATGAACCGTTGCCCGTAGGTTCGATCCTGGAGGTAAAGATAGAATTGATTGACCGCTCAGAGCCGATCGAGTGCCTCGCGAGAGTGGTGAGGGTGGATGAGATGGAGCCAAAGAAGAACTATACGATTGCGGTGTGTTTTATGGACATCACCGGGGCCCAAAGGGCGAGGCTCAACAAATTCGTCGAAGCAGAGTCGGCGTAAAGAGGAGAAGGTTTATCAGCATGGCCCTCTATAGATATCGTGCAAAAAAAGGTCCTCAGGGCGTAGGGGAAGGGACGGTCGATGCCCAATCGAAAGACGAGGCGATAGACAAGGTGAGCCAGATGGGGTATTTTCCCTTGAGCGTCGAAGAGACGGACCTTGCCGCTTTGCGGGCGCCGGCGGGCCCCGAGAGGGTTGTCAGGAAGGTGAGGGTGAGGTCGAGCGAGATCACCATCTTCAGCCGCCAGCTTGCGAGCCTTTTGAAATCCGGCGTGCCGATACTCGACGGCCTCTCGATCATCCGAGAACAGTCTGAGAGCGCGGGCCTCAAAGGCATGCTCCAGTATGTGGGGGACGAGGTGAAGGACGGTTCCCCCCTCTCTGCGTCTCTCCAGCGGTACCCGCATATCTTCTCCTCCCTCTTCGTCGCGATGATACGCGCGGGCGAAGACAGCGGGAACCTCCCCGAGGTGCTCTTACGGATCGCGGCCTATCGCGCGAGGCAGGAAGAGATGTTCGCGCGTTTTCGCATGGCGCTTTCGTATCCCATTCTCATGATGCTCGTCGGCGTGGGCACCATCATTTTTATGCTTACATTCGTGATGCCGCGCCTCATGAAGATATTCTCGAACCTCGGCCAGGACCTGCCGATCCCCACGAGGATATTGATATCCGCGAGCGAGGGCTTGCGCGAGTGGTGGTTTTGGATACTCCTGGTCGGCGCACTCGTCATTGCGATCGGCCGCAGGCAGGCGAGGACGAAAGTAGGAAGGCTCTCTTTGAGCCTATTCGCGCTGCACATACCGCTCTTCGGGAAGTTCATCCTTAAAGCGGAGATCAGCCGGTTCTGCCATACGCTGGAACTCCTCATAAAGAGCGGCATTCCGATATTGAAGGCGATCGACGTCGCGATCCCCGTGTTGGATAACGAGATCATAAAAGAACACTTAAGAAAAAGCTATAAGGAGTTAGAGCAAGGCGGTTCGCTCGGCCGCAGCCTTAAAACGTCGAAGGCGTTCCCTCTCTTCATGACCAACCTCATTATCGTCGGGGAAGAGTCGGGAAAGCTCGACGAGGCCCTCGCCGAGGTATCGGCGTCTTACGAACGGGATACCGACGAAACGATGAAGATGATGGCGAGCCTCCTGGAGCCCGTCATGATCCTGGTGATGGGTCTCATCGTAGGCTTTATCGTGATCGCCATGCTCCTGCCGATATTTGAGATCAATGTCATGGCAAGGTGACGCGCGGCGAGGCTGGCAGCGGAGCGGCTCACTGTAACGTAAAGTGATGAGAGCGTAAAAAAACTGCGCTGACTTTAATCCTTATTCTAACTTGAGAATGTTGAAAAGGCACTTTTGAACGCGTTGTAAAAGGTTTTGTAACAGTCTCAACGTGAGAATCTCCACAGGGTTTATTTCGGTATCAAAGCGATCGAGGACTATATGAACGAAGAGATCAGGATCCTCATATTGGAAGATGTGGCGCGGGATGCGGACACGGTCGCTAGCGTTCTGCGCAAAGCGGGCATCGTCTTTACCTCAAAACGCACCGACTCAAAAGACGGATTTTTGAAGGAGATGAGGGATTTCGTGCCCGACATCATCCTTGCCGATTACACCCTGTTGCGTTTCAATGCGCTCGATGCCATCCATACGATCAAGGAACATAAATTCGACGTGTCGCTCATCGTGGTGACCGAGTCGCAGGACGAGGAGATCGCGGTTGAATGTATGAAGGCGGGTGCCGACGATTATATCCTCAAGACGGACCTGAAGCGGCTTCCCGCCGCCCTCTTCAACGCGATCGAGAAGAAGGAGAATGAAAGAAAGAAGGAGACGGAGATAGACGCATTGCGCTCGAACGAAGAACAGCTCCGATCGCTCATGGCGGAGACATCGGAAGTCATCACGATCCTCAGGAGCGACGGGACCATACGGTACGAGAGCCCCGCGGTCGAACGAGTGCTGGGATATAGACCCGAAGAGCTGGTCGGCAAGAACTTTTTTGAACTCATCCATCCCGCTGATGTGCCGAACGCGATCCACATCCACACCCACGCGCTCCAGCATCCGGACGTGCTGCAGTTCATGGAGTTCCGTTTTCGTCACAAGGACGGCGAGTGGCGCGTTTTCGAGGCGATCAGCAAGTGCGTCATCGACGAGGAGAGCCTCTCGAGCGTGATCGTCAATTCCCGCGAGATCACCGAGCGCAAACAGGTGGAATCCGAGCTCCAGAAGAGCATCAGGATCCTGCAGAAGGTGTTGAGCAAGACCGTCGAGGCGATCGCCCTCATCGGGGAAAAGAAAGACCCCTACACCGCGGGCCATGAGCGCCGAGTTGCCCAGCTCGCGTGTGCGATCACACGGGAGATGCGGCTTTCCCCAAAACAGATCGAGGGGGTGCACGTCTCGGGCCTTCTCCATGACGTAGGAAAGATCGCGATACCGATCGAGATCCTCGGCAAGCCCGGAAAGATCAACGAACACGAGTTCAACATTATCAAGACGCATTCCCAGATCGGGTATGACATACTGAAGGGCATCGAATTTCCATGGCCCGTTGCCACAGCGGTGCTGCAGCATCATGAGAGGCTTGACGGTTCAGGGTATCCCCAAGGTCTCACGGGCGAGGAGATCATATTAGAGGCGAGGGTCCTCGCCGTCGCAGATGTCGTCGAGGCGATGTCTTCTCACCGGCCGTACAGGCTTGCCCTCGGCATCGAGAAGGCCCTCGAGGAGATCAGGGAGAAGAGAGGGGTCCTCTACGACGCGTTGATCGTAGATACGTGCGTGAAGATCTATACGGAGAAGGGCTTCGTTTTCGAGTAGGAGCCGTCTTAATCCCCTCCGCAAAATCCACGGCTTTTGGTTCGACGAGCTCACCATCCCTCGA
>CAYHAE010000081.1:0-6875 GCA_964354545.1 uncultured Planctomycetia bacterium
TAAGCGCAAAGGAGACGTCATTCAGGAGGAACGCCTGGATGACAATGATGGAGAGTGCCTTCTTAGCACATTTAAAGATAATAGATCCCTGGTAGTAGCTAATACCGTTCATTTTCCCCTCCTTAAGTTTTTTGGTTGTATAGTAAAATCCAATTTTAAACTCCCTCTTTTTTGAATAAACCATATAAATATACTCTATAAAAGCATATTGTCAAGGGTAGAAGACTAACTTTTTTAAACATTAACATGCAAGTTTTCGCGACTTCCAAGCTCAAGATTATGCTGCTACCTCGAAGAGCCTGTCCATCAAATGCTGGTCTCTGAGTTCATCCGTGAATTTCACGATCCTTGGCAGAGCTTGTATAAGCCAGAGTGCTCTATGCTTCAAATCGTCGATAAGGTTTTGAGGGGGTTCTTGCCCTGTAAATAGCGCATAGGCCATTTCGAAGAGCTGGGTATCATGGTGGAGAACTCCTAGTCCCATAAGAGTCATAGCGTGGAGGTTCAGGAACTGGATCGTGGTCTCGTCAAGGTCGCTGGCCGCATCCGCGCTTATGATGCAGTAATGCTCACCCGCTTTTCCGCGGATCTCTGACGGATTTAATCCTTGAGTGAGGGTATTGTCGTCCAGGACTATCACCTTCATGCCTTTGTCCGGTTCCTCACCGATCAGTCCGTTCATCACATCTTTGAGCTCTGCTTGAGTCTGTACTTCTATCACAGAATTTTCGCCCGGTATGGATTTACGCAGATCCTGAACCATTAATTGATAACGGTGTCTCAACCTTTCCTGGACCATAGATGCCTTGCCGTGCATGGCGAATTCCGGCAGGTCTTTCTTCATGATCACCACAGTATTGTGCATACTCATGGGACCTTCGCTCCTCAGGGCCATATGGGTAACGACGTCTTGCATGGCCTGTTCCACGTGCGCAATCGCCGCCTGCGCTGCCTCTTCGCGAAGCGCCGGCTTCTCGGCGATACCGCTCGTCGAGTCACCTGTCGTTGAGCCCCGCGTCTTTTTTTCATCCCGCTCGGCAGCCTCTTGTCGTGCTTTAAGCGCCTCTTCGACCGCCTTTGTCACGTCATGGTTCCTGCCCCAGTCCTCGATCTGGCGGCGTAATTCCTTCTCGGCATCCGTAGATGGCTTGCCTTCATCCTTCGTCACATTTCGGTCTTCCGGGGCGCCTGTCGTCGAACCCCGCGCCCTCTCCCGCCTTCGCTTCTCGTCCTCTATTCGCGCCCTAAGGGTTTCCTGGACCGCCATTTTCACGTCATAATCCGCGTCCCACTGCTCTATCTGGCGACGATACTCTCTCTCAGCCTGATCTAGAGTTATCCCGTCCCCTGCCTTCAATGCCTTCGCAACCATCTTCTCCGCGTGTGCCGGGGTATACCTTCCCGTCCAATCCCTCTTAAGATCACCGGCCCTGTCTTTCGCTGTCCTTCCGCCATTGGATTCGACTCCTTGGGAAAGCTCGTCGGCATGCCTTCCGTTTTTTTCGATAAGCTGTGAGACATAGTAAGGCCCGAGCGAGCTTCGATTGTCCTCTGCCGGTTTCATTGCCTGGGCATAGCCCGAGTTCATGAAGAGAAATACGAGAACTAAAACGAGCGTGGTCGCCTTTCGAAATACGTCCCTAGCTGTTGACGAACACATCTTTGGATCCTCCTTAATTAATTAAATAGTTTTATTAACGAAATGCCGTAATAATATAATGATGAATCCGTTTTTGTCAAGGGAGTATATTTAACTATTTTAACTCTTAACGAATTTTGGATTGGAATTCGGATAGGATTTGTGAGGAATCTCTCGAAGGTAATGGGGGGTATTTAGAAGCTGTCTCGTAAATAGTCATTGCGAGCGAAGCGAAGCAATCTTAAAAGATTGCGCAGCCTGTTGCGAGCGAACGAAGTGAGCGAAGCAAACCCGGCTGCGAGTTTGCTTCGGCACTTCGTGCCTCGCAACCGGCCCTAATGGGCCTCCTCGCAATACGAGGCCGCCGCATACATTTACGAGACGGCCTCTAGTACTTATAAACCCTGGGGACGCGGTTGGAGATGGAGCATACTACTTCGTACGCGATGGTACCTGCGAGGCGCGCAAGTTTCTCTGTCCTTATCTCATCGAAACCTTGTTTTCCGATGAGGACAACTTCGTCGCCGACCTTCGCTCCGCGGATGTGGCCTACATCGATCATGGTCTGGTCCATGGTCACTTTCCCGACCACCGGAGCCCTCTTGCCTCGCACGATGACCTCTGCCTTGTTGGAGAGTATCCTCCCGTAGCCGTCCGCGTATCCAATGGGGATGGTGGCGATCTTGGTGCGTCTCTGGGTAATGTAGGTCCTGCCGTAGCTGATGGACCTTCCCTCGGGCGTGTCTTTTAAATACGCGATCCTCGTCTTCAGACTGAGCGCGGGCTTGAGCCTCACGAGCTTCTCAAAGCCCCTCTTCGGATACATCCCGTATACGATGATGCCGGGCCTCACCAGGTTCAAGTGGGCGTCCTTCAGGTCGACGGTCGCGATGCTGTTCGCCGCGTGTTTATATTTTATCTCGATGGCATTATTCTCTATCCTCTCGATGAGATTCTTGAACGAATCGATCTGGTACTGTGTGAAGAAATCATCCCTGCCCGCGCTCGAGAAGTGCGTGTAGATGCCTTCCACGATAATGTTCTTCTCGTTCGCGACCTTCCGCACGAAATCGAGCGCCTCCTCGTGCCATACGCCGATCCTTCCCATGCCCGTGTCGACTTTTATATGGACTTTTGCGCTTTTCGATTCCTTCGCGCACAAGGCGCTTGTGATCTTCAACAACTCCACACTGCACAATGTGAGCGTGATATCGTTCTTTATCGCGACCTCCGCCTCCTCTTCGAGCACTGACCCCAAAATGAGTATCGGGACTTTTATCGAACGTTCCCTCAGCCGGAGCGCTTCGTCGATCGTGGCGACCCCGAGGTACTCCACGCCCTCGTCTTCCAGGACACTCGACACTTCTGCGATGCCGTGGCCGTACGCGTTGGCCTTCACCACGGGCATGACCGCGACACCTTTGCCGGCGAGCTTCCGCACTTGGCTGAGGTTATATCGTATCGCCTTCAAATCGATCTCGGCCCACGTCGGCCTGTAGTTGACCTTCCCTGGCCCTATCCTTATCACGTTACCACCCCTTCATGTCGCACTCCCTCGAATAGAGGTAGAGAGGGACGAGTTCACAGACGTCGGAAAACCGTTTCTTTTCGAACTTCCTGGCAGCAAGCCTTGCGACGACTCCTGCGCGGGGATGCCACCCTAACCCTCTCAGGAATTCAACACCGTCTCCTCCCGCGCGGAACAGCTCCCCGTAGACCTCGATCCCGTCTCCCAGGAATAGAACCTTGTGCGCGCGAGACCGCATTTCCCGACATACCCTTTTCATGAGCTCGTCCGGCTCGATCAACAAGTAGCGCGATATCCTCTTGAGGCCCTTCCGGCCGGATTCATAGAGACACGCGTAGACCTTGCTCTTCTTCGCATCGAGGACCGGACAGACGATCCCCGCAAAATCCGTTACGTTGTGAGCTATCGTGTCGAGCGTCGGAACCGCCACCACCGGCTTCTTCATAATGTACGCGAGGCCCTTGATGGTCGTCACCCCTATGCGCAGACCCGTGAATGAGCCGGGGCCGATGCCGAGGGCCAGGCAATCGACATCACAAAGGCGCATATGCGCCTTTGTGAGGACCGAATCTATCGCGGGGATGAGCCGCGAGGAATGGGACATGTACGCCTGCCTGTGATAGGAAGACACTACCTTCGCGCCGTCCGCAGCCGCGACGCTCAAGTACGAGGTCGATGTATCGATGGCGAGGATCTTCATATGTCTTCACGTGATTAGCGTATAGCGTTTAGCGGATAGCGTATAGTGTCCATCGTCCACGGTCAACAGTCCACAGTCGACAGTCTATAGTCTTTGGTCTGTGGTCTATAGTCTATGGTCCGTGGACTATGAACAGACAACGCTGATACTCACGAGACTATAATACCCTATACCCTAATCCCTAAACCCTATCTTCTATTTTCCCTGCCGTAAACCCCTTACCTCGATCTCCCTCGACTGATCGCCGTGGATACGGATCCTCACCTCGATATGCTTCTTAGGCAAAAGCCCCTTGATCTTGTCGGCCCACTCGATCACGGTCACACCGTCTCCGTAAAAATATTCGTCATATCCTATTCCTTCGAGGGATGCCTCTCCCTCGAGGCGGTATATATCGAAATGGTAGAGGGGCACCCTCCCTTTGTACTCCTTGACGATGACGAAGGAAGGGCTGTTCACGTACCGGGAGTCGCCAAGGCCCAGACCTTCGGCGATCCCTTTCGTGAAGACGGTCTTCCCTGACCCGAGTTCTCCTATGAGGGCCACGCAATCGCCTTTCGTGAGGCGCCTCGCGACCTTCCTCCCCAGCGCAATCGTCTCGTTTCTCGTGTGCGTGGTTGTCTTAATCAAAAATGCGTATACCCCTTTGGCCGTAAACTCCTCACGCTCCCGTCGGACCGTACGAGCGTCAAGCCCTTGCGCCCCTCCACGATCTCTCCTATGAGGCTGACGTCGGTTCCGAAATCGGCGAGGGCTTCCTTGAAGAACCTCCGCGCTTCCCTCGGCTCCATCGTGAAGAGGAGCTCAAAATCTTCGCCGTCAGCGATCGCCTCCTCGAAAGAACCGGCATCTCGCGAGAGGGGGATGCAGTTCTCGTATATCCTCGCGCCGCAGGACGAAGCCTTTAAGACTCTGTACAGGTCCAGTGAGAGGCCGTCGGACACATCTATCATAGAATGTACCCTGAATGTCCCGACGATCTTCCTCGATTCGTCGAGCCTCGGGACGAAGGTGAGGTGCCTCCCCTTTACGGAACCTCCCAAGGCCCCCGTGAGGAGGATCGCATCGCCGACTTTGGCCCCCGACCGTCTCACCATATCCTTCTTCTTCACCTCGCCGAGCAGGGATATGTCAATGACCAGCTTCCGGGACTTGTTCGTATCTCCTCCGACGATGTTGACGCCGAACTTCCTCGCGAGTGTCCCGATCCCCCGGAATATCCCGTCGACGAAAGAGACCGCGGAATCCGGACGGAGGCCGACGGAGACGACCGCATACCGCGGGATCCCTCCCATCGCCGCGATATCGCTTATATTCACCGCGAGCGCCTTCCAGCCGATCTGAAACGGCGTCGCGGTCTTGAGCGTGAAATGGACATCCTCGATGAGCATGTCGCAGGTGAAGAGAAGGTCCGTGTCCTTTTTCCACTCAAGCACAGCCGTGTCATCGCCGATTCCCACGAGGACGGACCTATCTACTGCGAAGCGCTTTGCGATGCGCCTGACGAGCGCGTCTTCACCAAACCTCTCGATCTTCATGACCTTACCCGGCTCACGGCGCCTGATCTTTTCCTCCGGAAAACTTTCGGCAGCCTGAACGGCTTCCTAAAGATGCCTTTTTCGGTCACGATCGCCCGCACCAGCGCATTCGGCGTGACGTCGAACGCGGGGTTATATACCTTGACGGCCTTAGGCGCGATATATCTCCCGCGCATCCTTCTCACTTCGTCGCCGTCGCGTGCCTCGATCGGTATATCGCGCCCGCTCTGCGCAGCGAGATCGAAGCTGGACAGCGGCGCGACCACATACAGGGGGACCTTGTGATAGCGTGCGAGGACCGCGATGTTATACGTTCCGATCTTGTTCGCGAAGTCTCCGTTCGCGGCTATCCTGTCAGCGCCGACGAATATCTTGTCGATCTCGCCTTTCGCCATCAGGCTCGCGGCCATATTATCGCATATCAGCGTCGTATCGATCCGGGCCCTCATCAATTCCCATGTCGTGAGGCGCGCGCCCTGGAGGAGGGGCCTCGTCTCGTCGACGTAGACCTTGATCCTCTTCCCTTGGGCCTTCGCCTCGAAGAGCACTCCCAGGGCGGTGCCATAGTCGGCCGTCGCAAGCCCGCCCGCATTGCAGTGGGTGAGTATCCTGTCACCATCCTTCACCAGGCCCGCGCCGAACCTCGCCATCGTCCTGCACGTCCTCTTGTCCTCTTCTATCATAGAGAGGGCCTCTTCGAGAAGGAGCTTCTTTATCTCTCGGGGGTCTTTCGAGCTGTTATTCCCGGCAACGCGCTCCACCCGCGCGAGCGCCCAAAAGAGGTTCACGGCGGTGGGACGCGATGACGCGAGGTATTTCGCGGCCTTCCTTACCTGCCGGATCAACTCGTGAGACGTTGCCGCGCGGGAATCCCTGACCCCGAGTACCACGCCGAGCGCCCCCGCGATCCCGATCGCAGGCGCACCGCGCACCTGCAAGTTTCTTATGGCGCGCCAGAGCGTCCGCACATCCGCGCAGACGAGGTACCGGAACGTATGAGGCAGCAGGGTCTGGTCGATGAGCTTGACCTTCCCGTTCTCCCACTTTATCGTGTCAATGGGCATTGTTCACCTCATGTCACAGGTTCGTACCGCGTATATCGTATTGCGTATTTCGTATTGCGTATTGCGAGCCCGTCTAATCTACATGTCGAGCGAGCATCCCTCGGGGGCCCCTCCGCGAGAACATAAAAATCGCTTTCCTTATTTCACACCACACACCCAACGCGTCAACGCACGCGTGACTGAATAGCTTCGTATTGCGTACGGCGTACCGCGTACGGCGTGTCGAAAACTTTTCCGCCGAAGGCGGATCCGCCTGCCCCGAAGGGGCGAACGGAACATTTCAGGCCAGACCTATTTTGTAAAGTTTTCTATCCAGTCACCCACCCGCTTTATCTGTCGAGCGTGTGGTAGGCAAAAGACAAATGCGACAACCCGTCTCGCGATCCTCTGTTCTCGGGGTCCCCCG
>CAYHAE010000082.1:0-6757 GCA_964354545.1 uncultured Planctomycetia bacterium
GTTCTCTCCTGCCTGCGATAGTGACGATGAGGTTTATTCCTTCGACCTTTCCTGTTGCAGGCTGTGTGCCCGTGACCTCTCTTAACGCTTCTACCCTCACGGTGCCGAGCGCGGCGGGCCTGACGGCTGGCATCCCCGGCATGCCTGCTATCGTTTCGATGCGAATTCTATTTCCTACTATCCTACCGCTTACTTCGGCCGCTGCTGAAATGACGCTACGGAGCGGGGCCGTCAGAGTAGTAAGAGGTATCTGTCCGATCTCGCGACCTCCGACGGTAAGGATGAGATTTGTGCCCGCGACCTTCGCGGTAAACTCGCGCGCGCCTTCCGCGCGCTCAGACCTTCCTGTCGTCGAAGCACGGGTAATGGTGTAACCTCTATTGCTTATCCTGTAATCGTACACGCGTGGAGGGATCGGAGAGAATTCGTACGCAGCGTACTCGGGGTTCGTCTTCATCTCTCTCTGAACCTTTTGGGCCGCCTCTACAAAAGTCTCATTGAAGACTACCGTCACAGGCCTGCCTGCGTTCGGCTGCCCTTCAGGGACCAGCGCTGTTGGATTCAGGACTACTTTATTTCCCGCACCGAATGAGGAGCCGCACGCGCTTATCACAAAAGAGCCTTCCCCTAACCGCGTGCCAAGCTCCTGCTGCAGTTCCCTGAAATACTCATTGTAGGCGGCGGGGGCAATGATGAGCCGTAGTCTGGTATCCTCTTCTTCGAGTCTCCCCAACTCCGCGATCCTGCCCCGGCGGATAAGAGCCATCTGCTCTTTTACTATTTCCCGCGTCCTTATCCTCGCTTCAACTATCGGTTCCAGCCGTAAGGCATAGAGTCCCGTGAACTGCCACGCGGCGCCTGAGATCGCGGACCTTACCAATCCGCCCCGTACGATCCTCACGAGTTGCTCCATCGACCCTTGAGCCTCTTCATTGAGCCTTTCGTAATCGGGCAGGAACTGACCCGGCCGGGTAGAAAGGAGCTTTATTCCGCGAAGCATGCTGCAGGCATCCTGCCACCCTCCCAACGCCTCATTGAGCTGTTCTACGTAGAGGGTGCGCGCAACAAGGAGCATGATCTCTTCTTCGGGCAGGGTCTCCAATTCCGCCCTCGATTGCCCGGCAAGTTTTGCGAGGGCCCCGAGGGTATTCGTTGCAATCGCGCTTGACGTGCCGAGCCCGGATTGGGGAGGCACACCGAGTACATTTATACTTATCTCAATACCCTTCCCTTCGCCTACGAATTTTTCCAGGATCTGCTGAAGGGTCGCTTTACCTTTCAATGACTCAGGTATGATCCCTGATGCAACGAGGCATGCCTTGTGTAAAGTAAATCTCCTGTCCTTTTGATAATCGTACAGTTCGCCCAACTCGCTTATCTGGGCCTCCCCTTCGAATCCCTCGGTGAGAGAACGCACTACCACCACCGGTTTGTCTATCACCCTTACCGTAGTCTCGACCGGGAGCTCGTATTGTCCTGTTGCCGGGTTTTTGACTTCGATAGTAGCATTCGTGCAATTCGCGCCCATTTGAAGCGCGAGATTCACGTGGTCATTCCCGACGCCTGAGTTGAGCTCTACTCTGTCGCCGCTCCTAATGGTGAGCGCTGTCCTTGCGACGACGGCCTTGAACTCGGGAGCGGCCTGCATGGAATACTCATTCACACTCTGAGGATGGAGCAACCGCTCGATCTCCTCTCGCGATGCTTCCCGCCCCAACTCCTCTCGCATTATTCGACCAAGCCCTTCCCTCAAGGCGATGTCCCTTAAACCACGTATCGCTTCTGCCTGAACGCCCTGCGGGCCAAGAGCATTTTCCAGGTATCTATTCGCTTCCTCATTATTGGGCGCGAGCGCGGTTTCGACATACCGTGTCCCGTTCTCTTCTGCAAATAGAGTTGCGTAGAGCACCATATAGGCCCTGAAGCTGTGGAAGAGGCTTGCGGTGGTAGCAGGGGCGGATTCTCTCAAGAGCTCAGCGTAGCTTCTCACAGAGGCAACGAATTCCGCCACCTCTTCTCTCATGAGCCTCGCACGCGCCGGCATAGTGACAACCCCTGTCTCTTTGACCTCGTATCCTGTCCAGGCACGCGTCCTTGCATCTCTCTTGTCCTCGACCACTTTCCTGACGACCACCCTGTCGCCGATCACCCTCTGTATGCTGAGGTCAAAATCGTGCAGTATCGCCATCTGCATGATATGTACGTAATAGGGCCGCTGTTCAGGAGGATAGGCTTCCCTCAGATATGTCATCTCTTCGTTGGCGGCTATGACGAGGAGAGGTCTCTTGGCTTCTATTTCTTCGCTGATCCCCTCTCTCAATGCTCCGCGCGCCCACCTCATCAGGCCCTCATTCAGAATCGTCAAGAGCCGCTTCTCTCTCGCAACGATGGCCGAGATGGATGTGGCGACACCTTGCGGCAAGTTCTTGATAGACAGTTCAATGGGTGCGGCCTGGCCCTGGACAGTGAGGACAAGGTTCGGGCCAACCACATTTGTAACGAACCCGTGGATGCCTTCTACGCCGCTGAGTTCCGGCATGTCGGCCAGGGACACGGCGGTGACGGGCACGCCTCCGATACTGTGTATCGCCAGATTCCCTGCGCTCACCACGCCTCTCACTTCAACCGGGATCGATGCCTCCTGAAGCCGCGCATGGAGCCTGTACGCGAACATCCTCAGCTTCGCTTTCCCGAACGCATCCTGGGATTTATAGAGTTGGGTCACTTCAGCAAGGAGGGCAGGCGCTATTCGGCTGTCCTTCGTAGACGTCTGTATCACCCTGTCGACGAGCCCACTGAGTTCCTCGACGGTGCCTGCAGAACGCACGATCTCGCTTGCCGTGACCCTTTGCCCTGTCGTCGAACCGCGCACTTCCGGCTGCGTGGAGAGCGATACTTGATAAGCCATGCGTGCCGCGGCTATTGCTTGGCTAAATTCACTCGAGAGCGCGCGCGTCGCTGCCTCGCGTTCGCCTGCGGGAAGCCCGGAGACCTCAGGCCGTATGCGAGTTAAGCTTTCCGGGATTGTTCTTTCTTCGAACTCGGATGCAAATTGTATCGTCACCTTGCCCGCACCGAGTTGTCTATCGATGACCTGCTGGGCAGCGCCCCTCATCGCCTCTCTCGTGGTCTCTTCCTCAGTGAGAGGGCCGGACAGGACGACGTTGCGTATCCCCTCCTCGCGAAATCTCCCGTAGATCCTGGCAACAAGTTCTCCTAAGTTCACGCCCATCTCGCGGAATACTCCCCGCACCCTCTGGTCGCCCTTTTCCCGAGCCAGTGTCTGCAGCGTTCGAAGCGTCCCCTCTATTCCCCTTTCCCTCGCGAGCCCCCGCGCCGCTTCTTCAGAGAGGTAGAGGTTATAGGTCCCCTTCACGCGCGTGGAGGTATCCCTCGCGGGCGCTTCAGGATTCTTGATAATGAGGCCCGGGTTGAGCGAGTAATTCGCACCCGGCAGGGAGATGCCTCCCTCAACGGTTTTGCCCAAATTCAACGCGATCACATTTTCGCCCGTGAGCACCGCTGTCCCGAAGGCAACCACGCTCCCCTCGCTTGCGAGCGACACCGGGGCCCCTATCTCTGAGGCCAGGGCCTCGCCGAGGCCGCTCAGCCGGGCAAACTCCTTCACATATTCTCCATGCTCATAAGGCTCTACATATTCCGGCCCGACCCACTCAAGGGCCTCAACGTCGGACCGTATCAATACTGCGCCCTTCGATGCCACTCCGGCATTCTCATGCGGCATGTATGGCAATTCTCCGGTAAGATTTTCTCTCGCTCTTCCCAGCGCATAGTTGACGACGCCCGGGGTGCGGCCGGGTTCGAACGCCTCTTGTTCATATCTCTGGTTCCCGCTCGCGATCCGTACAAGATTTTCGAGCGAGGAAGCGCCGGTAGTCGCAGGGGGTTCGCTCCTGAGAATGGAATTCACGCACATGACCTTGAGCGCTTGGCCATTTGCTTGGATGAGGCTCCCGAGGGCAATGGCTGCGGGGCCTATCGTTGTCGCGATCGGCGCATTAAGGTATACGATGAGATCGGCCTTTCTGATCGCTTCCCGTGCAGCGGGATACACATCGGGTTCTCTATTGTAGCGTTTTATGCCTCGCGCGTCGAAAAATTGATGGACCCTCTCGGTAACCAGCCGGGCCGCTGCCTCAGGGGAAACCGCTTCGTTCCTCACCCTGGAAAGTTCATATACCTCTTCTAATGTAAGAGGGCCCTCGCTCACTATGACACCGTATAATTCTCCTTTTTTCTGCGCCTCGTTGACACCCATGTCGTTATCGAAGACGGTCCCTTCGCTCGTCACCACGGTCAAGAAGTGCTGTCCATAGGTGGGGGTGATGACCCTCTCGCCCCTCCTCGCTCCCGCAAGCGCCGCTACTTTGTCCAGCGCCCTTTGCACGTCCCTGCCTTCTTTAAGCCACGCGCCGATCAGGGCCGCGTTTCCGAGCGTCGGCCCGAACGAAGGATATTCCGCATTCGTCGCCACGAGCATCTCAAGGAACTCCCTCTGGGCGACCGGACTCTCACGCCGCAGGATCGCTGTGATGCGTTCGGCGATCTCTCTCGCGACTCGATTTATCTCCTCGGGCGCTTCCGCGCGCCGTGCGAAAAGCCCACGGAGCTCGGCCCACGGTCCCTTGGTCATGTCGAATCTGGCTCGCGCAAGGTTTTCCATGAACCTCGTCGAATACCCGTTCCACTCCTCCTCGCCCAAATCCCTCCAGAGCCTTCCCAGCGTCTCTGCGCTCGTCGCCCGGACACGCTCTATCGGTTCTTGCCGGATAGTCTCGAGAACCGCCTCATGGAAAGCCTTTACGTATCCCTCTATCGCCCTTAACACGGCTGGATTCACCGACCGGAGTGCGCGCTTCTCTTCTTCGACCATCGGAAGGTTTTCAATAAAGCGAGCCATGTCCTCTCCCGCCTCTCTCGCGGCAAGGATGGAGGAGAGCCTTATCTCGAGCAATGCCTTCATGCCTTGATTCGTTGCAAGCTCTCCTATCGCATTCACAAAATCAGGCGCGCCGGGGAAATTGACGAGGAGGCTGTAGAGGAGCCACCCCTTCCCGGAGCTCACCGCGCCCGGAATCGACGTGATGCCCGCATTCCCATTCGTAAATTCTCTTAAACGTGCCTCATATTCGGCCACCTGGCCCCGGACGCCTCCTATCCCCACGAACGAGACGGGCCCCCAGCCTTCCTTCGTGGGCTGTTCGGCGAACCTGAAAAGCCTGTCATAGAGCTTCAACGCTTCCTGCCCCTCCTGAGCTGTAAGACCTGCGAGAGTCCCTCTCGTGCCCAGCGCCAATTCCAGGAGGATGAGGACATCTGCCGGACGCTTGACGACGGAATAATATTCGAGCGCTTCCTTAAGAGAGCGCATGTCGGCAAAACGCGCGATCGGCATCGCGTTGAATTCCCGATCGAGGATAGAGGGCGCCCTGTCCTGCCCCTCCAGCTCTTTTGCCGTTTCTATGATCCTGGTAAAGAGTTCGCCCTCTTCAGCGGGCGGCGCCTGTCCCGACCATAAGAGCCGCGCGCCCGTCTCGAGCTGCGCGAACCTTCCGGTGACGAGAACTCCTTCGCGGTTGATCCCTAAATTGGCGCGCGACAGGGCATAGAGCTGAAGCATCTCGCGCGCCATAACCTTGGTGTCATACTTCCCGATGGCGCGCTCATCCTTCCCCGCCCTGTGCCTTCCTGCGAGGTTCTCCGTGACCGCGCTCTCAGCCCCTGCGATCTTATTGTTGATGATGGCCCCCTGCCAGCTTATACCGACGTGCGCGAGCGGGGCCAGTGCGATCTTCTGTGCAGTCAATACACCTTCGGCCTCTCTGACAAACCCTTCAATTTCCCTCATCGCGCGGTAGTCGCTCCTCTGAATCCCGTTCAACCCGCTGCTCACGCTCGTAAACCACTGTTCGGCTCTCCTCTCTTCGGGGACAAGGGATAACGTCACCGCTATCTGCGCGAGCCTTGCAAGGGTACGGAGAAGAGCGACATACTGCTCGGCTCTTTCAAATTCCTTCACCTCAACGGCGTGGTTCTTCAAAAATACGAGTTGGCCGTTCGCGTTATAGGCGCTCGTGCGTACGTATGCGCCGCGCACCTCGAACCCTACAACATTCGCCGTCGGCGCCACAAGAGACCTCAATGCAGACCTCCGGTCCCTCGTGTCCACCGTCTGCTGACTTAACGCGAGGCTCGTCTGTCTCGCTTGAGCCTCTATCGCCGCCTTCCTTTCTCCCGTCACCGCCTCGACCTTGAACGGTATCTGCTCTCTCGGAGTGGTGCGTGTGACCGTTCCCGCCGGACCGTAGAGGGCCTGCGACATGGATTGGACGATGTGGAACCTCGTATCACGGGGATTCATGACCGCCCCCGCGAGCCTTCGCGCAAATTCTTCTGCCCTCGCGAGGCCTCGCGTTTCCGCTGGGTAGATATAGACCGCCACCGGGCTGTACGTATGGATGTCAGAATATATTTCCGCGACTATGCGGGATATCACCCGTAAGAGCTCTGCTTCAGGCAGCGCACCGGTCACTGCCTCCCGCGGCACATTGTCGATCCGCGCGAGCCGCATCTCTCCGCCGCCACGATCGTAGGCAATAGTAATAGGGCTCGGCAATCCTGTCCCGGTCGTGCTCGCCCTCTGTGCGCCCTCGGGAAGCCCCGTCCTCGGGGCCGGCGCCCTTGCCCTGGGTCCGGCGGCGGGTATCTCTGCCCTGAGCAGCGATTCTCTTTCTCC
>CAYHAE010000083.1:0-4301 GCA_964354545.1 uncultured Planctomycetia bacterium
AAACACGACATTTCTACTTTGGTAACTATACGACATTTCTATTTTGGCTTGACATTATGATTTTTTGACCTTGACATGTATTATATTTTATAGTAATCTTAAGCAAAATATGCTCTAATAAGCAAATATCCTCTAAAGGGAAAGGCTTTACCCATGGAGAGGAGCATTCCCCTCACTCTTAGAAATGATGTGATAGCGGATAAGGCCGTCTCGACGGCTATCGGGACCCTTTTTTTTGTCATCGCAACCACCCTGGGTGCGTATGTGCGTATCCCCATAATGGGAAGCCCTGTCCCTATCACGCTCCAGACATTCTTCGTTCTGCTCTCCGGCGCCGTCCTTGGGATGAGGGTCGGCCTCCTGAGCCAACTGCTGTATCTTTCGCTGGGGATTCTCGGAGTACCCGTGTTTCAGGGATATGCGTTCGGGCTCCTGCATATCTTGGGGCCAACGGGCGGCTATCTCGCAGGTTTCCCGATCGCAAGTTTTGTGGTGGGGTATATCATCCAACGCACAGCTTTTAAAAGATATTGGACACTCCTCGCGTTCCTCACAGGGCATCTTATCATATATGCGGCCGGGGTACTGTGGCTTGCGTATGCCTTGAGAATGGACATCCTTCGTTCCGTGACAATCGGAATCCTCCCTTTTCTTCCAGGCGATCTTATCAAAATAGGTCTCGGTGCAATAGTGTATTCGGGCATATCGAAGCGCGCGAGACAGATCTTCACCCTTTAATCCCCTCGCAAAATCCCCGGCTTTCAAGCCGGGGATGGGATGTTGAGGAATAGGATTTTGGTTCGGGGAGGGAGCCTCGGCCTTTAGGCCTTAAGGGGCTCCACAAGTCAGGGACTTTCACCGGATGGATAAACCTTTTTCATATAGGCCATTTCTTCTCTTCGCATTATTCATGCTCGCATCGTGGTATTTCTTCTTCTTTCGACTCGGGGCCTTTGCCCTCACGGATCCGGACGAAGTGTTCTATGCCCAGACAGCCAAGGAGATGGTGGAGAAGAACGAATGGAGCACTCCTTACCTCTACGGAAAGCCTCAATTTGAGAAGCCCATTCTCTTCTACTGGCTGGTAGAGGCGTCCTTCAAGGCCTTCGGGATAAGCGACTTTTCAGCAAGGGTGCCTTCAGCCATAATGGGCCTGATCGGGGTTATCGCGACCTATTTCCTGGGCGCCGTCTTGTATGGAAGAAGGGCGGGCATCATCTCAGCGCTCATCGTGGCGACGAATGTGGAGTATATAATGCTTGCGAGGGCATGCGTGACGGATATGGCCCTGGCCGTATTCATTCTGCTCGGGTTTCTCTTCTTTCTATACGGCTACACGTCGAAAAGGCGTGCTGCGTATATCGTATCTTCCGTCTCTTTTGCGCTTGCCGTCCTCACCAAAGGCCCCATCGGGATAGTGCTCCCCGCCGCGATCGTTTTCCTGTTCCTCGGTGTGAAAAGGGATTTCGGGGCAGTGAAAGAGATGCCGCTCGCGTGGATGCTCTTCGCATTTCTTGTTGTCGCCCTTCCGTGGTACATCCTGATGGGCGTGCTGCACGGGAAGGATTTCGTCGGTACCTTCATCGGCTTCCATAACATCACGAGGTTTTTGAAACCGGAGCACAAGACCGGGGCGGTCTTCTACTATTACGTACCCGTGCTCTTCGGAGGCTTCTTCCCCTGGAGCATATTTCTGCCGGTCGCGCTCTGGGAAAGTTTTAAAAGGGCGTGGAAGGATAAAGGTATGCACCTGTTCCTGGCGGCATGGTTTTCCGTATTCTTTATCTTCTTTTCTGTTTCGAGCACGCGATTGCCGACGTATATCTTTCCGGCCTTCATGCCCTTGGCCGTGCTCATGGGGAGCATGTGGAACGAGTTGCTGGAAGGGCGTGCGCCTGCCCGTACGGCGCGCGGGATAGGCGTTTCTCATCATGCCCTCTTCGGCGTCACCGTAATCGCATCCGTCGTGCTCTATATATTTCTGAAAGACGAATATCCGGAGGTTGTAGGGCCCGCGGTCTTTTCGAGCCTCGTGCTCATCGGCGGCCTCGCGGCCTCATCGGTTTTTTCCTCCCGGAAAAAATTCCTCCACTCTTTTCTCGCCATCGTCATCGCAGTGCTCGCAGTGTTATATCCGCTCGTCTGCTCCATCCTCCCGGCGATAGAACGATATGAAACGAGCGCGCTCGTCGCTCAAAAGCTCAAGGGTTTCATGAAGCCGCAGGAGAGGTTAGGGTGCGAATCGGACTTCCTTCCCGGATTGGCATTTTATACCGGCACGTTCCCTGTCAACGTCGACAAGCACCATGAGCTTGTGACGTTCTTAGGTTCAGAAGGAGAGAGGGTATGGTGTGTCCTCAAAGAGAAGAATCATATACAGCTCTACACCCTCGACACCAGGCCCTTCTACACGAAACCGTCATATGTGGTGTGGAGGCTCGGGAAGAAGTGTATCTTCACGAACAGGATCCCGGAGGACGGCACGTATCTTCAGAGGAGGGAGCGCATTCGATGAAAAGGCCCGGCATTTCATTCGTTCTGCCGATGTACAACGAGGCGGAGAATATTGAGCATACCCTGAAAGTCCTCGCATCCATTGCGAGAGATATGTCCGATGACTACGAGATCGTTGTCGTGGACGATGCGTCCACCGACGGTTCCGGAGGCATCGTGACCCGGCTCGCCGCTTCCGACAGCCGTATAAGATCGATACGCCTTGAGCGGAATACCAAATTTGGCGGTGCGCTCAACAAAGGGCTCATGAGCGCGACGAAGGATATCGTGGTCTATACGGATTCTGATTTACCGGTGAAGGCGAGTGATATGAAAGAAGCGCTTAAACTTCTCGACGAGGCCGATGTGGTGACAGCGTACAGTCTCGTTATCAAGGACTCGAGCATCAAACGGATCATCATGTCAAAGACCTACAACTTCCTGGTGCGGCTCCTCTTCAGGTTAAATATAAAAGATGTGAACTCGGGATTCAAAATATATAAAAGGAAGGTCCTCGACGGCCTGCATGTGCGGTCGAGGAGCCCTTTCATCGATGTGGAGATCTTCAGCGAGGCGCTGAGGAAGGATTTTACGATAGCGTCCTATGGCCTTATCTTCGAACTTCGCACCAAGGGCGTCTCGACTATATCGAGGCTTCCGATCGTTATGAGGACCTTCTACGATATGCTCGCCTACTGGTGTCTCAGGCAGTGGCGGTAGGGATCTGCATATGAAATACCTGATCGTCAACGCCGACGATTTTGGCATGACACGGGGCATTAACGGGGGAATCGTGACCGCCCTGCGGGAGGGTATCGTGACGAGCGCGGGCATGCTCGCGTGCGGCGATGCATTTGCGGACGCGTGTGAATTGGCTTCCGCGCGCGGCATTCGGGAAGTCGGCGTTCACCTCTGTCTCACGGAGCTTCCTCCGGTAGTTTTGCGCACGCGTATGAAGAACTACGGATCCTTCCTGTTGAAATTCCTTTCAGGGGCCGTTACGAAAGGAGAGGTGCGCGATGAGTTCAGGGCCCAGATCGAGAAGGTTCGAAAGGCGGGATTCGAGATCGTCCATGTGAGCAGCCATGAACACATCCACATGATCCCGGATGTGTTCACAATTTTTGTAGAAATGGCGCGCGAATATAATATACCCTCACTGCGATATCTGCGAGAGGAAGGGGCCTGGGGGCGCCTCACGCCCGGAAGGCTCTACCGGATGTCCATCAGCCGTTATTTTGCCCGGAAGAACGAGACAGCCCTGGAGAATTCGAACCTCTATCACGCAGACCATCTTCTTGGTTTCCTTGATTCAGGCATGTTGACAGAAAAACGTCTTATCGAGATGCTCAATTCTTTGCGCGAAGGGGTGACCGAGCTTGTCTGCCATCCGGGGTTCTTGAGCCCTGAGATCGTGGATAAATTCAGGTGGCATATCAACTGCGAGGATGAGCTCTTTGCCTTAACGAGCCCTGCGGTGAGGCGCGCGATAGAAGCCAATCACATTAAACTCGTGACCTTTGAAGAAGCCCGCGCGTTGACCCCGCAACGGGAGTCCCACCTCTAAAACCCGTGGCCCGCGGCAAGACCGTAGACTATAGACCAAAGACCATGCCCGCAGTCTTCCAACGAAGCCCTTACCATTGCTTTACTGTCGAAGGGCGTAGTAGAATGGTGCGGAAGGAGGGTCTACTTCGCGCTACGACAGCTAGATCGCTGGTAGGCGCTTCGTAGGACCTTGTAGCCATTCCTGCGAAGCCCTTACCATTGCTTTACTGTCGAAGGGCGTAGTAGAATGGTGCGGAAGG
>CAYHAE010000083.1:4401-4757 GCA_964354545.1 uncultured Planctomycetia bacterium
AGGGAGTTGGTTACTTCGGCTCGCGAGACGCTCGCCTGCGTAACCTCACCTCGCTCGCTGACGGCCGTTTCAGCGGCCTTTTCCTCCTATTCGTCGGCGCTCGCTCGCTTCAACTCCCTTCAAGCAAGTATCGACATGGGGTAGCATGGTGCGGAAGGAGGGAGTTCCCTTCGCTCGAGTCTTTCAGGACTCTCGCTCCGGGCCGGCCGAATTCCTGTCGGGCCAGAGGCCCTTTTCCTCCCATAAGGTCGGCGGAATTCGGCTTCAACTCCCGTTCGAGGGTTGTCTATAAGTAAATGGGTGGTGCGGAAGGAGGGAGTTCCCTTCGCTCGAGTCTTTCAGGACTCTCGCTCCGG
>CAYHAE010000083.1:4857-6122 GCA_964354545.1 uncultured Planctomycetia bacterium
AACTCCCGTTCGAGGGTTGTCTATAAGTAAATGGGTGGTGCGGAAGGAGGGAGTTGAACCCTCAAGGGTGTGAACCCATACGGTCCTGAGCCGTACGCGTATGCCAATTCCGCCACTCCCGCAAAAGGCGTGCAAAATGCCACCACAGTATACCGCAAAATCCATCTCCTGTCAAATATACCCCATGCGTGATTGATTTTCTCCCCTATATATGTTATCATTATAAGGCTCTATGGACGAAAAGGCTGTCGCGACTAATAGGCGGGCACGTCATGATTATGCGATCCTTGAGAGCCTCGAGGCTGGGATAGCGCTTAAGGGGCCTGAGGTTAAATCAATAAGGGCAGGGCAGGTCAGTCTCAAAGACAGCTTTGCGAAAGTCGAGGGGCGCGAGCTATTCCTCAATAATATGCATATCGCGCCGTACGAGTTCGGGAACATAAATAACCCTGACCCGCTGAGGCCGAGAAAGCTGTTGTTGCATCGAAATCAGATCAACAGGCTCATCGGCGAGCTTACGACGAAGCGCCTTGCGCTCATCCCTTTGAGCATCTATTTCAAGAGGGGGATAGCCAAGGTGGAACTCGGTCTCGCAAAGGGCAAAAAGCTTTACGATAAGCGCCGCGCGCTCAAGGAGCGCGAGGCGGAACGTGAGCTAAGACGACAAGTTCGTCGTTAGTCGTTGGTTGTTAGTCGTTAGTGAAAATTGAAGCGATAAGGTCCTTCGGCACCTACGGCGCTCCTATTCGTCGCGCCGCTTTACGGTGCCTCAGGGCCAATTTTGCTTCGCAAAATTGGGGGTGACTGGTCTCGACCTAGGTAAGCAAGGCGAGGGTGGCATGTAGAGGTTTCCAGGAGGCCTCTTTAAACACCTGGTACATACAAAATGCTGACAACGTAAAAGTGCCAGCGACGGTGAATGAGCTTCTGTCCACCATGCAAGTGGTGCCAGATCCCATTCGCCCAGTAGCGTTACCTTTATAAGGTAACCCGTCAACCGGTTCAGCCTGCGGGGCTGGATTGACGTCGATAGCAGGCTGGTCTTGTCCGCTCGTCCTTTGGCGGATGAGATGAGACCTTTGAAGGATACACCGGTAAGATTCCGCCCATTGAAGTTTACCGGTGGAAATCAAAAAGTGGGATAAACATGTAGAGGCCTTCATCTTGATGCGTAGGGACGCGAGTTCGATTCTCGCCACCTCCACCACTAGAACGTTCGGGCTCCGGCCCCAAAAAGTGAGGAGTTGCTTTTTGGGCCTCCGCCC
>CAYHAE010000084.1:0-6082 GCA_964354545.1 uncultured Planctomycetia bacterium
CGATTGTGCCGACGTTCACGTGCGGTTTCGTGCGGACAAAGGTTTCTTTTGCCATCTCTTATCTCCTTTCGTATAGATTCATCTCGCTGAGTTCATTTTATATCCGGCAGCCGCAATGATCTTTTCTGCTATATTTTTAGGAACCTCCTGATAGAAGGACGGTTCCATTGTATAGGTTGCCCTACCTTGCGTAAGGCTCCTGCTGATCGTTGCATACCCGAACATCTCTGCGAGAGGCGCGTGTCCTCGCACCACTTTCGCATTTCCGCGTTCACCGATCGAAATGATCTTGACCCTTCGTGAATTGAGGTCGGCGATGATATCGCCCAGATACTGCTCAGGGACGACCACCTCCAGGTCCATTATCGGCTCAAGGAGGATAGATTCTGCGTTCCTGAGACCGTCGGCGAGCGCGAGACTTGCCGCCATGCTGAAGGCGATGTCTGAGGAGTCGACCTCGTGGTATGACCCATCTACGAGCTTCACCTCGATGTCGGTCACCGGATAGCCGGCGAGCACGCCGTTGCGCGAGGCGTCCATAATACCCTCTTCGACGGACGCTATGTACTCCTTCGGTATGACACCTCCCACGATCTTGTTGTAGAAAGCGATCCCGCTCGACCTGGGCCCGGGCACAATGTCACATACGACGTGCCCGTACTGCCCCCGCCCGCCCGTCTGCTGGATGAATTTGCCGACGGACCTCACGGACCTGGTGATCGTTTCCTTGTAGGCCACGTTCGGTTTCCCGACGTTCGACGTCACGCTGAACTCCCTCGCCATCCTGTCTATCAATATCTCCAGATGAAGCTCTCCCATGCCGCTTATGATCGTCTGACCGGTCTCCTTGTTGTACGTCACCCTGAATGTGGGGTCTTCGTCTTCCAACTTGTGCAGGGCCAGGCCGAGACGGTCCGCATCGGCCTTCGTCCTGGGTTCGATCGACATCGATATGACGGGCTCCGGGAAATGCATGCTCTCGAGGACAATGGGGTAATCCTCATCGCACAGGGTGTCGCCGGTAGTCGTCTTCTTAAAGCCAACCCCCGCCACGATATCTCCTGCCGAGACCTCTTCTACTATCTCCTGTTTATTCGCGTGCATCCGCACTATCTTCCCGAGCCTCTCTCTCACGTCCCGTGTCGAATTGTATACGTACTCCCCCGCGGCGATCGTCCCCGAGTAGACCCTGAAGTACGTGAGCCGCCCCACGAACTCATTGACAGCCACCTTGAATGCAAGCGCACTGAAATGGTCTTCTCGCGTCGCCTCCCTCGCCTCCTCCACATGGGAGTGGGGCGCACACCCCTTTACGGGCGGGATATCGACGGGAGAGGGGAGGTAGTCCGCAACGGCGTCGAGGAGGGGCTCTACGCCCTTGTTCTTTGCTGCCGCGCCGCACAGCACGGGGACCATCTTACCTTTGACGGTCGCGGACCTGACCGCGTCCCTGATCTCGTCCGGATAGATGCCCTTGTCGTGGATGTATTTTTCCATGCACGCCTCGTCGAGCTCACCGATCTTCACGATGAGGTGGTGCCGATACTCGCTTGCGAGCTTCGCGAATTCCTCCGGTATCGGACAGACCTCCATCGTCGTATGCTCCTCTTTCTCGGCGTCTTTATAGATGTACGCCTTCATCGCAATGAGGTCTATCGCGCCCCGGAACTTATCCTCGCTTCCGATCGGAATCTGCAGCGGGACCGGGTTCGCGCCGAGCCGCGCCTTGATCTCCTCGACCACCTTGAAAAACTGCGCGCCCGTCCTGTCCATCTTGTTGATGAACGCGATCCTTGGGACATGATACTTATCCGCCTGACGCCACACGGTCTCGCTCTGGGGCTGCACGCCTCCGACTGCGCAGAATACTACCACGGCGCCATCGAGCACCTTGAGCGAACGCTCTACCTCTGCCGTAAAATCCACATGGCCGGGCGTATCGATGATATTTATCCGCTTATCCTTCCAGAAACATGCGGTGGCCGCGCTCGTGATGGTGATGCCGCGCTCCCGCTCCTGCTCCATCCAATCCATCGTCGTCGTGCCGTCATCCACTTCGCCTATCTTGTGTATCCTCCCGGTATAAAAAAGGATCCTCTCGGTCGTCGTGGTCTTGCCCGCATCGATGTGCGCGACGATCCCGATGTTCCGTATATCGTTCAGCTCCACCCTCTTGTATTTGCTCATAGAAGATCTCTTGGCGATAGGTTTGACTCTATTTTCGCACGTTGTCTGTAGCGTCATCTTTCTTCGACTCTGTCTCTACCATCGGTAGTGAGCGAACGCCTTGTTCGCCTCTGCCATCTTGTGGGTGTCTTCTCTCTTCTTTACCGTTTGGCCTTCCCCTTTATATGCATCGAGGACCTCGTCTGCGAGCTTCACTTCCATCGGCTTGCCCTTTTTCACTCTCGCAAAATTCCGGATCCACATCATCGCCAGTGACGTTCCCCGCTCCTGCCGCACATCAACGGGGACCTGGTACGTCGCACCTCCGATACGCCTCGACTTGACCTCCAGGAGGGGCCTCGTATTATCGATGGCCTTCTGGAATATCTCGAGCGGCGGCTTCCCTATCTTCTGGGAGAGGATGTCGAAACACCTGTAGACGATCTTTTCCGCTGTCGACTTTTTCCCCTGGGTCATCACCATATTGACGAACTTCGCGACAAGGACGCTGTGGAATTTGGCGTCCGGCACCGGATATCTCTTCTCTGCCCTTCTCCTTCTCATAGTGTTCGCCTCTTCTTATGCCTTCGCTGCGGCTGCCGGCTTCGCTTGAGCCTTCTCGCCCTTGGGCCTCTTGGCGCCGTACTTTGACCTCGACTTCTTCCTGTCGGCAACTCCTGCTGTGTCCAGTATGCCTCTCACGATATGATATCTCACGCCCGGCAGGTCCTTTACCCTGCCGCCCCTCACCAGCACGATCGAATGCTCCTGGAGGTTATGGCCGACGCCGGGGATGTAGGCCGTCACTTCGATCCCGTTCGTGAGCCTCACCCTCGCGACCTTCCTGAGTGCCGAGTTCGGTTTCTTTGGCGTCTGGGTCTTGACCTGGAGACACACCCCGCGGCGCTGGGGGCACCTTCTGAGGGCCGGAGACTTGCTCTTCTTGCTTAATTGCTTTCTCCCTAACCTGATAAGCTGGTTTATTGTCGGCATACGATTCTCTCTTGTCCCTTCTAGCCTACTGCGCTGCCTCGGCCTCGCCGTGGACCTCGCCCGTTGCTACCTCGGAGGCCTCTTTTGATTCCTTCTTGTCGTCAAATACGTTCTTCGTGATCTCTATGTCCCGATGGCACTCAAATCCCGTCCCTGCCGGTATGAGGTGGCCCATTATCACGTTCTCCTTGAGGCCCCTCAGGTAATCCACCTTTCCGGAGGCTGCCGCGTCGGTGAGCACCCTCGTCGTCTCCTGGAAGCTTGCCGCCGATATAAAGCTCTCGGTATTCAACGAGGCCTTCGTGATACCCAGCAGTATGGGCGTTGCGCTCGCGGCCTTTCCTTTCTTCTTCATCACCTTGTCGTTCTCCTCGAGGTACACGAACTTATCGACCTGCTGGCCCATGAGGAAGCTCGTGTCGCCCGGGTCTTCGATCTTCACCTTCCTCAACATCTGCCGCACGATGACCTCGATGTGTTTATCGTTGATCTTGACGCCCTGCAGCCTGTATACTTCCTGCACCTCATTCACAAGGTATTCCTGCAGTTTCTTATCGCCCGAGACCCTCAAGATATCCTGGGGGACGACGGGCCCGTCGATGAGCTGTTCTCCCGAATAGACCTTATCGCCTTTATAGATATTGAGGTGCTTACCGTGCGGAATGATATATTCCTTCTTCATGCCGGTGGAGGACCTCACGACGACCCTCCGCTGCCCTTTCTTCGATTCGCCGAACTCAACGATCCCGTCGATTTCGCTTATGATGGCGGGGTCTTTCGGCCTGCGCGCCTCAAAAAGCTCCGCCACCCTCGGCAGACCTCCCGTGATATCCTTTGTCTTGGTGACCATGCGGGGCGTTTTCGCAAGGACATCGCCTGCCCTCACCGACTTGCCGTCCTCCACGACGATGTGGGCGCCTGTGGGGATCGGATAGATGGCGAGCACCTCCTGGGACTCGTTCATGATGATTATCTGCGGATGGTAATCTCCCTTGTAGTCGAGGATCACCCTGTTCTTCAGCTTCGTGGTGGCATCAAGCTCTTCGACCATGGTGACGCCCTCTTTGATGTCCTCGAACTTCACGTTCCCGGACATCTCCGTCAGTATAGGGACCGTGTAGGGATCCCACTTCACAAAGACGACGCCCTCTTCGACGGTCTTGCCCTCCTCCACCCTGATGATCGCGCCCTGCGGGACGGTGTGACGCTCCAATTCCCTGCTGGTTGCGTCGTTGATGCTTATTTGTCCGTTGCGGTTCAGTACGATAAACTCGCCCTGTTTCTTTGTCTCAACGACCTTGAGGCCATGATATTTCACGATACCCTTGTTCTTTGATTCGATGTATGATTGTTCGACGATCCTCGACGCGGTACCGCCTATATGGAATGTCCTCATCGTGAGCTGGGTCCCGGGTTCGCCGATCGACTGCGCCGCGATCACCCCGACCGCCTCCCCGAGCTCAACCACCATCCCGGTCGCAAGGTTTCTCCCGTAACACTTCGCGCATACGCCTCGTTTGGCCTCGCACGTAAGGACGCTCCTGATCCTTATCTTCTCTATTCCCGCCTCTTCAACCTGCCGCGCCTTCGTCTCGGTGATCTCCTGTCCCGCCTCGACGATCGTGGTATCGGTGATGACGTCGACGACGTTGTCGAGGGCCACGCGTCCTACGATCCTCTCTGTGAGGCTCACGACCTCTTCGTCACCTTCTATGATGGCGCTGATCAATATCCCATTCAGCGTCCCGCAGTCATCCATGCTGACGATCACGTCCTGCGCGACATCGACAAGCCGCCTCGTGAGATATCCTGAATCCGCTGTCTTGAGTGCGGTATCCGCGAGCCCCTTTCGCGCTCCGTGGGACGAGATAAAATATTCGAGCACGGTGAGCCCCTCGCGGAAGTTCGCGGTGATGGGCGTTTCTATGATCTCCCCTGAGGGCTTCGCCATGAGGCCCCTCATGCCGGCGAGCTGCCTGATCTGCTGTTTCGAGCCCCTCGCTCCGGAATCGGCCATCATGAATATCGGGTTGAACGGATCGAGCTCCTTGAAGATGAGGTCCGATATATCGTCGGTGACGTGCGTCCAAAGGTCGATGATCTTATTGTAGCGCTCGCCGTTGGTGATGAGACCTTTTTTGTACTGGTCTTCTATTCTCGCAACATCCTGGATCGCCTTCTCGAGATATTCCTTTTTCTTCTCCGGTATCTTGAGGTCATCGACTGAAATGGAAATCCCCGCCTTCGTCGCCTCCTCGAACCCTGCCTTCTTGAGGCTGTCCAAGAGGTTGATGACGGCGTTGTGGCCCTTGAGCTTGTAGCACTTCTGGATGACTTTCCCGAGCCGGGATTTATCCATCAGGTCGTTCACAAACGACATCCCCTCCGGCAGGAGCAGGTTGAACAGCACTCTCCCGACGGTCGTGTCGACCATCTCCCCTCCCACCTTCACCTTTATCTTCGTGTGGACATGGACCTCCTCATCCTGGTATGCGATGACGACCTCTTCGCTGTTGGCGAAGACCAGCCCTTCCCCTTTCGCGCCCGGTTTCTCCTTCGTCATATAGTAACACCCGAGCACGATATCCTGGCTCGGGCTTATGATGGGTCTTCCGTCGGCGGGAGAGAATATGTTGTTCGTCGACATCATCAAGAGCTTCGCCTCCATCTGCGCCTCGAGGGAGAGCGGCACATGGACCGCCATCTGGTCTCCGTCGAAGTCCGCGTTGAAGGCTGCGCAGACGAGAGGGTGGATCCTTATCGCCTTGCCTTCGATGAGGATGGGCTGGAATGCCTGGATGCCGAGCCTGTGGAGCGTGGGGGCCCTGTTGAGGAATACAGGATGGTCCCTGATCACCTCATCGAGGATGTCCCACACCTCGAGCCTCGTCTTCTCGACCATCTTCTTTGCGCTCTTTACGGT
>CAYHAE010000085.1:0-5971 GCA_964354545.1 uncultured Planctomycetia bacterium
CTGAGCAAAAGACCGACCACGAACGGAGTGAGGGGGAACATTTTCCTTGTCAGCTTGTTAGCAGATTGTGCGAACATAATGAGTTTTAGGTCTGGCTGCTGCAAGTAGGGCTTCCGCAGCCTGACCAGCTCCCTATTGCCGGGACGCGCGCTCCTGCGGCGCATCGGTATCATTGTACCCGACATCATGACGGAAGGCAAGCGGCAAGAGAAGGGGGGCGTGTATTACTCTTACAGTTATGTTACAGTCCTGTTGACTCCGAAATCCGAATATCGAATGTCGAAATCCGAAACAATATATCATGGGAAAGAGGCGTGTTAAATCCGAAATCCGAAACGCTTTGCGACGCGGTTTCGAATTTAGGATTTCGTGCTTCGGATTTGACAAGGCTTATAAATGTAACGCGTCATTTCACATTGTACACAAGAGAAAGGGTACGGGATCGAGTGCGGGATAGAAAATCAGCGGGACAGGAGTGGGGTGCGAGGGCGCGGCTACCCTTTCTTGTTGATTTTCTCGTCTGCTAAGACCCTTAAGAACATGTTGACGATCTTGGGGTCGAACTGCGTGCCGGAACTGCTCTTGATGATCCGTATCGCCTCACTCTTTGAATATGCCTTCCGGTACGCCCTCCGGGACGTGAGCGCCTGATACACATCCGAGATCGCAATGATGCGCGCCCCCATAGGTATCTCCTCCCGCCTGAGACCTTCCGGATACCCTTTCCCGTCCCACCGTTCGTGGTGATAGAGGATGAACGGGATGATGTCGTGCAGCACGTGGATCGGCCGTATGATATCGACGCCGATCTGCGGATGCAGCCGTATCTCCTGGATCTCCTTTTTCGAGAGCTTCGATGGCTTGAGCAGGATCTTCTCGCTTATCCCTATCTTCCCCAGGTCGTGCAGCTGCGCCGCCTGACGGATGCGCTCGGTCTCTTCTTTCGACAGACTCAATAGTTTCGCGATCTCCGTCGTGTAGTGGACGGTCCTGTCCACGTGTTCGCCGGTATAGTAGTCCTTCAGCTTGATCGTCTTGGCAAACGCAAACACCGCCTCGACGAGGCTCTGGTTCGCCCGTTTCGTGAGCCTCTCGAGCTTCTGCTGGAGGGATTTAGCGTCAGCGCCCTTATCGGCCTTTGCGGTGAGGCCGCGCCTCCCCTTCCCTGTATCCAAGGAAGAATAGACCCTGTCCCCTCCGAATTCCTTCGCCTTGTTCAAAATCTGATCGGCGAGCTTGATGAGCTCCATACCTTTGACCACCCTGTCCTCAGGATACGAGGCGGCGGCGAGGCTCAATTTCAGCCGTACGGTGTGGGTCGCATTTCCAAAATTATATAACCCCACCGCATCCAGGATCCTCTGGGCGAGGGCGAACGCCCTCGAACGGTCGATCCCGGGAGAGATGACGACGAACTCTTCTCCTCCGAACCGTCCCACGATATCGTATTGGCGCACCATCTTCTTGAGCTGCCTCGCGAGCTGCTTCAGCACGAGGTCCCCGAATTGATGTCCATAGACGTCGTTGATGGACTTAAAGTAATCCACGTCGAGCATGATCACCGAGAGGGGATGGACATACCTCCTTGCGCGGAAGAACTCCGCCTCGATGACCTCGCTCAAGTACCGATGGTTGTAGAGCCCGGTATGGGCGTCTCTCAAGGCAAACTGCTTCAACCGCTTATTCGAATTGAGGAGCTCCATGTTCAGCTTCTCAAGCTCCTGCTCAGCCTTCTTGCGCTCTGAGATGTCCTTCGCGATATGGACCGAGCCGATCATCTCGCCGCGCTCATCGAAAATGGGCGAGGTGGTTATCTCGAGATGGAACCCGAGCTTCGGCTCGAAGATCTCCTCTGCCGCCGGTTGTTTTGTCGCGAGGGTGCGCTTCATGGGACAATGGACTATCTGCGCCTCTGTCCCGTGGAGTATCTCGTAACACTTCTTGCCGATGAGTTCGTCCGGCTTCTTCTTGAAGGTATCCGCAAAGGCCTTGTTCACCCTCACGATCGTGCATTCGACATCCTGGAGCGAGACCAGATCCGTAATAGAGTTGAACGTCATCTCCCACTGTTCGGCCACCAGCTTTATCGTCTCTTCCGCCTCTTTGTGCGTGAGCGCGTTCGCGAGGATCTCTCCCACTATCCTCAGGAGCGCGATCGACTCTCCCGACCATGCCTTCTCCTCGCGCACGGAATCAAAACCGAGGAGTCCGACGATGGCCTTCCCGAATACCATCGGGACGATTACGACCGATTTCACTTTCTGGGACCGAAATAACTCCTTTTCGCGAACCGCCTCCGGCGGCAGATCGTCAAGGCGGGGGACGTGGATGACCTCGTCTCTCTTCAATTTCTCCACGAGCCAGGGCGCAAAATCGGAGGAAAGCCCCTTCAACTTGTCGATGAGCGGCTCTATCCCCTCCGCGCACCACTCGTGGGTGTTGTCCGCTCTCGTTTCGTTATCATATGCCTGGAACACATAGCTGCGGTCGACGCCCGCAAACTTCCCTATCGTCTCCAGTACGCCGTTGATCTCCTTATCGACTTCTTCCGGCGGCAGCTTGATGAACTTTGTCGAGAGGGTGGAGATGAGCCTCTCGAATTCGATCCGATACCGGAGCGCCTCTTCCGCGCGCATCCTCTCTGTGATGTCGCGGACGTATTCGATGACGCCCTTCATCTGCCCCGTATCTGTATCAAAGAGGGGGAAACTGTATAGGTCGAGCCACCCGACGATCGCTCCTCCGGGCCCTTTCTTGGGAACGACCTCGTAGGCGGATCTGGCCGTCTCCAGGGTCTTCTTTGTCGGGCAGACCTCGCACGCCTCGCTTCTGCCGTGGTACGCCTCAAAACACTTCTTCCCTACAAGCGGCATCGCGTGGCCGTACCACTTCTCCATCGCAGCGTTGACCCGGATAATGGTCATATCCTTGTCGAGGACACTCACACCGTCCTGGATGCTCGAAAAGACATCGGCAAGGAAATGCTCCCTCTCCTGAAGCGCTTCGATCACGCGTTTTAAATGCGTAGTGTTTCTGATGACGGTGACGATGCGGGTTACCTTCCCACCCTCGAAGAGCGGGATCTTCCGCGTCTCGGTAACGAATTCCTGTCCGCCTGCTTTCATACGTTCTTCGGTGGCAAGAATTTCCCCGGTCTCGAATACGTGTCGATACTCATCACGAACTTTGTCCGGCAAGAATGGGAATGCCTCGAATGGCGTCTTGCCGACCATGGCAGTCTCCAGCTTCAACTCCACGATCCACTTCGTGAAGGCGTCGTTGACAAGAAGTATCCGCAGATCGGAATCGACGACGTGCACCGCATCGCCGAGCGCATTGATCGTCGTCCTGTAATCCACCTCTGATTTCTGCAGCGCCTCCTTGTCATGCCTGCGGGCCTCTTCAACCGCGACCGCAGAGGAGATGAAGACGATGAGCCTCTCGTCGTCTTTGCTCGGAATAAAATCATTTTGAAAGACAGCGCATAATGAACCTACGTACTCGTCGCCTAATCGCACCGCCCTCCCGATATAGGTCTTCAAGTTATACGCCTTTACGTTCGGGTCGGTATAAGCATATTGGGTCTCGTGGAGGTTACGGATGACGAGGACCTCGTCGCTCGCCTGATTGATGACGTCGTAGCAGATATGCCCCTGGGGGATATCCACTGACTTGAAATCAGGGGGGACGTTCCACTGGCCCCATGTGCAGAGCATCTTCCGGTCGAGGCGACTGTAGAGCGCGCTCGTCGCACCAAGGAGCTCGCCGCAAAGCGCGGTGAGATGGTTTATATTCTTGATCGGGTCAGGCCCGAAACTCAGGAAACACTCATTGATCTTCCGGAGCCTCTCCTCAGCCCTCTTGCGCTCCGTGATATCGAAGGCGGTCACGAGCACTGCGAGCTTTCCCTTGAACACGATCAATCCTGTGCTCACGTCGATCCAACGGTCATCGCCGGCCTTCGAAAGGAACTCCATCTCGTAGCGCGAAGGGGCCGCCTCGCCCCGGAGCCGCGCGGTCCCGCGCATTTTGATGATATCGCGAAACGCGGGGTGTATCACGTCCCACGCGGTCCTCTCGAGGAGCTCCTCTTTCGTATAGCCGGTGATTATTTCAGTCGCGGGATTCACATAACAGAATCTGTCGTCCTGATAGATGAAGATCGCGGCCGAGGTCGTCTCGGCGAGGGCGCGGAATCTCGCCTCGCTCTCCTTGAGCGCCTCCTCGACCTGCCTGCGTTCAGTGACGTCGCGGCCGACCGCCTGGAACTCGACTATGTGGTCCTCTGAATCAAATAGCGCCCGGTTGGTCCATTGCTGCCAGCGGAACCCTCCGGTCACCGCGCCCTCCTGGCCCGCTGCGCTCGGCACGATCACACGATGCTCGTGGGTGACGATCGGATTTTTGCGGCTGAGCGAATCGAAAAGCTTTTCAAACTTTTTCTGGTCGCCGTTGGGAATGAACTGCATGAAGCTCTTCCCGGTAATCTCCTCCCGTGTCTTGCCAAAGTAGCGGCAGTAGGCATCATTCACGAAGGTAAGTATCCACTCTGTGGTAAAACGGCAGATCAGCTCGGTCTGATCCTCGACAATGGCGCGGTAGCGGGCCTCGCTCCGGCTGAGCGTCTCTTCAGCTCGTTTGCGCTCGGAAATATCGCGGGAGATGCCGAGCACCGTGTTCACTTCGCCCGGCACGTTTCGTACGGGGATGAGCAGCGTGTCGAGCCACATCTCGCGGCCGACAACGGTTATCTTCTCCTCAAAATGGCTGGACTTGCCGGTCTTCAACACCTTCTGCAGATTCTGCTTCTGGACCCGGACCGTATCGGCTGGGAAGAACTTCTCGAGCAACTGTTCAACGAATTCTTCCTGAGGGAGGCCAAACAATTTCGCAAGGAAACTGTTTACGTACTGCATGTACCCGTCACGATCGACGATGAAGACGAGATCTTGCTCGGAGTCCGCGAGCAAACGATAGCATTGATCGCTCTCATGGAGCGCCGCCTTCGTCCATTTGAGCTCCATCGCAAGCTTTTCGATATCCACAGGGACCCGCGGGGCCTTGGAATCCCCCTCTTGAACGTGTTCTTTGCCCTTCATAAGCCCTCTTCTTAGAAAATAAAATGCAACTCGTTTTCCCGAGTTGCAGTTCTTGTCTGCTGCACGCTATTATGCCATGTCTACCACCTAATAAGTATACCTCGTCCCGTGCATTTTTTCAAGGGTCAATCGGGCAATGCGGCACACACGCCCCTCTGCGCCGCCAGCGCGCGCCGCAGCTCTTCATCGCGCACCATCCCGAGCTCCTTGAGGACTTCTCCAAGGACGAGCCCCCTCTTCCAGTGCAGCTTCAGGGCCTCGTCGAGATTTTCGGCGGAGATCGTCCCGTTCTCGAGCAGGATCTGCCCGATGGGTTTGTATGCACCCCCGGATCCCTCGTCTTTCTTATAGAGGCGCGGCCCTGAGATGCTGCCTCCCGTGCGGCTCCTCCGGTCTGCCATGCACTTGCTCCCCCCGATCTCTTTCAGGTACCGCTTGATCTCGGTGACCCTGTCGCTGATCTCGATAGCGTTCCTAAATTCTCCGACTTCATGCCTGTTTACCACAGCCACCGACACACTCATTAAAGGCACTTTCTTCACCTGGTGCGTCCTGTCCCGCGCGATAATGAAGCCGCGCTCTCTATCCTCGGGTGAATAGTGAAACGGGATCACCGTATCAAAGGTGCGCAGGAAATGCTCACAGATATCCTTCCATTTCTCCGGAGCCGTGATGAAGACGAAGTCATCTCCCCCGATGTGGCCTATGAAATCGTCCTTCGTCCCACGCGTCTTGATCGACGTATAGAGTATATACGCGGTCTGCATGAGCACCCGGTCACCCTTGAGGTACCCATATACATCATTGAAGTATTTGAAATTATCGATATCGAGATAGCCAAAGGAAAAAGGGACGGTGCCGCTGAGCCGCTC
>CAYHAE010000086.1:0-5825 GCA_964354545.1 uncultured Planctomycetia bacterium
CGCTCTCGCACTTGATCTCGGCATCGAGAGACATCGTTTTCCTGGGGACGATCACCAATATGAAGGGGTTTATCATCTCATCGTTATTTTCGATCCTCGTCTTCTTGATCGGATGGAGGTTTTTTTATATCGCACAGACGAAGATCCCGGAAAGGATATAGACAATGCCCGATGCGCTCGCCGTAAACGCCGAAGGGATATCAAAGAAATTCTCGCGTACGTTCAAACTGACGATGAAATACGGGATGCAGGACATCGCGAAGGGCGTATTGGCGATACCGTCTCAGAGCGGCACGCTGCGCGAGGGAGAGTTCTGGGCCGTGGATGAAGTCTCATTCCAGCTGAGGAAAGGGGAGACGCTTGGCGTCATCGGCGTGAACGGTTCGGGGAAGAGCACGGTCCTTAAAATGCTCAACGGCATCTATATGCCCGATAAGGGGAAGATCGCCGTTGACGGGAGCGTGAGCGCGCTCATCGAAGTAGGCGCAGGGTTCCACCCCATGCTTACGGGACGCGAGAATATCTATATTAACGGAATGATACTGGGTATGAGCAGGAAGGAGATCGACAGGAAATTTAAGGATATCGTTCAGTTTGCCGACATCGGAGATTTCCTAGATTCGCCGGTCAAGTATTATTCAACGGGGATGTACGTACGGCTGGGGTTTTCTGTCGCGATCCACTGTGAGCCTGATATGCTGCTCATCGATGAGATCCTGAGCGTAGGCGATTTCAACTTTCGTGAGAAGTGCCTCACACGAATGCGCGAGATACGGCGTTCGGGGAAATCGATCGTATTCGTGTCCCATAGCCTCGCGTCGATCGAGGCAATGTGTGACCGCGTACTCCTCCTCTTCGAAGGGCGCATGCAGGCCATCGGCAAGCCGAGGGAGGTAGTGAGCTTCTACCTCAATCAACAGGAGAAGAGGGCGTTCTCTGAGTTCCGGAACAGCCGCGGCAGTCCGGAGACCGACTCAGCATCAGTGACGATCGAGAAAGTGGCGCTCGCCGACCGTCATGGGGCGGCGAAAGATGAGTTTGCGTTCGGCGAGGGTATGGCGGTGAGGATCCATTATGATGCGAGGCGGCGGGTAGAAAAACCCGTGTTCGGCCTTCGTATCATATTCGGCGGCATTGAAATTGCGGAGGCCTCGATGCTGGTCGATGGATATGGGCCCGACTACATTGAAGGCAAAGGTTTTATAGAGTGTACATTCGAGTCGATGCCCTTGATCCCGGGCATATACGAGATCTTCCTCTTCGCAAGGTCTTCGGAAGGCATTGCCGATATAATTACCAGCGACATCTATTCCAGATTCCGCGTGACCGACGAAGGTCTCGACAAGATCCCCATGAAGGGGCCGATGGCCCTTATACACCTGAGGCAGGGGCCCGTGGTGTACGTACATCGGTCATGGCGCTGGGGCAAGGAGGGGGGATGAGCAGGGCAGGCGCGATCGTACAAGCGCGGTTATCATCGACGCGGCTACCGGGAAAAGTCATCTTGCCGCTCGAAGGGAAACCGGTCCTGTGGCATGTGCTCAACAGGGTGAGGTGCGCGAAAAGCCTCGAGGTGGTTGTCCTGGCGACGTCGGCCTCCCCTGAAGACGTGCCGCTGAAGGCGATCGCTGACGAGTTCGGCATCCCTACATTTTTTGGAAGCCTCAACGATCTGCTCTCCCGGTATTACCATGCCGCGCTGCAGTATGGCGTCGATCCCATCGTGCGCGTCACCGCAGATTGCCCGATGATAGACCCTGAGATCATCGATGAGGTGGTGCGCCATTTTTTCGACGGGAATTATGATTACTTCGGCCTCTCGGGCTCCTTTCCCGACGGGCTGGACACGACCGTATATTCGTTCAAAGCGCTGCAGGCCGCGTTCAATGAGGCGCGCCTGCCGTCAGAACGGGAACATGTAGGGGCGGGCTTCTTCGAAAGGAACAGCGAAAGGTTCAAGATAGGGGGCTATGAGAAGTTTTCCGGCAAGGCGCATTACCGGTGGACGATCGATGAGGCCGAGGACTATGAGTTTTTGAAGGTTGTCTTTAAGGCGCTTTATGCAGAGGGGCGTCCTTTTTCGTATAGAGACGTATTCGATTACCTAAAGAGATATCCTGAAACTCAAAAGATAAACGCGCACATCGTCCGGAACGAGGGCTACCTGAAATCTTTGCGGGAAGACGAGATGTTTCGGGGGTGACCGTATGAAGAAAAAGAGATTGACGATCGCAAAGTCCCAAAGGCTATGGAACCGGGCGCTCAAGGTCATACCGTCCGGCACGCAGACGTTGAGCAAGGGGCCGGACCAGTTCGTGAGGGGTGTCTATCCGATATACCTCAAGAGGGGGAGAGGGTGCTATGTGTGGGACGTCGACGGAAATAGGTACATCGATTACCCTATGGCGCTCGGGCCGATCATCCTTGGGTACCAGTATAAGGCGGTAAATAGGGCTATTGAAAAGCAGCTTAAGGACGGCACCACGTTTACCCTTATGCACCCGCTCGAGGTGGAGCTCGCAGAGCTATTGGTCGAGCTCATCCCGTGTGCCGAGATGGTCCGTTTCGGCAAGAACGGCGTCGATGCCACATCCGCTGCGGTGCGGGTCGCGCGCGCGCATACCGGGAGGGAAAAGGTTGCATTCTGCGGATATCACGGGTATCAGGACTGGTATGCGATCGCCACGCCGAGAAACAAGGGCATACCGGGATGTCTCAAGGACTATATATTCGAATTTTCGTACAACGACGCGGCGAGTCTCGACAAGATCTTCCGGGAACATCCTGAGGAAATCGCTTGTGTGATCATGGAGCAGCCGGGCGTGGAGCCGGAAGATAAATTTCTGCAGAAGGTGATAGATGCCGCTCACGCCCACGGGGCTCTCTTTATTCTCGATGAAATAGTCACCGGATTCCGATATGCGCTCGGCGGGGCCCAGGAGTACTATCATATCATGCCCGACCTCGCATGTTTCGGCAAGGGGATGTCGAACGGGATGCCCCTTTCCTGTGTCGTGGGTAAAAGGGGGATCATGGAGTCGTTCACGGAGGTCTTCTTTTCGACGACGTTTGGCGGAGAAACCCTATCGCTCGCGGCAGCGATCGCGACGATCAATGAGCTGCGTAAGAAGGATGTAATCAGCCATCTGTGGAAGCGGGGCCTTCAGTGGAAAAACGGCTTTAACGAATTGGCCGCGTCACTAGAGGTAGGCGCGTCGGTAGGAGGCGCGGGGCCCCGGACCCATTTTATATTCAAGGATAAAGACGGCAAAGACTCGGTGGGGATGAGGAGCCTATTCATGCAGGAGACGGTTAAGCGGGGCATCCTTTTTGGGGGGCCGGTGTTCATGACGTATGCGCATACTGACGCGGATATCAGAAAAACCCTCGGTGTGTGCGAGGTCGCGTTGCGCATCGTGAAGAAGGCGGTCGAAAAGGATGGGATCGACGACTATATGGAAGGCGAAAAGATCGGGGTCGTCTTTCGAAAGAGAGGTTGATATGGGAGGTATCGTAAAGGACGCAAAGTATGATCAGCTGATCAGGGAAGTCGCACGATCGCATGAGATCTATAAGAGCGAGTACACCATCAAGAAAAGCGCGAGGGGATATCTCACGTTCATCAGAGATTGCCTTTTCGAGTTTACCTATCCCGACTATCACAAGAACATCAAATACATCGTGCACAGGATTATCCATGGGCCCACGGTCATCGACGATATCATCGCCCGCGCGGCCCGGGGTAAGGAGATCTTCGAGATCGGTTGCCAGTTCGGGACGTTGATTTTGGAGATCGCGAGGAATAATCCGAACGCGAATATCCTCGGTGTCGATATAAGCGAGCACAATCTGGGAATCGCGCGAAACTATTACGACAGGGTGCGAAAAAAGGAGAAGATCGGTGCGATTACGTACGCATACCATGATATGAACGTAACGCCGCTGCCGGAGGAGAGATTTGACGTCATCATATCCATGGCTACCTTTGTATTGCTCGTGAATAAGAAGTTGTCGGCGAGCGAGATAAGGAAAGCATTGAAGAAAGGCGGGTACCTCCTCGCGTACGAGGGCGTGAGAGAAGATGAATTTCTCGAGAAGAACAGCAGGCGCGTGGCAATCCTTTTTTTCCCGCTCCTGTTCATCATGTGGCTCATCAAGAAGCGGAAGGTCCTGAGCTACCGCAAGGCCGTCATGTTCGTGAAAAGTTTGTACGGGTGGAAAGAGGTGAGGCCGGTCTTTGGAGTCCTGGAACAGCTCGATTACGGCCATGAAGATATATTTGACGTGATGAGCAAGGAGCTCGATGTCGTGAAAGAACGGAAGAACAGGTGCTTCATCGACTGCATCGCGCGTACCGTAAAGAAGAGTATCCTCACCTATCCGCTCTTCTTCGTACTCCACGTGATCGATGAGATCTTCCTGTCCATAGGGTTTCTTGAGGGTACAATGCGATATACCGTTTTTAAAAAGCGGGATTGATATGAAGGTCGCGGTCATCGGTTGCGGTTCCATAGGTAAAAGGCACATCGCGAACCTGAGGATGCTCGGGGTCAGAGACGTGGTGATATGCGATACGGGCGGGAAGGCGCTCGAGGATACGTCCCGTGCATTCAGGATCCCGAAGCGCTACGTCGATTACAGAAGGGCGATCGCGGAGAACGGCGATTGCGCTGCCGCGTTCGTGTGCAGCCCTACGAGCCTGCACGTCGCTCAGGCGCAATTCCTGGCAGAGCATAAAATAGATATCTTCATGGAAAAGCCGCTCTCGCATACGATGGCAGGAGTCGATCGGCTGCGACAGACCATCGCGCGCAACAAGGTGTTGTTGATGATGGGAATGTGTTACAGGTTCCACCCCGGACTCCTTATCATAAAGTCGCTTGTGGCGCGGAAAGCGTGCGGACGGGTGTATTCTGCGAGGGCCTACGGGGGCCACTATCTGCCGGACTGGCACCCGAAAGAGGATTATAGGAATGTTCCCTACGCAAAACGTTCGTCAGGCGGAGGGGTCATCTTGACGAGCATCCATGGGTATGACTATATCCGATGGCTCTTTGGAGACGTATGTGAGGTATGGGGCCGGGCGGAAAAGGTAAGCGTGCTGCGGATAGACGTAGAGGATGTTGCGCTGGCGATATTCAAGACCAAGACGGGCATACTCGTTTCGTCCTATACCGATTTCCTCGAGAGGCAGCGTGAGCACAGGATAGATATCGTATGCGAGAGAGGTTGTATCCATTGGGACTATAATGTGAACGAAGTGAGGGTGTTTGATGGCACCGCGCGCCGGTGGAAGGTGATGAAATACGCCTTCAAGGCCGATGATATGTACGTGCGAGAGGTGCGGCATTTTCTCCGGTGCGTGAAAAAGGGGACGGCAGACAGGAGCCTGGACGTAAATGACGGGGCAAAGACCCTTATGCTCGCGCTTGCCGTCAAACGATCCGGGAAGTCTAAGCGGATTGTATACCTATAAGAAAGAGACAGTGACATTCATCGCCGAGGGCGGTCCGCTCATCGGTCTGGGGCACGTGATGCGCTGTATCGCGGTGGCCGAACAGGTCCGCGAGTGCGGACACGCGCCGTTCTTTATCGTGAACAATAGCGGGGCAGCGGCCGCTAGTGTGCGGGCACATGCATTTCGCGTCAAACGGGCAGTTGATATAGAAAAAGCATGCGCGAGGCTGGGGGATGCGATCGCCGGGAAGCCCGTTCTCGTCGATTCGAAGAGGGATGTCTCGCGGCTTGTGCGCGGGCTGCAGAGAATGGGCTGCACCGTGACTCTCGTGGATAACGGGACTCGTGCGCGCCTCATCGCCGATAAT
>CAYHAE010000087.1:0-5631 GCA_964354545.1 uncultured Planctomycetia bacterium
GGAACGGCCGGTGGGCGAAGAAGCGGGGCCTGCCTAAGATCGCAGGGCACCGGGCGGGAGTCGAGACGGCGCGGGAGATCCTTGAGGCCGCGAAAAAGCTCGGCATCAAGATATTGACGCTCTACACCTTCTCGACCGAGAATTGGAAGCGGCCAAGGCAGGAGGTGGCCGCGCTCTTTAGGCTGCTGGAGAACTATCTGGACAGGGAGATCGATAAGCTCGACGAGAACGATATCCGTTTCCACGTGATAGGGGAGATGAGCAGCCTCCCGGAGGGGCTGCGCGCCAAATTGGAGGGCGCGATGTCGAGGACGGGCCGGAATTCGAGCTTCATATTGAACCTCGCCCTCAACTACGGCTCGCGCGCCGAGATCGTAGAGGCGACGAGGTCGATCGCACAGGCGGTGAGCGAAGGAAGGATGCGGTCAGAAGATATAGATGAGGAGACCTTTTCACGGCACCTCTACACGCGGGGGCTGTCGGATCCGGACCTCGTGATACGGACGAGCGGCGAGGAGAGGATTTCAAATTTTCTGCTGTGGCAGGCCTCATATTCCGAGCTCTATTTCACAAAGAAATATTGGCCGGACTTTCACGGTGCGGATCTAAAGAAGGCCGTTCTTGATTTCCAGAGGAGGCAGAGGCGGTTCGGTGCCTGATCTATCCGTATTGCAGAAGAGAGTGATGAGTTCGCTCTTGATCACGGGCCTCGTGTTCCTGATCACCTTCTTCTTTCCCACCTGGGTTTTTGCCCTCTTGGCATCGGCGTTCATAGGGGTGGGGCTCAACGAGTACTTCGGGATGGTAGAGAAGAAGGGCATCTTTGTCCATAAGTATTTTGGCATTATCACGGGCATGCTCATCCCGGCCATCGTTTACTTTGAATACGGGACGTTGGGGTTCGCGGACCTGGAGCCTTTTTACATCGTCCTTGCATGCCTCTTCGCCTTCATCCTTCAGTTCACGAGGCGCGACAATTCGCATGCCCTCGCCGCGATCGCCATCACCCTCCTGGGCCTTCTCTACATAGGATGGTTCTTCTCCTTCTTCGTGAAGGTAAAATTTCTCCCCGGCGGCGAACGGCTCGTCGCGTTCGTCATCCTTGTGACGAAGTCGAGCGACATCGGCGCGTACTTCACCGGAAGGGCATTTGGCAGGCACAGCCTCATCCCGCGGATAAGCCCGTCCAAGACGATCGAGGGCACTATAGGCGGATTTTTGTCGAGCCTCGGCGTGAGCATCGCGAGCAAGTCCTTCCTGCCCGCCCTATCGTTCAAACACCTCTTCATCCTCGGGGTGCTTCTCGGGGTGCTAAGCCAGGTGGGAGACCTCGCAGAGAGCCTCCTGAAACGGGACTGCATGGTAAAGGATTCGGGACAGAACCTTTCAGGGGTCGGAGGGGTGCTCGACGTTATCGACAGCCTCATCTTTACGACCCCCATATTTTATTTCTACATGCTCCTGCTGGTGCGGTAGGGAGAGGTTGTGAGCGTACAGTTTTCCCCCGGCTGCGGAGCATTCTTCGTTAACAAAAAGTAGCCATGAAACGGATCGCTATCCTCGGTTCCACGGGCTCCATAGGCGTCAATACCCTGAGAGTCGTCTCGTCCCTAAAGGGACGATTTGAGGTCGTGGGCCTTTCCGCGAATTCCAGTGTCGAGCTCCTCGCGAGACAGGCCTCGGTCTTCCGTCCGACAATACTGTGCGTGAAAGACGCGCTCCTCGAGAAGGAGCTCACGGGGCTCCTCGGCAGCCGCAAGACGAAGGTGGTGTCGGGGGAAGAGGGCCTGCTCGAGATCGTCTCAAGGCGCGACGTCGAGATGGTCGTGTGCGCCATCGCGGGCACACGGTGTCTGGCGCCCCTGCTCAAGGCAATAGAGTGCGGGAAGGAGATTGCCCTCGCGAATAAGGAGGCGCTCGTGAGCGCAGGCGAGATCGTCATGGCGCGGGCCTCCTCGAAAGGCGTCCGGTTGATCCCGATAGACAGCGAACACAGCGCCATATTCCAATGCCTTGAGGGCCGGCCCAGGAGGCTGCTGAGGAAGATATACCTTACTTCTTCGGGCGGGCCGCTTTTGAACGTGGCAGCGAAGAGCTTCGACCGCGTATCGCGAAAGTTAGTCCTGCGGCATCCGAAATGGAAGATGGGGAAGAAGATAACCGTGGATTCGGCGACGCTGATGAACAAGGGGTTAGAGGTGATAGAAGCGAAGTGGCTCTTTGATATCGATGAGTCGAACGTCGAGGTCCTCATCCATCCCGAGGCGGTCGTTCATTCTCTTGTTGAACTCGTTGACGGGTCCGTCATCGCCCAACTCGCGACTCCCGACATGAGACTTCCCATACAATTTGCGCTCACGTATCCCGAGAGGCTCACGAGCCTGGTCGAGCCTCTCGACCTTGTGAAGACGGGACGGCTCGTCTTCCAAAAGCCGGACCTTCGCCGTTTTCCGTGTCTGGCGTTAGCGAGGCGCGCCCTGCGGGAAGGGGGAACATCTCCCGCGGTCCTCACGGCAGCCGACGAGGAGGCGGTGGACAGTTTCTTGTCGGGCGCGATCTCCTTTTCTCAAATCCCGCGCGTTATCGAAGGCGTACTCTCGCGCCACAGGAGGAAGACCGCCCGTCTCACTCTGGAGGACGTGAGAGAGGCCGATGCGTGGGCACGAAGGGAGGCAAGGATCCTTTGTTGTCGTTCATAGCGTTCATTATCGTATTCAGCATTCTCGTGCTGATCCATGAGTGCGGGCATTTCTTCGCGTCCAAAAAGCTGGGCGTGAGAGTGGAGAAGTTCTCTCTTGGGTTCGGGCCCAAGGTGTGGTCGGTGAAGGCGGGAGACACCGAGTATCTCGTCTCGGGCGTTCCCCTCGGAGGCTATGTGAAGCTCGCCGGGGATGACCCCGAAAAGGAGAGGAAGGGAGAGGCCCACGAATTCCTCTCGAGGCCGGTCGGCGAGCGCGCACTCATCATTTTCGCGGGCCCGCTCGTCAACTACTTCGTCGCGTTCCTTCTCTTCTCTTTCATATTCATGATAGGGAGCCCGACCCGTACGACCGAGGTGGGGAGCCTTTTGCCGGACTACCCGGCGAAGGCCGCGGGGCTTAACGCGGGCGACGTGATCGTGTCAGCGGACGGCATCGCAGTGCGATACTGGGACGACCTCACGGAGATCATCCACAAGAAGGTCGAGGGGTCCCTTGCGCTCACCGTGAAGAGGGGCGACGCCACCTTCTCCGCCGAGATACGGCCGCTCGTGAAATCGCGCAAAGACATGTTCGGCAACGAGGTCAAAGTGGCCCTTATAGGCATAGTCCCGTCCGATAGGATCGAGAAGGTGCGCTACGGGTTCCTGCAGTCATTTGGCATGGGTTTCAAAAAACTGGCCCAGCTCACCTCCCTCACGTGCAAGGCGCTCTGGGCTATCCTCACAGGCAGAATGTCAGTGAAAGATTCGATGACAGGCCCCATCGGTATCTTCATCATCACCGGAAAGGCGGTAGGGCTCGGTTTTATCTATATACTTCATCTCATGGCGGTGCTGAGCGCATCGCTCGCCATATTCAACCTCCTGCCCATACCGGTGATGGACGGAGGGTATCTCTTCTTTCTCGCGGTCGAAAAGTTGAGGGGGAAACCCCTGAGGCCTAAGACGCAGGAGGTTGTGACGAATATCGGGATCACGGCATTAGCCTTTTTGATGGTGTACGTCTTCTACGCTGACATCGTGAGGTTTCAGGTGGCGGATACCCTGATCAAGGCGATCAGGCATTGACACGATATCCCGACACCATTCTCCCATGGGCGAATGGCGGATCGGGACGTCGCCCCAATAGGGGTGTAGAATTTTAGGTATCATGGGTTTTTCCGAGGAATTCGTAGGATTCCCGGGATTAAATTACTGAAATTTCTCTGAAATTTCAGGGGAAGTACGGGGCTCCTGTGGCGCAAAAGGATCATGGCGCACTATTCGAAAACGTCCTCGTCATCGCGCACATAGAACCGGAATTGCGAAAGAGATGGAAAAGAGAGTCCCGATAACAAGGAGAAGGACGAGGCAGGTCAACGTCGGGGACGTGAAGATCGGCGGCGATGCCCCCGTGTCCATTCAGTCCATGACAAAGACCCCTACGTCGCTCGTCCCCGAAACTATACGCGAGATACGGAGGCTTGAGCGCGCGGGCTGCGAGATAATCCGTGTTGCGGTGAGGGATCTCCGTGACGCCGAGAGCATCAGGAAGATCGCGCGAAAGACCCGCATCCCCCTTGTCGCAGACATCCATTTCGACTATCGCTTGGCGCTTAAGGCGCTCGAATCAGGAGCGGATAAGATCCGGCTCAACCCTGGAAACATATCGAAGCGCGAAGAGATCGCGGCAGTGGTGAGGCTCGCGAAGAAGCGAAAGGTTCCGATACGCATCGGAGTGAATTCCGGTTCGGTAGCGAGACCTCGAAAGTCGCAATACGCAATACGCAATACGCAATACGAACTCGTCTCCACAGCGCTCCGCTCTATCAAACTTTTCGAAGATCTCGATTTCCGCGATATCGTCATCTCGTTAAAAGCCTCGGATGTCGTGTCGACGGTGCGCGCATACCGGGATGTCGCGGCGCGGTGCGATTATCCGTTCCACCTCGGGGTTACCGCGAGCGGCCTGCCGCAGGACGCGGCGATAAAGTCGGCGATCGGTATAGGCGCGCTCCTCGCGGACGGTATCGGGGATACCATACGGGTTTCTCTGACAGGGAGCTCTGAAGAAGAGGTGCTCACGGGCCGTAGGATAGTGAGCGCACTGGGCTTGAGGAATTTCGGGCCCGAGATCATCGCCTGTCCGACGTGCGGTCGCTGCCAGGTCGACCTCACGAGGATCGTGCAGGAGCTCGAGCGGGAAATGCATAAGGTCACCACGTCACCACGTCACCACGTCACCGGCACATGCGGTCGCAATACGCAATACGCAATACGCAATACGCGACCTGTGAGGATTGCCATCATGGGCTGCGAGGTGAACGGTCCCGGCGAGGCGATGGAGGCGGACATCGGCATCGCTGCCGGTAGGGGCTGCGGCGTGCTCTTCCGCCACGGCAAGATCATTCGGCGCATTGCGGAGAAGGATTTTGTAGGCGAGCTCTTAAAAGAGTTAAAACGGCTTTGACTTTGGTTCAATCGGCAGAGAGCGAGCCATCCCGAAGCCTGTTTTAAAAATTTCGCAAGAAATTTTTAAAACGCTTAGGCGAGGGAAAGGAATTGCTGAAAGAATTAAAAGCTCTTTGAATAAAGTACGAGAGGCGTTCCCCTCTCGGGCTTGTGGCTCGCGGGAACGTGCAATTTTCCCCAGCGAGGAAAATTGCACTCGCGAAAAATCGCTCGCTCTCCCTCGCATGCATTCTTTAGCGGGCTCGGGAACCGTGCCCGCTCGCGATTTTTACGTCCCGCTCGCCCCAACCCCTCGGGGGCCTCTCGCGCGAAGGGCCAATGAGATTCATCCCCTTATTTGCTCTCCCACACGCTCAACAGGTAAAGCGGGCGGGTGACTGGATAAGAAAGCAGGGTGTCCTTTTGTAAGATGGCCCCACATCACAAAGGAGATGATACGATAACAGTCAAATGATTTTGGTGAAGTTCTCTGGATTATA
>CAYHAE010000088.1:0-5422 GCA_964354545.1 uncultured Planctomycetia bacterium
GCTCGGTACCGAACCCTCTCGAAAGCCTGAAGGCGCTCTATAGGAAAGCTGCTGAACATGGTGTCGGGAACGTCCGTATCATGCCGCTTATGACAAAGAACTGGGAGGAGATGCTATTATCGCCTACAGATCCGAGCAGTGAATTCTACGGAGATGTTGATAGACTGCTCAACGATGCCCTCGCGACGCCCAACGTGAAGCTCTGGATCAGCATCTTCGATTATCGCCTTGGTAGAGAGCATCCGGAGTGGTTCGACACGCCGGAAAATCTCGCGGCGATCGCACAGCATATCATGGCCCACGAGGTGACCCTGCCTCAAGGTATCATGCTCGCTGAGCCCGTGACCCTCTCGGACGGCACCGTTCTCAGGGCGAAGACGCCGATACCGCAGGGCGCGAAGGTGAAGGTCGCCGACCATCCGGCCGTGAGGGTATGGGAGGCGATGAACGAGCCGGTCTACGCGGAGACTGAGTGCAAGATCCCCGCGGAAAAAGTTGAAAGACTCGTCATCGAGCTTACTAAGGCGCTGCAGAAGGCAAATCCGGCGAAGGCTGTAACCATAGGAGAGGGAAGGCCCAATGCGCTTAAGCGATGGCTGCCGTACCTCCGGGAAGGTATCGATATCCCTTCTTTCCATTTATATCCCGATAAGATGAATGTGAAGCTCTCCGCTCTTAGAGCCGAAGCGCTTGTCAACCCCACAACAGGTAACCCGTGGAAAGGGCCGATTGTAATAGGGGAGTATGGGCTGCAGCTCGGTGAGACTGTCGAAGATGCTATGGATCTCGCCATCGAGCGTGGGTTCGGAATACTCTTCTGGCGCGCGAACAGCACTAAGGAGACGGGCGAGGCGGAAGAGAGGAAGTCTCCGCGCGTATGGCCGTTCAGTTTTTCCGAATACAAGAAAGGCATCGAACAAGTATCGGCACGCAGGTCGACGAGCGGCGAGGAAGCCCGTTATCTCTCGCAGGAAGTCGAGGTCCGCGCGAAGAGCGAACTTGATACCGACACGGCGTTCAGGTCGACGCCGCAGACCGCGACCGTTGCCTCAGCGGTGATGCTCGCCGCGGGAGGGTTCCTTACGTACTTCTTTAGCAATTCGTTCATCGGCACGCTCATCTCGTCGGTCGCGACGATGGCGCTCTTCGGTCTCTTCTATTCACACGCGATCAGAACGTCGCGGGCACTGGACCTCATTACGGCAGAGCCGACTCGCGCCGGGCCAGCGTTCCTGAAAGCGTGGAGCGATAGGCGCCCTATCGCGACCGCTCTCAGAGGTTACACCCCAGGTCTCAAAGGCCATCTTGGCCCCGCCGATAGATTCCTCACCGACCTTCACGAAGCCATCCACCACTACTTTGCGCTTCTTGAAGCATCCAGGTTCGTACCCGTGATCCATACAGTGATGGTCGAAACCATCGTTATAACGGTCTCAGCCATTCTCCTCTTAACAGGGGTCGGCGCCCCGGTCGCGGTCTGGTGGGACAGGCCGGTTGAGCTTGTGCCCGGAAGGGTCATTGAAGAAGAGACGGGCCGGGGCGAATGGATACCTCAAGGGGACCTGGTCGATATCGACCGGGAGATGCCCGAGGGGGTCCTCAAGGCATTCTTGCAGTTCATGAGAGAGAAGGGCGTCGAGTGTGTTGTTGCAGGAGGCGTGGTGAGAGATACTATGCTGGGCGGCCCCATAGAGGATATCGATGTGGCGCTCATGTTCGACGTCCCCGAGAGGGAATTGACAGGGCCGCTCGATAGGGAAGGGTTCTTCAGGATATGGCTCCACGCGCGGGACGCCGAAAAGGCCCTCGCCGAGAGATTGGGCGTTCCTCGCCATGTCCTCTGGAAGAAGAGGCTCAAGTTCTGCGGGTATACCGTCGATTTCATGGGAGGGCACTATGTCGTGAACGGCCGCGTGGTAGGAGATACGAATGACGCCCGCATCTGCTACATAGGCCTCGATACACACGGGAGGGTCTACGACCCCTACGACGGCCGCAGGGACCTCACCGAGCGGAGCCTGCGATTCGCCGGGGAAGAGAGGACCTTCGGCAACATAGTGCGGATGCTCCGCTTTGCGCACCAATACGGTATGGCTGTGCACCCCTCGGCAGCCGCTACGATCGAGAGATCCCGCGACGAATTTCGCCTTGCCCGCAAGATAGTGGATAGATTCCAAGACATAGTCCGGGTGGCAGGGCAGGCCGCACACAGCATTCTAAAAGGAGACGCCTCCTCTTTCAGGTACCGCATCGGCAGGCTCCTGTCGACGGTCCTCGATGCGACAGGAAGAGCCTCCATGGGGCCATCGACCGATGCGCTCGAGACGCTTGCGAAAAGAGCCCTCAACGAAGACGCACTCCTCGCCGACATCGACCGATACCGCCTCGGGGTCCACTACAACTCGCGAGGGGTCGACCTTCAAAGGATAGTGCGGGAGATGCGCCATTCTGACTCTACCGCGACAGGCTCAGGATCTCGTTCAACGGAAGAAGACCGGCGAGGCTCAACCCCTCGCTCCGACTCGGGATCTCGCTCAGCAGAGGAAGATCAGCGAGGCTCGACGAGCGGCACCATGTCGATCCCATTGACCTTGAGCGCGCGAAGATTGGATGATCTTGAGATGGATAAGCTGGATAAAAAATCATTCGTTGAGATGACACATGGCGAGGCAGCCGAATACAGAGAAGGCTATCAGGAATATCTATGGACAGGAGGGGTCGCCTGTTGCCTGGTCGTCACTTTCTTCGATAAACGGAGACGCACGGGCGGCATGGTCCATTTAGGCATGGAGCAAGATATGGGATCAGCTATCGATGAAGTGCTCGATAAGCTCGGCGGGGATAAGCAGGATATCGAAGCGAAGGTGATGATAGCCAGGAACTGGGATAATCTCGTTACAATAGAATATGCGCAAGAGGTCCAAAGCCGTATCGAAACCGGTAGAGGCATAGAGACGAGCGTCTATGTGGTTGAGGTAGCGGGAGACCCGTTTGGCCGTACCCCGCACGTTATCGCGATGAGTCTGAAGAACGGGGAGATCGTCGCAAGCAATTCGAGACCGAAAAGCTCACCGCGTCCCGATATTCCGCAGGATGCCAGCCGCAGGTCCACGAGCGGGAGAGAGTTTGAAGATAAAGAATCCGTGTTTCGTGAGATAGCTGAATGTGAGTTCATTTTAAAGGAAGAAACAGACGCGGCCGATAGGCTTGCCGATGATCGTAAGATCGAAGCGTTGAGAAGATTGGCACATATGGGAGAAAGATATAAGTATAGGTATCAAGAGGATATTCCCAAGCTCGTAATCAATGTGATTGTCATCGCGCTGGATGATCCGTCTGATTGGGTAAGAAAAGAGGCGGTGTGCGCGTTAGGTGCGCACGATAGTCCGAGAGTTGCTGAGGCGCTTATGGACGTAATGCGCAGAAAGAGCTCGTCGCGATACGTTAAAGGTACTTGGGAAGTCGCTGAAGTAAAAGATGAGGCCCTGGAGAGATTAATAGTTACTGCAAAAAGAACAAATGACCCGGTTCTGCGAGAGAGCATCAGGGCATTCTTGTGGCAGGAGGTTTTCTTGTCCCCTTGGCAGCCGAAATACTATGGTGCGTATTCTCGCGATCTCCCTTCCTTTTTACGGAAAAAGCCGGAAGATATAGCGAAAGTTATTCGTAGACAAGAACCTCGCCACTCCACAAGCGGATTCGCTGATGCGAGGAGGATCCTCGACCTGGAGCGTATCGAAGCGTCGCTCCGCGCCGTGAAGGACAGTTTCGCACAGATCAATGCGCAGCTGGCGGTGAACAGGGCACCGTTGACCGCGAGTGATGTCGATTTTATGATGGCAGGGTACCGATACCTCAACACCTTGATCGTTGCCGGCCGCGCCCTCTCCTGGTCCGACCTCAGGCACATCAACAATCTCATACTGTGGGGCGAGGAGAGCATGAGGAGTGCGGGGTCTGCGCGGCATATTGGGGAAGAACACGCGCCGCTCCTTGCGGACGAGGAATTCGCCTCGGGGCTGCTTCAGGGGTTGCGCGCCATGCTCGGGGTTATGTCGCCTATAGAATGGGCAGCGGGCATCTATACGAGACTGGCGAGCAGTCCGCATTCGTTCGAAGAAGGGAACCATCGTGTCGCAAGTCTTGCGATCGCATCTTTCCTTATGGCAGAAGGGCTGCCGCCTTTTGTGCTTACGGTAGAGAACGCGGTCGGATATTTCCATCTCTCCACGATGATAGAGAGGATAGACAGGTCGGTCTTTCCGGGAAGTCTCCGGATCCTCGCGGCGACGGAATTTTTCAGGAAATTTCTTGCGCGGAACCTGAGCGATAGGTTCGTGTCCGTGCAGCCTCCAGGTGGGGTGTCGCGCGCCTCCCCTTCGGGGACGGCTACGGAAGGTCAACCCCACGAGCGGCAGTCCACAAGCGGAAGATATGATGAGACGGCCTTCCGGGATAGCGCGCGCCTCATCGAGGAGGCTCAGCCGGCTCCCGACAGGGTGAGCTATGACTTCTCTGCGTTCCCCGACGACTTCTCGGGGACGTTCACCTCTGGAGACGGAGAGCGTTTCTCCGTCGCCTGGGATGTGGGCGGCGAGCGCTTCATCCTTAAGCCCATTGACGGAAGCCTCTACGACAAGGCGGGCTCCTATCCGGCAGCCACGGAGGAAGGCGTCGCCATAGCGCGCGAGGAGACCGGTGAGGCTGTCCGCGGCACGATCAGGTTCTTGAGGTTCGTGCGCACGGCCGCCGCGCCCTCATCTGGCGCCAGGGCAGAGGCGCTCTCTACACTCGAGTATATGACCCTCTCGAGCCTCGAAGGCTCACGCGATATCATAAAGGCAGTTGCGCGGTCGCGCTCGCCGGCCGATAAGATCATCCCGCGCACCGTCGCCATCAACGTCGATATGCTGCCGCTTGCGCGGGAAGGCGACGATAGCCTTCTCGAAACGTTCGCCGACATCGTCGTCCTCAAGGAGAGGCGCTTGAACGCGCGCTTCAACGCCAACCCCATACGCTTCGAGTTCGTGAGCCTCTCAGGGGAGAGGGAGGGCTTACGGCAGCGCCTCGAGGAGATGTACAGGACGCGCTCCACGCTCTCGAGGAACTCTCTGCGGGAGGAAGACCTCGAGGAGCCGAGGCCCGGCTTCCTCATCACCACTGTCGCGGACGGTCGCACCTACGGCGACTACCGCGTCCTCGCCATCGACGACAGGCAAAGGCAGGAAGGCGAGGAGGACGTCTATCCGTGGGCGAGCATACTAGACCTGGCGATCGTGATGACGCTCCTCATCGACAGCCCCGCACGGGACGACTTCTATCCAATGGTGAAGGGTCTCTACGAGAAGCTCTTGCAGAGAAGGCTTGACGAGGGAGAGCTCAACCTCGACGTCATCTTAGGGCTCGACCCCGTGAAGTCCCA
>CAYHAE010000089.1:0-4997 GCA_964354545.1 uncultured Planctomycetia bacterium
TTGGTTCGACGAGCTCACCATCCCTCGAACCATCCCGAGCGAAGTCGAGGGACAAGTCGGGGATAAGAAGTTGCGGAATAGAATTTTGCTTCGGGGAGGGAGCCTCGGCCCTGCCAGCGGAGCTGGCGAGGCCGAGGGGGCTCCACGTCATTAGAAGATAAAATATGTTCATCGTCACATCCCGCAGAGGAGAAGGCCGTAGATCAGAAAAACACGCGATCTCAATTCTCCTCCTTTCGTTCTGCGTCTTTCAATTCGCTCTTCCCCGTCCTTCCCATGCCGAGAGCTGGCAAGAATTGAGCGGAGAGCATTTCATTGTCTATCACCGCGGAGAAGATAAATTCGCAAAAGACGTTTTGGACAAGGCGGAGGTCTACTACGAGAGGATCGCCTCCGATCTGGGATATCCGCGATATTCGGAGTTTTGGACGTGGGATAGAAGGGTGAAGATCTACATCCACCCTGACCACGCCTCATACATAAAAGCGACGGGGCAGCCTCAGTGGTCGAAGGGCATGGCGGATTACACGAATAAACAGATCGTGAGCTTTGTATGGAGCCAAGGGTTTCTCGATTCGCTCCTCCCCCATGAGGTGGCGCATCTCATCTTCAGAGACTTCGTCGGGTTCAAGGGGGAGACGCCTCTCTGGCTGGACGAAGGGATCGCGCAGTGGGAAGAGGCGGCAAAGAGGGATGCGCTCAAATTCCTCGCACGACAATTCTACGAGAAGGATTCTCTGCTTTCATTGCAGGATATGATGACGTGGGACATCAAGGCGCTGACGGACCCCAAAAGGGTCTACATCCGGCCCACGATCACGAAGGACGGCGAGAAAGGGATCCTCTTCTTGAGCAGTAAGAGTTTTGTCGATACCTACTATCTCCAGGCGGCCTCCATCGTCGGTTTTTTGATGGAGAAGCAAGGTTCGAGCAACTTCGCCGAATTCTGCCGTCAACTGCGGGACGGGAAATCGATGGACGAGGCCCTTAGCTTTGCGTACCCTACATCGACGCGGTCCGTGAGCGAACTCGAGGACCAGTGGAGGCGATATCTGAGAGACACGAAGTAGGCCGCGCATCGCGCAAAGAGTCGCGCATTCGCGTGAGCGAAAGGAGGAGACGATGCGGAGTCAGAAAAAGAGAGGTTTCACATTGATCGAGCTCATGCTCGTAGTGATAATAATAGGGGCCCTCGTGGCAATGGTGCTCCCGAGGCTCACGGGCAGAGGTGAGCAGGCGAGGGTCGCGGCAGCAGAGGCGGACATCCGTTCGAACATCGCGACGGCCCTCAAGCTGTATGAGCTGGATAACGGCGCCTATCCTACCACCGAAGAGGGCCTCGAAGCCCTGTTGACCAAGCCCACGTCAGCGAGAAACTGGAACGGTCCCTATTTGGAAAAGAAGCCCATAGACCCGTGGGGGAGGGAGTACAAGTACCGGTGCCCGGGAGAGCATAGGACTGCCGACTACGATCTGTATTCGCCGGGCAGAGACGGGGTCGAGGGCGCGGATGACGTGAAGAACTGGGATTAATGTATTAGCTCAATAATTCGGTAACGTTTTAGAAACGGGTATCAGGACATCAGGATATCAGGAAGCGGGTATCAGGATACCGGGATATCAGGTAACTTCATGAATCTCTAGAAGTTCCCTGATGCCCTGATAGCCTGGTCTCCTGCACCCCGATAGTCTGATAACCTGATAGCCGGTTTAAACAGTTACCTAATTACTGAGCATCTACAACTAAGCCGAAGGCACGGGATCGCAGAAGTGAAAGATAGACATGGCTTCACCCTTATCGAGGTGATGGTCGCCGCCTCAGTGCTCGCGTTAGGGATCATTTTAATATACGAGGCGTTCTTCATCTCTTTGAACGCGTTCAACTACTCTTCTCATTACCTCGTTGCCGCTCCTTGGTTAGAGGAGAAGATGTGGGAGGCGTACGACGCGATCCGCATAAGCGGCGAATCGGCGCGCATAGAGACGGGCGGCGTGGTGACGAAGAAGGGCAAGGATTTTAAGTGGGGCCTGTCTTTCGGCCCCATCGACGCCTCCCAGGGTCTCTATAAAATAGACGCAGGACTTTTCTGGGAAGAAGGCCCGAGGGCGGTGCGGCTTTCGCGAAGCGCATATGCCGTATATGTGGAGAGAGAAGTCCTTCAGTAACGAGGCCTCCTTGAGGAAAGGGGTTACGTGATGGAGATACACAGGAAGGGCAGGGTAGCGGGATTTAACCGTGAAAAGAAAGAGGCCGCGGCTGTCCCGCCGGAAGCGGGTCCGCCTGTGGCGGAAAGGCCGCGGAGCTTCACGCTCATCGAGATGCTCATTGTACCCGTTGCACTCTCCATCGTCGCCTTTGCGCTCTTTGCGACATTCGCAAACGGAATAAAGGTGTGGAAAAGGGTGCACCAGCAGGTGCCGGAAGAAGACGTGAATATCTTCTTCGACAGGTTCGGTTACGACGCGAAGAATTCCTTTAAGTTCACGGGAATTAATTTCACGGGGAGCTCCGAGAGGATCGAGTTCGCAACCCTCGTGTACAGCCCGCGACTGCGGACGAGGACTGTGGGCAAGGCGATCTATTTCTATGACGGCAGCGCGGGGACCCTTGCGAAAGAAGAGAGGGATTATTCCCAGGCCTATGCCGGAGAGCAGGGCAGCGTTGTCCAGTCACTGGGGAATATTCGCAATGCACGTTTTCGCTATTACTTTTACGACGCGGAAAAGAAAGAGTACGTATGGCGGGAAGAGTGGGGAGAAGAAGGACTCCCTCTCGCCGTGAGGGTCGAGTTTGAATCGGGCGATGGAAACCAATTTACAAAGACCGTTGATATCCAGGTCAGCACATAGCGAGTGCGCGCCTGCGGGAGCGTCTGTATGCACGCACCGGCGAATGCGCGCCAGGGGCGGCAGCATACTGGTCATTGCCCTCTGGTCGCTATGTCTATTGTCCACCTTCGCCGTACTCATAGGATATAGCGTGAGGCAAAGGGCGATGCTTGTGCGGCGGCTCGATGAGAGGGCGCAGCTTCGCTGCATCGCGGAGGCGGGTGCACGGAGGGCGATCGCCGAGCTCAAGGGAGAAGCGTCAGAGTCGGATGACGTGCTCATCGACCCGATCGTTATCGATAAGGGCGCGCTGAAAGAAGTCACGGTCGGTGAGGGGACGTACAGCGTGTGCTATTCTCCGACGGAATCGTATGGGGAGTCCGAACCGCCGGGTCTTGTCTTCGGCATCGTTGACGAAGAGCGAAAAATAAACATAAACAAAGCGGACCGTGTGGTCATGGAACGTCTTTTTCGGATCGTCCTCGCACTCGATGAGTACGAGGTTCAGGAGCTCGCCGCTTCTCTGGTCGACTGGAGAGACTCCGACAGTCAACTGTCACTGCCTCTCGGGAGCGCCGAGGACTCCTACTACAGGGAGCTCGACCATCCGTATGAGGCAAAGGATGCGGACGTCGAGGTCATGGAAGAGGTATTGCTCGTAAAAGGGATGACGCCCGAGATGCTCGGGAAGGTAAGGGACTACATTACCATCTACGGCGACGGGAAGGTGAATATCAATACCGCATCGAAAGCCGTCCTCATGGCCTTGGGGCTCAAGGACACTATCGCAGACCGGATCCTCGCGTACCGACGGGGCAAGGACGGCGTACGGGGCACCACGGATGACAACCGCTTTGAGACGACGGCCGAGATAGTTCCGGTCCTGAGCGAGATCCAGCTTCTCGGCAGCGGAGAGATCGCCGAGATAAACGCGGTCGTGGAGAATTTTTTGTGCGCCGCATCGTCCCATTTTATGATAAGGAGCATCGCGCGATTGCCCACGAGCAGGCGCACGATCGAGGCGGTCTGCGTCGCCGATAGGGCCGGGAAGGTCCTCTGTTGGCAGGAGCCTTGACAATGTTTGGGATACCGCCGGGGAGATTGAGCCCTTTTTCTCGCAGGTCCACCCAGGAATTCATCGCGATGGACCTCTCGGGCGACTACGCGAAGCTCGCCCACGTGCGGACCGTGTCCAATAAAAGAGAGATCGCGGCCCTTTCGAGCCACGCGATCGGCGGTCTTGCCGACGTCGACGTCGCGAGGGCCCTCAAGGGCGCCTACAATGAAATAAAGGCGAAGAACGCGAGAATCATACTGAGCGTCCCTTCGCACATCGCGATAACCAAGAACATCGAAATCCCGTCTACCAACCCCCAGGAGATAAAGGACATCATAAACCTGCAGGCGGGCAGGCACACCCCTTATTCACGCGAGGAGATCATCGTCGATTACATCGATATAGGCACGTACAGGCGCAGCTATACGAAGATACTGCTCGTGATCGTGGCTCGCGCGGCGATCAAGAAACAATTCGAGATGCTCGATAAGGCGGGGCTCAAGCTGGAGAGGGTGCTCTTCGCACCGGAGGCCCTCGCACACCTTTTCCCGAGGATCATGAAGGTCGACTCCGAAGGCATCCCCGTGAGCGTTGCGCACATAGATACGGATTTCACTGATTTTACGATCATCCTCAAGAACAAGGCGATATTCGTGCGGGCGATCTCGATGGGCGCGCGGCATCTCGTGGAGGAGAAGGAGAAATATATCGCGAGGTTTGCCGAAGAGCTCAAGAAGTCTCTCGAGGCGTACCAGAATGAGGACATCGAGAGGAGCCCTCAGGCGCTCGTCCTCACGGGGGCCATTCAGGAACTGAAGGACTTTGAGGCCGTGTTGAACGACGCGTTGCGCATTCCCATCAAGGTCGCGTCCTATTTCAGGAACGTGCAGGTGTCGCCGGAGGCGTTCAGGTCGGCGTCGCAGGCGAAGGGCGCCTCGTTTTTAAATGTTATCGCCCCCCTCCTTACGTGGGATAAGCTCACGATCAACCTCATTCCGGAAGAGGTAAAGGTGAGGAGGGCCCTCGAGGACCGCGGGAGGGACCTCATCAAAACGGGGATCCTTATCTTCACTATGTGCGTGCTCGTCATCTCGGTCCTCACGAGCAAGAT
>CAYHAE010000090.1:0-4918 GCA_964354545.1 uncultured Planctomycetia bacterium
ATTCGTGCACCCAGAAGGGGCGCCGAGCCCGAAGTAGGAGCGGCCTCAAAGGCAGAGGTCCGGATTTGCCTCTCGATAGCCGCGTCGCGAGAATCCCAAGGGGAGCATAATGAAGAAGTTCTTAGAGACGCTCGGTAAGAAGTTCATGACCTTCGTCCAGTATACGGGGGGTGCGACGGTCCTTTTGGGTCAGACCCTTTTCTGGATGGGCCTGCCTCCGCTGCGCAGGCGCCACGTCCTTGACCAGATGAACTTTATCGGCGTGAACAGCCTCCCCATCACTTTTTTGATAAGCCTCTTCACGGGCATGGTCCTCGCTCTCCAGAGCGCGTACCAGATGCAGAAGATCTCCGCGGAGATGTACATCGCATCTTTAGTCGCGCTCTCCATGACACGGGAACTCGGGCCCGTCCTCACCGCCCTCATCGTCGCGGGCAGGGTCGGCGCGTCGATCACCGCGGAACTGGGTACGATGAAGGTGACGGAGCAGATAGACGCGCTCGAAACGCTCGCGACAAATCCCGTGAAGTACCTGGTCGTACCGCGCTTTCTAGCGCTCATCATCATGCTGCCGCTCCTCACCGTCTATTCCGACTTGATCGGGATGCTCGGCGGCTACGTGATAGGTACCTTTAAGCTCAATATCTCTCACGCTATGTATATGAGGATGACGTACGATCCTCTCAAATATAAAGACGTCTTCACGGGCCTCGTGAAGAGCTTCTTCTTCGCGATCATCGTATGTACCGTCGCGTGTTACGAAGGGATGAAGGCGGAGGGCGGTGCGGAAGGCGTCGGCAGGGCGACGACGTCTTCGGTGGTCACGAGTTTCATATTGATCATCGCGTCGGACTGTTTCTTTACGGCGCTTTTCTACTTCATAGGGTGAGCCGCCGATGATCAACATAATAAACCTCTGCAAATCGTTCGACGGGCACACGGTCCTCGACAATCTCAATCTGAAGATCAATACCGGCGAGACGACCGCGATCATCGGCAGGTCCGGCTGCGGGAAGAGCGTGCTCTTGAAGCACATCATAGGCCTCATGAAGCCGGATTCGGGGCAGGTCCTGATCGACGGCAAAGATGTGACGACGATGGATTCTAAGGAGCTGCACACCCTCAGGATGAAGTTCGGGATGCTCTTTCAGGGCGCTGCGCTCTTCGACTCCCTCACCGTGCGGGAGAACGTGGCGTTCGGGATGCTGGAACATTCGAGACCCCCGAAAGAAGAGGTCACCAAGAGGGTTACCGAGTGCCTCGCCCTCGTGGGCTTGAAAGACATAGAGGACAAGAAACCGGCGGAGCTTTCGGGAGGCATGAGGAAGCGGGTGGGGCTCGCGCGGGCGATCTGCCTGAGGCCCCAGATAATACTCTACGACGAGCCCACGACAGGGGTCGACCCGATCATGGGCGATGCCATTAACGATCTGATAATAGAGCTCCACAATAAACTGAAGGTCACCTCGATCGCGGTGACGCATGATATGAGGAGTGCATACAAGATAGCGGATAAGATCGCGATGATGTTTAACGGGAAGATCATCGCCTACGGCACGCCGAGCCAGATAGAGAATTCTCCCGACCCCATTGTCCATCAGTTCGTCACAGGCGCGGCGACAGGTCCGATCACGGAGGGTATCGATTATGAACACCTGTTGTAACGGTGCTCGCGTACGGGGCGCGAACCCCTGGAGAATTATGGAGGCACAATGGAATTGAGGACGATTGAACTCAAAGTAGGCATATTTATGCTCATCGGGATCACCATCCTCTTCATCATCGTCTTTTCGATAGGCGATATCTATCTGGCCAGGCCGGGATACCGCATCCGGGTGGTATTTACATTCGCGAGCGGCCTCACCTCATCGGCGCCCGTGCGGCTTGCGGGGGTCAAAGTCGGCCAGGTTGAGAAGATCGACCTCATCTATGATAAGGCGGAGGAGCGGACGAAGGCGATTGTCCGCGCGTGGATAGACGGAAGCGCGAATATCGAAGAGGACGCCCAGATCACCATCAATACGCTCGGACTTCTGGGAGAGAAGTATCTTGAGATATTTCCCGGGACCAGAGGGAAGGCCTTTGTGAAGGAAGGTGCCACGATGGTCGGGCACGACCCTATTCCTATGGAGAGAGTGACGGAAAACCTGAAGACCCTCTCAGAGTCGGTGACGGTCATAGTCGAGAGGCTCAGGAAGGGCGAGGGGACGATCGGCAAGCTGCTTGTCGAGGATGCGGTATACCAGGACCTGAAATCGACGATGGGAAACATCAAAGATTTCAGCGGAGACCTCAAGAGAGAGGGGGGGATCGGAAGGCTCCTCTTTGAGGAACCCATGTACAGCGACATGAAAGCGATCGCGGGGAATTTCAAGGACTTCAGCGAAGACATCAAGCGACATCCGTGGAAACTTTTGAGCAAGCCAAGAGGAGAATAAGATGACTACCCTGTTCGTACGAGGTTTTTTCATTATCGTGAGCACCATTGCCGGATATTACGCGGGCGCGCTCGTGGGAGATCTTCAGCTCAAGTGGCAGATCGCGGGGGCCCTCATCGGCCTCATGGGCTCTGCCGTGCTCATCGTGCTCGAGGTGGCGATACGGAGGTTTTCCATAAGGAACCTTTCGGCGGCCGTATTCGGGCTCATCTTCGGGTTCTTCATGGCATGGCTTGTGACGACCGTCTTGAGGTTGATCCCTATGGATATAAAGCTGTACTCGTCCATCCAGATCGCGCTGATCCTCGCCTTCTGCTACCTCGGCATGATAATCGCCATGAGGGGCAAAGACGAGTTCAACATCATCATACCGTACGTGAAATTCTCGAGGCAGGACCAGAAAGACGAGATCATCCTATTGGATACGAGCGTCATAATCGACGGCAGGATCGCCGACATCATCAAGACGAAGTTTATCGACGGAAGACTTGTCATCCCGAGGTTCGTGCTGAGAGAGCTCCAGGAGATCGCGGATTCCTCCGATGCCCTCAAGCGCAACCGCGGCAGGCGCGGCCTCGACATATTGAACAAGATCCAGAAGGATTCGAGGATCGACGTGAGGATCCACGAGGATGACTTTCCCGATACCAGGGACGTGGACTCAAAGCTCGTGAAGCTCGCGAAACTGCTGAGCGCCAAGATATTCACGAACGACTTCAATCTCAACAAGATCGCGGAGTTCCAGGGGGTCACGGTCCTGAACATAAACGACCTTGCACACGCGCTGCGGCCGGTCGTGCTGCCCGGTGAATTTATGGACGTGCGGATCGCGAAAGAGGGGAAAGAGTACAACCAGGGGGTCGCGTACCTTGATGACGGCACCATGGTGGTCGTCGATAATGCGCGTCAGCTCATTGGGCAGAACATAAAAGTGATCGTCACGAGCGTGCTTCAGACCTCAGCGGGGAGGATGATATTCGCGAAGCTCGAAGATACGAAAGGGCAGTGGAAGCCGCGATGAAGACCGCGGCGGTTGTCGCGGGCGCCGGCTCGGGAAGGAGGCTCGGCCTCAAGGTGCGGAAGCCTTTTGTGATGTTGGACGGCGTGCCGCTTATCATCCATTGTCTCCGGACCCTCGATTCCTCTCCTCGCATAGATACGATTATCGTTGCCATTGAGAAGTCGTGCGCAGGGCGCTTAGCGAGGCTCATTAAGAGATACGGGCTTAAAAAGGTTCGGGAGATCGTCATAGGGGGGAAGACGCGTTTCGAATCGGTCCGGAATTGTCTTCGGAAGGCCGGCAATTCCTACGACGTGGTCCTCATCCACGATGCGGCGCGGCCCTTCCTCGACGAGAGGCTCATACGGGAATCGGTTGCCGCCGCGAAGGAATGCGGAGGCTGCATAGTCTCGGTGCCCGAGACCGATACGGTAAAACGAGTGAATGGAGAACTGGAGATCGACGCGACCCTTGACAGGTCCCGGATATGGAGGGCGCAGACGCCCCAAGCCTTCAGGCGCTCTCTGATAGTCGGTGCGTACGAGAAGGCTTCGGGGCACCTCGGGAATGTTACAGACGACGCGTCTCTTCTAGAGCGCGAGGGGAGGAAGGTGAGGGTGGTCTTCGGCTCGTACCGCAATATCAAGATCACGACGAGGGAAGACCTTGCGTTGGCGAGAGCATTGTTAAGCGCACAACGCTCCGCCAGAGGCGGATCCGCCCCGCGCTTCGCGCGAGGCGGAAAAACGCCCCGGATATTTAGGTCCGAAGGACACCTCCGTTTTTCGCTTTTCGTTTCACACTTTGCGTTACTAGGGAGGTCCCCATGAAGATCGGCATCGGCTATGATATACACAGGCTCGAAGATGAAAGGCGTCTTTTCCTGGGCGGAGTGGAGATACCCTATGTCAAGGGGCTCATGGGTTACTCAGACGGCGATGTCATCCTCCACGCGATATCCGATGCGATCCTCGGCGCGTTGGGCCGCGGCGACATAGGCGAGCATTTTCCCAACACAGACCCCGCGTATAAAGATATCGCGAGCTCCAAGATCGTCGAGGAAGTCCGTAAGATGGTTGACGATTCAAAGATGTATATCCACAACATAGACGTGACGGTGATCGCGGAAGAACCGAAGATCCATCCGTTCAGGGAAAAGATGGTGGAGGCGATCTCCGATATGCTTGGGATCGGACGCACACAGGTCAATATAAAAGCGACGACGAATGAATGCGTAGGGGCCATCGGCAGGGGCGAGGCGATCGCATCGTATGCGGTGGTGACGCTCGATGAGCGGGTGTGAAGGGTCTTCCATCTTTCTTTAATTGCAGCAGTCAGACCTAAAACTCCTTATGTTCGCACAATCTGCTAACGAGCCTGCCTGCTTGCCTCGCTGAAGCTTCGGCGAAGCGGGCCGGCAAGGCAAGCTGACAAGGAAAATGTTCCCCCTCACTTCGTTCGGGCACTTCGTTCGGGGTCG
>CAYHAE010000091.1:0-4878 GCA_964354545.1 uncultured Planctomycetia bacterium
AGATACCTGAGGCGATACTCCTTGTGACGGGCACCGAGGCGCAGGCTAAACAGGAAACGAGGCAGAGCACCACAGGCCAGATAATGAATGAGGACCTGAAAAGAACGCCGGGGACCTTCATGAGCCATTTCGTATCGAAAGACATATTGACCACTATCGAGACACGTGTGAGCCACGGCGATTTCAGCGTAGTAGATCTTGCTGCACAGCATCCTCGAGTTTTTGATATTATCGAGCATATGCCTTTTGCGACACCGCCCCCGGAGATCCACCCGGAAGTCGCGCCTTTGCGGGCCAGGCTGGACACAGAGTATGTGCAGCGTCTCCTTCCAATGATAAGGTCAGGTCAAGTGCGGATCCGCGTGCTTCAAAATATTAATTTTGAATATGGCGAACCGGGTGAACGGGCCGTCCTTAAACGAAGGGCCAGAGGTTTTGGGACTTATGACGAGAAGAACAAGTTTCAAAATAGATATGTGTATGGCGCAACAACAGTAGAACCTTCTGTCGTGAGAGAAATCCTTACCGTGCTCGGAATTCGTATCACACTCGATGACTCTATCCCGCGCGAACTTGTGGTAACAAAATGTATTGCACAGGAAGGCGAGGAGGGTTGTTACTTTGAATTTGACGACTCGGACGATCTCGCGGGGTTCAATTCACCCGCTGCTATCGGGAGCGCGGTAGTGCAGAGAGCGGGGGATTTAGCACAAGAGCGGCATAACCCGCAGCTGGCTGAGGCCGTTGCCGCTATCGTCACTGCTGTAGATCCTGCAGGAAAAACCGCGCAGCAATACCTGAGGGCTCTTATTGCCGAAGAATTTAGAAGGCGCATTATTTACGTCAATATCACGGAAGGGCTTTATGCGGACATAGTGAGCGATAATGTATCCATCAATGGCGTAAGGGTAGACGGAGACCATCTCCTGGCGAATTTGCTCGTTCACGAATTCAAGGGCACCATTGAAAATGACCTCCATTCCCTCGCGACCGGCGATGAGATCTATGCCTCCAGCGATGTAGCGAGAAGGACGGGAGTGAGCGATATCAACCACTATATTTTACAGGATACGATAGGAGTAGAAGGAAGGGACGAGCCGACCATCGATGATATAATCTTCCTGCAGGGATTTCTGAAGCCTCATCCGGGGGACGTCGCGTATAATTTTCGTTTCGCTGTATGTATATATCTTCTTTACCATCCCTATTTCAGGCACCGGGCACTTAAAGAGGCAAAAGACAGAGGAGTCGTCGCTCCGGGGGTTGCGTCTATAGATGATATTCAAACCGCAGAAGTCCACAAGGATGTGATGAATCGTGCGTGGGGGATCGCGCGAAGTTATATGATAGCCGCTCTCGTTGCGTGTGAGGACTTGAATTTTGTGACAACGTTAAGCCGAACAGATAGAGAGCTGCCGGGTGTCGATCCATTGACCAAACGGCCTATTATAACGGAAGTAAGATACTGTGCCCATGAGGCAGCGAATATCCTTCAAAAGAAAAAGGATGACCTCACAAGGGCTGTGGCAGAAAGAGATAGAATTCGGGAGATGATGGTGAAGGGAGAGTTCAAAGGCCCGGATTATCTCTGTTTAGTATTTGGCGACAAGGAACAGGCCGCCCAGGCCAGAGTCTATCAGATCGTGCCCAGAGTTCAATCCGGGCACTATTTTCCTCAAGACCTGACTCTCCATGAGGGGGATCAGGTTCCGCAGGCCCTCGATACCATTATTACCTCCTATGCGTGGAAAGTGGGCAGCGGAGGTTCTCAGATGACGGGCTTCAGGAACGCGCTGTTCAATAATTATCAAAGGAAAATGATCACCGGCGAGATCGTCCTTGATGCAGAAGTGGGGCCGATGATGAGCGATAGACCGACAGGGGGGTATCGACCGGTCACCATAGACGACCTCTTACGGGTCACCGGGATCGAAGATGAGGCAGGAAGGTTCAGACCGCTGCAAGGAAAGGGCGAGTTCTCCTCAACCGCGCCTGATAAGATAAAGAGAAAAGGATTGCGCGTTGTCATTATCCCCACAGGAGGTGACAGCGCAAGAAATCCTCCGGGGACCCTTGTCGGGAAACTATTTTTACCGTTCGCCCATCCGAGATCCGATGATCCGGATGAACCTTCAACGCTCCTTGATGAGATCTGGACACTTTTGGCCGGCATGTTCTATGCGATCGACAAGAGCGTTCCTGATGAGGTGCCTCTTTTTATATCGATTCCGGGAGATGCCGATATACCGGGCTTCTATCATAAAGTGGATCTCGGCATCCTGGCGAATGGGAAGACGGCGCTCGGAGCAGCCGTATTCGGGACCGCTTTCGAGGCCACGGAACACGGCGTATTCAAATTTTCAGAAGGCTCAAATTATCCCGGGTCAGGAGTGGCAGAAGTCGACGGGTTCCTGAACCATCCCACCGTGCCCATGATGGAGCATGCGGGCGTCATCTTCAGACATCCCCAAATGGGAGATGGTGTGTGGATGGACACCGCTCTTTTCATTGCCGGGCGCGACTTCATGGCGGGGTCAGCTATGTTGGCGGGGGTGGTCAATCAGATAACGGGAAGAATAACCTTTGGAAGACCACCGCACCCGATGGTCATCAATAATCCGCTGGATCATGCAGAATATTATACAGAGGGCGAGATCGATAGATTCAAAGACAGAGGCGGCCTTGAATTTTATGGCCCTGTATTTCAGGTTTTGACAGCCCAGACAAGGCGCTCTCCGGACGCATATATCAGAGCGGTAGCGGGAAAGACGGACGAAGATAAAGAAGAACAGCGGCGACTGAGGAAGAGCCTTTTGAAATGGTTCGGCCGTATCACGATGTCTTGCATAAAACCGGAAGGCGCGGCATCCTTCTATGATTCCGGGACGACCATCCCGCATTACGCAATGTTGATCGGAGCTAATCTGGAAAGGGCCATACATCGCACAGATCCGCATCATCCCAATGCGATCGGTTCTTATGTGGGGGATCGCGTAAGGATAGATCAAAATAGATGCGAACTGATAACCTCTGTGCTCGAGGGAGACGTCGTGGTGGGCGACGGAAGCGTCATGCTCTATTCACATATCGTGGGCCCTGCGTTGATAGAGCCGGGAAGCATGGTGTATGGCGTCCATTTTGATCCACGGCAATTTCCCGAACCGTTACGTCACGGAGCGAGGTTCCGAGTGCGGTCCGGTAACGTCGCCATGGAATGGCCGTTCAGGGACGTTGATGGGGTCGAAAAGACCGTCGTTGTATTTTACGGATTTTTTGACAATCCAAAGCTTGATATCCTTCATGGGGAACTGATCGATGTGAAAGCGAAGAAACTCGGCCTCGCCTCTTCCGATATAGACAGGATATGGCTGGGCCGCATCAACCCGGCAACGGGAAAACCCGACGAACAATGGGCAGGCGAGGAGTTCGATACCCTTCGGAGCGACTCTGCAAGGTTTGAGCAGTGGTTGAGAGAGAGAGGAGTTACTGAAGAGGTCGCGGACAGGATATGGGTCGATGAAACCGGTAAAACTCTGCCCCGTAAGGATCGCACATTTTGGAACGGGAGATTTTTCGCGGTTGGCCCTGAACGGGTACAGCTCAACATGATGCTGCAATTTGGCTTTGACTTCAATAGCCAGGACAGCAGGCAGTGGTTGGAGGCGTGGCTGAATTCACCGAGGGTTTCGCTTGAATTTTTGAGATACCACGGAAATTACAGCGCCCTGATGGCCATGCGTGGTGAAATCGTGAGGCGCCGGCGCGAACTTGTAAATCACCAGAACGACGTATTTCCCGCATCTGGATCCAGAGGACGAGGCCGCGAAAGCACCTCAGGGACGGTCGTCGAGGCGCCGGTCCCGACACCAGGGAAACGCGAAGCGGGACGTCGCATCGAAGAGGTAAAGAGCGAGGCTCCAGTCCCGCTCACCGATCAGATGAGGGAAGAGGTGATAGAGCTTGAGAAGACGGTGAACCAGATGGACCTGACGACACCGGATAAGTCCACCGTCATCCTCGCGGTCGACAACTCCCTCGCGCAGGAATCTCCGACCTACAGGGCGCTCATGCAGGCCCTCTCAAAGGACGTGAACTCTTCGGCGATCACCGTGGTGAGGGCCAATGGCGAGGACCTGGCCGGCGCGGTCTCCGAGGCCCAGGCGGCACTCGCGAGCCAGGGGGTCGCCGTGACAAAGGTGGTGGCGCTCGCCAACGCGGCAACGGTCGCCTCGGTAGGCCAGTTACAGGAGGCGTTCACAGGGACGAAGGAGAGGGTCCTCCTCTCGATAGACATCGAGCAGGCGCTTAAAGCGAGCGGCATCAAAGACCTCTCTGAGGGGTACATGCAGCTCATCAGGATGTTCAACCTCGCGCTCCTCATTGCCAATGACCGCGATGCGGCCACGATCACAGAGTACCTCAACGGCATAGGTTATAACGGGAAGCCGGATACCCAGTTCACCCGGGATGAGATCACCGAGATCCTGAAGTCGGGCGGGCTGGTCATGATCCTGCCGAAGATCAGGCGGTTCGACCCGGGAGAGATCGCGCAGGCGCACACTGCCGCGCAGGCTGTCCTCACGTCCATGTAACTGCGGGAGGACGTCCTGCAACTGTCTATAGAGTCAGGGACTGTACTCACCTCGATGTAACTATGGATCTAGCAGTAAGGACTAGAAGCTGTCTCGTAAACAGTCATTGCGGGGGCGAAGCCCGAAGCAATCTCGCTTTTAAAGGGATTGCTTCGTCGGGCTAAAGCCCTCCTCGCAATGACCGCGTTTTGCCTCATGTATCAGATGTCCAATTTGGACAGTATGAATTTACAGTAAGGATCACTATCGTAGGAGCGGTATGAGCCATTACGACACGATGAGAATT
>CAYHAE010000092.1:0-4820 GCA_964354545.1 uncultured Planctomycetia bacterium
CTTTTCATATTTTCCATATAGCTCTTGTGGTGAATACCGGTACTTAATTATTGGTTCAGGATGTTCTTTTAGCTCTTTACAGGACAGGCCTATCGGTTTTAACTCATAATCAATAGCCTCCTCCACGCTTTTCCATGGGAAGGCTTCTCCATATCCCAGCCTGCGCGCTAGCTCTGATATGAAGTCATAGTCGGATTTGCATTCACCCGATGGCTCTACTACCTTGGGCATAAGCTGATAATATGTGCCATCTACTCTGAACTTAGCGTCCCCAGGGAATTTAGTCAAAAGTGTTCTTTCAAGAAAGTTTGCGGCGGGAAGGGCTATGTCAGCAAGTTCAGCAGTGGCAGTCGGGAAGGGGTCAAAGACTACCAGAAAGTCTACCTTTCTTAAAGCTTCTCGAACCCTTTTAGTATTGGAACTAATGATAGCTGGGTTCATTCCCTGAACAATAACGGCTTTGGTGCACGCGCAGACGACGGGCTGCTGCGAGAAGTTCGACCCTGCGCCATGGGACGGCAAACAGGTAGTGTGGAAAGACAAGCTCTTCGTTAAGGACCGCGTGGTGAGCTTCCTGCACATCCCGCTCAACTTCGGGGAGGTAGTGACGCGGGATATGAAAAAAATAGAGGCTGCGGGGGCAATGGGCAAGGAGTGGCTCATGCTTTCTGACGAGAAGTCGCTCTGGGGCGCCGACATCTACATCGCAGTGACCAAGGAGGTCCCGGGCGCAGCGATGGAGAGGCTCTCAGGGGCCTTCCTCACCAAGGTCTTCGAGGGACCGTACAAAAATATGGGCACGTGGGTCAAAGAGATGCAGGCGTACGTGAAGTCAAAAGGGAAGGGTATCAAGAGACTGCTCTTTTTCTACACGACGTGCCCTAAGTGTGCTAAAATCTACGGTAAGAACTATGTAGCGATATTAGCGGAAGTCTGACAATAAGCTATAGCCAAAGACTATAGACTGTAGACCGCAGACCATAGACTTCAGATTGAAAAGATTGAGATTGAGAATAGCGGATAGCGTTTAGCGCATAGCGTATAGGAAATATTGAAGAAGGGTTCGCAATGCGCAATCCCTCGGCTAAGCGTTCAAAAATTTCTAACGAAATTTTTGAACAGCCTTCGGGATGCTCGCCCAATATGCAAAATAGACGGGCTCGCAATACTCAATACGCAATACGAAACGCTAATCGTCACATTACAGGAGTCCCACACGAATGCGCTGGACTCACGCGCTGATCCCAACGTTAAAAGAAGACCCGCAGGATGCTGAGAGCATCAGCCACAAGCTGATGGTGCGTTCCGGGATGATACGGAAGCTCACCTCAGGCGTGTATTCATATCTGCCGATCGGGTGGCGTGTGCTGCAGAAGGCGATCGCCATCGTGAGGGAAGAGATGGATGCGAAGGGCGCCCAGGAGGTCCTCCTGCCCGCGATCCATCCTCCCGAGCTGTGGAAGAAGACGGGCCGCTATGACGTGCTCGGCGATGTGATGATAAAGTTCAAGGACAGGCACGGCAAAGAGATGGTCCTCGGCCCTACGCACGAAGAGGTGATCACGGACCTCGTCGCGCACGAAGTGCGGTCGTACAGGAATCTGCCGCAGATCATCTACCAGATCCAGACGAAGTTCAGGGATGAGATAAGGCCGCGGTTCGGCGTCGTGCGGACATGCGAGTTCATTATGAAGGACGCATATTCCTTCGACTGTGATACGGAGGGTATGGAGGCGAGCTACAAGAAGATGTTCGATGCCTACTGCGCCATCTTTGAGCGGTGCGGCCTTCCCTACGTTGCGGTCGAGGCCGATCCGGGTATCATGGGAGGGGGGCTCTCTCATGAGTTCATGGTCCCTGCGGCCAGCGGCGAAGACGAGGTTGTGCTGTGCGGGGCGTGCGGATATTCGGCGAGCATGGCGGTCGCGAGAATAAGCGAAAAGCGCTCCGCCGAAGGCGGATCCGCCTCTGGCGGAAAAGCGCAAAGCGCAAAGCGTGAAAAAAGAATGCCGATCGCCGAGGTCGAGACGCCCGGCATTACGACGGTGGAGAAGGTCTCGGCGCTTCTCAAGGTGGGGCCGGAGAAACTCGTAAAGACGCTCATCTATAAGGCGGACGGGAAGCCCGTCGCCGTCCTCGTGAGAGGGGACCGAGATGCGAACGAGACCAAATTGAAGAACTATCTCGGATGCGAGAAGCTGGAGATGGCCGACGCGAAGACGATAGAAGAAGTTACGAGAGGGCCTCTTGGGTTCTCGGGGCCCGTGGCCCTCAAAGGCGTCCGCATCGTCGCTGACGCCGGCGTCAAGGAGATGTCGAATTTCGTGACAGGGGCGAATAAGCGCGATGCGCACCTCATCAACGTGAATGTGGAGCGCGACTTCGAGACGAAGGAGTTCGCGGATCTGCGGATGTTCACAAGAGACGACCCGTGTCCGAACTGCGGCAAGAGGGCGGAGATACGGCATGCGATCGAGATCGGACACACGTTCAAGCTGGGGACCAAGTACAGCGATGCGCTCGGGGCCCGGTATCTCGATAAAGACGGGAAGGAGCACCCCATGGTCATGGGGTGCTACGGCATCGGCATCAACAGGATCCCCGCTTCTCTCATCGAGACGTCGAACGACAAGGATGGCATTATATGGTCGCGGGCACTTGCCCCCTATGCGGTGATCCTCATGCCGCTTAACGCGAAAGAGGAGAAGGTTGCGGGGATCGCGAACAAGCTCTACAAAGTCCTCTCGAAGAAAGAGTACGACGTGCTGTACGATGACAGGGACGAGCGGGCAGGCGTGAAGTTCAAGGACGCGGACCTCCTGGGGATCCCCGTGCAGATCGTGATAGGGGAGAGGAACGCCGGGAACGATATGGTGGAGATCAAGTCGCGAAAGGACCGCAGCGTGCAGCTCGTGAAAGTGGATGAGGTGGTAGCGACGCTGAAGCAAAGTGTAAAGTGTTCCGTCGAAGGCGGATCCGCCTCTGGCGGAAAAGTGTAAAACAATAGCCATGGTCCATACACTCGAAAAACAATTGGAGCTGATCGGTCGCGGTGCGGTGGAGATAATCCGGTCCGCGGAGCTCAAGGAGAAGCTCGAACGCTCGATCAAGATGGACAAGCCGCTCGTCGTGAAGGCCGGTTTTGATCCGACCGCGCCGGACATCCACCTCGGGCACACGGTCCTCTTGCGCAAGATGCGCCATTTCCAGGAGCTCGGCCACGACGTCGTGTTCCTGATAGGGGATTTCACCGGCATGATAGGTGACCCGAGCGGCAGGTCAGAGACCCGTCCGAAACTCACGAGGGAAGAGGTGCTCGACAACGCGAGGACCTACGAGAAGCAGATCTCGAAGGTGCTCGATGTGAAGAGGCTCAGGGTGCAGTTCAACTCGCAGTGGTTCGACACGATGACGTCGTATGAGATCGGCGAGCTCGCGTCGAAGCAGACGGTCGCGAGGGTCCTCGAGCGAGATGATTTTCTGAACCGGTACAAGCTCGGCCAGGAGATAAGCTTTTTGGAATTTCTCTACCCGCTCTTTCAGGCATATGATTCCGTGATGTTGAAGGCGGACGTGGAGCTCGGAGGGACAGACCAGAAGTTCAACCTCTTAATGGCCAGGGATGTCCAGACGCGATACGGCCAGGAACCCCAGGTCGTCATCACGATGCCTCTCCTGGAAGGGCTCGACGGCGTCACGAAGATGTCGAAGTCCCTCGGGAATTACGTCGGTATAGACGATTCGCCTAGGGAGCAGTTCGGTAAGATCATGTCCGTATCCGACGAGCTCATGTTCCGGTATTACGAACTTCTCACCGACAAGGACGTGAATGCGATACGGGAGAACGTGAAGAGCGGGGCCCTGCACCCAAAAGAGGCGAAGAAGGAGCTCGCCATCACCATCGTGGCGCACTACCAGGGAAAGGATGACGCGCTCAAGGCGGCCCAGGAGTTCGAGAGGGTCTTCAAGGACAAGGGTGTCCCGTCAGACGTCCCGAGGCTTGCCATCGAAGAAGCTGAAGTGGGGATCGTGGAGCTCCTCACGCGGTCGGGCCTGTGCAAGAGCAAGAGCGAGGCGAGGCGCCTTATCGAGCAGGGGGGTGTGTCGATCGATAACGCCAAGATCACCGATGTGGAGTTCGCGGTAAGGCCGCAGGAGCGGCCGTCCATTGTGAGAGCGGGGAAGAGGGCGTTTTTGGAGATATATAAGAAGAGCTGACCTTTTGAATCACGCGCCTATTTATTGGAAAATGCAATACTCTCATTGATAGGCATGATTTATCGATCTATCTCTAACGCAGCTCCCTTGCGTTGTTTCCATGTGCAGGGCGTCCTCATGCAGTCTCTCGAAGGAGGACAGCCCCTTGCGCTATAGCCGTGGGCAGGGCGTCCTCAGGCAGTTTCTTGCAGGAGGACAGATAATAATTGTATCTGCGATTATCTGCGTTAAAATAATCAAGAAGGCCGTTTTCCGTATTTTTAAATAGTATTATTATTACACTAAAATAACTTGACAAATACGGTTCTTTATTGTATCCTTATACTGCATGGCAGCATAAGCTAAGGAGAAGTATTTGGTTACTTCGCCTTGATAATTAGGCGTAATATTTGCGAAGAGAGGATGGCTTGAAGAAGGCATCGTTTCGATGCCTTTTTTGTCTTTAGATCCCGTCTCTGACGGGATTTATTATATCTGCTCTTTCTCAACGGGTTTTTGTGATCGACCAAAATAGGCCAAGATGAAGCTCTTGATTTTTCAATTGGAGAGTTTGATCCTGGCTCAGAGTGAACGCTGGCGGCGTGGTTTAGGCATGCAAGTCG
>CAYHAE010000093.1:0-4666 GCA_964354545.1 uncultured Planctomycetia bacterium
GGGATTTAATCCCTGAAAATTATCCCGTGGAGAATTTTCAGGGACCGCTTAGCTCTGGCTATAATCGCGCGTCCTCAGTGTCGGGACTGGAGCCTCGCTCTTTGTCTCTGCTATGCGACGTCTCCCCTGAAATCTGAAAGATTTCGGGGATTTAATCCCTGAAAATTATCCCGTGGAGAATTTTCAGGGACCGCTTAGCTCTGGCTATAATCGCGCGTCCTCAGTGTCGGGACTGGAGCCTCGCTCTTTGTCTCTGCTATGCGACGTCTCCCCTGAAATCTGAAAGATTTCGGGGATTGAATCCCAGAAAATTCTCCTGGGGAGAATTTTCTGGGACCGCTTCGCGTTTCCCTGGTGTCGGGACTGGAGCCTCGCTCTTTTCCTCTGCTATGCGACGTCCCGCTTCGCGTTTCCCTGGTGTCGGGACAGCGCAAGGTTAATGAGCGTAACGCATAGCTCCGTGAATCCCACGCCGCAGGCGCGTGCCGCCTTCGGCAGCAGGCTCCGTTCCGTCATGCCGGGAATGGAATTCACCTCGAGCACGAAGATCCCGCGGCCTTCATCCATCCTCATGTCCACCCTCGAAAAACCCCTGCAGCCGAGCGCTCTGTGGGCCGCAAGCCCCAGCTCCTGGGCCTTGCTAAACGCCTTTTTTTCTAACGGAGCGGGGACGAGATACTGCGTGGTCTTATCCTTATATTTGGCGTGCGTATCATAGACGCCCCGCGGGGATACGATCTCGACAACAGGAAGCGGCTTCTCATCTACGATCCCCACGGTGAGCTCCCTTCCGCTGATATACTCCTCGAGCAGAACCGTGCTGCCATACCGGAAGGCCTTGTCAGCGGCCTTCTTCAGATCCTTTGGGGTGCGCACGACCGAAAGCCCTATGCTCGATCCCTCGAACTGGGGCTTCACCACGACGGGCCATCCCAGTCTCGCGCAGGTCTCGCAGCAGCGCACCGAAGGCATGCCCTTCTTCACGATCGCATATCGCGGAACGGGTATATTCTTTCTTTGAAATATCCGTTTCGATGCGATCTTGTCGAGCGCAAGCCTTGACGCCTTCACCCCTGAGCCTGTATAGGGGATCTTGAGCTTCTCGAGCGCTGCCTGTACGATCCCGTCCTCTCCGTATCTGCCGTGGAGCGCCAGGAACGCGACATCGATGCAAGATTTTTTTATTGTACCACGGATGTCGTCAAAGACGTTCAAAAATTTTGCGTCGTATCCCGCGGCCCTGAGCGCCTTATAGACCGCCCTCCCGGACCTCAGGCTTATCGCCCGCTCGCTCGACGGCCCGCCTGCGACAACGCCTATCTTCATATGACCTTCACCTCTAATTCGAGGGGGATATCGTACACTTCCTCGGCCTTTCTGCGGATCGACTCCACGAGCGTGAGGACATCGCGCGATGTGGCAGAGCCGGCATTGACAATGAAGTTCGCATGCTTCCTCGAGACCTCCGCGCCGCCGACGCGCGTGCCTTTAAACCCCATCATATCGATGAGTTGCCCGGCGGTAAATTGGAAATCAGCCGGATTCTTGAATATGCATCCCGCGCTCGGAATATCGAGCACCTGTTTGGACCTCTTGAGCCGCAGGAAGTCGCACAGCCTCGACAGGAGGATGTCCTTGTCCTGTCTCGACAACTTCAGGGTAGCGCCGATGACGATAAAGGGAGAGAGGTTCGACGCGCGGTACTGAAACGTGACCTCGCCGCCGGACAAGGTCCTCACCTTTCCGGAATAGTCAATGACCTTCACCGCCGTCACGAACATGCCGATGTTGCCGTACATGGGATTTGCAGCGCCGCCTGCGTTCATGAAAAGCGCGCCCCCCATTGTACCGGGAATGCCCACCATCGACTCGAGCCCTCCGAGGCCGGCACGGCACGTCCTGCGGATCAAGGCGCTGAGGCTGTACCCTGCCCCTACGGTGACGCATGTGCCGCGTATCGCAAGCTGCGTGAAGGACGGCGCGTTGAGGCACACGACGACACCGCGCCATCCTTCATCGCGCGCCAATACGTTGCTGCCGTTGCCGACGACAAAGACCTTCCATCCGTTACTCGCGCAGATCCTCAAGACCTCTTTGAGCGCCCGCACGTCCCTCGGCTCGATCCACACATCGGCGGGGCCGCCTATCCTGAAGGTAGTGTGCTTTTTGAGCGGCTCCCCGAAAAGGACCCTGCCGCGGATGTGTGCGAATGCCGACCGCATCGTGAACCGCTCGGCAAGTTCGTCCGACACTTTCTTTATGTCGCCCGCGCCCATGACGAGGACTATATCGCCCGAACGCGCCTCGCTGAGGACATAGTGGGCAAGGTCTTCTTTCTTCATGACGCGTGCGTCCTTCACCCCCGCCCTCTTCGCTTCCCGACAGAGGCCTTCTATCGTTACTCCCTTGAGAGGGCGTTCGCTCGCCGCATATATGTCCGTCAGCACAAGCTTGTCCACCCCCCGGAAGCATCTCCCGAATTCCTTCTTAAAGTATTTTGTCCTCGTGAACCGGTGCGGCTGGAAGACAGCGATACGCCTCCCGCCGCGCCACGCGCGCGTTGCCTCTATGACCGCCCGTATCTCGGTGGGATGATGGGCGTAGTCGTCGATGAGCAGGACGCCGTTCGCGCGGAACTTAAGCTGGAACCGCCTCTTCGCGCCCGTGAAACCCGCGAGCGCAGACCGTATGGTCCGAAAACCGATGCCCATGTGCATGCCGACAAGTATCGCGGCGAGGGAATTCGAAACGTTGTGAAGGCCCGGGATCCTCAAGAGGACGGTCCCGAGGCGACGGTCCTCATATATACAGGTGTATGAGGTTTCAAATTCCCTCATCGTGATATCGGTCGCATAGACCGTCGCGCCCCTCGAGAGGCCATAGCTTTTTCGCACCCCCCCAAACCGTGCGAGCACCTTCTTTATGTGTTCATCGTCATTATTGTAAAAGAGGACCCCCTCCTTACGTGTATTGTTCACAAATGCCGCGTAGCCGTCTATCACTTCGCCCATGCTTTTGTAGTGATCCGTGTGTTCCATCTCAATATTCGTTACGACCGAATAGAGAGGTTTCAGGTACATGAATGAGCCGTCGCTCTCGTCCGCTTCGGCTACCATCCAGCCGCCTTTCCCGCGCCGCGCGTTGGAGCCAAAGAGCTCCACCTCTCCCCCTATGGCGACCGTCGGATCGTAAGCTGCTTTCGCAAGCATTACCGAGATGAGCGACGTCGTCGTCGTCTTGCCGTGGGTGCCCGTCACCGCTATCCCTTTTTTTGAATTGAGGAGTTCTCCCAGAACGCACGCCCTTTGCACGATCGGGATCCCCATCTTCTTCGCCTTGAGGATCTCGGGATTGCGCGCACGATCGATCGATGATGAGTAGACCACGGCCTTGACGCCTCGGCCCACGTGAGACTCTTTGTGGCCCTGGAACACGGCCACCCCGAGCGCCCGCAACTTTTCGGTGAGGTTGTTCATTTCCAGGTCGGATCCGCTCACGCGATAGCCCGACTCGGCGAGGATCTTGGCGATGGCGCTCATTCCTATCCCGCCGATCCCTACGAAATGTATCCTCTTTTTCCCCTTGAGCATCTCTTTCATGCGCCTCTACCCAGAGCGATCGCAAGTTCGGTGAGCCTGTCCGACGCATCCGGCACGCTTAAAAGCCTGCTCGCACGGGACATCGACTCGCGCCTTGACTTGTCCTTCATCAGCTCTTCGATGAGAGAGCGGAACTCTCCGACGTCGAGATTTTTTTCCTCTTTGTATACGGCGGCGCCTTTTTGAGAAAAGACGAGCGCGTTCTCCCTCTGGTGGCTGCCTGCGTACGGGTACGGAACGAGGACCATCGGCTTGCCGTAGAAAGCGATCTCAAACAGTGCGGCTGCACCCGATCTCGAGCAGACGAGATCCGCAATGCTGTACGCCCTGTCGATCCTGTCGACAAACGAGAAGACGCGGCTCGTGATGCCCGACCTGCGATACGCCGTCTCCACCCACTCACGATCGCGTACGCCTGCGATGTGAATGACCTGGATCGACCGCCTCGCATCTTCCTTCATGGAGGTCAACGATTCTGAGACGATCATATTGAGGTTGTGCGCCCCCTGGCTGCCCCCGATGACGAGGATCGTGAACTTATCTCTGTCAAACGCGTAGTCCCCCGCGGCCCCTTCCCTGTCGTTAGAGAGGAGCGTCTTCCGTATAGGGTTCCCTGTCACCACCACCTTCTCTCGTACACAACGCGGTATGTACGCGAGCGTCTCGTTGAAACTCGCCGCGACCCTGTCGGCGCATCTGAACAGGAGCGCGTTTGCCCTGCCCGGCACCACATTCTGTTCGTGGACGATGACGGGAATCCCCGCGAAGCGGCTCACCGTGACGACGGGAAACGAGACATATCCGCCGAACCCTATCACTACATCGGGCCTGAAACGCCCGATGATGATGGCCGCCTTGACCATGTCGAACAATAATCTCATAAAAAATACAGGCAATGCGCACGAGAGCCCGTACGGCAGCTTATTCGAAGAAAGGCTCGCGAACGCACACCCCTCTTTTTTGAATATGTGAAGGTCGAGGTAACGGCGGCTGCCGACGAAGAGCACCTCCGCTCCCCGAACCTTATCCTTTATGCTGGAGCCGACGGCGACACCCGGAAATATATG
>CAYHAE010000094.1:0-4416 GCA_964354545.1 uncultured Planctomycetia bacterium
AGAGCGCTAGCCTTCCAAGCTAGTTACGAGGGTTCGATTCCCTTCTCCCGCTCCAGCATCGTAGGGAATCGAAGCGAGCGAGCGCCGAGCGAATAGCGAGGAAAAGGCCGCTGAAACGGCCGACAGCGAGCGAGGTGAGGTTACGCAGCGAGCGTCTCGCGAGCGCAGTAACCGATTCCCTTCTCCCGCTCCAATACTGTAGGGAATCGAAGCTCGCGAGCGCCGAGCGAATAGCGAGGAAAAGGCCTCTGGCCGACAGCGAGCGAGCTGGCTACGCAGGCGAGCTCTGCGAGCCGAAGTAGCCGATTCCCTTCTCCCGCTCCAGCATCGTAGGGAATCGAAGCGAGCCCCATAAAACAAAAAACCCCGCACCTTATAAAAGATGCGGGGTTTGCTATCTCGCGAAAAAATTATTCGTGGTCCGAATACCAGAACGTGAGCAGCTTCCAGACGCCTGTACCTAACCTCGCGATGCCTCTTTCGACACCATCTTTCGTTTTTTCCGTATGTGCATCGGAAACCTTTGTTCCTTTGGACTTCGTCTCGTTCAGATTGTTCGGTATCTCAGTCGGCCCGTACAGTAGATTGTCCATGGCGCTCGATGCACGATCCTTTGTCTTCTCCAGCGCATAAGATACGTTTATCATCGAGAATATAAATAGAGCTAGAATTGCGCATGTGAAAATTTTCTTCATTCTTCTTGTCACCTCCTTCCGTTAGTAAGGCTATTTTAAGTATATATGAGGATAAGTAATAAGTCAAGAGAGAATTGTAAATAAGTGTTAAGAATTAAAATATCTAGAATATTTGTTTGACATTGCGTCCGTTATAATGTATCATTATATTTCCTTATAGCATAGTTCACGGCTGACGTGCTAATATGCGGGCCGTGATGCACACTGCAACGCAGGTTCCGAATAGAGGTCATGGATAGTTTTCGCCACGAAGAAAAAAGGGATTTTGCTCGCTTCGCTCGCTTTCAAATAACCCGCAGTGATCTTGCCCCTTTCTTCACGTCTTTAACATGGGTAAACACTTTCCTCCGTCATAGAGATCACTCAATAGTCTTTTATGACATAAAAATGCGAAAAATTGCGGGGGTTGCATGAAAACGGCTATTAAAAAGATCATCTGCGTAAGCGCACTATTTTCATTCTCAATGGTGGCATTAGTCGCCCTCTGCCAGGAACAACAGGAGCAGCAGGAGAAGATCAGCCCGACCCTCGAGCAGGGGATCGCGCAGTACAAGCACGAAAATTATGACGAGGCGCTCGCGTTGCTCAAGAAGGCGCGGGAAGAAGCTCCCGAGTCCACACTTGCCTCATACTACCTCGGACTCGCGTATAAGCAGATCCAGGACTATAAGAACGCGGTCCCGTGCCTGCGCGATGCGGTCACGTATTCGCCCAAGATAAAAGGCGCGCTCATCGAACTCATCGATTGCCTCTATCAGCGCGGAGAATTAGAAGAAGCGAAGAAATGGCTCGTCGAGGCGGAGAAAGAAGGCATCAGGCCTGCCCAGACAGCGTTTTTGAAGGGGCTCGTGCTCGTCAAGGACGGGGACGAGACAGGCGCTGTCGCAGCCTTTGAGAACGCGAAGGCGCTCGACAAGGCCATGGCTCAGGCGTGCGATTATCAGATCGGCATCTGCTACCTGAAAGAGAAGAAATTTACGGACGCGAGGAAGGCCTTCGAAGAAGTGGTCCTCGTCGACCCCTCGACCAACATGGCAAGCTTCGCCAACGAATATATGGATGTGCTCTCGAAGAAGGAAGAGGCCGCCCGCCCCTTCAAGATAAGCGGCGGCGTCGCGTGGCAGTACGACGACAACGTGGTCTTGAGGCCCGAAGATACGTCTTTTGCGACGAATATCTCGGACAAGGCGGATTCGCGCGAGGTCTACACGTTGCGGGGAGAATATGACTACCGGTTCAACGACATGTTCGGAATGAAGGGCCTCTACTCCCTCTACTACTCAAAGCAGAACGACCTCGGCTTCTACGACATGTTGAGCAATAGCTTCATAGTCCAGCCGAACATCTATTTTCCGACAAGCCTCCTCAGCTTCCCTTCGGGCTACACCCACATGCTCGTGAACGACAAGGCATACCTCTCCACGCCTTACACGAGCGGCATCTTCAACTTTATGGTGGGAAACTCGAACATGGGGCAGCTCTTCGTCAAATATCAGAACAAGGATTACCTGTGGACGCCGAGCACGCCGGATGAGAACAGGGACTCGAATGACCTGGGCGGAGGGTGCGGGTGGTACTTCTTCTATGCGAAGAACAAAGGGTTCGTGAACGTCCGCTACAATCTGAACAAGGAGTGGACAAAGGGCAATAACTGGGAGTACCTGGGTAACAGGGTGACCCCCACGGTCCTCGTGCCCGTGCTCGACAACCTCAAGGTCACCGTGTCCGGAGACATCTTTGTGCAGAACTTCGACCACACCAACACGATCTACCAGACGAAGAGGAACGATACGACCTATTCCGTGTCGGCGCTCGTCGCGTACAAATTCTATAAGGAGTCGGAGCTTCAGCTGCAATATACCTACGTAAAAGCCAATTCCAACATCAGCGTCTATGACTACAGCCGCAATATTTACAGCGCCGGTGTTGAGATAAAATTTTAGCGCGAAAGGGAAGGCGTCCGATCCCGCACACGTAACGGGAGGGATCGTGAACGTACACACGACATATAATGCTTGGCAGAGCTCTTAAGGAGGGCTTACACATGAACACGTTCCATAGACACGCGGCGACTCGAATGATCTCGATCATCCTTTCGATCCTGCTCTCGTCTCCCTATGCCTTTGCCGGCGAGATCGGCAGAGTAACGTACGCTGAAGGCCGGGTGGACGTGCAGAGGCCGGGCTCTCAGGTCACGATGCCGCTCCAGAGGAACGACCCGATCTCCGTGGGTGACGCGATCAGGACGAAGTCCAACTCCAAGGCCGAGATCACCTTTGCCGATAAGACGGTCGTGAGGCTCGCGCAGAACTCTAAGATCGACATAAAAGACTACCAGCTCGACCAGGATTCCAGAAGAAAGACCGCAACCGTGGGGCTCGAGAGGGGTAAGGTAAGGACGATCATCGCCAAGATGCCGCATGCGGCCGATTTCATCATCGACACGCCGAACGCAGAAGGCAAGGTCACGGGTTCCGATATATTCGCCTTCTATCAGGCCGGGAATAGCGGCATGCTCGTCGCCGATGGCAAACTCTCCATACATAATACCGTGCGGCCCGAAACATCAGTCCTTGTCCCCGCAGGATCGAGTGTCCTTGTACCGCTCGAAGAGACCCCAAAGGGACCGCGGCCATACCTTGAGCTGGAAAAGAAGCTCCATGAGCAAGACACGAACGTACCTGTGACGATGCTGAAAACCGGCGAGGAGACCGTTCTTAAGGGGGCCATCGCGAAGATGTCCGGCGCCGTGAAGGTCACGCGCAAGGGAGAGGCGACTGCCCATGCCGCGACGCTGAACGAAATCCTCGAAGAGGGCGACCGTATCGAGACGGGCGAGGACGGAATGGTCGAGATCCTGATCGAGAACGGGAACGCCATCAACCTGAAACCGAATTCGAACCTCACGATCATCAGGCTGCTGATGGACCCAAAGACGGGCGAATACGAGAACTCGTTCGAGTCGACCATGGGAAAGATCAAGGCGCGCATCGAGGGGCTCAAAGGGAAATCGAGCTTTACAGTAAAGAGCCCGACCGCGATAAGCGGCGCGCGCGGGACTATAATGTATCTCGAGATTAATCCGACCTCGGTGAGAGCAGCCTTTGAGGGCGGGACCGGTTTTATAAAGAACGTGATAAGCGGCCTGGAGCAGTCGGTGGCCGAGGGCCATAACTCGTATGCAGACTCAAGCGGAAACGTTACCAACCCGGCGCCCACGCCTGAGGGCGAGCGCGCAGACTCAGGGCAGGGATGGGACCCGGGAAGCGGCGTCGAAGGTTATTCATCCCCTGATGGGACTGTGGGGGTATATCTATCGAGCAGCGACACGGGCGCGGTGGGCATCGTAGGGGCTCCGGAGACTCCGGAGACCGGCGGCACCGAGCCATTTAACGACGTGCCGTTCGAGGGAGGGGGCACGACCACCACGGTCGTAGAAGAATCCCTCACCTCAAGCGGGAATTTCTACGGCGAAACAGAGCACTACGACTCCGATACGGGGACGCTCGACGGCGTGATCGGCCTCACGAGTTCCTTCTGGAACGGCCAGACTGCCACGCTCTTCTCGGCCGGACACCTCTTCGTCGATTCAGAGGAGTTTGATGAGCCGTTTATCTGGTACAGTACGGACAGCGGCGACGACGAAACCAAAAATAATTTCTATAGCAACGACCCCGCCACAAACAACCACATGACCTATGACGGCGGAGCCTTCTTCGGG
>CAYHAE010000095.1:0-4119 GCA_964354545.1 uncultured Planctomycetia bacterium
CCGCGGTCGCTTTCTCGGGACGCGAGGCGAGGGCTGCGGCAAGGGGCGCGAATTCCGCCGCGGGGACTGCGGCTCCAGTCGTGGAAGCGCGCTGTCCTGCTTCAGGAGTCGCCGGAGGAGCAGCAGCTCTTAGCCTGGCCGCTGCTGAGCGTGCATGGCCCATCATCCTCTGGAGACTTACTTGTAATAGCTCGTTCTCTGTCGCTTCCGCCACGCGATATAGCCGCGTAATGTGGCCGAGTTCGCCCTGGGTGCCGATCATCGTGTTGAGGGCCGGTAGATCCCCCCTTTCAATCGCCAGATTAAGCTGTTGTTCGAGGCCGGCGACGGTCTCCGCCAGGATCTGTTCGTTGCTCTTCCCTTCAGTGTTCACGGCGACACCGACGTATCGGGCCAGAGCCCCGGGGTTCTCGATCTGCTCCGTGTCGATGGCCTGCCGCATAGCACTATTAATCAGTTTGGATAGGCTGATGGCGGTATCAGCCTCTTCCTGCGTGAAACCCGTCCTGTTAAGGGTGTCAACGAGCGTGTTCCATTGTTCCCCTGAACCGGGAAGGACGCTTTCGAGACTCACGCCGTACGCCCTTCCCTCTGCGACAATAGCATCTATCGGCTTGAAGCCCATCTTATCCACTGCTTCGTGATCCCACTCAGTCTTTGAGATAAGACGAGGGGCGGGCGGCACCAGTGGGGTAGCTTCGCCGCCGACGATGGGTGCAACCAGAGGGGTCGCCTCGCCCCCGACGATGCCCGTCGATCCTATCCTTATCCCCCCGAAGTCTGCGAGGACGAATTCACCGTCTGCACTATAACCACAATTCCTTGCTGTCCCCGTGTCCGCCGATATCTTGCTGGAGGCCAAGAAATCCGCGAGGGCCTCCCTGTCCTGTGATGCACTCGTCTGATACTCTTCATAGTCTGCCCTTGTCGCGAACCTCGTATCATCCGGACTTACATCTTCTGGCATTTCGACGGCTTCCTGTACGGCGAGTATCTCACCCTCTTCCGTCAGTATGTACCGCGTCGCCGCAAAACCTCTCATCTTGATGAGTTCCACACTGTCTCGACCTATTACATCCGCGGCGCCAAACAACTGGGCAACGTGGTCCATGGCCGCCGCCTGCTTCCTGAACATGTCAGGGTCTACGCCCTCCTTCAGCTTCTTCACAATGAGCCCGGGCCTGTTGGCGAGCCGGAAGGCATCGCAGAACGTCCCCCCAGGAAGCCTCGTCGCCATCCCGGCATAGACCGCGCCCGCCAGTTCCCTCGCAAGCGCTCTCGTCGCTTCGTTATCCGCCATGACATACGATTCAAGGGGTGCCTCTCCGGGTTGTGCCGGAACTCCGCTTGTGGAGGCACGCTCGCCCGGTGCCGCAGAAAGAGCCGCGATCGCCTGTTCGAGCGCAGCGAACTTCGCACGCTCCGGCCTGGCCTCGCTGAGCATCAGCAGCGAGTCCCTGCCGACCTTTCTGTTGAAATCGAACAGGATATCGAGCGACTCTGCGCCGCGATGTTCCTTCCCGGCTGCATCGACGTAGTATGCGTCTTTCGTATAACTCAAGGCATCGGCCTGATAGTAGACGGTGAGCAGGCCAAAGAATTGACCCGCAGGCAGATGCGCATCGTCGGCCATCTTCCGTATCTTTTCCACGGCGCCGTCACGGGTCTCTCTATTCCTCAGGTATGGCCCTATGGGATTGCTTTCTACAAGGGCTTTCGCGATCCCGATGAGTTCCGGCGAGTTGAATCCCAATATCGGAAGGAACGCATCGATGATCTGGCACGTGTACTCATATTCGTTCAACCCGAGACGCATTCTCGGATCACGGGCATCGGGTTTCCCTATGTCGTGCAGGGCAAGGACCAGCCGGAAGAACGCCCTGGTGTCCGCCGTCATCGGCTGCAGCGCAGAGAGCGAGCCGTCATCCGGGAAGTACCGCTCGAACTGCCGCATGACCATCGCGGTATGCTGCTCAAGGGTATATCCTTCATCGACCCACGCATCTTTCGGATACTGGGCGCCAATAAAGGGAACTTTCTTCAACTCGCCTATGAGCGCTTCGGGGGCGAATCCCTCTCCCCGCAGCTCAAGCGCCGCCCTGATCGCACGTACCTGGCCTTCATCCAACACGGCTCGCGTCCTGAACTCTTCGAGACTCATCGCGCCGCTCGTAGAGCCCCTCGGCTGGCCTGGGGCTTGGCCTGGAGCAGGAGGAGGAGAAGGCGGGCGGCCAGCAACCCCTCCGGTCGCTGCCCTCCATGCGACGTAAGCCTTTACGTCGCCGTACGTCATAATGTTGTTGGGGTCGAATACGACATAGGAGACGTGCGTGCCGACCTCGTCTGCGCCGTAACCCTCGCCTCCCTCGACAGCTATTACGCCGTCAATGCCCGTGTCCATCATGTATTCCGCGAATTTTCGCGAGAACCCATGCGTGATCCCGTCGAATGCGATGATGTCCGTCCCGGAACCAGGCCCCGCATGGCGCATGTTGACAGGCCGTCCCAGCACGCGCCGATAGTTCACGTGAGAGACAATTGCCGCGCGCAGGGCTTCCTGGGTCCACCTGAGATCCTTGAGCTGCTTCAACCGCCTGAGCCAGCCGTCGGTGATCTGCCCGGGCACGCCGTCCTTACAGTCGAGCAGGTTGTTCCGTATGAGGTGAGCGGGCGCGACATATGCTTCGCTGCCCCTGCTCCTCGCGCGCACCATGGCATACTTAATCGCCTGCTCAATGTTATCCGTAAAATAGACCCCCCTGCCAAGGGTCCAATTCTGTTCCTCATCGTTGATTGCTATACCGAACGTATCGAAGTCCTTCTTGTTTGTGCCGTGGAAGATAGCACCCTGGTTGAACTCCGCTTCCGTCTTGCCAGCCAACGCGGCGAGCGCCTTATTGCGCTCCTCCTGTGTGATCGGTACGTATGCGCCTTCAGCAAGCGCCCCGCTCGTCGACTGGCGCAGGCCGCTCTCCTCCTGCGATTGCGTCAACGTCTTCTCGCGCTGCGCGCAGACCTTCGCTGCAAATAGTGTCGCATCATGTGGGGAAAAGTGCCCGCGTTCCTCGAGGATTATCTTCGAGCTGGGGAAGATCTGCACGCTCGCTTCTCTTTCCCTGTAGGTGAGATAGCATGCCGCCGCGAACTCGTCTAAGCCGGCTTTCATCAGAATCGGGAAGTACATATCGTGCGTTTTTCTTACCGCCGCGACCTCTTCCGCTCCAAGCGGCGTTGTCGCTTCCACTTCGGATAGCATTGTGACCGCATGGGCAACGTCGCATTGGTTCACCAGTGAGATGATGCCGACCTTGACCCGCTCGGTGTAAGGCAGCTGCCTGTATTTTTGGTAACCGTCTTCTGAGCCGGCCATAACATCCAATTCCTCCGGAGCGAGCTGCGAAATATCGAAGACCACGGTACGCCAATCTCTTATTCCGATCACCTTGCACTGCTGCGAAGCCGACATCTTCGAAAAGGCATCGGCTACCTTTACGTAGGCCTCATGGGCGAGGAAGATGTATCGCGCATCTCTCAGATACAGAGAGCCGTTCACCAATCTGAACCCGGTCCTCGACATGGTCTGATCGCCCGATGCAAGGATATCCCCGGCATCGAACACCGCGAGGCCTCCCTGCTCGTGGACTTCATCCAACTCTTTCCCATCAACCTGGAAAGGAGAAGGTTCATAGCCTGTCCCCAGGGCATAGTACCAGGCCACCCGGAATCCCGATCTCTCAAGAGGTTGCATGTGGGCAAGGTCCTTCACTTCGCGAGAGGCTTCGCCGTCACCCGGGAGGAGGTAGTCCATTGAATTCACATCGCCCTCTGCAATAAATATCCCTTCGTGACCGAAAGGAGCGATCTCCCCCTGGCTTGGTCCGCACAGGACATTGACGATGCCGGAGAGGTCATATCCTTTCAACCCGACTCTCTTTCCTTCGAGGAGTCTGTCGAATGCCATCTCGAGCTGTTTCCCCTCCGGAGGACATAGAGACGATGTCGCGATACCGGTCTCGCGGGCCCTTGGCATGCTTATCTTCAATTCATTCAGTGTATTTTGCGTCCGGCGAAGCGCCCTTCCGTCTTCTTCAGCGAGCTCTTCGATCTGCCTTATGCTGT
>CAYHAE010000096.1:0-3730 GCA_964354545.1 uncultured Planctomycetia bacterium
GCGATTTTACTCGAGCACAATTTTCCTCGCTGGGGAAAATTGTGCGTTCCCGCGAAATGACGACCCGAGAGGGGGGTCGTGGGAGGGCACTCGCCCGATGCAATTCGCGCGCGGTACGAAGCGAGTTGAGATAAAAAAGAGCGGCAACCTGTTCTTGGTTACCGCTCTTTTTGTACATAGACCTAATTTTACCTTCTATGACCTCCTCCGCCTCCTCGATGTCCGCCACCATAGCCTCCTCCTCGTCCGCCTTGGTGACCACGACCGCGACCGTTGCCTCTTCCGCGATCAGGGCTCGCGCCTGGTCCACCTTGAGGGCCCGGGCGATTCTCCCAGTTAGTGCCCTGGCCGCCGCGAGGTCCCGGAGGGTTGTTGTCGTTATCGTACCCTCTACGATCGGTACCTGCACCACGTCGACCCTCTTGTCCCGGAGGATCAGTACCCCTTGAAGGCAAATCCCCGTCTTTGCGGGCTTCTTTCCTATCAGACCTCATCTCCTGCCTTGCCTCACGTAAACCCTGCAGATCCTGCTGTTTTTGCTGGACATTTTCCTGATGCATCGTTTTAAGCTGTTCGCGTAGCGATCGTGCTGTCTCTTGATCGCCTGCCAGGACCGCCTGCTTTATCTGCGCGCGCAGATCCTTCTCTTCGTCTTTGGCTGCCGTGGCATTACTTTTCATCTCTTCCTTCTCTTCCTGTATCTGCTGCTTATCCGAAGTGAGCTCCTGCTTCCAATCCGTTGTGGGAGCTGCTGCATCAGAAGCTGCGGAGACCCCTTCTTGCGCAAATACATTTACTGCGGAAACTGCCCATAGACCTATACTTAAAATACCTATCGCCAAAAAAACCTGCATATGTGTTCTCATGGTGATCCCTCCTTCCAATAATTTTAGGGTTTTTATTTTTAACGGCTGAACTATACGATAAGAAATGAATCTGATGCCCTTTTCTCCATCGATCAACTCAAGAAATCGATATATGAAGATTCCAAAACTCTCATGCAGCTTCCCTGCTATGCCTTCTTTCATCTCTTCTTTCATTTTTCTCACCTCCTTTACGAAGATCGATTGTGGAGCCCCCTCGGCCTTTAGGCCCGAGGCTCCCTCCCCGACGCAAAAACATATTTCGCAACTTCCTATCCCTGGCTTGAAAGCCGGGGATTTTGCGGAGGGGATTAGACCACTTCGTTCCTGATGCGCTTTTCCTTCCTCTACTTAATTAAACCCCTCCCCCCGCAAAAAGTTTCGCAAAAAAAAGGCAGCAACCTGAAACAGATTGCTGCCTTTCGGTACAGAAAAAGGACCTTACTTTGCAGGGCCTCCTTGCCCGTTGCCTCCCTTGGGGCCGCCCGCTGGACCGTGCTGAGGGCCCGGACGACCGCCATTGCCTGCTCCCGGACCACCCTTAGGGCCGGGCCCGCGATCTCTTTTCCCTCCGGGCCTACCCCTCATATCTTCCTTGTGATTACGTATGCCATTTCTGTGATGAGGGGCCTCGCCGCGCATATTTTTGCGGTCGTCGCGGAGATCCTTGCGGTCCCCCCGAAGGTCCTGCTGGTCACCTTTGAGGTCCCGTTGATCCTTCTTGAGGTCGCGGACGTTCTTGGACGTGCCGAGGCCGCCCTGGGGGGCGGAGGGCATCGCCCTCTTCTCCCTGAATTGCCGCCGAAATTCTTCTCTTTTTTCAAGCGGTAGTCTTTCAAAACGTTCATGTCTCTGCGTCAGGACTTCTCTCTCTTTGGGGGGGAGGCTGTTAAACCTTTGATAATTGGTCCTTATTCTATCCTGTTCTGCCTGAGGCATATTTTTGAATTTAACTGCTTCCTCCTTAAGCTCCTTTATCCTGGCCTGACCTAAGCTCTGCGCCCTCTCTCTGATCGTCTGACGCTCATTCTCGGAAAGGTTCTGCCAGCGCTTGAGGTTCTTCGCATAAGTATCTCCTGAGGGGCTTTCCGCGGGAGCGGAGTCGACCTTTTCGACAGGTCCTGTTCCCGGTCCTCCCTGGGCATACAGGATCGAGCCGAAGAAAAACATGACGGCCACGTGGAAGATGGCTGCACCGATCTTGGTTTTCATATCCGTTCCTTCGCCTCTTTATGAAGTCGCGTCATCCACACTTTCGACGACGTCGAGGTCTTTCACCACCGTGATGTTCTTCAACAGGTCCGCGTCTTCCAGGACATCCAGATATTGAATGACCTCTCTATCGCTCATCGCCCCGGTGCTTTCTGCCGTAGCGGAAGGCGCCGCCTTACCCGGCGCCATTGCCTGCACGAGCACTTTTTCCTGCGCCGGCATCTTCTCGTGCACCGGTTTTTCCCAGAACAGGGTATATACTATCACCGCGACAACGACCGAAGCCAGGACAGGGACGAGGGGTCGAAGAATAAAACGGGGAAGCCTGTACACGACCCTCACCATCTTCGCGTCTTCCGAATGGATCTTCTCCATCAAAGACGGCACGAAATCGTCCCGCAATGCCGGCGTCCCATAAGCGCCGAGCATCTGCCATGCGGCGGAGAGCTCATCTCTCTCTTTCCGGCAGCCCACGCACGTTTCGAGGTGAGACTCTATCTCTTCCTTAAGCTTTCCCGAAAGCTCCCCCTCCAGAAAGGGGACCAGCGACCTTATGACCTTTTTACAATCCATTTTTTTGCCTCCCTGCTTTATTAAACCCGCGAGAAGCCATTAAGTTGCGCTTATTCCCCATTGGCCATATAGCTTTTCAGCTTCTCTTTCAAGTGCACCTTTGCCCGGTGCAGCAACGATTTCACTGCTTTCACGGAAAAACCCATCACGCGCGCCACTTCTTCATAGGAGAGCTGGTCATACCGGCAGAGGATGACCGCCATCTTCTGGTGAGCCGGTAAGGAATCGACGGCCTCCTTTACGACCGCTGCTTGCTCGTCATGCAATAGTGAAGCTGAGGGGGAAGGTGCGTGCGGATCGGGGATCTGAGGGGCGGCCGTATCCTCTTCCAGCTCTACCGTATCATCGATAGACACTGAAGGCGGCCTCTTAACGCGTAATGCCTTAAGGCACGTGTTCTTGCATATGGTATAGAGCCACGTGGTGAACTTTGCGTCCGGCCTGTAGGAATTTTTCGCGCGATAGACCTTAATGAAGACCTCTTGCGCGATATCCTCCGCTTCTTGATAGTTCCCCAAGAACCTGAAGGCCAGGTTGAAGACCCTGTTCTTATGACGTTCTACCAGCTGCTCAAAGCAGGACTCCTCGCCCGCCTGAAACCGCAACATCAATCTGCTATCTTCGTCAATATGATCCATTCTTAGATATGGGGACGCTCGCCCGATGTGGCTCGCGCAATCCACCTGCGCGGTGGACACAGGGACCGAAAAAGCCCCTACAACCTGATCATAAGGGCTTTTTCGATTTTTGGCGGAGAGTGAAGGATTTGGCTACTTCGCTCGCAGCCCTTCGCTTCGCTCAGGACGGCGTCCTAAGGCTAACGAGAGACGCCAGAGCTCGCTGCGTAGCCTCACCTCGCTCGCCTGCCTGCCGGCAGGCAGGCTGTCGGCCAGAGGCCTTTTCCTCCTATTCGTCGGCGCTCGCTTGCCCCCGCATCTTTGATTCGTCCCTAGAAATCGCGAAGCGATTTCAGGGATAAAATCCCGGAAATGCTCTGCATTTCACGGGACGAAGCGAATCAGCGGGGGCGAGTTTCAAATCCCGCACGAGCCTCATAACACAGGAGTAAATTCGATGAAATG
>CAYHAE010000097.1:0-3645 GCA_964354545.1 uncultured Planctomycetia bacterium
TACCGGCAGGTGTTTCGGGGAGGGAGCCTCGGTCTAAAGGCCGAGGGGGCTCCACAATTTACTGGATTTTCTTAATCCAAAAGGGTATGTTATATGTGTCACAGCCGGCAGTTCCTTATTATATCGACCGATAAGAAGAAATATGGTGTACGGAATTAATATGAAAATTTGGTGTCCACCCCTTGATTTCTTCTATGGAAATAGTATAAAATTTACATTATGAGAAAGATTCTCTGTCTGGTTCTGGCTCTGGTTCTGGCGCTATCCAACACTCCTCTTATGGCGCGTACGATAGCGGAAGATAGGAGGATCGAAGAAGAGAAAAGGCAGAGCCTTCGTCCCACCGAAGCGCCCGTTGAGAAGAAGGAACCGGTATATAAGGCCGAGGTTTACGTCAACCAGGCCTATTTTAGCGGGCTACTCTCAAGACGCGTGACGCGTCTTTCGGACATCTGTAAGGTCCTCACCGTTCTCATCGCCCCCGAATACCAGGAAAAGGATATCGAATCACAGGTCGCTCTCCTCGCAGAGAAGGGCATCATCCCGAGAAAGGCTGTGCCGACATTCGACCCGAACGAGCCGCTGCGCAAGGGGTTGGCGGCGTATATGTTCTGCAAGGCCCTTGACATCAAAGGGGGTCTGGCCGCGAGGGTCTTCGGGATGAACGAGCGGTACGCCATGAAGGAGCTCATCTTTGAAGAGATGATGTATCCGGGCGATGCCCGAGACATCGTATGCGGAAAAGAACTCATCGTGATGGTGACGAGATCGGCGGAGTACTTGGCCCAGGGCAAGGAGGGAAGAGCGAAGCGATGATCCGTCATATCGCACGAGCGGGCGCCATCGTCTGTGTCGTCGCCATCGCCTCAGCATGGTGCGCAGCGCCTATGACCGCCTCCGAGGATGCGAGGCGGATCGAGGAAGAGAAGAGGAGGTCTCTGGAAAAGACGGACCTCGAGGTCCTCAAGAGCGAGAAGATGCTCGTCTTCGATCAAGGCGGCTGGTTCGATTATCGGCGCGACCAGTATCACGACGACGATAACGATTCGACGACTCCCGACGGGATCAGATACGTAAACTCCTTCGACCTGCGGTACTGGATCAAGGCGATCCTTCGGCCGCCCACCGGCGCATCGTATCAGAACGTCCACTATCTCTACGTGAGAATAAAGGACCTCGTTGCGCAGAGCTATCCGGACGACAACAAGTGGAAGAGCAAACACGACGACCCTCACTTAGACTACGCATACGCGGTAGCCGACCTCCGTCCGCTCTGGGTCGAGGCGGGAAGGCACTACGTTACCGTCGGAAGAGGTATCTCTTATAGCGACGTCAATGACGCGCTTCAGTGCTTCCTCACCTTCCCGCAATGGAAATGCAAGGGCTTTATCGCTCACACCCTTCCCCATGAGGACAATATCGATGGCAGCGTTCCCGGTTCCTCAGCGGGGAGCGACAGGCTTTTCTATGGCTTTGAGGGTGCCTATAGCGGCATCCCCCGCCACAATTTCTACAGTTATCTTGTCGTCCAGCGCGACTACACCGACGAAGAGCCTGAGGACCCGTTTCACGATTATGCGTACAATTCCGAATATATAGGCATAGGCGCTCACGGAGACATAGTCCCGTCGTTACATTACCTGGCGGAAGCGATACGGGAGACCGGCTCAAGTTATATCTACGAATCGAACGAGAAGGCAGACGTCGACGCGTGGGCGGGCGTCTTTGAAGTCGCGTACGATTGGATGGCGTATAGCCACCCGCGTTTTTCGTTTCGGTACGCGTTCGGCACAGGAGATTCGGGCAGGGCAAGCGTCACAGACACCGCATATGGCAATCCCGCTGGAAGAGACAACAATTTTCTCTACTTCGGGTATATTCCGACAGGATATGCGCTCTCGCCGAGACTTTCGAATCTGCATTTTTTAAAAGGGAGCGCATCGTTCTTTCCGTTCGAGGCGATACGGCCGCTAAAGCGCTGTACGCTCGGCGTGGATTACTATCGCTATTATAAGGATAAGGCAGGCGGGGCGATCTACGACGCGGATGCGACCGAGGACAAATCGTATGTCGGCGATGAGGTCGATCTGGAACTCTTCTGGCAGCTATTCTCTGACGTGAGCTGTACCCTCCAATATGGCCACTTCGTCCCCGGGGACGCATATTCCCCGGCAGCCAACGATCCGGAGGATTACTTCTCCGTGAGCGTGACTATGACGTTTTGAGTAAAAAAGAGGGCCGTTCCCTCAGTATAATCAAATCAACAGTGTCCACGCTATTCGACACGGTGAGGCTGCCGCAGATTATTCCCACTTCCGCATCTCTTTTCCTCATAATCGGTTAGAAAAAATTTCCAAACGGCGGTATTGGAACAATTATTGCTATTACTTATCTATGAGAAGTATCATAAATCAAGACGTCCGATGCACTACCAACATGAGAGGTGAGATATGGTAAGGCCTTTGATCACACTAGCGTTCTCGTTATACCTCGTCTGCGTGAGCTCTCAAGGAATGGCATTTGTGTTCACCGATAATTTTGATGATAATTCCTTGAATACATTTTGGTGGACAAATAATTCAAGCGGTGGCTCGACGTCCTCCGAGGCGAATAACAGGCTTGAGATGGTGCAGGGGTCTTCCGGTTACTCGCAGCTGATGTTCAATTATCCGGTTCCCGGCAATTTTACGGCACAAGTTGATTACTCGCTCCTCAACTGGCCGTCCGATAACCAGGAGAGGATAGCGATCGCCGGCACGTTCGGAGCGGTCGAGCGTATCAGCGATAACGGCTTCGGGGGAGAACGGTACCTCACGCACTTTGTTGGCGAGGGCGTGCTCGGGCTCACCGCAACCAGCGATATGAGCGGGAAGCTCAAATTTTCCAGAACAGGTTCCACCGTTTCCGGATATTATTGGACAGGCAGTGCGTGGCAACTGATCCATTCGTATGGTTCCGGACCGACAAACGACCAGATAGTGGATCTGCAGATCTGGCCGGAGTACCCCATTGGGAACGGGGTTAAGGTCGCCTTTGACAACTTTCAGCTTGATGCCCCTTCGATGGTCAACCCTGTCCCCGAACCCGCCTCACTTGTTCTTTTTGGCCTCGGCGGCATAGCCACAGTTTTGATCAAACGAAGGCGAAAAGCATAGCCCATCGGCGATCATATTCCACCTTTCCTCACATACTCTTCCATTGACTTAATATACCCCCAAAAGCATCGTTTATCTATCACACCAGCTGGCGACATCAAAAATATTTTTTGCAAAGCGCCCAAAAAATCTGGTATAATTGATTCACGCTTCCATGACCTAAAGCATATGTACGCTTCTCACATGGTAATAACAGGTGTTGATCCGAATACGGTGAGGGAGCTATTGGGATACAAAACCTTGAAAATGACCCTGTGATATAACCATCTTAGCCCCGAGCATAAGAAGCGCGCAGTTGACATTCGCGGTAAGCCCACGCAGCTTTAGCCCTTCGGGCCTTCGGCCCTCAGGACGAGCATAGCTTCGGAAAGCCCACGTAGCTCAGCTGGTAGAGCAACGGTTTCGTAAACCGTAGGTCAGTGGTTCGATTCCACCCGTGGGCTCCATCCTACTCCGCCCTTCGGCTCTTAAACGATGGTAAGGGCTTCGT
>CAYHAE010000098.1:0-3450 GCA_964354545.1 uncultured Planctomycetia bacterium
CTCAGGGAGATCTATAAAGGGATGAGTGTGGCCGAGACCGTGCCCGATAAGACCAACCTACCGATACAGCAGGGGGACAGGCTCGTTGAAGCTGAATAGGAAGAATTTCCAATTGGACAAGTTCCTCATTGCCTTCGCGCTACTGGGCGATGTCATCTTCATGATCCTGTGCGACCTCTCTGCGTTCTCCTTGAGGTATGAGACAGATATCACTTCTCCTCCCCAAACGAACTTCCTCGACTACCTCAACATCGTTTTTATGATCCTCGTCATCCGCCTCATCGCCTTATACATATTCGGGCTGTACTATAATCTGAAATCCAAGACCACCTTTGAGACCACCATCGCGGTGGTAAAGGCGACGACGATAAGCTTCCTGTGCATCGTCGCGGTCGCATTTTATTTTCGCGCATTTGCCTACCCGCGCACCGTCATCATCATATCGTGGATCCTTATCACATTCATGGCCATCTTCTGGCGCCTCTTCATACGGATGCTGATATCGATGATCTTTGGCAAGAACTTCCTCGCGTCCAGGATAACGATCGTCGGGATCGACAAGGAGGCACAGCAGTTCGGCCTCCACATCAGCAAGAACTGCGCGATCCAATGCGAGGTCGTGGGCTTTGTGAATCCTGAGAGCATGGCTTCGCCGCAGCCCGACCCGCCGCTTACGATCTTGGGCTCCCTCGACGAGCTCCCTCGCATTGCGGAGGAGCACAGTATCGATGAGGTAATCATCGCCACGCTGGATATTCCGAGGGAAAAATTGGTGCGGGTCCTCTCAGAACTGTCCGATAAAGGCATAAGCTGTAAGGTCATGCCGCAGATATACGAAGCGGTGATAGGAAATATCATCACGACTCACGTCGACGACATGGCGACCATCTTGATCTCGCCCCTCCAGGAGAAGTTCTACGCGTACAGGGGATTCAAGAGGATCGTCGACCTCGTCGCGTCGGTCGTTCTCCTGTTCTTCGCCCTGCCCCTCATGCCCCTTATCATCCTATTGATCAAGGCGACGTCTGCGGGGCCGGTGCTCATAAAACAGAAACGTGTCGGCCTCTATGGCAGACACTTCGTCCTCTATAAGTTTCGCACCATGTATATGGATGCGGAGAAGTCCGGCCCAGTCTGGGCAGGGAAAGATGACCCGAGGATCACGAAGGCGGGAAGATTCTTGCGGAAGACCCGTCTTGACGAACTGCCTCAGCTTTTCAATGTCTTCAAAAATGAAATGTCGCTGGTCGGTCCTCGACCGGAGAGGCCCTACTTCGTTGCGAAGCTCAAGAACGAGATACCGTTTTATCTCGAAAGGCTCACGGTAAAACCGGGGATTACAGGGTGGGCGCAGATCACGTGCCCCTACGCTGACTCGATAGAGGATAGCAGGGAAAAGTTCATCCACGACATTTTTTACATCAAAAACATGTCGCTCGCGCTGGATGTCCTCATCCTGTTCAGGACGATCCTCACCATCATCCAGGAGAAAGGTGCTCAGTGAGATCCCGCCCGAAAAGATAGATGCACCCCTACAACGGGCCCGGGCCTCACTCGCCCGGGGCGCGCTCGTTTCGATACTCCTCCCTCAGGCACGCTCTCCTCAATCGTTCATAGTTTCGCAGGCCCAGGCACTGTTTTAAGAAATCGAGCGAGATCTCTCTCGCTTTGCAGGAAACAAATTTTGAGGATTTTTTTTCTGCTATCTGTCTAAAGTCCCGTAAGGTATCGCCGCTCCGCAGCGGAAACCTGGGCAGGAAGAGGGACGATGACGAGGAATCGACATACCCGACCCTGCTGGAGCACGCGACGGCATAGCCGGCCTCCCGCACCATGTCCATTACCATTTTTTCGTGTGATCTTGACACGGAGCCTCTCGGTATCGAAAAAAAAGCGACCTCCGCCGAGAGCCCTTTTTCAAGTATCTCTTTCGACCGCTTTAGCAATGTGACGATATCGGCCCTGGGCATGAGCTCAAAGACCTGGTGGCCGATACCATGAGACCCGATCTCCATGCCATCGGCTGCAAGCGCCTTTATCTGGTCCCACCCCATATACCCACGCGTGCCTATCCTGTCCGCGATTATAAAAAAACATCCGGGGATGCGGAATTTTTTCAAGATGGGATATGCGTAGCCAAAGTGCCCGGAAAGCCCGTCGTCGAACGTAAGGGCCGCTGATTTTTGCGGGAGGGCCTCGGACGCGAGGAGCATGCGGGCAAGGCTGCGCATGGACAGGACCTGGTACCCGTTATCCATGAGCCACACAATCTGTTGAGCAAAGAGGTCTGATTCCACGGTATACATGTATCTCGAGGAATATGGCCTGACGATATCATGATAGAGCAGGATGACCATGTTATGTATCCTGGGGCAGAATTGTAAAATGCGTCTGGCCGTTCGTCCCGCCGGCGACAAAATCGAAGACGGTAACCTCAGGCCTTCTGAGAAAGCGTATTCCCTTCTCGGACGCGATACCGCTATTCACATAGAGGAGGGTATCCTGTACCTTATAGAGCCCGGCGATGTATGCAGACCTTCGCGCATATGGGAACAGCTGCTGCAGCAAGGCAATCCCCACCTGACCTCCGTGGGTGTGCCCAGCGAGGACTAGGTCGATCTTCCGCAGTGCCGCCAGCTTCACAATGTCCGGTCTATGGCTGAGGACGATACAGGGCTCTCCCCTGGAAGAGGCGTCTTGAGCCGCTTTTGTCAAGACCTGTTCTGAGGGTGCTCCCGCCAGCCAAAAGGCGGAATCTTCCTTTCCCTTTACATTGAGGCGGATGGATTTGCCTTCCAGTACGGAGGTCCTCGTCTCATCCCACTGGCGCGCCTCATTCATATCCCCGATCGCGCCGTCGGACTCACCATATATTGCATAGGTGCGGAACTTGGGCTCCAGCAGACTTAGTACGTTCCAGAGAGCGCTCACGCCTTCACGGCTTGCAACCATATCTCCTGTGATAAAAACGATATCCGGCTTCAATTCATTTATCCTTTCTATCAATGACACTTCCCGAAAACCCATGTCCGAGACGTGTAAATCGGAGATCTGGATCGTCCTTATCCCTGAAAGCGCGCGAGAGATTTTAGGTGAGGCGATTTTGACATACTTTACCTGGATCCAGTTAGGCTCTATAAAGAAGCTGTATACGTAGACGAGCTGAGGCATAGTGAAGAAAAGAAGGAAGACGACCCATTTAATGTATTCCTTTGCGCGGCCCGTTTCGCTATCGTGAAAATTCATTTAGCGCTTTATCTCGAATTCCGTACCTGCTCATCTCTCCCCTTGCGAGGAGCCTGAAATCTCCTGCAATTTTTCTGCCTCTTTCCGCAGTTCTGTGTTGAATACTTCGAGCTGATCCTCTTTCTTCGCCAAAGTATCCCTAAGAGACAAGAGCTGTGACCGGGCCTCTGCCTTCGCTGAGGAGAGCTCTTCGACAGTCTTTTG
>CAYHAE010000099.1:0-3317 GCA_964354545.1 uncultured Planctomycetia bacterium
GCTACTGGCGCGAGCCCATCCCATTCTATGAGAGGACTCTTACGTTTGCGCCGGATATACCGAGGTTATACAATAATCTTGGGATCCTTTATAGTGAAGCAGGCAGGCACAGCGAGGCGATAAGGGCGCTGGAAAAGGCGGCTGAGGTAGATCCGCTCTTTTGCGACGCCTATTATAACCTCGGCCTCGCATACAGTGCGATAGGTAAACAAGAGGAAGCGATCCGATCGTATACGAAGGCGATAGAGCTGGAGCCGCGCCACGCAGAGGCGTACATCAACATCGGCGTCATCTACGGCGCGATGGGGAGGCGCGAGGAAGCGATCGCGGCGTTCAAGAAAGCCGTCGACGCGGACCCGCGCTCTGCAAAGGCGTATTACAACCTCGGTCGCGTGTACAGCGAGGCGGGCAATAACGATGAGGCGATCGCGTTTTTTAAGAAAGCGATAGAAGCCAACAGCGAGTATGCGATCGCATACAATAACGTGGCCGTGCTCTATTACTACGCCGCGCAGTATCAGCTCGCGATCGAATATTGCGACAAGGCGCAGGCGCTCGGGTTCGCGAACCAGAAACTCCTCGACGCACTTGTACCATATAGGAAAAAGTGAACGTCCCACGCGAAGCGCGAGCGAGCGGGAGAGGGCAGGAGAGACATTGAGAATTTGTGTGTTTATGGTATAATATAATAGCCATATAAGCAGGAAAGGATACGTGTATGGATATTCAGGATAGCTGGGAAAAGGCGGTCACACATACCTCGATCGTGAGGCCGCGCGTTCAAGGTCTCTCTGCGTCTTCCGACACCGCGCTGCCGTACATATTCCTGGCGGAATCTTCTCTCAATGCGGGCGATACCGTGGTAAGGAAGGGAGAGGTCCTTGTGGAGAAACCGGCCCTGATCCTCCCGTCTCATATCCCTCAGTTCGAAGGGTTCGATTTTGAACAGGCGCTGCATGTGAACGAGGACACCGTGGTGAATTTCCTTCTCGTGAGGGGCGTGCAATTTCCGTCTCTCAAGTATAATAACAGGACTCACTCGCTCGATGTCTACGAGGGCGCCCTCTCCCGCGCGATCGACTACTACTCCGACATGCTGCAGAGGAGCGAAGATGTCCACACGGGCCTCGTGGCGGGTCCGGAGGACTGCTGGCAGTTTTCTGTCTTGGTATTTATCTGCAGCCTCGTGGTACGATCGGCCGACGGAGATATAAAGAAGTTGCTGGAAGAGCTGAGGAGGAGATCTTCGCGGGGCGGCCCCTAAAGGATATGAAGCAGTTTGAAAAGATTACTGCGACGCATCTCTGGTGCGAGAAGTGCGGCGCCTCGATGCCGGTGAGGGAAAGGCTTCTCCTCGTCCTTCCGGACGGGAAGGTCTACGACTACCTTTGTATCGAGTGCGGAGGATCCGTCGGCGAGAAGAGAGAGACGAACGGTGACGCTGAAATTAGTTGAAATTTAGATTGATTTGTCGTACAATAGGCACAATTTAAGATGGGATGATGTGTGAACCTAAAAGAAGGCGGTGATGGTATGAAGATATTCGTGCGAAAGACATTGGTGTTTACGGCGCTACTCGCTTCAATTTCCTTCTTGACAACGAACCTTTTCGCTCAGGAGCCGCAGGCGCAGGACAAGAAACGGCAGGAGATAAAGACCTCAGAGAAAGTGCAAGAGCCGGAGAGGCCGGACAAGAAAGAGCAGGAGCTTGAGGAGCTGCAGAAAGAATTCGCATGGTGGCCTACCGATGCAATGCCGGGTCCTGTAAAGGATGATGTGCGCGGTGGCTACTGGTGGTGGCCTACCAAGCCCGGAAAGATAGGTCCTCTCTGGGGCAATAGAGGGTACTGCTATGTGCGTAAGATAATCTTTGACTACAAAGAAGAGGAGCTTCCTCCGCCCAAGCCCGCGGAGCCAAGGCCGGCGCTCCTCATAAAGAAGATAATAAAGAATGTAAAGATATATTTCGATTTCGATAAGGCAGACATACGGGAAGACGCCGCGTCCATCCTCAGCGAGGCGGTGAAGACGTTGAATAGAAATCCTGAGGCGGACATCTTGATCACCGGCAACTGCGATATCCGCGGCACCGAATCCTATAATCTGAAACTGGGAAGGCAGCGGGGAGAGGCCGTGAAACAGTTCATGCTCGATAAGGGGATAGAGGAACGCCGAATACGAATAGTGAGCAGAGGCAAACTCGACGCCGTTGCTCCCGTCACCGACCTCGTGGGGATGCAGAAAGACCGCAACGCGCAGTTCATGATCGCTGAGGTCATGGAGGTCATGATCCCTTATGCGGGCAAGATGCCTGAAGAAGCAAAGGCAGTCGAAGAGGGAAAGTTCGTACAGGAGGTGAAAAAAGACCTCGAGAGCGAGGTGAGGGTATCTACCAAGGAGTACACTATCCAGAAGGATGACACCCTCTGGAAGATTGCTGAACGCGAGCTCGGCGATGGCAATCGCTGGAAGCATATCTACGAGGTGAACAAGGACAGGATTAAAAATCCAAATAAGCTGAGAGCAGGAACGCGCATCATCATTCCCATCGAGTGAAATTAAAAGAGAGAGATCGAGAGACCTTATTCCAGTTGCCTCGCACGCCCGGTGGCATGCGTCTCCCCGTGGTGTATACGAAAGAAGGAGACTACTACATTGGATGACCAATTTGTAGAGCGGAGAGAGTTTTACAGAGTCGCGTACGAAAAACAGCTGAAGTTCAGGGAATTCTCCAAGGGGAGTGCGAGCATGGCGATCAAGGCCGTATCGAAAAATATAAGCCAGTCCGGGATACTCTTCATCGCGGGGGAGTTGCCGAAAATATCGAGCATCATCTGGATAAACCTCCCGATGAAAGAACTGGCGATATGCAAGGAGATTGAGGCGAGGGCCGTCACGGTCAAGAACGGCATACTGGGCAAAGTTGTAAGGGTCGAAGAAAATCTTGGACGCAAGGGTTATTCCGTCGGAGTCTGTTTTCTGAAGAAGGACGATAGCACTATACGATCGATAGAAGAGAAGATAGAGAAGGCGTTATCGTCCTGCAAATAAATGGAGACGGCATCACACCATCTACGGCCGAAACTGCCTGCTGCCTGGAAATGGCAGCGTGAACCTTCCCCGGGTACGTTCATCCACAAAAAGTTCATGTGCATATAGGTGCGAATTGATTCCGAGCAAAGCGAGGAATCTCATAAGGATGACACGTGCGCGCCCGTAGCTCAATGAGCACATAACTTATGCGACTGAAGGGAGCATAAGTTATAGGTGCGAATTGATTCCGAGCAAAGCGAGGAATCTCATAAGGATGACACGTG
>CAYHAE010000100.1:0-3166 GCA_964354545.1 uncultured Planctomycetia bacterium
TATGCGAGGGAGAGCGAGCGATTTTTCGCGAGCACAATTTTCCTCGCTGGGGAAAATTGTGCGTTCCCGCGAAATGACAACCCGAGAGGGGGTCGTCTCTAGTCGCGCGCACTTTGCGTGATAAGTATTCGGGTGAGTTGTGGGTAGTGGGTCGGGTTGTGGGGATGAGGGTGAGCCAAACCCATCCCCATCCTCACCCTAACCCCTACACCCTAAACTTTTCACTCACATCACACCGCCTCGATCGTTGACGGCGGTTTTTTCGTGATGTTGTACGTTACGCTCACGACGCCCGGAACCTCCCGCGTTATCCTCTCCGCTATCTTTTCCAATGTCTCATAGGGGATCCTCGTCGGGATTCCTGTAATCGCGTCGGTGCTCTCCCAGCACCGTACCTCTATCTGCAGGCCGAAATCCCTCTTCCCGTCCCTTATGCCGGTGACCCTGTCCTCGTGCAGGATCGCCAGGTACTGGAACGCGCCTGTGCGGCTGAGCTCCTCCTCGACGACCTTCGTGGCCTTGCGCACGGTCTCTATCCGCTCCGGCGTCACTTCGCCGATGACCCTCGCCGAGAGCGCGGGTCCGGGGAACGGCGGCCTCTTATACACCTCTTCCGGCAGTCCCAGGGCCTTCCCGACCTCCCGGATCCCTGTTTTCCTCAATTCGATCACGGGCTCGATGACCTTGTATCCGTACGTCTCCTCTGTGTCGATCCCGATCTGGGCAAGGATATTATGCTGCCGTTTTATCCCGGCAACGGTCTCCTCGACATCGGTGTAGTTCGTGCCCTGGAGGAGGAATTTCGCGCCGCTTGACTTCACGAGCTTACCGAATACTTCTTTATAGAAGGCCTGCGTGATCGCCTCCCTCTTCTCTTCGGGGTCCGTGATGCCCTTGAGCGCATCGAAAAACTTCTTGCGCGCATCGACGAGTTCCACGGGCACACCCAGCTCCTTGAAAAGAGAAACGACCTTCTGCGGCTCATCCTGCCTCATAAGGCCGCTGTCGATAAAATACGTCTTGAGCCTGGGACCCAATGCCCTGAACCCCAGCATCGTGACGACCGAGGAATCGACACCTCCTGACAGCGCGTTGACCGCGGTCCCTGTTCCGACGACATCAGAGATGTCCTTTATCTTGTCTTTGATGAAGTCTTTGGTGCTCAAATCCTTTAACGTTATCTCCTTGATCTCCATCATCTCATCCTCCTTTGTTTAGGTTTTAGGATCGTATTGCGTATATCGTATTGCGTATTGCGTTTCGTCATTTCTTCTGCCCCTCGTACCAGCTCTGCCACTTCTCTTGGTCCCGCCCAAAACTCTCACCGGTGATGCTCTTCAGCGACACCGAGGCCCTCAGCTGGACGTCCTTATACTCGTCTTTTAACGCGGCGATGAGAGCAGGCACGGCTTTTGCGTCGCCTATTTTTCCCAGCGCCCCTGCGCACTCCTCCCGTACAAAATTGTCGGCGTCCTCTATCACCGCAAAAATCACTGCGTCCACGGCGCCCTTATCCTTCAGGCCCCCGAGCGCCCGTGCCGCGAGCGCGCGGACGTTGCCCGACTTGTCTTTCTGGAGCGCTTCGCGGATATCGCCCGCCGTCGCCGGGTCCACTTTCTCGTTCAGCACCCTGAGGACGGCCACCCGTACGAAATCCTCCTTGTCCTTGATAAGTTTCACAACCTTCATTGCGACGGTACCGTTGAAACTCGCAAGCGCATAGACGGCGGCCTCTCTCACGTCGCCATCCTCGTCGCTGAGCATCCCGAGCAGGGGATCCAGCGCCTGGGGATCGGCGATCAGCCCCATGGCCTTGCAGGAGGCGGCGCGTATAGTATCGGTTTTATTGTTCAACGAATAGATCAATACGGGAACCGCCTGCTTCGCCTTCAGTTCGCCCAGGAGGTCGCACATCAATCTCCTGGAGTCGGTATTTACTTCTTTATCCTTCACCGCTTCAATGATATAGGGCGCCGCGCTCACTCCTATCTCTGTAAGCTCTTTATAGCCTGCGCTCTTTATGCCCCTCTCTTCGCTCTTGAGCCTCGCAAGGGATTTCTCGATCCTGCTGATGTCGAGCGACGAGAGATCTTCCGCGGAATAGAGAGGCGGCGCGAAGAGAAATACGCAGGTCCCCAGCGCTGCGACGCACACTAATGAGATCATCTTTTTCATGCTGAACCTCCTTTTGTGTACAATCATACACCTATACCACAATGCAGTCAATTGCGAAATCAGGGATTTTTCGGGTCCTGCAGCTCGGTATCCCCTCTCGGGCTTGTGGCTCGCGGGAACGTGCAATTTTCCCCAGCGAGGAAAATTGCACTCGCGAAAAACCGCTCGCTCTCCCTCACATACATTTCTTTAGCGGGTTCGGGAACCGTGCCCGCTCGCGGTTTTTACGTCCCGCTCGCCCCAACCCCTCGGGGGACCCCCCATACCTCCTTTATTTTCGACACACCCATTCCCTTGTTCTACCACACGCTCAACAGGTAAAGCGGGTGGGTGACTGGATAACGAGGACGCTTTCGTTTTTCACTAAATGCTATACCCTAGACGTTGTTTTTTCACTTCAGTCACGCACCAATTTTCCATGCTGAGCGTGTGGTGAGAGTTTCTTCGAGACCTAAAACGAGTTATGTGAGCACAATGAAAATGTTAGGTCTTTTGTGAAGGCGAAAAACGGTTCCTTGTAACAATACCTTGATACGAAAAGAGCCGAGCATGTTCGAGGCCGCTTCCGCGCGGCCGAGTTGCGCAGGCTCCCGTTTTTCGACTGAGCAAAAGACCGACCCGAACGGAGTGAGGGGAACATTTTCCTTGTCAGCTTATTAGCAGATTGTGCGAACATAATGAGTTTTAGGTCCTGAAAAACGGTCGCGGTCGGGCGGGTCTTTACACATGAGAATACGCCCGCGAAACCGAACCCCGAGAGGGAATTGCCAGGGACAGGTCTGAGATGAAAAGTAGGGACGGGTCTAGGATAGAAAATGGGGACGGGTCTGGGATGGATTTTGAAAGCGTCCCTGCTATTCAGTCACCCACCCGCTTTACCTGTTGAGCGTGTGGTAAGCAAAAGATAAATGCGACAACCCGTCTCGCGATCCTCTGTTCTTGGGGCCCCCGAGGGGCGGCATTGAGCGGGACGTTAAAATCGTGAGCGGGC
>CAYHAE010000101.1:0-2477 GCA_964354545.1 uncultured Planctomycetia bacterium
GACAGGCGCGTCACCGACCACAGGATCGGTTTCACGGTCCACAATTTGGAGAACGTCCTCGAGGGCGACCTTGATCAGATAATCGAGGCGCTCAAGGAAGCGGAAAAGAAGCTGCGTCTCAAGGGAGACACGCTGTAACGCCATGGTACGCGGGGGTGACAAAGGGTGATGGAGAACGCGTCATTGCCTCTGCAGCATAGAGAGGGAACGGTCAATTTCTTCGGCTACGAGCTGAGGGTGACTCCGGATGTCCTCATCCCGCGCCCTGAGACCGAGATCCTGGTCGAGACCGCCCTCTCCCTCATCCGCACCCACGGGCGCTTTGGCGCACGCCCTGAGATACTCGACCTCGGAACGGGCAGCGGCAATATCGCGATAAGTTTGACAAAGGCCCTAAAAGAAAGTAGAATAGTGGCTTCTGATATCTCCGTGCGGGCGCTTGAGGCGGCAGCGTATAATGCGGCTTCGCATGGGGTGTCGGACAGGATCGAATTCATCGAGAGCGACCTGTTTGAGAATATCCGTGTCACATTCGACATGATCGTATCGAACCCTCCCTATGTTGCGCGGGAGGAATTCTTCGAGCTGCCTCCAGAGGTCCTCGAAGATCCCGTGATCGCGCTCGATGGGGGCGCGGGCGGCTTAGCGGTGATACGGGCGATCGTGGAAAAAGCACCCGCTTTTGTGAAGCCGGGAGGGTGGGTTCTGATGGAGATAGGATACGACCAATCGGACGCGGTGAGCCGGCTCATAGGATCGTCGCAAGACCTGCGGCTGGTTGAAATACGCAAAGACTACGCGGGCATAGAAAGGGTCGTAGTAGCCCAGAAGAATGGATAAGCTCGTCATAGAAGGCGGAAGGGCCCTGTACGGGACGGTGAAGATAAGCGGAGCGAAGAACGCGTGCCTGCCGATCCTCGCCGCGACTCTCCTCACGGAGGACGAAAGCATCATCCACAACGTGCCCGAGGTGAGGGATATGTCCACAATGGTCAAGATCCTCAAGAACCTCGGTGCGGACGTCTCGCAGGATGGCGGGACCATTAAGGTCCGTCCGGGTGCATATAAAAAATACAAGGCCCCTTATGAGCTCGTGAGCACGATGCGCGCTTCGGTGTGCGTGTTGGGGCCCCTCATCGCGAAGCAGCGTAAGGCAGAGGTTTCGTTCCCGGGCGGTTGCATCATTGGCCCCAGGCCCATAGACCTTCATCTCAAAGGGCTTGAGGCGCTCAAGGTCTCCATTAAACTCGAGAAGGGCTACATAGTCGCTGACGGGCGGCGCCTCCGCGGGGCGCACGTGTACCTCGGCGGACACTTTGGTTCGAGCGTCCTCGCGTCCGCGAATACCATGATGGCGGCTACGCTCGCTCCAGGCACCACGGTCATCGAAAATGCCGCCTGCGAGCCCGAGGTAGTGGACCTCGCACAGTTCCTCATCAAGATGGGGGCCAGGATAGAGGGCCACACGACGCACCGGATCGTCGTCGAGGGCGTAAAGCGGCTGCACGGCGCAGAACATTCGGTCATCCCGGACAGGATCGAGACGGGGACATATATCGTGGCAGCAGCGATCACCAAGGGAGATATCACGTTAAAAGGCGCGCAGCTCGACCACCTCGCTGCGGTGGTCGACACACTTGAAGAGACGGGTCTCGAGATAAAGAAGGTACCCCATGGGATACGGGCGAGGCATGTAAAGAGGCTTAGGCCCATTGACGTCGCCACCCTGCCGTACCCCGGCTTTCCGACGGATATGCAGGCCCAGGTGATGAGCCTCATGGCGGTTACCGACGGCATAAGCGTCATTACAGAAAAGATATATCCCGAGCGGTTCATCCACATCAGCGAGCTCAACAGGATGGGCGCGCATATTCTCCTCGAAGGGTCTTCTGCCATCATCAAGGGCGTGAAGCAGCTGAGCGGCGCGCCCGTCATGGCCTCTGACCTCAGGGCGTCTGCGGCGCTCGTCCTCGCGGGCCTTGTGGCGCGGGGGAGGACCGATATTCACAGGATATACCACCTCGAGCGGGGCTATGAGATGCTCGAGAAGAAATTGAACTCGTTGGGCGGGAGGGTGTGGAGGGAGAAGGAGAAGTGAATCGGAAACCGTAAAATGTTTTTCCGCCATTAGCGGATCCGCCTTCGGCGAAACGTTTTGCACTTTGCGCTAATAGAGCTATTACAAGGAGGTTATGATGCCTGCGGTGATAAGACTCAAAAGGTTCGGGACCCTGAAGAAGCCGTCTCATCGAATCGTGGTGATCGACAAGCGCAGTCAAAGGGACGGGAGGACGATAGAGACGCTCGGCTACTACGACCCCAAGACCGAACCGGCACGGGTGAACGTGAAGAAGGAGAGGGCCGAATATTGGCTCGGCGTGGGGGCTGCGCCGTCAGCCATAGTGAAGACGCTTTTCAAGAAGCAGGGGATCAAGGTATAGTGCGGCCTTAGGCGGAAGCGCGTATGAAAATTGACG
>CAYHAE010000102.1:0-2201 GCA_964354545.1 uncultured Planctomycetia bacterium
CTCGCTGGGGAAAATTGCACGTTCCCGCGAGACACAAGCCCGAGAGGGGATAGGAGATCGCGGAATATAGTTTTTCTTCAGGGAGGGAGCATCGGCCTTTAGGCCGAGGGGGCTCCACAAAGTAGCGGAGCGTGTGAATGGAGCGCTTCATCGTCCACGTAGATATGGATGCGTTCTTCGCCGCGATAGAACAGCGCGACGATCCTTCCCTGCGGGGGAAGCCCGTGGTCGTGGGAGCTGACCCCAAAGGCGGGAGGGCCCGCGGCGTCGTGTCGACCTGCTCCTATGAGGCGAGGAAGTTCGGCATCCATTCGGCGATGCCCATCTCCGTCGCATACCGGAAGTGCCCCCACGCCGTCTTTCTTCCCGTCGACATGGAAAAATACAGCATGGTCTCCGGCGAGATCTACAAGGTCCTCTACGATTTCACTCCGGACATCGAACCCGTGAGCATTGATGAGGCCTTCCTGGACATCACCGGGAGCTTCCAGCACTTCGGGACTCCTCACGACACGTGCGTGATGATCAAATCAAGGATAAAAAGGCAGACCGGCCTCACCGCGTCAGTCGGGCTTGCCCCCACGAAGATGGCGGCGAAGATCGCGTCGGACCTGAAAAAACCGGATGGGCTCGTGGAAGTGACGCCGGAGGGCGTGCTCGATTTTCTCCGGCCCCTCGACATACGGAAGATCGGGGGTCTCGGCGAAAAGTCGGAGGTTGCCCTCCGGGGGATGGGGATCGACACCATCGGCGACCTCGCACGGAGCGACGTGCGCGCCCTCACCGCGGTCTTCGGCAAGAGCGGAGAAGTGTTCTGGCGGCTCGCGAACGGTATCGATGAACGAGAGGTCGAGACGCACCGTGAGGCAAAGTCTGTGAGCAATGAGGTGACTTTCGACAGAGATACTCTCGATCGAGAGAAGATAGAGAGCGCGCTCATCGCGCTCTGCGAGAGGGTCTCGGGCCGCCTGCGCCAGGAGGCCTTAAAGGGCAGGACCGTGACGCTTAAGATAAGGCTCGAAGGGTTCCGCACCTACACTCGAGCGGTGACGCTCGACCAGCCGACCAACTACGTTGATATGCTGTACCGGGAAGTCAAGGGCCTCTTCGAAAACTTTCCGACGAAAGGCAAGAAGGTGAGGCTCGTGGGCCTCAAGGTCACCAATTTCATCGACCGCACGGCGCGCCGCAGCCTCTTTGACGACACTGCCGACGAGAGAAGGGAAAAGACCCACAGGGCGGTCGATGTGATCAAGGAACGGTTCGGAGACGGGTCGATCTTCCGGGCAGGGAGCAGGACGTTTGATACCGGGTAAGGAATAGGGCGGGCCCCTACGGCCCAAGGGGGAAGAGGAACGGCGATTATCGCGATAGGGTCCCTAAGTCCGTTACCGGAGTTCCACGGGCGTAGCCGCGGGACTCTGGAGACGGGATCAGCGGTTTTGCGGTGATGAGCGTAGTTTTTCAACAGTCTCAAGGAGGTAAGCCATGAAAAAGCTATTGCACATTGTCGCGACGCCGCGCGGTGACGATTCGAGGACGCTTAGGGTAACTAAGGCATTCCTCGAGTCTTTTAAGACCACACATCCGGACTGGACAGTTGAGGAATTGGATCTTACGAAGGAGAAGCTGCCTTCCATGACCGTAAAGAGAGTGGACGGGAAGTATGTCCTCCTTGGGGGCAAAGACCTCTCAGAGGAGCAGCAGGAGGCCTGGCGGGAGATCGTGGCGTATATTAACAAATTCCTCTCGGTAGACGGTTATCTCATCAGCGTGCCTATGTGGAATTTCAGCATCCCCTACATGCTGAAACACTATATAGATATAATCATTCAACCCAAATACCTCTTTCGATATACCAGCTCCGGTGCTGAGGGGTTGGTGAGGGAGAGGAAAATGGTCGTCATAACGAGCCGCGGCGGCGACTACAGCACACCCGAAACCCGCGGTTTCGATCTCCAGGAACAATACCTGCGGGCCATATTCGGCTTGGTGGGCATCACCGACGTGAGGTTTATCAACGCGCAGCCCATGGACATGGGGATGGATGTTCAGAGACAGAGGCTCGAAGAGGCGCAGACGGCGGCTAAAATAACGGGAGAAGGTTTTTAATTGTCCATCCCGACACCAGTGGAAAGCGAAGCGGGACGTCGCATCGCAGAGGCAAAGAGCGGGGCTCCAGTCCCGACACCAGTGGAAAG